>JAAVDF010000012.1 GCA_014801945.1 Bacteroides sp.
CCGGTCGCCGGCGGGAGGATTGCTCCTCCCCCGCTGCCCCTCGACTTGCATGTGTTAAGCCTGTCGCTAGCGTTCATCCTGAGCCAGGATCAAACTCTTCGTTGTTGTCTATCTTTTTTCTTTTCTTTTCTATAATGGTATAGAGCAGGAAAGCTTCACAAAAAGACCGACTGCTGTTCTGTTCTTTTTTTTGCTTTCACAGAAACGCCAACCGGAAGTCTGCCGACCCGGAGATGTCCGTTAATCTTTATTGCGATTGTCTGTAGAATTGACAGAGGTCATCTCAAAATGACTCTTGTACTACTTTCAATGTCTATTGTAATTCTTTCAATGTTCTCTCGTCGCTTTCTCGTAAGCCTCGCGCCTCAGCGTTCAGCGGAAAACTTTGCAAAGTTACGAACTATTTTCGAGACTCGCAAATTCTTTTCGAGATTTTAACTTTTCTTTAACATTTCAGCGGCAAACCGTTTTCATATCAAATCTGTTATCCTCTCTAAGTCCACCGCCGCTGCGGGGCTTGCTTCTCAAAAGCGAGTGCAAAGGTAGGCACTTTTCTAATTCCCTCCAAATTTCCATAAGTATTTTAACTATAATTTAACACTTAACAGCCTTTTTGAGCTATTTTTGGCCTTTAAGAGCGTTATTTCAATGCTCAGTGGCATAAAATATACCTTGTAACATCAGTCATAACATCTGGTATGAATCCCATCCGAATCATATTTTAGTATCTCCTTAAATAATATAAAGTATCGGCGGAACTGATACTGATGTTCAGTTCCGCCGATACTTTAATGAAATAATATATNTATTCGAAATCCAGAATCAGACATTGAAGAGGAAGTGCATGATGTCACCATCCTCCGCTACATAGTTCTTTCCTTCGATAGCCATCTTACCGGCCTCACGAACCGCACTTTCGCTACCGTATTTCACATAGTCATCATACTTGATCACCTCAGCACGTATGAAGCCCTTCTCAAAATCNGTATGGATCACGCCGGCACACTGCGGAGCCTTGCTACCCTTCATGAAGGTCCACGCACGCACCTCATCCGCACCTGCGGTGAAGAAAGTCTGGAGATTCAGCAGGGCATAGGCGGCACGGATCAGACGCGCCACTCCCGACTCCTCAAGACCGATCTCGGCGAGAAATTCCTGACGCTCCTCAAATGTGTCAAGCTCGGCTATCTCGCTTTCTGTCTGTGCAGCCACAATGAGCAACTGGGCATTTTCATCCTTGATGGCTTCACGCACGGCCTCGACATACTTATTGCCGTTGACTGCCGAAGCGTCATCTACGTTGCAGACATACATCACCGGCTTGCTGGTGAGCAGGAACAGATCATGGGCAAACTTCTGTTCATCCACAGTCTCAAGCTCAACGGTACGCGCAGGTTTACCTTGCTGAAGGGCTTCCTGATACTTCTTCAGCACCTCATACTGCATCTTCGCTACTTTATCGCCCCCGGTCTGTGCCTGTTTCTGAGTCTTGGCAATACGGCTCTCCACCGTTTCAAGATCCTTGAGCTGAAGCTCGTAGTCAATGATTTCCTTGTCGCGGACAGGATCAACTGTATTATGAACGTGAGTCACGTTATCATCATCGAAACAACGGAGCACGTGCAGGATCGCATCCGTCTCCCTGATGTTGGCAAGAAACTTGTTGCCGAGACCCTCACCTTTGCTCGCACCTTGCACGAGACCGGCTATGTCCACGATCTCAACCGTTGCCGGGACAACGCTGCGTGGCTGACACATCTCAACGAGTTTGTTGAGACGCGCATCAGGCACCGTGATCACACCTACATTGGGTTCGATGGTGCAGAAAGGGAAATTGGCCGACTGAGCCTTTGCATTAGAGAGACAATTGAAAAGTGTAGATTTGCCGACATTAGGCAGGCCGACTATGCCGCATTGAAGTGCCATATTATATAGTTGATCTTATTTGATTGGTTACTATTCTTTATCAGAACTGATTAAAATTCCAGTTCGGGACTGCAAAAGTACATAAAAATCATGGGATTTCTATGCCGTTGGAATAAAGATGACGAAAAATAGCCCTACTCCCGACAATTCCTCATTGATTTTACCACAAGTTTGGCAATACGGCTATTTTACCTTACATTCTCCGTTCACACTTCCAACTCGGTCCGGCAAATGAATCCGAATTTCGGATGTGAGTGCAGAAGAAGAAGTTCAGCTAAGGAATCATAGTCAATATCACCTGACTCATCTGTCCCCCTAAGATCAATCACCACATCCACCCTACCCCACCGGGAAGCCAGATCTTCAATCACGCGGTCCGTACAGCCATCACCGAAGGGGTCAAACGGGTAATACCGACATCCCTCCGCCTGCGCTAACGGCGTACAGAATTTCTTATCCGTGTGACATAGCGCAACCGACGATCCGACAGATCTGAACGACTTTGCCAACGCCCCGACAAACTCAGAGGCNCCTCCGAAAACCACAACACGCATCTGCGGAAAAGTCAGCGCGAACTCACCCGGCTCCCGCTTCGCTCCTGACGCATAGACCACACGGCTTTTCGGCGCAAGCTTCCCCGCGCGGTACTCCTCCATACGTTTTTCAAGATAATTGTCTGCCATATTATATTATTGGACTGATCTACACTTAATTGACGACAGGCCGAGCCCACTGTTCATGGACATAAACAACCCCTATAAACTCTCCGGCAAATTTATGAAAATCTACTCAAAGAAATCCCCCCTCCTTTATTATTTTATCTTAAATCCGGAGAGGAATTTGTAATTTTGCACCCATATTTATTCATGAATGCATCGGCTGATCCATAGAGGCCCACTTCATCACCCCTCAAATAGCCACTATTCATGAATCATCACTTTATACACCAAGCGAATGCAGTAAAAAAAATGAAAATGTCCATCTTACGCCAGAAGCTCAAGCCGTGGATGCTGCCTATATCAATGGTGGCCGGAATACTCTTTCACGACTTTATGGGACGTATCGAATTTATCGCCCCCTATCTCATCTTCATCATGCTCTTCATCACCTTCTGCCGTGTGAAGCCAAGCGAATTTCGCATAACCCGCCTCTCTTGGGGGTTGCTTTCAGTTCAGATCCTCGGAGCTATAGCCGTCTATTTCTGTCTGCTTCCGTTCAGTCCCGATCTGGCACAGGGGACTTTCATCTGCGTGTTCTGCCCGACAGCCACAGCCGCCCCGGTGATCACCGGTATGCTCGGAGGAAGCGTCCCGCGACTCGCCACATTCTCCATCATCTCCAATCTCACCGTCGCCATACTCGCTCCCATATTCTTCACGCTCATGGGCACTGACGCNCAGATAGGGTTCATCGACTCCCTCACCACAATCTCAATAAAGGTGATGCCACTCATCATCCTCCCGCTCATCCTCGCTTTGATTCTACTTAAAGTAGCCCCGAAAGTCCATCATGCCGTTGCNGACCGTCAGGCCATCTCGTTTTACATCTGGGCAGTCTCACTTTTTATAGTNGTCGGGCGCGCCGTCAGCTTCATCATGGACGAGCCTGCGGGAGCTGTCCCTGANATGATACTGCTCGCCATCCTATCCGGAGNCGTGTGCTGCGCTCAGTTCTGGATCGGACGCAAAATCGGTCGTCGCTGTGGCGATAAGATCGCCGGAGCTCAGGGTCTCGGTCAGAAAAACACCGTCCTTGCGATATGGATGGCNCTCACATACCTCAACCCTGTCTCATCAGTCGCACCGGCGGCCTACGTNGCTTGGCAGAACACCATCAACTCCGCCCAGCTCTATTTCAAGGCCCGACGTGATGCAAAATCAGCCGGATAATCAGTCGGCATATATCCTCGTCAAATGTTAACGGAAAAACTAAAATCTCTCAATATACGTTAATATATCATGAGGATCTGAAGCCGAACGCTCTGCCTGTCATGCCTCCGTTCAACACCGGTCCTTCTTCTTACCGTTTCACTAACATCCTACACATTTAGCTATGGCACTCAACAGCATGTATGAGAATCTGATGGGCTTACCACTCTTCAACGGTGTGAGCTACAATCGCATATCCGAGATCGTAGGCAGTACCCGCCTCGCTTTCTCAAAATATCTTCCCGGTGAAAAGATCCTTGATGCCGGCGATCCCTGTACACGCATGATGTTTGTGATCGGCGGCAGCGTGCGCCTCACTGTACGCAACAGCACTGACCGTTTCGTTGTCACCCAGACACTCGAAGCACCCACCGTTGTCTCTCCCGACTACCTTTTCGGACGCAATACCCTCTATCCTGCAACTGTCACCGCCATCGATACCGTCTCGATAATGCAGATCGACAAGAATGATTTCATCAGCATAATCCGCTCAGATGAAGTCTGCCTGTTCAACTACCTCAACTACATCTCAACCAACGCACAGAAAGCCATCGACGGTGTGCTTGCTCTCACCTCCGGATCGCTTGAAGAACGTATTGCCTTCTGGATTATCGCCCTCACGCAGCGTGATGGTAAGGACATTACGCTCTCATGCCGCCAGCGCGATCTCTACACCCTCTTCGGAGTGCAGCGTTCATCATTTATCAGTACACTTGACGGCATGAAGGAACGCGGTCTCATCGACTATACCTCAACCGAAATTCGCGTACTTTCNCGCACCGATCTCCGTTCAGTCCTCCTCAAATCCCCGGACTGATTCATAAATGTGAATATATTTGAGAACAGTTTGTAGGGACGCTGCGTGCAGCGTACGCCAGATGAAATCCATCATATAATGGAGAATATTTGGCATACGCTGCACGCAGCGTCCCTACAAATATGTGCTGTTATGTGAAATTTAAATTTCAGTTGTATGGTTGGCGCAAGGTACAGTAATTATATCCGGGAACTTAATTATTTTGTTCCACCACATGCTCCAACAGTAGATCTATCATCTCTTATNTCCNCAATCTGGACAGTACGCGGTCGATTTCGCCGATCCAGAGGACGAGGGATGTGCCGAGGACTATGATCACCCAGTCCTGAAGCTTGAGGGGAACGACGTTGAAGAACTCGCCGCCGATCGTGACTATAATCACCTGACCAATGAAGATCACACAGGCAATCAGCAGGAACTCTCCGCATGACTGGAGATGGAACGCACTGCGGTGTGTGGCAAATGCACGTGCGTTGAACAGATTCCAGAACTGGAGCATCACAAAAGTCGTAAAGATTACCGACAGCTCGTAGGGGCTGAGACCTTGACTCGCACCAAGATGGATATTGACAAGATCCATCAGCGAGGTGACGTCGGCATGTTCAAACACATAGACCATACCGAGAATTATAGCTGAGAAAATCAGGCCTACACCTCCGATGAAACGCCACATGGGATTAGTAATGATGAATGAACGGCGGTCACGCGGCTTGGCATCCATGACCGAACGCGACGGTGGAAGCGACGAGAGTGCCATTGACGCAAACGTATCCATGATGAGGTTCACCCACAGCATCTGCGTCACGGTCAGCGGCGATTCAGTACCCATGAAAGCTCCGACGAGTACCACCAGACAGGCCACAACATTGACTGTAAGCTGGAAAAGTATAAATCGCTGAAGATTCTGGAACAGCGAGCGTCCCCACATCACAGCGCGACCGATCGAGGCAAACGAATTGTCAACGATAGTTATGTCACTCGCCTCCTTTGCAACAGACGTACCGTCGCCCATCGACAATCCGACGTTGGCAGCCTTGAGCGCGGGAGCGTCGTTCGTACCGTCGCCGGTAACCGCAACCACATTGCCGTTCTTCTGCAGGGCCTCAACCAGTCTCTTCTTATCCATCGGACGGGCACGGGCGATAATCTTCATATCCCCTACCCGATCGAGAAGNTCATCGTCGGTCAGTGCGCCAAATTCCGGTCCGGTGATAATATTGCGTTCGCCATCAGTCGGTTGCCATAGTCCGATCTGACGTCCGATCTCTCTTGCAGTTGCAGGAGTATCGCCCGTAACGATCTTCACNGCTATTCCGGCATCAATACATTCACGGATAGCATCAGGGACCTCAGCTCTCACCGGATCAGCGATGGCCACGACACCCATGAAGCGTATGCCATCGGCTTCGACTCCATTCTCACCGATACCATCAACTCCTGCAGGGAGCAAACAGGTAGCAAAACCGAGCGTGCGCATAGCCTTTTCCTGATAGCCGAGCAGCTGCTCGTTGATACGAGTGCGCTCCACACCGCCATCCACACTGTCGGCCATAGCCATGACAATCTCAGGCGCGCCCTTGATGAACAGTCTTTCCCCTTCTGGAGTAGCTATGACGGTAGCCATATACTTACGCTCGGTGGTAAACGGAAGTTCCCTCACCACCTTGGCATTTTCGCGGATCTCGCGGTAATCCACACCGTTGTCGCGCAGCCACAGCAACAGTGCGCCTTCAGTCGGATTGCCGAGTACCGAAGGTTGCCCCTCGTTGGAAAGATCGAGCTGAGCAGTAGAGTTGACTGCAATGGCAGTCTCTATCAGACGGCTTTCTTCATTGTCACCGAGCTTGCCACC
Source organism: Bacteroides sp. (assembly GCA_014801945.1). GTDB lineage: Bacteria > Bacteroidota > Bacteroidia > Bacteroidales > Muribaculaceae > Duncaniella. Next base: position 6,524 of record JAAVDF010000012.1, read on the forward strand.
GGGAAGTCCGAAGAAATCGGTCTCGGCCACGCGCATCTGATTCTGTGTGAGTGTACCCGTCTTGTCGGTACAGATNACNGTGGTNGCGCCCATAGTCTCACAGGCATGCATCTTGCGCACGAGATTGTTCGTGCGGAGCATACGCCTCATGCTGTAGGCAAGACTGAGGGTGACCGCCATCGGCAGACCTTCGGGAACGGACACAACCACGAGCGTCACCGCTATCATGATGCTCTGNAGGAAATAGGCTATGAACGAGAGCCATTCAAACTGACCGTTTTCAAGGAAATACATCACTATACGACCGATGATGATAGCGACACCGATCATATAGCTGCCCTTGGTGACGAGTCCNCCGAGACGTTCGAGCTGCTCGGTGAGCGGAGTCTTCGTGCCGTCGTCGATATGGGCGGCCTCATAGACCTTGCCGTTTTCAGTCGCATCACCGACAGCATATACTTCAGCCACACCGTGACCCTCCATGACACGGGTTCCGCGCATCACATGGTCCGACGGGAAAGTCGCCTCCGGATCAAAGTGTTCCGGATCTGTCGTCTTGGAGGCCATCGGTTCACCGGTAAGTGTCGATTCATCGACATTGAGCTGGGTCGATTCAAGCAGTCGTGCATCTGCCGGAATTTCCTGACCGGTATTGAGTATGATTATATCACCGACAACGACATCCTTTTTCGAGATCTCAGTAGGATTACCGTCGCGGATCACTTGTACCAGTTCGTCATCATTTACCTGATTGAGAATCTTGAACTCATCCTCGGCCTTCTTCTCGAAGTAAAAGGACAGTCCAGTGGCAAGAAAAATAGCCATGAAGATTCCGGCAGGTTCGAAGAACACGGCTCCGCCTTCGTCCAGCGCAAAGTATTCATAGAGTGAGATCAGTATCGACAACACTCCCGCCATGAGCAATACGATTATGAGCGGATCTTTGAACTTGGCTAAAAATAAATGCCATAGTGATTCTTCTGCAGGGGGAGTGAGCACATTTGCTCCATGAAGACGGCGGCTTTCTTCGACCTGCTGGGCGGTCAGACCGCGCTGCGGTGCTGGATTAGGGGTCATAGTGAAAAGTGATAGTTTTATGCGGGCACAAAAGTATTATTTTAATATGTCACTTGCAAGTCATAAGCTATGTTTTGTGATCATAAGTCGTTCTGCCATCATAGAAAAATGATACAGGTCAATTTAATAACACTTGAAATAGCTTTTTGCTCACGCACAGTCTCTTTCAGCACGCAATGCGCGCTTCTTAGCTTGCCTGATCAATCTTTGTAGCTCCCGACGTTCCCGACGGTTAAGCTGGCGCACACCCTTTACGTCCTCAGCCATATTCCTGATCATATAACCTGCCATATCCACCTCCGGCACAGTTATCTCCACGGCTTTTTGCTCTTGCTTNATNGTGGTTTGCTCTTTAGCGCATCCGGGCNGTGTGTCTTGTGGCCGTTCATCCGTTTTATNTGATCTGTTTCCATCTCCTTGCTTCTCGATTCCATGTGGTGTATCGGGATNCTTTATATGCGCAGTCATGACCGCNTCATCAGCCAAACCGTCGCTTTCCACGTCAGAAACGGCTTCTTGNTNCTCCGGTTTATAAACCCGNCTGGCCTCATCTCCACAGGATTTTGCCGATCTCCTTGCCACAGCTCGCTCCCTCGCCTTGCGCGAACGCATCATGGCCNTGTCTATCTCCGGTTTCAGCAGTAGAAAGATTATCTTTACCAAAATCAGTGCATCTCTCTCAGGCTCTACTCCTTTAAAGATATAGTTGTCAATAGCCATCTTGACAGCTATATAAGGGGTATTACCGCCATCTATAACCATCATTACCCCCTTGACACGGTTGTCCAAATCGGCATAGAATTTTTTCGAAACNCCATTGACTCCCTTACTCTTTTTGNTTCTGGATTCCTTCCTCTTTCCATCATCAGCAACACCATCCTCATACATTACCTCTGAAAGCATCGGATCGACAGACGATCTTGAAACAACAGGAAACTCCGAGACGTGTGATAGNTCCGGGATAANCAAAGATCCGGTAACCATAGGCGTAGCCTTAGTTTCAACAGCCTTAGGCTCAACGGTTACTGATCCAGTAGATGCAGATTCAACAGATGCAGATTCAACAGATGCAGATTCATTCGTAAAGAAGTGAGATATTTTCATAGTCTAAAATTAATCCGATAAGTAAATTTGTCTCCACAAATTTACNACTACCCCACCCCCGAAACAGTGCGATAANGAAAAAGATTCTTCCAATAATTACTTAGCAGCCTTACGCAAAAATNTATCCTAAGCTTTCCTTATTAGTTTGCTCATCAANNAGCGTGCTCGCTATTGAATAGCATCANTTTCCCATCCAATCGAGTTTCATCAATNCATCTTGTCTATTTCCCAACTTTTTAGATTAATTTTGCACTTGAAAAATAAACGTTTTATAATCAATGTCTGCAAAAAAAAACACCATACAGGTTGAGGACCTTGTCACAGGTTATACTGACCGAAACCGTCGGATTCCGGTGACGGATAGTGTGACTGCATCACTGCGTTCGGGAGAACTGACTTGTCTGCTTGGACCGAACGGAGCTGGAAAATCTACACTTCTGAAAACTCTTTCCGCCTTCCTGCCTCCGCTTAGTGGAAAGATCCTGATCAACGGACGGGATCTGGACGGGTATCCGGCGGAAGAACTCGCCAAAGTCATAGGCGTGGTGCTGACCGAAAGGTTGAGTCTCGCAAATATGTCCGTAGAGGAGCTTATCGGTCTTGGGCGCAGTCCATACACAGGTTTTTGGGGCGCACTGACCGAAAGTGACCGGCATATCGTGGATGAAGCCATCGCACTTGTGAAAATCGAGAATCTTCGCCACCGTGCCGTCAACACCCTCAGCGATGGCGAACGGCAGAAAGTAATGATTGCCAAGGCCCTCGCGCAGGAAACACCGGTGATTTTCCTTGACGAGCCGACTGCTTTTCTCGACTATCCCAGTAAAGTGGAGATCATGCAGCTGCTCCAGTCGCTTTCACGCCTGAAAGACAAGACTGTATTCCTCTCCACCCACGATCTTGAACTCGCCCTCCAGATAGCCGACCGCGTATGGCTCATCGACAAGCCCCACGGTGTGGTCATCGGTACGCCGGAGGATCTGGCTTTCAATGGCGAACTCGGACGCTATTTCGACAGCGACGGCGTGAGATTCGATCCTGTGACGGGGCTTTTCTGTATAAATCGCCGTCCCGATCGCCATATCAGACTAATCGGAGACAACGGCCGCCGCACGCTCGTCGCAAGAGCCCTTGCTCGCAACGGCATTGCAATCATAGAACCCACCGACGAATCAATCGCAGATAATGACAATGACACCTGCACTGTCGAAATCACAGCAGACGGCTACAGGTTGAACAATGACAGCATACTTCCTACTGTCGAAGCCCTGATTGATGCAGTGGATGACATGATGTGATGATGACGCAGACCCCTCAGTCATCAGTCGATCCGTAATGTCTTGGCGAAGATCTCTATATCAGCCCCGTCAAAATGCATCAACATATAGGTGTCATCAATGTCAAGACGGACTCCGGAAAGCCTATCATTGGCCTTCTCGTAATCCCATTTGGCTCTTATGACCTCTCCGAAAGTAAATTTCAGCCTGTCAATGATACCCTCGTTATCTCTTTCAGACGTGATGGTATCAACTGTCCGAGTCTCTCCCCCATTTGAAACAACCTCGACCGTCAACGTGCCTTCGGCTTTCGAATAGTAAAGAGATTCGATGAATCCACCCTTCAGCCTCCCGACGGCAGCCTGAAGAATCTCACCGCGGGTGACTCTTGCAAGAGCATCGGGATTCACTCCGTCCTCATACCTCACCATATCCGCACGATAAGTCATGGCCTCATCAAAGGCCCGCATTACATACTCACGCTCACCCTCGTGAAGAAGTTTCGGATAGGGCGAAGGCTTGAACTCGGTGTGATAATAGAGACTGCCGCGCTGAAGAGGCTTGAACGGAACCGGTGCACTCTGCAGCACACGTAACCTCATCCACGGGATGCGCGAATGATGCTTGGGCCATTTCCTAAGCTCATTGCGCGGATTGACCTCACTGAACGGCAGACCGATTTCCTCGATCTCAAGCTTGCCTATCATCTGAAGGATAGGACTTGATGCGTAGAAAAACACCAGATCACCGACCTCGAACTTGAAGCGCGCAAACGTAGGCCAGTCGAGCGTCTCACCCGGCACGAGAGCCTCCGACATCTTGAAGTGTTCCGGCTTACTTGTGAATACCCAGTATCTCATCGTTCGGATCTCCTTTCATTTCCTCATTGTTTCTGCTCTGTCATACCATCCTTTGCCTGAGCCGCGCGGCGTGCTGCAAGCTGACGCTTCACACTTTTCTCACTTGCCATGATATAGATGACACTGAAAATTCCCGATGCCACAAGTATTATAGCTTGGAAACTCCAGCAGACAATCGAGTAGGCCGCACCGTCGCTGTTGCTTATTCCAAACAGACTAAGCGCGAACATCACAGCCAGATTCCACGGACCGAGCCCGCCGTTGGACGGTACAGCCATGCTGCATGATCCGAACACAAACACCACAAGACCCGGAACAAGACCGAGTGTATAGGGAGAATTTGTGATCAGTTCACGCGTGAATGGGAAAGCGAAAAAGCAGACATAAGTCTCGAAGAAATAGCAGATCCATATACCGAAAGTCAGCACGATGTAAAGCCCCGTACCTTTCATGTGGAACAGTACCTTGAAGCCGTTCCACATACGGAGCATACTGGTATTGACTCCTTTGACAAACTTCGTGTCACGGAAATACCAATCAGCGACGATCAGCAATGCGAGGATCGCTATAATCGCTATCCACAGGATACCATTGGTCGTGATGCGGTCTATCGCCTCACCCAGCGGATAGCGGTCGAGGAAACGTTCAATCGCCGGATGGGCTACAAAGGCTGTCAGAATCATGATCATAAGAATCATCACGCCGTCCGAGGCGCGGTCACCGAGATCCGTTCCGACTACGGTCGAGAGTTTGCAGCCCTCTCGCCGCGTGATATAGACACATCTCCATGCCTCACCGAGAAACGGGAAAACGAGATTCAGTGCGTATGCACCGAAGATCGACACACTCTCTGCCACAGCAGGGATACGCGGAATCCCTGCCGCACGCAACTGGATGCCCCAGCGGATACCACGTATGATATGCGATAGGACTGTTATGGCCATCATTGCCACTATGTAGCGGTAATCAACACCCTGTCTGATTATGCTCTCGACCTGATGGATATTGACCTTATGGAAAAGCCATACGATCAGACCGCCCGACACGAGGAGCGGCACAAGGTATTTGAGCACACGTTTGACTGCATCCATAAAATCTCTGTGATCTCCGGAAGGGGACGACGATGAGCCGGACGATTTCCGGGTCACCGACTTTGAGGACAAAGAAGCATCCGTGGCAGGTGTGGGTGTCTTAGAAGTATCCATATCAAGCATAAGAGGTTTAACGTTTAATAGTTGAAGAGTGTATGACTTTCTAACAAATTTAGAGCCTAAAGAGATTGAACAGATCTAAATTTAGGATAAAAACCATTCTGAATCCAATGGATTATACTAACTTTGTCAGCCGACATTCAAACTTTACAATAGACAAATTCCGTTCATGTCCATACTCATTCAGACATATCACTCTCCATTCGGTGACCTCATCCTCGGATCGCATGACGATAGGCTCTGTATATGCGAGTGGCTGTCGGGTAAAAGCAATGACGGCATACACCGCCGACTCGCCCGCTACCTCAAAACCGATTTTCTTAATGGTACGTCGGATGTGATGGCTGAATGTGCCTGTCAGCTTGACGAATACTTCGGCGGTCAGCGACGCGAATTTTCCATCCCCATCCTCCTTGCCGGAACTGATTTTCAAAAAACCGTATGGCAGACGCTGTCGCAGATTCCATACGGAACTACAATTTCCTACTCCGAACTTGCCGGGATGATCGGACACCCCGCATCGGTGCGCGCGGTCGCGAACGCCAACGGGGCAAATGCCATCTCTATCCTCCTCCCCTGTCACCGTGTCATCGGAGCGGATCATAGTCTTACCGGCTACGGCGGGGGACTGGAAACGAAACGCGCCCTGCTCGAAATGGAGGCAGAGCGCGTGGTGTATAGTACCCGGAGCGGACGGTCAGTTCTTTTTTGAACGTGGCCGGAGTTTAACTCTTCATGAAAGGATTCCCTTTCGGGGAACGGCTGACTACCCAACGGAAGGCGTTGACCACAAGGAGATTCTGCGTAGCATCGGTAAATTCGGTATCACCATGACCGAAGTTAAGATAGACCATGCGGTAATTTCTGTTGGTCCACACCACAGGAAAATCACCATAATATATTATATCCTTGATTCCGATTGGATAATTTTTCTGTGAGAGTGACACGAGGATATCCACATCTGGATTCTCTGTCGGTGACGGACTCCACTGATACCACTCGCATTCGGGAGCGACGAAGGAAGCAGGCAGGTTTTTCGTGACGGCATGTGCGTTATCGTGCACATCAAGCAGTGCGGGCTGCGGTGGCCAAGTGTTGCAATAGAATTTACCTGCACCAAGAAAATCATTGAACCATTTCCACTGTGTCCGCCCATCATTGTAGCCAGCGGCGTGGAATCCGATCCATCCCCCTCCTTCATTCATATACCGCTCGAAGGCCGTTCTTTCGTTTTGATCAAACTGCATGGTATTTATTGCGATCACCACGTCGTATTCCTTCAGTCTTTCGTAAGGATACTCGGCCATAGATGTCGTGCGGTCGAGGATATAGCCCTCACCGTATGACAGGCGATGGAAATATTCGATGGCCTGTCGTGCGAAATCGACGTGTGCAGGTTCGGCCGTGTCGCTGTAATAAAGCAGGGCCTTGAAACGCGGGGCACGGGCGTAATCGGCGGCATAACGGTCAGGAAGCATGGCGGAGGCTACAGCCGTCCGCAGTTCGTTGGCATCGTTATCACCGCTGTAGTCCCAATACATCAAGCCTTTAAGCCCCATATTCTTCACATAGTCGGCTTTAAGACCGATCGAACGTGCATTGTCATATCCGATGACGAGTCGGCCGGAACTATCGGCCATATAAGGCACCATGGCCACTGAATCCCACTCTTCGTGGCAACCGGGGAGCGCAGAAATGGAAGCATAATTCACAAAATTGCCGTAAGGCTCTGCGCCACGGCCATAGAAAGGAATCCCGACTACAAGTTTTTCAGCAGGCACTCCGGCCGCAAGATGCGTGGCAACAGCTTTTTCAACCGACATGTCTCCGGTATTTTCCGAGCAGTGAAGCGGCGCATGATGGCGCGGTGCCGAAGCCATGTCGTAAGTCATTATATTGATGAAATCAACGCTTCCTTTCAGATCGTTCAAGAGACAGCCCGCGCCACCAGCTCCCGTCGCTATGGTCAGAAGCTTATCCTTGCCAAGCGATTTGCGCAGGTCTTTCAGGAGACTGACAAAATTAGCGGGATCATCGGGTGAGGAAGATATTCCGGCCGCGCTACTACCGGGATACTCCCAGTCAATGTCTATGCCGTCAATTCCATATCGGTTCACCACGTCACTGCACGCTTCGGCAAACTTCCTGCGCAGATCTTTGTCGGCTGCCATCTCACTGAACCGTCCGCTACCCCATCCGCCGACGGAAAGGAGGACTTTCAACTTAGGATTTTCCCTTTTAAGATCGGCAATGGCACGGAAACGGTCTATATTGTCGATCCGCACGCTGTCAAATGACTCCGTCACATGACCGAAAGCATAATTCAGGTGAGTCATGTAGTGGGGATTGGGAAGTTCGCTACTCCATGATGTGACGTAGGCCACAACATAGCGGTCATCCGTGGATTTAGCAGACATGGACAAGCCAAAGCCGAGGGCTATGAGCAGACTCAGCATTGCGAAACGTAAAAGCGACTTAGGCCGCTGTGCGGAATGGTCATGATACATTTGCATTCGACAGGCAATTTTTTTTAGATATGATTTCGGGAGTTAATTTTATACAAATGTAGGCAATACTTCCCACAGCTTCTGCTCATAGGCGGCACGTCATTACCTATAGGTAACATTCACCGGCTATGTATATGGTTGTGCCTTCACTCGTTGTGAATAGGCTACATCCTGAATCATAATCCGTTAGATAATCATATCCGTTTCAAACACTGGACTCTGTGAAGTAAGTTCCGGAGTAATCACCCCAGTGCCAGATGACCTCGGCCAATCATTCATTAGGACGCAGAAGTTCGATCCAATACCCGTCGGGATCCTCGATGAAATATATTCCCATGGCGGGGTTCTCAAAGCAGACCACTCCCATTTTCTTATGGTAAGCGAGAAGATCATCGTAGTTCTGACCGGCATCAAGACGCAGGGCAAGGTGAGTCTCATTCTCGCCTAAATCATAGTTCTGCGGATGGTCACGCATACAGGTGAGTTCAAGACGGAAGCCGGTCTTACCGTCGCCCATATAAGTGATGGTAAACGCACCGTCCGGCCCGTCAATATGGCTCAGTTCCTTAAGTCCGAGTGCCTCCTGATAGAATTTCATCGATCTTTCACGATCGGCAACGTTAATATTATAATGATCAAAGTGAAGTTTAAAATCCATAGCGGAATGCAAAAATTTTTCAGATGTTTCAGGAATATTCCTATCAATCTATACCCTGAAAGCGTGTAAAAGGTTCACTCTCCGGAAATCATGTGCATAAGATTGATCGGTAACCCTTAGGTATAGATGTCAGGATTCGATAATCACTTAAAGTCATCTCTCCCTAAAGCATAAATATGCCATTTGAGTAGAATATTTTTCTTTTTGTTATGATTTTCGCTATTTTCATATCCAATTTTTATTACATTTGCAAAAATTTTATCAACATTAAACAAAATCACATTTGGCATCTGCATTTTGCCAATTGATCCGAGGGATGATATAATCCAATTATTAATCACATAATCAAAAACTTTATGAACAATTTTACTAAAGTTTATCGTTCAATGGGTGCTTGCTTATGTCTGTCAGTATTTGCTCCCGCATGGGCCGATACGGTGCAGGTAGGCAACCTGTTTTTTGAGGCGGACAACACCGCAAAGACAGCAACAGTCGTAAAGGACGCTTCCTACGCAGACCTAACGTCCGTCACAATTCCCGGTAAAGTAACAATAAGCGATGCCGAATACACGGTGACAGCCGTCGGTATCTCTGCCTTCGAGAAGTGCAGCAACCTTACGACCCTGAATTTCGAGGAGGGCGTAACGGTAATTGACGAGAAAGCTTTCAGCAGCTGTAAGGGACTGACGTCCATTTCGTTTCCCAACACTCTTACCACTGTCAACAAGAGTGCCTTTTCAAGTTGTTCGGGTCTGACATCACTCGTGTTGCCTGCCAACCTCTCAACCATAGAAAATTCCGGCTTCGGTAACTGTACGAAACTCGTCGAGCTTACACTCCCGGCAAGTCTGAAAACACTCACCTACAATGCTTTCACCGGTGCATCGGCTCTCAAAACCGTAAACTTCGCGGAAGGACTCGAAACCATCGAGAACAATGCCTTCTACGGTAGCGGACTTGAGACCGTCACCCTCCCCTCTTCGATCAAATCACTTGGTACCGGTGCTTTCAGCAACAGCAGCAAGCTTAAAACTATCGTATTGCCTGAAGGCATGACTTCTCTCGGCGATCAGGCTTTCTATAAGTGCTCTTCACTTGAGGAAGCGAAGTTCCCCTCGACGCTCGAATCCATCGGCAACGCTACATTTTATGAGTGCAAGGCACTTAATGGCGTGACGTTCCCGGCCGGAATAAAGAGTATCAACGACAATGCTTTCTACGGATGTGCATCCCTTACATCGATCGTATGGCCTGAATCCCTTACATCGATCAACGATAATATGTTTTATGAATGCAACGCGCTTGCTGACATAAAACTGCACGAAAACGTCACTTACATCGGCAAGAGTGCTTTCCGTGGATGCGCGTTTGAATCAATCGACCTCCCCTCAAAGATCACCCAGATAAGCGATGGTACTTTTTATTCATGTGAGAATCTCTCCCATATAGATATCCCTGAAAGTGTTACATCCATCGGCACTAACGCATTCAGATTCACCGGTCTAACGGAGCTGAATATTTCAGCAAACGTCACCTCCCTCGGCAGCAGCATGATTACCGGCTGTACAAAACTCCAACGTGTCAATATCGCTGAAGGAAATCCCAACTATACGGATATCGACGGTGTGATCTTCAATAAGGAAAAAACTCTGCTCCTCGCTTATCCCGGAGGTAAAGGCGAAGAGTACGACATGCCCGATTCCACTGAAGAAATCTTTCAGTATGCGTTCAATCAGGTTGCCACTATCAAAAGTATCAAGTTCTCCAAGAACCTGAAAGTCATCGGCCTCTCTGCCTTCTATGGCTGCTCTCAGCTTGAGGCTATTGAGTTCTATGATGCTCTTGAGAAAATCGGTGACACAGCTTTCTTCATGGACCGTGGTATCAAGTCCGTAAAAATGACCAACAACAATGCTCTTAACATCCAGTTCGGCAACAACGCTCTTTCAATGCTCGGCATTTCTCAAATGTTGTTCCCAGAAGGAATCAAGAGCATCGGCGTAGGCGAGACCGCCAACTATTCCGTGATGGGTTCATGCACAGCTGTCGAATGGATCAGCTTCCCCTCGACACTTGAGGAACTCTCACCGCTCGGTTCAGGCTGTCTCGGACTGAGAGCTATTTACAGTTTCGCCGTCGTTCCTCCCGTGCTTAAAGGTACAAATAAAATCACAATCGCCCCCACTGTGAAAGTTCCTAAAGGCTCAGCCGAAGCCTACAAAGCTGCATGGTCTGAACTCTATCCTAATGTGACATTCGAGGATGTGCTTCCTCTCCCCCCTGCCACTGAATCAAACGGCAACACGGCCACCATAAGTTGGGAAACTTTCTCGGATGATATCTATGGAGGTTCGCCCGTCCGTTACGTCATTTCTCTTGACAATGATTCGGAAGACACCGTCATCGAGGGTGAAGCTGCTACAGCCAAAAATATCAGCCATACATTCAGCAATCTTGCAAACGGTTCATACAACTATACTATAAAGGGCTTCTCGTCTCTCGGCGAGCTTTCATTCTTGCACAACGGTAAGTTTGAGATTGAAACCTCCGCTATCGACAACATCTCGGCAAGCAACGATATCGTATCAGTTGAGTATTACGATGTCAAGGGCTATAAGGTAACCGCACCGGTAGCGAACACTCTCTACATTGTCCGCACGACCTACGCCGACGGCAGTGTCGATACAGCAAAACAGGTCTTCAAATAAACCGCCTGTTTGATATCATCATAAGATATCAATCTGATATTTTTATCCGATATCACGGCTCTTTCATTTAAAAATCAAAGCGTTTTTAAATGAAAGAGCCGTGACTATACTATGAAAACTTTACTCTCCAATTTTGTATCCTCAACAAAGCCTTATTAGAACCAATTTTATATACAAGGGAACCAATGAGTTACGAGGGGCAGGAATAAGAAAAGAGGACTCTCGCGATGAGAATCCTCAATTCAGTACCCGAACCCGGGATCGAACCGGGATGGATTGCTCCAACGGTGTTTGAGACCGTCGCGTCTACCGATTCCGCCATTCGGGCTTTTGTGTCTATGTGTGTGGAGGATGAGGTTTGTGGCGTCAGGACAAAAACCTCTGTCCCCGTCCAGTCAACGGCGTTATGACTTGGACGGGGACAAAGGTAGGAATTTTTTTTATTTCCGGCAATAGGCAGATCGTTTTTCTTGGTAAGAAGAATCCATTTCCGAGATTATTCGTAATGGTGCTACAGCCTCTGAGACCGGAGGATCTTAGATTCAGAAATCAGTGGGAGCATCCGGATCGGTGTACCAGCGGGAGTAACGGAGATAGTTGTTGGCTATCTTTATGTTGAGTTCACGCGAGGTTTCAGGATCTACCATCTTGATGAACTTGGCAGGCGCGCCTCCCCACAGTTCGTTAGGGCCTATCTTGGTACGCGACAGGACGACAGATCCGGCGGCGACAAGCGCACCCTCCCCTACCTCGGCATCGTCCATCACTACCGCACCCATGCCGATGAGTGCGTAGTCGTGGATTTTAGCTCCGTGGATGGTGACGTTGTGACCGATTGATACATCGTCGCCGATCTCGATGGTGGATTTCTTGTAGAGGGTGTGGAGGACTGAACCATCCTGTATGTTGACGCGGTTACCGATACGAATGGAGTTGACATCACCGCGCAGGACGGTGTTGAACCAGACACTACACTCGCTACCCATCACCACATCTCCAACGATCGTGGCGTTTTCGGCAAGGAAGGTGTCAGGTCCTATTTGTGGGGTGAAGCCCCTTACAGGTAGTATAAGAGCCATTTTTTAGTATAGTGGTTATTTTTAAGTATAGAGTATAGACAATACAAATTTTTCAGCGATTTGTAGGGACGCGGCGTGCCGCGTATGCCGGATTAAATACATCATGGATAATGTATCATTGGAGAATACACATACGGCTGGCACAATGCTGCCGAGTCAAGGAATTGCCTATAACTATTCAATTCGGCATACGCGGCACGCCGCGTCCCTACAAGCATCAGCATACGCACTATGCTGCGTTCCTACAACAGTATTCGCAACACGCTGCAAGCATCAGTCAAGGGGAGCGGTGGCGGCGGCGAGCCAAGCGCGCTCTTCCTCGGTCATGAGGGGTGCGAGACGGTCATAGACTGTGTGGTGATAGTCGTTGACCCACTTGATCTCGGCAGCCGACATGATCGAAAGATCGAAGAGTTTGCGGTCGAAGGGACAGAGCGTGATGGTCTCAAATGCATAGAACTTGCCAAATTCAGTCTCCTCGTAAGGTATGGTCAGCACGAGGTTCTCGCAACGGATGCCATAACGGTCGGTCAGATAGACTCCCGGCTCGTTGGAAGTGAGCATACCGGGCGTGAGCGGTGCAAGGGTATCGTTAAGACGGATGCTCTGCGGACCTTCATGCACGTTGAGGAAGTGGCCTACGCCGTGACCTGTGCCGTGAAGATAGCTCTTACCTTCCTTCCAGAGCGGCATGCGTGCGAGTGCGTCGAGCTGCGCGCCACGTGTGCCTTCGGGATAGATAGCTGTGGCAATGGCTATATGGCCCTGCATCACGCGGGTGAAGTCATGACGCATATCGGCTGTAGGTTCACCGAGAGCGATAGTACGGGTGATGTCCGTAGTGCCGTCAAGGTAGTTTGCACCGGAGTCGATGAGCAGCAGATTTCCCTTGCTTACGGGAACGTCGCTCTCAGGTGTAGCCGAATAGTGGACAATCGCTCCGTGAGGACCGAAACCACAGATGCTCTCAAAGCTGAGATCAAAGAAGAGATCACCTGCACTGCGATGACGGAGAAGGATGTCGGCCACACCGATTTCAGTCAGAGGCTTGCCTTCCTCAACGGTCTTTTCGATTTCCATGAGCGAACGGACCATAGCCACACCGTCGCGGAGATGAGCCTGACGGATACCGGCAATCTGGATCTCGTTCTTCACAGCCTTGGGGAGAGCCACCGGTGAATCACCCTTGACATAGTGACCCTCAAGCACATGGGCGATAGCTCCCGATGCACGGCTACCGCTGAGAAGGACAGTGACATCCTTGGGGAGAGCGGCAAGCGAGGAAAGCACATCGGCGTATGAGGCGACTGCCACACCGGCATCCTTGAGATAGGCTTCGACTTCGGGAGTGAGTTTTGCAGAATCAACAAAAAGTGTGCTGCCTTCGGGGGCTATATAGAGGAAAGATGTGGCTACGGGATTGCAGGGAACATCGTTTGAACGGATGTTGAGCATCCATGCGATCTCGTCGAGCGCGGAGGTGAAGTAAGCGTCAGCACCCTGAGTCTTTGCTGCGGCTAGAATACGGGCAATTTTCGATTTTGCCGACTCGCCGGCATATTTCTCATCGTGGATGAAAATTTTGTCAGAGGGAAGAGCGGGACGATCAGCCCAAATGCGGTCGATCGGATCGAAATCCACATCAAGACCGATACCGCAGGCGTTGAGGCGCGAACGAAGAGCGGCAGTCTCGTCGATGGACATGAGGAGACCATTGATGCCAACAGTGTCACCTTTCGAGAGGTGTTCGCAGAGATACTCGGTGATCGAAGGAGTTTCGGGGAGGCCGTCCTTCATCAGTTCGATACCTGTACCTTCGATCTGCTGTGCTCCCTGAAGGAAGTAACGGCTATCGACCCAAAGAAGCGCGGCTTTGTCGGTCACGACCATAGTGCCGGCCGAGCCGGTGAAACCGCTGAGATAGCGAACGATATGCCAGTGGGATGATATGTATTCACTAAGATGTGCGTCAGTGCGGGGCAATATCACAGCCTTGATCCCGGCTGCAGCCATTTCTTTGCGAAGAGCGACGATGCGCTCGATGATGAGATTTTGCATAAGGGGTATTGTTAAGGGAATTTTTATCAGGGTTGTCAAAGAGATCAGAGCTACCTCATTCGAGGTCGATGCGGAGACCTTCGTTGGCCACGATCACATCCGGAAACTCCTCGGATGCTTCTTTGAGGAGGATTTCCTCAGAATTGTAGCGTTTTGAGAAATGACCTATTATCAGTCTTTTCGCACCTGCCTCGCGGGCTATGCGTCCGGCCTGACGGGCAGTGGAGTGTCCGCGCTCGCGGGCCTGTGATTCAAGCGAGTCATCGTAAGTGGCCTCATGATAGATAGTATCGACCCCCTTCACGTCGGCCGCCACACGCATGTCCATCATGGTGTCGCTGCAGTAGGCATAGCTCATCGATGGGTCGGCATCGGTGGTGAGCATGGTGTTGGGGATGACCGTGCCGTCGGGTTTAATGAAATCAGCACCTTCCTTTATACTCTTCATCATGGAGACAGGGACAGCATGGAATTTCACGGCATCGCCGCGCAGATGGCGCAGCTTGGGTTTCTCGCGGAAGATGTAGCCGTTGCAAGGAGTCCGGTGATAGAGCGGAAAGGTTTCGATGACAAGACCGGCATCCTCATAGACCACGCGCCTCTCCCCTTCCTCAATCACGTCATAGATGATCTCAAACGGTGCGTTGCGGTTGAAGAAGTCCATCCATTCCTTCATGAGGCGTGCGCCCTCACGGAATACGTGGACCGTCACCGACCCAGTGACTTCGTGGAGGGCCATGGTGGAGAGCAGTCCGGGGAGACCGAAAAGATGATCGCCGTGGAGATGGGAAATGAAGATGTGGTTGAGGCGGGAAAATTTCAGTCCCATACGCCTGAACTGTCCCTGCGCGCCCTCACCGCAGTCGATCATAAAGAGCTTGTCGCGGAAATCCACCACCTGACACGATGGTTGGTGACGCGCAGTAGGTGTGGCCGAACCGCATCCGAGTATGTTGATCTGAAATTTTGCCATAGTATCGCAAAATTAAACAAAAAGCGCGTTTTTTCCATGCCATGAGGTGGAAAAAACGCCTTGTAGAAACAAAATATTAAAATCCAAATATCGGACAAATCACTCAAAGAGCTTGATTATATCATCAATACGTCGTAATTTATCAGGATTGGACATCTTAGTCGGCAACTTGTGTGACAATTACATTTCCATCTTCAACCCTGAACACACGCTTACCCTTCGCTTTGACATCAAGTGTGGCAGCAGGATATTTCTCTACACAATCACCATTAGCATCAATACGGATATAACACTTATCACCTCCATTATAAAGGATTTTTGAATCTCCGATTTCTCCAACAGGGATAAAAACGTCCTGCGGGAGTAATTCGCTCAGGATATTGAAATCTGTATCTATAAGCCACGCCCCACCATTCTTACTCCGCACATAGGCCTTATCCAAAGGAACTTCCAGAGGAACGTATGATGATCCAGAATTAACAACATACACCGTATCATAGATGAAATCAAGGACTTTGCCAAATTTTTCCTCATCCCAGTTTTCTGCAAAATAATCCACCTGAATGCATTCGCCTATGTTTTTATCGAACTTGCCGATAAATGGTCGGGCAACTTTATTAAGATGATTATTTTCAAGAACAGACCCGGTATTCAAAAGTTTGACTGTATCATTATGCAGCCAGATCCGTGCGCTACCTGAAGTGCCCTTGGGAAGGGGGCACATCCACACTTCATCAAGTTCCGGTGTAAGACAAGCTATCTTATCACGATCAGACACATAGAGCTTACCGTCTGAATCACTCATGACCTTTGAGCCATCGGTCTCTTTCCACATACCATACGAAGCATTATGTGCACTATTAAAGTAATCAATAAGTCCACCTACAGCACCAAAGAGCAGTGCAAAGGAACCGATATCGTTGCTTAACCAAAAACGCTTTTTATCAAAACGCATCTGCTTAATCGGATATGAAGCCACCGAGCCGTCTTTAAGATTTATCCGACCTATATAATCAGACTGAAACAATACTGTGTTCGGATCAGGACGATCAATAACCTCCCATCGCATCCCTTTATTCGAAGGAATTTTTGTCTCCCATAATAATTTAAGCGTGTCAAGCGAATAGCATTTCAAGCGGGTATTACCTGAACCGCTAACTCCAATCAGCAATCCATTGACCTCATCTATAAAGACCGGGAAACACTTCAGATCCATCAACTCCTTACCGGTAGCCCAATCATAGAGAAGGACAGTAAACGCATCCTGAATAAGGACACCTCTATCGCATACATCTACAAGACGTCCCTTGTAATATGGTGCAGACCAAAGCCCTTGCCCATTAATCGTGGAGGCAACCTTAACACGCAACTTATTATCACGTGAGTTAGTCTTTTTATCAACAAGGAAAGCAATGAATGATGCCGTGTCAGGCATAAGGCTACCAAAGCTTTGTTCCGGGATCTTCACTTCAACTTCGGAAGCGGCGCGGGCAGGCAGGAGGATTGCAAGCAGAATGATTGCGGCAATGAGTTTTTTCATGGGACTAACGGAATTACACAACTTATTTTGCAAATGTACGATATTAATCATTATATTTCAAACGCTAATCGACCTTTTTTCGACAGAAACATCAAGAAGAATTGGAATCAGCGACCTGACGGAAGGTAGCGGTAAGAAAGTGAATGTCATGTTGCAGCGGTAATTATTGGTTATTCCGAACCTTTGATGTATCTTTGCGTAGCGGTTGGTCAGGCTATCCTAATACCCGACAGACACAAGACCGTCCATGAATCATTTTTTTAATATCATTGTCACAAAGCAAACACCTTATCCGCAATGACCAAAAAACTCCTTTCGCTTCCACCCAACCTTGTCGGTTGCTTCCATGATATCACCGGTCTGTCGAGATCGGAATTCTATTGCACGTCAGACCCCGTAGGCCACCGTCTCGGCAGTGGCGGAGGCACAACATGGATCCTTGAAGAGTGTCACCGCGAGTCGGCCGACGGAAACGAGCCGTTCGGCGACTGGATGGGAAAGGAGCGTAAAATCATCATTCATGCCGGAGGCCAGAGCCGCCGTCTGCCCGCCTACGCTCCATCGGGCAAGGTACTGACACCTGTTCCCATTTTCCGTTGGGAGCGCGGTCAGTCGCTGTCGCAGACACTGCTCGACCTACAGCTTCCTCTCTACGAGCGCATCATGGCGATGGCCCCGGAGGGACTGAACACCATGATAGTCAGCGGTGACGTGTATATCCGTGCGGCCGAACAGCTTGCACCAGTCCCGAAGGCCGACGTGGTTTGCTACGGTCTGTGGCTCAGCTCGTCGATAGCCAAGAACCACGGCGTATTCTACAGCACCCACGATGCACCATCTACGCTCAACCGAATGCTACAGAAGCCGTCCGTGGATCAGCTCAACGCCCTTCTTCAGACCGGTTACTTCCTGACCGACATTGGGATATGGCTGCTGAGCGACCGCGCTGTGGATCTGCTGCGCAAGCGTTCGCGCAACGCCGACGGTTCGTTCAGGGAATATGACCTCTATTCGGAATTCGGCCGCGCGCTCGGAACTGATCCTGAAATCATTGATCCGGAGCTAAGGGAACTTTCGGTAGCCATCGTGCCTCTCCCCGGCGGCCAGTTCTACCATTTCGGTACGGGGCGCGAAATGATCTCATCGACCCTCGCCGTGCAGAACATCGTCAACGATCAGCGCGAAATCATGCACCGCGACCGCAAGCCCCACCCGTCGATCTTCGTACAGAATGCCATCACCGAAAAGGGATTCGAGCCTAACAACACCAATATATGGGTAGAAAACAGTAATATCGGGAAAAACTGGACTCTTACGAGCGACCATATAATAACTGGCGTTCCACGCAACGACTGGGAACTCTCGCTGAAACCGGGTCAGTGCATCGACATAGTGCCTGTGGGAGAGGATGGTTATGCCGTCCGTGTCTATAATATCGATGACCGTTTCGCAGGCGAGGAGCAGAAGCGTCCGCAATTCCCCGTGGTGACCGACATTGACGATATGGGACGTATGGTCAAGGCCATGCTTGCCGGAAACGCCGATATGACGGGCCACGAGCTCCTGAGCGCGGAGAAGATCTCGGACATCGCACGTCTGGACCGCCTCGTCGGTCAGCGCAAGGATTTCCGCAAGACCAACCGCATGGCCATAGCAGCCAATCATCACCACAGTGTGTTCTATCAGAGTGATCTTCTTGAAGCTGCCAAGGCGTTTGCAGCCGACGGCCTCGCTCTGCCCGAACCACTTAGCGAGAGCGAACCTCTGATAAAACGTGCGAGCGACGCAATGTTCCGCTCGGAGGTGAAACGCATGTCGGGACAGGGTGGACTTGAAGAGCGCGAACGCGCGTTCTCACTTCTGCGCGACGGACTGACACGCAACGCGCTCCAAAAGAAACAACTTCCAAAGCGTGCAGTTTGCTCCGATCAGATAGTGTGGAGCCGCTCACCGGTGCGCATCGACTTGGCTGGAGGCTGGACCGATACGGCCCCATATTGCCTAATGGAAGGAGGCTCGGTGATCAATTTCGCCATCGAGCTCAACGGACAGCCGCCCCTGCAGGCTTACGTGCGTCCGTGTAAAGAACCCCACATCATCTGCCGTAGTATCGACCTCGGTGCGGAGGAACGCATCGACAACTATGATGCCATCCTCGATTTCCACCGTGTCGGCAGTCCGTTCTCCATCCCCAAAGCAGCACTTGCACTCGCAGGATTCCATCCGCGCTTCTGCTCGGTGACCTATCCCTCGCTCAAGGCTCAACTTGAGGATTTCGGGTCGGGTCTTGAAATCACCCTTTTCTCTGCCATTCCGGCGGGAAGCGGCCTCGGCACGAGCAGCATCCTTGCAGCGACAGTGCTCGGTGCGATAAGCGACTTCTGCTCTCTCGCATGGGATAAGAACGAAATATGCAGCCGCACGCTCGTGCTCGAACAGCTCCTGACCACCGGTGGCGGCTGGCAGGATCAGTTCGGTGGTGTCATCGGCGGTGTCAAGCTCCTGCAGACAGTCCGCGGATTCGAGCAGAATCCGGTGGTCAGCTGGCTGCCCGACACCATTTTCACCGATCCGGAATATGCATCATGCCATCTCCTTTACTACACGGGCATCACCCGCACGGCCAAGGATATTCTTGCCGAGATAGTACGCAACATGTTCCTCAACGAGGGATCGCAACTGCGTCTGCTCCGCAGCATGAAGGCTCACACCATGGAGATGTATGATGCGATCATGCGTTGCAATTTCGAACGCTTCGGAGAACTGATACGCAAGACTTGGCATCAGAACATCTCCATCGACCGTGGAACTAATCCTCCGGAAGTGGAGGCAATCACCCGCAGGGTGGATGATCTCTGCCTCGGTTATAAGCTCCCCGGCGCAGGCGGCGGAGGCTACCTCTATATGATAGCCAAAGATCCGGAGGCAGCCGCACGCATCAGACAGAAGCTGCACACTGATCCGCTCCGCCCCAACGCCCGCCTCGTGGATCTCTCGATCTCACGCTCCGGCCTGACGGTGACAAGAAGTTGAGAATAATGCATAATGAAATGTAATTGTATAAGTTTTAGCGTTTTTAACATTAGGCTCCAAGTTTTGGAGCCTATTTTGTTGGGCATAGGCGAAAAATTACTTAATTTTGCAATTGTTTCCTCCTTATTATGGGGAATAGCACCTATATCTATTATGCCCGTCATATACACAAGGAAAAGAAACACCATATTTATTCCAAATTCATTCTAAAAAATAAAAAAATCATCAATATATGAACGTCCTTGAACTCAGTGAACAAGAGATAGTGCGCCGTGGCAGTCTTGACGAATTGCGCCGACGCGGTATCGAACCCTTTCCCGCAGCAGAATTTCCAGTAACCGGTTACTCCGACGAAATAAAGGAGACATTTGCCGACGACGCTCCCCAGCGCGAAGTGTCAGTGGCAGGCCGAATCATGGGCCGCCGAATCATGGGTAAAGCCTCATTCCTTGAGCTTCAGGATTCCCACGGCCGCATTCAGGTCTATGTGAACCGCGACGAGATCTGCCCCGGCGAGGACAAGGACCTCTACAATGTGGTGTTCAAGAAACTTCTTGACATCGGTGACTTCGTGGGCGTGAAGGGCTACGTGTTCCGCACACAGACCGGCGAAATCTCCGTACATGCCAAGGAACTCATCGTGCTCGGCAAGTCGATCCGTCCCCTCCCCATCGTTAAGGTCAAGGACGGTGTGACCTACGATGCGTTTGATGATCCCGAACTCCGCTACCGCCGCCGCTACATCGACCTTATCGTCAATGACGGCGTAAAAGATGTGTTCGTGAAGCGTACCAAAGTGCTCAACTCAATGCGCAACTTCTTCAACGAGCACGGCTACATGGAAGTGGAGACCCCCATCCTCCAGTCAATAGCAGGTGGAGCGAGCGCACGCCCGTTTATCACCCACCACAATTCGCTCAACATTGACCTCTATATGCGTATCGCCACCGAGCTTTATCTGAAGCGACTGATCGTAGGCGGTTTCGACGGTGTGTATGAGATCGGCAAGAATTTCCGCAACGAGGGTATGGACCGCACTCACAATCCGGAGTTTACCTGCATGGAAATCTACGTAGCCTACAAGGACTACAACTGGATGATGAATTTCACCGAAAAACTCATTGAAAAGATCTGTCTCGACGTCAACGGCACAACGGAAGTCAAGGTGGGCGACAACATGATCAACTTCAAAGCCCCCTATCGCCGCGTCACCATGACCGAGGCCATCAAGGAGCACACCGGAATCGATATCACCGGCATGACCGAGGAGCAGCTCCGCGATGCTGCCCGCTCGCTCGGCATCGAAGTCGATGAGACTATGGGCAAAGGCAAACTCATTGACGAAATCTTCGGCGAGAAGTGTGAGGGAAGCTACATCCAGCCTACTTTCATCATCGACTATCCCATCGAAATGTCGCCTCTCACCAAGAAGCACCGCGACAATCCCGAACTCACCGAACGCTTCGAGCTTATGGTCAACGGCAAGGAGCTGGCCAATGCTTATTCGGAGCTTAACGATCCGATCGATCAGTACGAACGCTTCGTTGAGCAGATGAAGCTCGCCGACAAGGGCGACGACGAAGCCATGATTATCGATCAGGATTTCGTGCGCTCGCTCGAATACGGTATGCCCCCGACATCGGGCATGGGCATGGGTATTGACCGTCTCGTGATGCTCATGACCGGCCAGACAACCATTCAGGAGGTGCTCTTCTTCCCGCAGATGCGCCCCGAAAAGGTTCAACGCCGCGACAAGGAGGAAGCCTTCACCGCTCTCGGCGTTCCTGCCGAATGGGTGGCACCTCTCTATAAGGCCGGTGTCTATACCACCGAAATGCTCGCCGCCCAGAGTGCCGGCAAGCTCCATCAGGAACTCTGTGGCATAAACAAGAAATTCAAGCTCGGTTTCAAAGCCCCCGTGGTGGATGAAGTCGAAAAATGGATCGTCGCAGCCGCTCCGGCAGCAGCCGAGTAAGAAAAGCAAATTTCTTTTTACTGTCATCATCAGTTCGCGCATAAATCATGGCATTCAATAAAATAGCAGTGATGGGAGGCGGAAGCTGGGCCACAGCTCTCGCCCGGCTCCTCCTGCGCAACTGCGATTCAATCCTCTGGTACATGCGGCGCGATGACCGCATAGAGGATTTCAAACGCCTCGGCCATAATCCGGCCTACCTGACCGATGTGCAGTTTGACGTGTCACGCATAGAATTTTCAAGCGACATAAACTATGTCTGCGCCCATGCCGACACCCTGCTCATGGTCATGCCCTCTCCCTACTTCAAGACCCACATCAACAAGATCACGGTCGATATCTCAGACAAGTATGTGGTCTCAGCCGTCAAGGGAATCGTCCCCGGCGACAACGAGATCATATCCGACTTCGTAGTCCATCATTTCGGAGTCAAATCCGAAAGAGTGCTCGTGGTAGCCGGGCCTTGCCATGCCGAAGAAGTGGCCCTTGACCGTCCGAGTTTCCTCACGGTAGGCTGTCACAATGTGGATAATGCCATTGAGTTTGGCAAAAAGCTTGCCTCGCCCAACACCCGTACCATCCCGTCGAGCGATGTCGAGGGAATCGAATATGCCGCCGTGTTGAAAAACGTCTATTCCATTGCCGCCGGTATCATCCACGGCATGAAGGGTGGCGACAACCTCCTCGCCATGCTCGTCAGCAACGCGATCCGTGAAATGGAGCGGTTCATCGACGAGGCCTGTCCCCGTCCGCGCTGCATCTGCGATTCAGTCTATCTCGGTGATCTCCTCGTGACGGCTTACTCACGCTTCTCACGCAACCATAATTTCGGATCGATTATCGGCAAAGGCTACTCCGTAGCGACCGCCCGCATGGAGATGGAACAGACGGCTGAAGGATACTACGGCACGAAGTGCATCAAGGAGATAAATAAGAAATACGGTGTGGAAATGCCTATCCTCGACACCGTGTATGACATACTTTATCGCCGGGCGAATGCCGAACGGGCCATCCGGTCACTCGGCAAGTGGTTCATCTGATCTCAGGCGTCACATCACCGACCTTAACAAAATTAAAATGACAATCTAATTTTAAATTTACAAATAGCATGAAAACCTTATCCGTTGACATCAAAGACGTTCTCGGCACAGTGAGCCGTGAAGAAATCAATAAACTCGATGCGAAGGCCGTCAATGCCCTCGATGAAGTGCTTAACGGCACAGGCGCAGGCAGCGACTTCCTTGGCTGGGTAAACCTCCCCACTGAAACTACTGACGCCCTCCTTGACGACATCGTGGCTACGGCCGACAGCCTCCGCAAGAACTGCGACACAGTCGTAGCAATCGGCATCGGCGGTTCTTATCTCGGCGCAAAAGCTGTGATCGAAGCTCTCAGCGACAGCTTCGCAGCCTATCGTCCCGCAGAGGAAGGTAACCCCAAAGTGCTTTTCGCAGGTCAGAATATCGGCGAAGATTACCTCTATGAACTTCAGGACTATCTCAAGGACAAACGTTTCGGCATAATCGTGATCTCGAAGAGCGGCACAACCACTGAGCCCGCCATCGCATTCCGCCTGCTCAAAGAGCAGCTCGAACGCCAGCTCGGTCTTGAGGAGGCCCGCAAGCGCATCGTTGCCATCACCGACGCTCAGCGCGGTGCACTCCGCCGTCTCGCAACCGAGGAAGGTTACAAGACTTTCGTCATCGCCGACAACGTGGGCGGACGTTTCTCTGTCCTCACCCCCGTAGGTCTGCTCCCCATCGCAGTGGCCGGATTCGACATCCGCGCTCTCATCGACGGCGCAGCCGAGATGGAGAAAATGACCAACACTCCCGATGCAGCCAATCCCGCATTCCTCTATGCAGAGACCCGCAACGCTCTCTATCAGGCCGGCAAAAAGACTGAAATCCTCGTCAACTACAACCCCAAGCTCCACTACTTCGGCGAATGGTGGAAGCAGCTCTACGGCGAAAGCGAGGGTAAGGACAACCTCGGTATCTTCCCCGCTGCTGTCGATAACTCTACCGACCTCCACTCTATGGGTCAGTGGATTCAGGAAGGCGAGCGCACCATCTTCGAGACTGTCATCTCAGTTCAGGAGAGCGCACACGAGAAGCTCATTCCCTCTGACGAGGCCAACCTTGACGGTCTCAACTACATAGCCGGCAAGCACATCGACGAGGTGAATAAGATGGCCGAGCTCGGTACCCGCATCGCACACGTGGATGGCGGTGTACCCAACATCCTCATCACCCTCCCCGCTCTTGAGGAGAAATATCTCGGTCAGCTCATCTATTTCTTCGAGAAGGCTTGCGGTATCAGCGGCTACATTCTCGGCGTGAATCCCTTCAACCAGCCCGGTGTCGAGGCTTACAAGCGCAATATGTTCGCTCTCCTCGCCAAGCCCGGCTACGAAAAGGAAACCGAAGCCATCAAAGCTCGCCTCGGCTAAATTTCCCCCAATCACCCGACACATTCTATAACCTCCATATAATGTGAATATCCCCGGTCGTTTTTCCGACCGGGGATTTTTTATGCGCTTTTAATCTACACTATCCCTATCTGTCCGATAAGAAAATTTGAGGTCTGCATGTCGGGACAAGATGATTTGCAACCGGGCCATTGCATAAAGAAGAATCTGACGTTAGTCTGTTTTCGTGGTCGGAAAGAAAGGGACTGACTTGATAGTTATAGAGAAAGAGATGGGGCTGTGTCATACGACACAGCCCCATTGTAAGACGTGTTGAATGCCCCTGATTACTGTGCGGGATTCTGCTCAGTAATCTCAGGATTATTCTGAATTTCAACCTCAGGAATCTGATAGATCATCTTTGCGTCATGTCCGGAATAGCGAACGGCACCGACGTACTCAAGTGCTGCTATAGGAGCGTTTGTGCTAAGGCTACGGTCGATAGATTCGTTGCGACGTTTGATGTCGAAGAAACGGCTACCTTCCTCGAACATGTCAATTCGCTTGTTCACACAAATCTCCTTGTAGAGAGCTTCACCGGTAGCAGTACATGTGTAACCGGGAACGCGGTTTGACATTATCGTAGTGAGAGCCTCCTGAGCCTTAGATTGATTGCCGGCAAGATAGTAAGCTTCAGCAGCTACATAATACATCTCGGCTGTACGCATATAGATGACATCAGAAGTGAAGGGACCGTCAGCTCCCAGTGAAGTCAGATACTTGTCACGGAACTTGTTTGAAAGATAGGGAAGCCAACCATTACCTTCTTCGTATGAGAAATCGACATCAAGAAGATTATAGTCCTCCACGTAACCGAACCACTCCTTGCGGACATCATTATCGGCAATCTGATTGTAGAGTTCAGATGCGATCAGCTTGCGGTAACCGACCTGACCGCCATAGCCGGGCATATAAGTGTCCATGTGAGAGAAGAATGATGCGTAGTAGCAGGTATTCTCCGTATCGACTTTATAACCCCATAGCACCTCAGGCAGATCAAGCGAATTGAAACCGCTGATCATGTCCTCTTTAGAGTTGAACGATCCACCTTGAACAGCTATTTCAGCCCACTGTGCAGCACCGTTGTAGTCACCTGTGAACATGAGGACGTTGGCATAAATAAACGCAGCCGCATATTCAGAGATGCTACCCTTATCGGCAACCTTCTCGCCTTTAAGATACTCATAGCCGGTCTTTATGTCAGAGATGATCTGCTCATACACTTCTTTTACAGGAACACGCTCAGGACGATATTCGCTTTCAGTCTTGACAGGCACACCGGGAGCATCGGGATTGACACTATAGGGCTGCTGCCAGAGGTTGATCAGGTAATAATAGGTCAGTGCGCGCAGTGCGTATGCCTGACCAAGCAACTTCTTTGCATCGCCTTCGGGGGTTGAGTCATCTTCAGGCTTTAGGAATTCAATCACCGTATTACAGTCGTTGACCACCTGATAAAGCTCACGCCATGTCGCGGTTGTACGGCGGTAGTTAGCCAGACGGTTATCGAGCTGATAATCGAATGAGAACCACTGTGTATTACGTGGGAGGGTAACGTCATCGGTCATCATGTCCATTGCAATCCGGAGCCCCTGAATGCCATAGATATCATGGCTTGTACGCCACTCACCACCGTTGTAGAAGTTCATGTAAGCACCGGTAAGGTATGACTCTACGAGCGAGGGATCTTTCTGCATGGTAGCGTTCACATCCTCTGCGTCAATCAAGCCTTCGGGCTTGGTGTCAAGGAAATCATCGGAGCATGATGAAGCAAATACGAGTGCTCCAAGGGCGATTCCCTTTAATGCTATATTGTGAAATTTCATGTATGTTAATCTTTAGAATGTTAATGAAAGACCAAATGATATAGTGCGGATGGTAGAGTAGTTTGCTGCGGACTGACCGTAGATGTACTGACGGGGATCCAGACCTTTACGCTTCGACCACAGAGCAACATTGTCAGCATTCATATAAATACGCGCACGTTCGATACTTGCCTTTGACAGCCACTTGCTCGGGAAAGAATATCCAAGAGTGATGTTGCGCAGATTAAAGAAGTCGGCACCGATAAGGAATTTATCAGAGAAAGTTGTTGCATTCTGATCACCGTCGAGCACAGGCACATTTGTATTGGTGTTTTCAGGAGTCCATGAATTGAGGATATCCTTATGCCAGTTCTGACCTGCGTTGCTTGACCCCATGAGGTTGCTGTACATGCCGTCATAGATGTCACCGCCGATCTGATAGTTCATTGCTACCGAGAAATCAAGACCTTTCCATGTGAAGTTGGTAGTGATACCGCCGATGAAGTCAGGAATTGCAGTGCCGATATAGTACTTAGTGGCAGCACTGTAATCTGAAACAGCTTCACGACCAGTGACATTGCCATCCTTATCCTTTACGTCAGCCCACCATGTTGAGTGACCCGTATCGTCAAGACCTGCGAACTTATAGTAGTAGAAATCCCACACGCTTCTGCCTTCGCGGATATTGTAGTAAGCATCGTGAGTGATACCGTCAGCTCGTTTGTCAGCCGGGATACCGGTAACTTTGTTGACATAGTGTGTGCCGGTGAATGTCCAGTTCCATGTGAAATCCTTAGGCATGGGAATGTTCACACCGAGAGTGAATTCAACACCCTTGTTGTTCATGGTGAGGGCATTTTCCGAAATGTAGCTTACACCTGATGATGGTGACTGGGGTACATTGTAAAGCATATCTTTTGTACGCTTGTTGAAGTACTCGAAGTCAATGTTGAGAAGATTATTGAGGAGCTGGGCAGTGAAACCTACGTTGAAATTGTAGGAAGTTTCCCAAGTGATGTTAGGATTACCCTGATAGTAACGAGAGAGTGAATAGCTACCGCCGGCATTTGTGAGCTGATACTGTGTGAGCGCGGGATAATAGTTGCTTGTTGATGTACCGGGATAGTAAATATCATCATTACCTACGCTACCGTAGCTTGCACGGATGGACATATTGTCAACCCAAGTGAGATTCTGCATGAAGTTTTCCTTGCTGATACGCCAAGAAGCACCTACTGACCAGAATGTACCCCAACGATGATTCTTTGCGAAACGTGAAGAACCGTCGCTACGGAGAGAACCTGAGAAATAATACTTGTCATCAAAATCATAGTTGAGACGACCGAGCCATGATTCAATAGTATATTCATCTGTCGAGGATGAAAGGTCATCCATAGTGATAGCGTTGTCGAACTCAGGGATTGTAGCTTCAAAGAAGTGAGACTTTGCACCGTAAAGGTAATTCTGGTTCATCTTGTAGGATTCATGGCCTGCAAGGATGTCAAAATGATGCTTTTCACCGAAATTCTTGTCGTATGAGAGAAGTTCGTTGATGGTATAGGTCTCGTTGCGCTGACGGGTCTTGTAGGCACGTCCATCAACCTGCTGGGCATCACCGAAATCAGGGGTCATGAACTGGTCGCGTGAAGTATTGGTCACATCATAACCGAGGTTGGCACGTAACTGAAGACCGTCGATAATCTTAAGAGTGACGCCGAAACGGCTGCTGATATTGTCGCGGATATAGCGGTTCTGGTTAGCATCGTCGGAAGCGACCACATTCTGATTCGAGAAGTACGGGCGAACTCCATACTTACCATCGCCGAAGTCATAGACGGGCTTGCCATTTTCGCCATAGACGCGGTTGCCCTGACTGTCATGTGCGAACACAGGGTAGATGGGACCCATCTGCTGGATGAAAGCGAATGTGTTTGAATAGTTCGAGAGGCTTGAAATCTGAAGAGCGTTCTGCTCACCGCGTGAGTAAGCGATGTTACCGTTGACATTGATCCAGCGGTTCACATCATAGTCACCGCTTGCACGGAATGAAAGACGGCTATAATCAGAATTCTTGATGATACCCTCATCTTCCAAGTAGCCAAACGAAAGGAAATGGTTGCTCTTTTCGTTTCCACCGGAAACAGTCACGTTATATTCCTGACGAAGACCGTTTTTGATCGCTGCATCAGTCCAGTCGTCGTTCCAGAAAAGGCGGGCGTTAGTGAGATTACCATTAACGTCAACGACAGCATCATTGGCGCAATCGTATGGATTGTAGCCCACACGATCAATAAGCTTTGCAGTAGCGTTCTCGGCATTTGTCTGATTCTTCAGAAGAGTCCAGTTTGTGAGCATGTACATGCCGGGATCTGTCATGATGTCATAGTTGCTGATACCGCGTGAGTTCGAACCGATACGGGCATCCACAGTGACACGAGATCTCTGCTCCTTACCTTTCTTAGTGGTGATTACGATCACACCATTGGCTGCACGCGAACCATAGAGGGCGGTAGATGCAGCATCCTTGAGGACGGACATCGACTCAATATCGTTAGGATTGATTGAGGCGAGATCACCGTCAAACGGCATACCGTCAACAACATAGAGAGGTGCAGCACTTGAATTGATTGAACCGATACCACGGATACGGATTGTACCGCTTGTACCCGGCTGACCGGATTGCAAAGCGACCTGCACACCGGGGGCAGCTCCTTCAAGAGCTTTTGACACGTTGGAAACCTGAAGCTTCTCAATGGTAGCACCAGAGATGGTCGAGGCCGCACCGGTGAACGAAGACTTCTTTGCTGTACCGTATGCCACGGTGATGACTTCGTCGAGCATGTTAGTACCGTCGAGGACGATGTTCATCTTCACTCCGGGAGTGATTTCGACTTCTTTCGTGTTCATTCCGACGTATGACACGGAAAGTTTTTTGACAGAAGCCGGAAGCGTCAGCGAGAAGTTGCCGTCAACGTCAGTGGCGGCTCCGATCTGAGTACCGACTCCCATGACGGTCGCTCCG
>JAAVDF010000013.1 GCA_014801945.1 Bacteroides sp.
ATCTGAAAATTTCTCTCCTCCCCGAACCTTTTCAGATCCGCCAGTGCAAATAATAGTAACTTTGACTATATAACACNGGCGGNTCTGAAAAGGTTCGNGGAGGAGNGAAATTTTTTNNAAAAAAGTTTCGTCATTNTTAGGGGGAGGAGTGGATCTATGCTTNNTCGGGGGGANTTGACGGCGTGTGTCTGCTGTGATTTCTTGTGTGGTGCNGGAAAATGAGTATTCAGTANNNGGTATGTATAAAAAGAACAAAAGGCTGTCATCGCGACAGCCTGTAAGTTCTTTAACCTTAAATCTAATACCATGAAAACACAGTGCAAATAATAGTAACTTTGCTTTTATAACCGCCGGTAAAAAGAAAAGTTCAAGGAGAATATTGATTTAACATAAGTTAACATGAGACCTCGGAAAAATGCAGTAATTTAGCGACTCAAAAGAAACTATTTAGGGATTTCAGAACAATTGCAGCCCAAAATGTCTGAAAATAAGTTCTGAGCCCGCTAACCGGAATCAAACATATATAGAGTAACATGAGTACCCGCCTTTTAGTAATTGATGATGAAGAATCAATCTGCGAGATTCTGAAATACAATCTTCAGAAAGAGGGCTATCAGGTCGATACGGCCTACAGTGCGGAGGAAGCACTTGAAATGGATCTTACTCCTTACGATCTTTTTATAGTCGATATTATGATGGAACGCCTGAGCGGTTTTGATTTTGCCAAGCGTNTGCGCAATTCAACAGAGATGGAAGATGTGCCTATCATATTCTGTTCGGCTCTGAACGGCGAGGATGATACGGTCATGGGTCTGAANATCGGTGCTGACGACTATATCACAAAGCCATTCAAGATCAGCGAGATGATAGCGAGGGTCAACGCCGTGTTGCGTCGCACGCAGCTCGCACGCCGTGCGCGTGAGGCTGCTCCCGCCGTTGCTGACGACGGACTCGAACCCCAGATAATCTATCAGGGNCTGCGCATTGATCCCAACGACAAGGTGTGTTATCTTGACGGCGAAAAGGTCGCTCTCACAAAGACTGAATTTGAGATTCTGGCTTTCTTCCTCACCCATCGTAACCGCATCTACTCACGCGAGGAGATCATCCGCCATGTCTGGGCCGACGATGTGGTGGTGACCAACCGCACNATCGATACCAACATCACGCGTNTGCGCAAGAAGATCGGGAATTACGGAAATAACATCGAGACTCGCTTAGGTTTCGGCTATGGTTTCAAAGAGAANGATTAGCTATCAGTGGCGACTGTTCCTGCCGATAGCGACAGCTCTATGTATCGTATTCGGTCTCATAATCTTCTATCAGTATAAGAGAGAGGCCGACTATAGGGCCAAAGTGTTCAATGCCGAACTTGACATAATCGACAACCGCATTCTTGAGGCTTATCGTGATGATGTCAATCTTCGTTCGTTTNTGTCTTTCATCCAGCAGTTCTTCAAGGGTTCGCTCTTTGACGGNGTCCGCGTGAGCGTCTATCGTGACGGACGTCTGTACTATTCGCTCGGCGCACCAATTCCGAGGGAGCTGGAAGAGGTGGATGTGTTGCGGACGCATAATCTCTCNCATGGAAACACTTCTGAAAACGATGGCGAACGTCTGGTCGGACGTGACGAGGATCAGGTGTTCTTCTTCTCCAAGGTCAGGAGTGACGACCAGAGGGTGGAGGTGTGTACGGCGATGCCTTACAGTGAGCATGTCCATGATGCCATCGATATTGACGACACGGTGTGGCTTATAATTGTCGCGGCACTGATCGTCACGCTTATAGTGGCCTATTTAGCCACAAAGCAGCTGTCGCGCAACATCCGCTTGCTCAGAGACTTTGCCAACAATGCCGCTGCCGGCGGTAATGTGAAGANGGACTATGAGTTTCCGAACAANGAGCTTGGCGAGATCTCCCGCGAAATNCTGAAGTTCTATCACGAGCGTAACAAGGCTATGGAGGCCATACAACGCGAGCGAAAGGTCTCCATCCACGCGATAGAGGAGAAGGCCAAGATGTCGCGGCAGATGACCAACAATATCAACCATGAGATCAAGACACCGGTAGGTATCATCCGCGGTTATCTTGAGTCGATCCTTGCNGATCCGGATATGGATGCNGAGACACGCACGAGATTNCTCGAACGTATGCTTTCGAATGTGGAACGTCTGACCACGCTTCTCAACGATGTCTCGACCATGACCCGACTGGAGAACGGTGCGGACATGATAGCGGTGGATTGCGTGAATATGCATGACCTCGTGTATCAGATCGAGTATGATCTTCCTGCCAATAACCTTGCAGGCAACTTGGAGTTTCACTTCGATATNCCGCTTGAATGTGAGGTGCTCGGNAACTATGGACTGCTTCAAGGAATGGTGTGCGGCCTGATAAAGAATGCCGCGCTTTATTCGGGAGGCACGGAGATCGGAATGAACATGATCTCNGAAAACGAGCGGTTCTATGTGTTCAATTTCTACGANAACGGAAACGGTGTCGGCGAAGAGCATCTGGCTCATCTCTTCGAGCGGTTCTATCGTGTCGATACCGGCCGTTCGCGCAAGATGGGTGGTACGGGACTCGGTCTGCCGATCGTCAAGAGTACAATAGTTTCACTCGGCGGTACTATTTCTGTCCACAACCGTTCGGAGGGCGGTCTCGAATATATCTTCACTCTCCCGAAATGGACCGGAAGCAGCGAACAGCAAGTTTGATGTGACAATATAAATATTAAATATAAATATTATAGGAGTAAGGTCGGCCTGANAGGNTTAAAATNCCCTCAGGCTGACCTTATTTTTTATTTCAAATATGGCTCAAAGTGGTTCAAGGCATAAGAAAAGTGAAAATTTGTTTTGAAATATGGTGAAAATAAAATTTAAAATGCCTATATTTGCAAAACATNGAAAAACGGATNTCGTTAAATAATGGCTTGTATTAAGTCCCGGAGGTAANATCACATTACCAGTCCGCAGTGCATACGATCCTTACATAAATATTGATACGCCTTCTTGTCCAGAATGAGATGGCAAAAAAAGAATTATAACTAACAAATAGCCGTATGGGATATTGGACGATTAATTCCTTTATTATCTTTGTGTTGTGCGCCCTGCTCGCGGGTGTGCTTATTCCACAGATATTATTGATTGCTTATCGTAAGAATCTTTTTGATGATGTCGATGAGCGAAAGATCCACAAGGGACTTGTGCCACGCCTCGGAGGTATAGCATTTGTCCCCGTTATTTTTGTATCGATGGCCGTCCTGCTTGGAGGTAATCTGAAATTAGGTTTCGGAGAGTTTTCCGGAGCTATGTCTGAATGCTACCAGACCTTGNTGGCTATGTTCATAGCCTTGGAACTCCTCTATCTTGTCGGTATAGCCGATGACCTTATCGGTGTGAAGTATCGTGCGAAATTNGTNGTGCAGCTTGTCTGTGCATGCTGTCTGATTGGCGGCGGNGTGTGGTTTTCCACTCTTGGCGGTGCGCTCGGCATAGAGGAAGTATCGCCTTGGTTNGGCTATCCGTTCACAGTGATAGTNCTTGTGTTCCTGATCAATGCGATAAATCTTATTGACGGCATNGACGGTCTCGCNTCNGGNTTGAGNTCGATCGCCTGTATCATTTACGGTATCAGCTTTATGTTCCTTGAGCATTATGCGCTTGCCATAATCAGNTTCGCTACTCTGGGAGTGCTCATACCTTTCTTCTATTATAACGTGTTCGGTAATGTCACGAAACATTCGAAGATCTTCATGGGTGATACCGGTTCGCTTACCATCGGTCTGATTCTCGGAGTGCTTGGTACGGAGCTTTATTCTGATCCGGGTGTGAATTTCACATCGGTTGATCCGGCCGTGATNGCATTCTCTCCGCTGATCGTTCCGTGTTTTGATGTTATCCGCGTGTATATGATCCGTATCCGNCAGCANAAGAGTCCGTTCCTCCCCGANAAGAACCATATCCATCATAAGCTTCTCGCGGCTGGTATGATGCCGCGCATGGCCATGATNACGATTGTAAGTGTATCGATGTTCTTTACGGTCCTGAACTTTGCAATGTCGGCATATCTTGCNATCAATATCAACATTATTGTGATTCTTGATGTGCTGCTTTGGATTGTCGCCAACTCTTGGGTTTCATCTATCATCAGACGCAAGAGAGCAGCGGCGAAGGCATGAAGATGAACTTGTTAGAAAGATAATGANATNCATAGGTCTNAGGNGTTCNCCCGTTGNCCTGTAATATGNATTATAAACTTTATTCCCTGAAAGAGAGCACTCTTTTTCAGGGAAATTTGTTATCTTTGTGTGGGGCTCGTCTGACGGGCTTGTACCGATCGCGTCCTTTCAGTGCGCNNAGGACATATATGAAATTGNAAAACAATTGATAATCAGGGCTGAAAAGCTGCAATTGTCAATAATATAATCATCAATAAAAGAGATTNAGAAAAAGATATGATAGATCAGATACTCAATGAGGANGTGACTGAGCGGGCGGTGCTCGTCGGGCTCATCACCGAACAGCAGAATGAGGCCAAGGCCAAGGAATACCTTGACGAACTCGCATTTCTCGCCGATACGGCCGGGGCGGAGACAGTCAAGATTTTCATGCANAAACTNCCGTATGCCAACCCGCGCACATTNGTCGGTAAAGGTAAGCTGGACGAAATCCGTGCATATATCGAGGACAATGACATAGGTATGGCTATCTTCGATGATGACCTTAGCTCAAAGCAGGTGCTGAACATCGAGCGCGAACTGAAAGTCAAGATCCTCGACAGAACAAGTCTTATCCTTGANATTTTTGCAAAGCGTGCGCGTACGGCCAATGCAAAGACNCAGGTCGAGCTCGCGCAGTATCAATATCTGCTTCCGCGACTGACAAGGATGTGGACCCACCTCGAACGTCAGCGAGGCGGTATCGGTATGCGTGGTCCGGGTGAGACGCAGATAGAGACTGACCGCCGTATNATCCTCAACCGCATATCATGGCTTAAAGAGCAGCTGCGCGACATCGACAAGCAGAAGGCCGTGCAGCGTAAGAACCGAGGTAAGCTGACGCGTGT
The DNA here is from genome assembly GCA_014801945.1 of Bacteroides sp. GTDB lineage: Bacteria > Bacteroidota > Bacteroidia > Bacteroidales > Muribaculaceae > Duncaniella. The sequence goes on from JAAVDF010000013.1 coordinate 5,072, forward strand.
GGCCCTCGTTGGATATACGAACGCGGGTAAATCAACCCTGATGAATGTGCTCAGCAAGAGCGATGTATTTGCCGAAAATAAGCTTTTTGCGACGCTTGACACTACTGTCCGTAAAGTGATTATCGACAATCTTCCCTTCCTGCTCACGGATACNGTCGGGTTCATNCGCAAGCTCCCTACCCATCTTGTNGATTCGTTCAAATCGACGCTCGACGAGGTGCGTGAGGCGGATCTGCTCGTGCACGTGGTNGATATCTCACATCCGAATTTCGAGGAGCAGATAGAGGTTGTCGATAAGACTCTGCGCGAGGTGTGCAACGGTGCGGACAAGCCGATGATCATGGTGTTCAACAAGATCGATGCNTTTACTTATACCCCGAAGGATGAGAATGATCTGACACCTGAGACGCGGGAAAACATATCGCTTGAGGATCTGGAGCGCATGTGGATGGCCAAGATGCCTCATGATTGCGTGTTTATATCAGCGAAGAAGGGTACGAATATCGATGAGCTCAAACACATGCTCTATGAGCGTGCGAAGGAGATCCACCTTTCGCGTTTTCCTTACAATGATTTTCTTTTTCAGAAGTACGACGAGGANTCAGANCCATCAGAGTGATCANGACTATCAGATGNCTCGATTCGGCTATTCCGACAGGATTTAAGGACTTTATGTAACGCAAACTCTCCCGTCAGCGGAGGAATGTCATCAGACCCTAAGATTAGCAAGCTGTGAGAAAGGTCTTTTGTTTGGAGATGACGTTCCTACCCGTGACGGGAGAGCGATTGGTTACGGCTCATTATGCTATTTCGTTAAGATCTGAGCCGTATGTGTGATGAATGTCGGGAGGGATGTAATATGATGAATGGAGAGAGAAGGCTGGTATCAGCGGCGGCGGTTGCGGACTGAGCGCACGGCCGATGATGAAGAAGCCTTGGGGGCTTTGGCTTTCTTGACTTTTGCCGGTTTGTTTTTTGATGCGGATGATGACTTTGTCTGCCCGCGNTTGGAACGTGCTGAGCGTACGGTCGGAGTGGAGGAAGCATTATCGATGCTCTCGCCTGTCGGACTTTCTGCAGCAGCTGTGTCTGCAGATGCCATATCGGCCTTTTCAGCGGCCTCACGGCGTGCTGCAAGCTCTTCAAGCGACGGTACCCATAGTTTCTCCTCAAAACTGTCGAGACGCTTCTGTATGCTGTCTCTTGCATGGGCAAGNTCATCGGGNTCCTGATGCATCTGCATGAGTGAACGGTTTCTCATGTTGCGGGTCTTGTAGATGTCGCCATTGTAGAGGCCCATCTGGAAGAAATCGTCGTAGGTGCATGATGCAAGGTTGTTGTCATCGTTGATAAAGATGTTCTGCGTGGTGAGATAGGGACGTAGATCATCATATTTCACCCAGAACATCGGATATTTCACGGCCTCACCACCGAAATCGCCCGAACGGTGNAGAACAGGGCAGATGGCNTCGATGCGTGTGCGCATACGGTTCTGACGTTTGTCGAATTCCCAACGTTCGATGACGTAGTANCTCAGGATTTCAGAAGCGGGAACATCAGCCTCTTCAATCACGAAACGGGGGTTACGTTCGGTCGAACCCTTAGCATCAGTGTAGAGTATGTGGAAGCGGTCGAGGACATCGCGCATATTGACCTTGTAGGCGTCCGTGAACATCTCGCGTCCGTCAAGATACTCGTATGCACCAAGTTCGTTGGCTGCCATNCGTCCGAGGATGATACGGAAGAGGTTCTCCTGTCCATCGATGGGTTCGTCGGGATAGTAAAGCGCGGAATTAGAATCCTTCATAAGGTCAAGTTCACGGTAGATCACGCGCATCCACTGAAGTTCGGAGTCGCTGACTGGAGTGTCCTCGAAGTGAGACTGCATACGCTGGGTCACACCGGAAGTGGATTTTGACGCGTTGCGGTCGTCGGCCGAGCGGCGACGCACGACGCTGCTTGAACTCGATTCCTGAGCAAAAGCTGCTGCCGAGATCATGACGGCTATGGCGGTAAGGAGAAACTTCTTCATTACGGATGATATAGTGTGGATTAAATCCTTGAAATCTTAATTATTGGGAGAATGTCAGTTGACGATTACTTCAACCGGACTCAGGACGCGCTCGATCCCGTCNGGNCCTTTGGCGCGGATGCGGGAAATATAGAACCGTTTGCCACGTGAGAGACGTTTGAACTGGTCTTTCTGACGCTGAGAAAAGTTCGGGCCTTGTGACACCTCAGGTATGGCATTGCCCATCTGGTCAAAGAATACGGTCTCAAATCCAAGGACCTGAAAATCNATGTTGAGCATATCGTCGTCGATCGCAGCATCAATTCCGGGTGCAGAGGTGAGGAGTGTCTTTGAGATAGGTTTGCCACCCTTGTAGCGTTCCTTCACACCGTTCGAGCCTGTGTAGGAAATGAAAGCTACGGGATCAGGAAGCTTGCGGACGCGGAAAGTAGAGGTNGCTACGGTCTGCGGACGGCCATCNATGGTGGCCGTTACAGTCATAGTGACATTCTCACCGACCTTNGCAGGACGTGCAATCCAAGTGTCACCCTTGCGGGTAAGAGTTCCATTGGTCATTGTCGCGTTCACTGCATTCATCGGCACACCGGGAACGGATATGCTCATGGGATTGTCAATACCGGCATAGAGCACGTTCATCATCGTAGCTGATACGGTTGCGGTGGGTTCCATAACCGTATAGGACGATGAGAACGGATGGCGGGTAGAGGTTCCGTCGCCGTGGGTCACTTCGAGATAGCCGTTGTAGTCAAACGTACCNGTGGAGGAGGTNACAAACTCGTAGAGACCTTGATCGTTGGAGAGTTTCTTGCCGNCCACAAAGATCTCCGGACGCGCGGTAGTATCGACGGCGGCGAGGACAATNTTNGCACTATATTTTCCGCCACGCATGACCATGCGCGATTGCGGTATNACGAAGGCATTGATCTCGTTGACGCGGACATCACCGGCATCGACTGCTGCGAGGAGGTTGGTCAGGGCCTCACCCTCGGCATAGCGGATGTCGTTCTGGAGTTTGGTGAGTAGAGTGACGGCCGCAACCACAGGTTGATTCTCAAATTTGGCTTCTTCCCAAAGCTGAGGTGTGACTGTGCCGGGACGCATGAAGGGTGCTGTCGATAGGGCTTCGCTGATGCTGNTGCGCTTGACTGAGTCGGGGATAAGGGTCGTGATGAAATCACGGTAGGAATCCATTGCTTCATGGAGGACTGCGCCTCCCTTCGATCCGGGCGAAAGCATGACCACTGCGGCTGCTTCGAGGTCGTCGCGGCGGTTGATGTCCGAGGGATTACCGTCCGGTCCGTCGGCCTCGACGACTATGGCAAGTTTCAGGGAATCTACGAGTGAGTAGAGGTCGGCTGCCTGCCGGCGCACATCGGAAGCCTTGGTGAGCCACGGAGTACCCTTTTCGGGGTTCTGTTGGGTGAAAGCTTCAAGNTGGGAATAGATAGCGTCGTTACGGCGTCCGACTGAGGCGTTGGTCCGGGCAAGACCGTCCTCGACCTGTACGAAACCGTCGAGCACGTCGCTTGACACGTTGAGCGCAAGCATGGCCGTGAGGACGATATACATAAGGTTTATCATCTTCTGCCTCGGTGAGAGTCGGACTACGGATTCTGCCATTTATACTGTGTATGTGGATTCTGATTGGTTAAAAACGGGATTTGTGGTGCAGGAGACGCACCGGAGATCAGTTGACTGCGCCTGACGACTGCGCGCCGGGAATGTCGGACATCATCGGGCGATACATGTTGACAGTCATGGCNTGGAGCATCTTTTCATAGACATGATTGAGCTGCTGCATGTAGCGGGCCATTTTCTCTGTCTCCTCGCAGTAGCGTGCGCTCTGTGACGCACTCTTCTCGTACATGTCACGGATATCCTTGATGCCGCGGTTGACGCGGTCAATTGATTCAAGTTGGGTCGATACGCTCTTGAGCTGGATCTCATAGATGGTGTTGAGGCCGCCGAGATTACGGTTGAGGTCACCCATCCGTTCGATGTAGCCACGTGAATTTTCAGTAATTGAAGCTGAGTTCTCAGTAATGGCACGGTAGCTGTCAAGAAGAACGGAGGACACTGAATTGAGAGCCTCTGTGGTCTGACGGAGCTGATCCATCTGCGAGGAGATAGCAGACATCTGCGAGAGATATTCCTGAGTGGCGGTGGTCAGTTCCGCCATTTTTGAGAGCTGTTCGGCCGCGTCCGACATGCGCTTTATGCTTTCGGAAAGCGAAAGGCGNTCNGCTTCACTGATNTCTATCCCTGCGGGGATTCCGGCAGCCTGCATGGCCTGATTGCTTCCGGCCATCTGTCCGTTGGCAGTGCTGTTGCCGACGATGACTGTCCCTCCGCCACCGATGGCACGACCGTTGGCCTCACGTCCGTCAAGTTCGGGAAACACATCCTCCCAGTGATATTCCTTGGGAGGACGGTCAAAAGCCGTCAGGATGAACATCAGGACTTCCGTACCCATACCGATACAGAGGAGTGTATTACCTCCGGGGAGGTGGAGGATCTTGAAAAGAGCACCCCAGATGACGATGGCCGCACCTATACTGTAGGCGAAATTGAAGAGGCGTTGTCCCCCTTCCCATGTCATGATGGTGCTTATACGGTTTTTTATCTTGTCACGTGTCATAAGACTGCTTGGTATAAAGTGATTTGAGGTGGAGTCAATAAGTTTCAGGCACTATTTCTTTGCCTTTGTGCCTTTGGCAAAACCGATCTGTGAACGGACGCAGCGGAAACCGATGTAGGAACGCTGTTCGTTCTGATACTCCCACATACGGAGGTCGGAACGAATATTGTGGGCCACATCTTTCCATGAGCCGCCGCGCACGATCTTGCGCTTCATGCGATATGGATCTTCCTGAGCGGCATTGTAGCGGTATTCCGGGTTGAGGTCGCTGGTTAATTTTCCTACGCTCTCGGTAAATGCGGTCGAGGTCCATTCGCTGACNTTACCGGCCATGTCATATAGNCCGAAATCATTTGGCGAATAGGTACCGACACGGGANGTGATGAGCTGTCCGTCCTGAACGAAATTACCTTCCTGCGGTTTGAAATTGGCATAGAAGCAGCCTTGATCCTCCGTCAGNGGCAGATCGCCGTCCCAAGGATACATGTTCTCGCTCTTGCCTGCGCGGGCTGCGTATTCCCACTCGGCCTCTGTCGGGAGACGGTAAGGCTCGACATAGACACCCTCGCGGCCGAGCGAGCGGCGGAGGAAGTCTGTGCGCCAGTTGGCGAAGGCATTGGCCTGCTCCCAGCTCACACCTACGACGGGATAGTCATTGTAGCCGCCGTGTGAGAAGTAGAGACGGACGTAAGGTTCGTTGTAAGCGTTGTCGAAGTCATTGATCCACGCGGTGGTGTCGGGATAGACGTTGACAATATAGGTGTTGACAAAGTCGAAATCACCGGTGAGACCGCGTGTGATGGTCTGGCGGATGATCTCGCCCTCATCGTTGATATAGGCGGTATCCTTCGAGATGATGGGCACGGCGGTGGGAGTCGGCTTATCGGTATTGTACTCCCTGCGGGCAGGATTCATGCGGTTTTTGCGCTTGGCTGCCTCAGTGTGGTCATAGATCTCGTAGCGGTAGTTGAGCTGTTCGGGATCAAGTTCGCGCACACCTGTGATAGGATTTGTGTGGTAAAGGCTCTCGATGGCGCGCTGCTCATCCTCGTTGGCGTTACGCCAAGGAATAGGTTTGGCCCAGTTGAGACGGGGAGTGATAGGATTGCCCTCGCGATCCTCCTCGATCTTGAACTCCTCGTTCCCACCGTAGGCCGGATCGGCGAGGCGTTCACGGATGATTGAGTCACGTACCCAGAACACGAACTGCTTGTACTTCGAGTTTGTGATTTCTGTTTCGTCCATCCAAAAAGCATCGACCGACACGCCGCGCGGGTCAGCTTCGATGTTCCAGAGGGAGTCGGCCTTGGAGGGTCCCATCTTGACAGAGCCCCTTGATACGAGCACCATGCCGTAAGGTGTGGGTTCGGTCCATGAAGTGCCTCCTACTCCTGTCACTTCGCCACCCATGGCACTACGGCTGCCGGTAGCGCAGGAAACGGCTGCGGAGAGGAGAATCAGTGCGAAAAGTATGTGGAGTAGTTTTTTCATAAGTTACATTATGCGTATGCTCTTGTGTTTGTGGCGGTTTTTCTCAGAGAAGTCGAGTTTAAGGTTGTAGCCCGCGACGAGTTCATGACTGCCGGACGAGGCTTTTGATATGTCGGAAAGGTGATAGTCATAGCTGTAGCCGATGAATATACCTTTGATTTCTGCGCCAAGCATGATGGACAGGGCGTCGTTGAGACGGTAACCGAGTCCTGCAGTGAACAGCTTGTTGTAGCGGACACGTCCGGTGAGCTGAAGGTCAGTGGTAGTGAAATCACTGCGGACCATGACTGACGGTATCACTTCAAATAACGTGTTTTTTACCGGAATATTGCTTCCAGCCATGAAATAAACTGTACGTGAGGCGGTGAACTGATATGTTCGTGACATTTCGGAAGTGCCGCTCCCTGAAGATGTCTCTCCGGCGCGCGATGACAGTTCGCTGTCGCTGGTGAAATTGACCGTCGGATTGTTGGCGTGGAGAAGTGAGACCCCAGCCCAGAATTTCTTGTGGACGTAGAACGCTCCTAAGCCGAGATCGAGGGAGTTACCGGCTACGTCGCGCATCGGGATTGCATCGTCGGCCGAATCGTGGTAGCCGTCCTCGTCGGGGATATAGATTTCAGATCCTTTGAACTGCTGATTGTAGAGACCGATTTCAAGACCGACGGTGAGGACACCTTTAAGCAGCTTGAGCTTGTAGGCGATCTGCGCGTCAAGTGTGAAGTTATGGAAAAGACCGTAGGATTCCTGCTGCACGACGAGTCCGGTGCCGAGTTTCCGGTTCAATAATTTGAATGGCATATCGGCGGCGGCCATGAANCTTTGGGGAGCGTTGTCGATGCCNACCCATTGCAGACGTGCGCCTCCACGGATGCGGAGATAGTCCGTGTCGCCGACAGCTCCGGGGTTGTAATAGGTGGGAAGGGCCCAATACTGCGTGAGCATGGCATCGCCCTGAGCTTTGGCTTTCGGGGCGACGGTCAGCAGCAGTAAGGCGGCGAGTATAACCGTCAGATCAAATATGCGCTTTCCGTGTGTCATTCGAAATAGAAGGTTAGGACCACCATGCGTGAGACAGCTTTTTTGAGCGAGTTGGTGATGACGAGTTTGTCAGGCTCCTCAGATATGTCGGGACGGTCGTGGACGAGGCTGTCGCCGAGCCCGAAGCAGAATTTGATCTCCGGATTGAATTTGAAATAGGGGAGATAGAAGTCACAACCGAAACCGCAGGTGAGGAAGAAATCCGAAGTTTTGGTGCGGAGATAGTCGTTGGACTGTTTTGACACGTTGAACGTAGGCATTACTCCTGCCGTGACGTAGGGACGGGAGTTTCGGTAGCGCAGACTTGAAAATTTCAGGTCGAAGGGGAGCACTATCAATGCCGATTTAAGGTTCTGACGATGTTCGAGTCCGGAATTGTATTCGCGCAGCGTTATGTCGCGGTTGCCGAAGTACATACCGGGTGTGAACCGGAGGTTGAAGTAAGTTCCGAGACGGTAATCTATAAGACCGTTTACACAGAATCCGGGTTGAAACGACGGCTGATCGACGAACCATTGTTCACCTGTCTCGGTGACAAGACCGTTATGTGTGAAAGTGAAATCCTGAGTGTGGATTCCGACGGAAAAACCGAGATGCCACCGACGGAGGTCAGCGTAAGGACGGTTCATCAGCTTGTCGTTGAGGTTCTGACACACGACATCTCCGCAGCTCCCTGCAAAGAGAACCGCGAGCAAAAGAAATGTGCGCAGAAATGTGGGGAATCCTTTAGTCATTACTTTTTTATAACGTTGGGTTGATCGGGAATATTGTATGGCAACCGCCCTATAGACAGGGTTAAATTTAGTGTAAAATCACTAAAAAGACAGACGACAGTATGGGCATTAAACAGGTTTTGCAGCCTGTTTAATGCCCATACTGTCGTCTTTTAGTTTGATTGTGTTCGGAGTGCGATTTGTTTAACGACACAATCAGTCCGTCACGCGGAGCAGATAGTAGTTTTTCTTGCCGCGCTGCACGAGGATGTATTTATCGTTGAGCAGCATATCGGTAGTCGCGGGTGCGTAAGGATCGGAGATCTTCTCCTTATTGATGCTCACACCGCCACCCTGAACCAGCTTGCGCATCTCGCCCTTTGATGGGAATACGGGAGCAATGTCTGTAAGAAGATCTACAAGTTTGACCCCTTCATTGATGGCCGAGCGTGAAATCTCGAATTGAGGTACNCCTTCCATCACNGCGAGGAGGGTTGCTTCGTCGATCTTGTGNAGGATATCGCCGGCTTTGTTGCTGAAGAGGATCTGAGATGCTTCGACTGCTGCTTCGTAGTCCTCAGCTGAGTGAACCATCGTAGTGACCTCCTTAGCGAGACGCTTCTGCATGGGACGCTGTCCCGGATCTTTAGCGTGCTCCTCGATGAGGGCATCGATCTCCTCCTTGGTGAGGGCAGTGAAGATCTTCAGATACTTCTCGGCGTCGGCATCGCTGACATTGAGCCAGAACTGATAGAATTTGTAAGGTGAAGTGTAGCGCGGATCAAGCCATACGTTACCACTTTCGGTCTTGCCGAACTTGCCTCCGTCAGCCTTCGTGATGAGGGGGCATGTGAGGGCGTAAGCCTCGCCACCGAGTTTACGGCGGATNAGTTCGGTACCGGTGGTGATGTTGCCCCACTGGTCAGAACCTCCAAGCTGAAGCTTGCAGTTCTTGTCTTTGTAGAGCGTATAGAAGTCGAAGCCTTGGAGAAGCTGATAGGTGAATTCGGTGAAGCTCAGACCATCGCGGGCCTCGCCGTTGAGACGTTTCTGGACAGAATCCTTTGCCATCATATAGTTGACGGTGATGTGCTTGCCGATTTCACGGGCGAAATCAAGGAAGGTCACATCCTTGGTCCAGTCATAGTTGTTGACCATCTCGGCTTTGTTGGGGGCGTCGCTTTCGAAGTCAAGGAATTTCGACAGCTGCTTTTTGATTGCCTCTTGGTTGTGGCGGAGGGTTTCCTCATCGAGGAGGTTGCGCTCTGCACTTTTGCCTGAAGGGTCACCGATCATGCCTGTAGCACCTCCCACGAGAGCCAACGGCTTGTGGCCGCAACGCTGGAAGTGACGGAGCATCATGACTCCGCAGAGGTGACCGATGTGGAGGCTGTCGGCCGTCGGGTCGATGCCGAGATAGGCAGTGGTCATACCTTTTTTGAGCTGTTCGTCTGTGCCGGGCATGACGGTGTGGATCATGCCGCGCCAAGTGAGTTCTTCAATGAAATCCATTTGTCTTTATGTTTGTCCGGAAGCGTAATTCCATTTGATTTTGACATGTCGTCCGGTGAGATCGTTTCCGGTATTTTACGTGATTGGTGACTGTGGTTATTTGAGTGTGGCGAGGGTATCGGCAATGCGGCGGAGAGCTTCGCGGAGATTNTCGTCAGATGTGGCGTAGCTNAGGCGGATGTAGCCTTCCATGCCGAATGCGCCGCCGTCAACGGTTGCCACATGGCCTTTTTCGAGGAGATACATGGCGAGGTCAGCCGAGCAGCCTATGGTTTTGCCTTCGGGAGTAGTCTTGCCGATATATGCGCTGACTTCCGGGAAGAGATAGAAGGCACCCTGCGGACGATTGACTTTAAGGCCGGGGATCTTTGAGGCGAGATCGACCACGAGATCGCGGCGGCGTTCAAAAGCCTTGTTCATTTCGGCGATGCAGTCCTGCGGGCCGGTGTAGGCGGCTTCGGCTGCTTTCTGTGCGATAGAAGAAGCGTTTGAGGTATATTGACCCTGAAGCTTGGTGACAGCCTTTGCGAGCCACTGGGGNGCNGCGCAGTAACCGATNCGCCATCCGGTCATNGCGTATGCCTTTGAGACNCCGTTGATGATGATGGTACGGTCNGCGATTTCCGGGAATGATGCGAGCGAGGTGAATGAGCCTGTAAAGTTGATGTGCTCATAGATCTCATCGGCGAGGACCATGATGTCGGGGTGCTTGGCAAGCACATTGACGAGACCTTGGAGCTCTTCGCGTGAGTAGATGCTGCCGGTCGGGTTGGAGGGCGAGCAGAGCAGGATCATGCGGGTTGCGGGAGTGATGGCCGCTTCGAGCTGTGAGGGAGTGATCTTGAAATCTTGGTTTATGTCTGCGAGGACCTCGACGGTCTTGCCTCCGGCCAGTTTCACCATCTCGACATAGCTCACCCATGCGGGCATAGGGATAATCACTTCGTCACCGGGGTTGATGGCGGCGAGGATCACGTTGCAGAGAGCCTGCTTGGCGCCGTTTGACACCACAATCTGTTCGGGAGCGAATGTCACGCCGTTTTCTTTTGAAAGCTTTTCTGACACGGCTTTGCGGAGCGACATGTAGCCGGGGACAGGGGTATAGAATGTGAAGTTGTCGTCAATTGCCTTTTTCGCAGCCTCCTTGATGTGATGGGGGGTCTCGAAGTCGGGTTCGCCGACTGAAAGGTTGATGACATCTACGCCCTGAGCNTTCAGCTCATTGCTTTTCTGTGACATTGCGAGGGTGGCTGAAGGAGCCAGCGACTGCACGCGATCGGAAATATGGGTCATATATCTGTGAGTGTTTGGTTTAACGTGTTAAGTATTACGCGAGTGCAAATTTAAGTAAAATCCTTGAAATTTATCGGCTCGCCGGTCAAAGTTTTCGTTAAAGAATCATGTGCCAGTAATAAAAAATATGCCGGATGGAGGCATCCGGCATATTTTTATTCGTGTCGCTGATGGAATCAGCGTGTTTGTGTTAAGCTTTCGCAGCTGCGGCGCGGGCTCGCATGGCNGCCATGACCTTNCCTTTTCCNAGACGGATGTAATCGACGAGCGGACGTGATGCAGGGCAGATGTAGCTGCATGAGCCGCATTCGATACAGTTGGCAATCTTGTTCTGCTCGGCATCGTCCCATTCATGGAGNCGGGACAATGTGCTGATTAGGAACGGTTCGAGACCCATCGGACAGGCTTCGACGCACTTGCCGCAACGGATACAGTTCTCTGCAGGACGGCGGTGAGCGTAGCGGCTGTCGAGAAGTATGCCTGACGTACCCTTGATCATCGGAGTCTGGAGGGTAGAGGCCGTGCGTCCCATCATCGGGCCACCAAGGATGATTTTCTCGTATTCCTTGCCATCAACGAGAGTGGCGAGGATAGTGCCGAGAGCCACGCGGAGATTTCGGCCTGTCTCACCGTCATGGATGGTGAGTACGCGATCCATCAGAGGCTCGCCGAGGACTACGGCGCGATATACGGCATAGGCGGTGGCGACGTTCTGGACAATGGCACCGGTAGCGATAGGGAGTCCGCCGGAGGGAACTTCCTTGCCGATGACAGCTTCAATGAGCTGCTTCTCACCGCCCTGCGGGTATTTTACCATCATCGGCATCACTTCGAGTCCTGCAACCTTGGAGGCAGCCTTTGTGAGAGCCTCGATAGCTTCGGGCTTGTTGTTTTCGATGGCAATGACGCCACGGTTTACACCGGCCGCACGCATGAGCAGCTCCACGCCCTTGACGATCTGCACCGGATTCTCGCGCATAAGCATATCGTCGCATGAGAGGCACGGCTCGCATTCAGCCGCATTTATGATCACGATTTCTGCTTTCGAACCGGGAGGGGGCGAGAGTTTGACATGTGTGGGGAAGGTGGCACCGCCAAGACCGACGATACCGGCATTCTTGATGATATCTATGATGGCTTTGCCTTCAAGCGCGGCGAGCTCGGCCTCACTGCGGACGGGTTTGCCGCCTTTNGCGATAGCTTCTGCGTCGGCAGCGCGATCTTCTTCGTCGCTCTTTATGTAGATAGCCTGCACGGGCATTCCTTGCGGAGTGCGGGCCACATCAATTTTGACAACTGTTCCTGAAATGGGAGTGTGGACGGGAGCGGAGACGAAACCTCCTGCATCGGCCACACGGTCACCACGCTTCACCTTGTCGCCNTTCTTGACGATAGGAGTTGCAGGGGCACCGATGTGCTGTGACACCGGAAGGACTACTTCCTCAGGGAGAGGAAGATTTTCGATGGGCTTGCCTGCGGCAATTTTGTTTTCAGCGGGGTGGACACCGCCGATTTTAAAGGTATGTAGTTTCATGACTTTTGATTTCAGGCTGTTTCTTCGACTGTTTCTTTGGCCGGAGCTTTCTTGACGGGGAAGTTCACGGCATGGATTGCGTGGGTAGGACAAACATCGACACACTTGCGGCAAAGTTTGCACTTCTCATAGTCGATATACGAGAGATTGTTAGCGATGGTGATTGCATCGTGTGTGCATTCCTTGAGACATTTCGAGCAGCCGATACATGCTACCTTACATGCCTTCATGGCCACTGCGCCCTTCTCCTTGTTGGAGCAGGCTACATACACCCTCATGCCGCGCGGACCTTTGTTGCGGAGTTCGATGATGGAGCGGGGACANGCTTTGACACATGCACCGCAGCCCACACACTTGTCCTCGATGACTTCGGGGAGACCGGTCTCAAGGTTCATCTTCATTGCGCCGTAGGGACAAGCCTCCACGCAGTCGCCACAGCCGAGACAGCCGTTGGGACATGCNGATTCGCCTGAACCGAGTGAAGCGAGCACCGCGCATGTCGGGGCACCCTCGAAACGGGCGAGACGGGGACGCAGGTCACAGGTGCCGTTACACTTGATGACTGCGATTTTAGGNTTGGTTTCAGCAGCCGTGAGACCGACGATCTCACCGATCTTCTTCATGATCGCGCTACCTGAGGCCGGACATGCAAGACCGTCAAGAGTATCGGCACACACACATGCCGCCGCGAAGTCACGGCAACCGCTTCGTCCGCAACCACCGCAGTTAGCACCGGGCAGGAGGGCTTCTACTTGATCGATACGGGGATCTTCATGTACATGAAAACGCTTGGCTACGATGTAGAGCACGGATGCACCTACAATTCCGATAATTCCAAGGACAATGATGGAAGTTACTATAATATTCATGGTAATAATTTAAAACTTCATATTTTTCTTATTTTCCAACTAATTTTCTGTGCGAACCGTTTCCGGTTACGGTAGAGGAAGAGGTCATAGAGACCGAGGGCGGCAGCTCCGCAGGCGATGGACCATCCGCCGAGCGACGGNANACCGAGACGAAGCCCGACGATCACTCCTCCGAATATGAGGGTAGGCAGGATCAGNGCCCACCATGTGGCGCGGAGGGTTGAGGCGGATGTCGCGGTGACCTCCACTTTTTCGCCGATAGAAAAGTTATTGGCCTCAGGAGTGTCGATAGTGATGAGTTCTGGCTTGCTGCCTTCCTTGGTGTTACACAGGGCCATGACCGCGCAGCCGTCACACTTGCAGTCGTCTTCCGTGCGGATGGCGAGATAGCCGTTTTCCACTTTCTCGATGACTCCCCGGTGGGTTACGTCTTCCTTACTCATGATAATAGATAAAAAACACTGAGATATGCGGGAGCAAAGTTAATGATTTTCTACAAAAAGTCCAAAATGATTTTTCGTACTTTGATATTTTGATCTCTACCGGCGTGTAGTGCCTTGATGAAATGTGATNCCTGACACAATAATTACCTTTGGTCAAAAGTTATATATATTACATTATATATAATATAACCTTGGTAANATTTGCCGGAGTCNGTCGTTTGTGTCGCCTACAGAGATTTNACTCCGGTTTTAAAGACTGTATCTATCTCATAGGATTGCAGATGCGAAATATGAAGCCCAGAGTATTGATAGTAAACAAATTCTATTATCCGCGTGGAGGAGACTGTGTGTGCGTTCTCAATCTTGAACGCCTTCTTGGTCTGCACGGATATGAGACTGCTGTATTCTCGATGGATTATTCNGAGAATATTCCGTCGGAATGGTCTCCATATTTTGCGTCCGGGATAGATTTTTCCGGTTCAGTCTCACGAAAAGTTGATGCCGTAAGGCGTATGCTCGGCTTNGGAGACATCCGNAAATCNTTCTNGCGTATTCTTGATGAATTCAATCCCGATATAGTCCANCTNCACAATATNCATAGCTATCTTTCTCCGCAGCTTGCGCTTATGGCCCGGAAGAGGGGTAAGCGTGTGGTCTGGACACTTCATGACTATAANCTTATATGNCCCTCCTACAGTTGTCTGGCCGACGGAAAGGTGTGTNAAGAGTGTGTCGGAGGAAGTTCGTTTGGCGTTGTCCGTCACAGATGCATGAAAGGTTCGCTGGCTGCGAGCCTGATGGCTTGGCTTGAAGCTTCGCGCTGGAATGCAGCTGTGTTGCAGAAGAATGTGGATGCTTTCATCTGTCCGAGNGATTTCATGAAGAGAATGATGGTCAAGGGAGGGTTCGATGAAAGCAAATTGGTNGTCAACTGCAATTTTATCGACCCTNTGCGCCTNTCATCGTCAGCGGATTCTATTTCGGAGTCNACNGATGCGGGGCAGTATTATTGCTACGTNGGCCGGCTGTCTGATGAAAAGGGNGTGGAATTGCTNCTGAAAGCAGCTGCCCGCTTGTCCTATCCGCTTAAAATTGCCGGTGGAGGNCCTCTNTATGAAGAATTGGCCGCGACTTACGGCGATCGACAGGAAATTGAATTTTTAGGGCCNCTGTCGGGTGATCGCGTAGGAGCGTTGCTAAGGAATGCNCGCTTCTCCGTGGTGCCTTCTGTCTGGTATGAGAATAATCCTCTGAGCGTCATTGAATCTCTCTCGCTTGGCACTCCTGTCGTCGGAGCAGCTATAGGAGGCATACCCGAACTTATCCGGCCCGGCATTGACGGACTTGTATTCAACTTCGGTGATGAACTTGACCTTACCTCAAAACTTGCCGAGGCTTGGAATAAGAAATGGGATCATGAAGGGATTAAGGCTCATGCGCTGAAGAGTTTCTCAGCAGAAACTCATCTTGCGACCCTTGAGAGAGCCTATGGTCTGAAATAAAAATCTTATTGACTTGATTATTGGAATGGAAAAACAGATAATGCCGACCGATGCGTCGATCATCCTTACATACAGATGCCCCATGCAGTGTCAGATGTGCAACATCTGGCAATATCCGACCGACAGAAAGGAAGAGATCAAGGCTTCTGACCTTGTCTCGCTTCCGCGTCTGAAGTTTATAAATCTGACCGGCGGCGAGCCTTTCATCCGTGAAGATCTCCCGGAGATAGTGGAGGAATGTTACCGCCACACCGACCGTATCGTCATCTCTACGTCCGGATGGTTCGAGGATCGGGTCATNGCGCTTGCCGAACGTTTCCCGAATATCGGTATCCGTATCTCAATTGAGGGACTGAGCGGTAAGAANGATGAATTGCGCGGTCGTAAGGGCGGTTTCGATAAGGGCTTGAGGACTCTGCTGAAACTNAAGGATATGGGTGTGAAGGATATCGGATTCGGATGTACCGTCTCCAACAATAATTCCGAGGATATGCTTTCGCTCTATCAGTTATCTAAATCCCTCGGNATGGAGTTTGCTACGGCGGCCTTCCACAATTCATATTATTTCCATAAGGATGATAATGTGATTACNAACCGNGAGACTGTNTGCCGTAATTTCGAGACATTGATCGAATGGCAGCTTGCCGAAAAGCATCCTAAATCATGGTTCCGTGCNTTCTTCAACATGGGGCTCATAAACTATATAGAGGGTAATCGGCGTATGCTTCCGTGTGAAGCCGGCTCTGCGAATTTCTTCATTGATCCTTGGGGTGAGCTCTACCCTTGCAACGGTCTGGAGGACAAGGTGTGGAAAGATTCGATGGGCAACATCCATGATGCCGATTTCATGACCATCTGGACAAGTGAGCGTGCCCGGAAAGTAAGGGAGAAAGTCAGGTCATGCCCTAAGAACTGCTGGATGGTAGGAACTGCCTCCCCGGTGATGCATAAGTATATACGTCATCCGCTCGGATGGGCTGTCAGAAATAAGATCCGTTCGTTACGTGGCCTTAAACCCATCCTTGACAAGAAGTGGTATAATGTCGGGCAGGATCCGAATCAGGGAGTCAGGCTTTCTGATCGTGGAAACTGACCTATAGATTAGATTCATTAATCTTCATAATCGTAGCCATGAAAATCGTAGTCATCGGAACGAGGGGCATACCGCGNATCCTCGGTGGAGTCGAGACTCATTGTGAGGAGCTTTATCCGCGCATAGTAGCTCTGGGTCATGAAGTGACAGTCATAAGGCGCACGCCATACGTTATGGATGACAATAGAATGACGGAGTATCGCGGAGTGAAACTGATCGATGTCTATGCTCCCCGCAAGAAAAGTCTTGAGGCAATCATCCATACTTTNCTTGGCGCGATAAAGGCCCGCAGCCTAAATCCGGANATCGTCCATGTCCATGCTGTCGGACCGTCCATAGTGACTCCTTTNGCCCGCTTGCTNGGCCTGAAGGTCGTCATGACGAATCATGGCCCTGATTATCAGCGTCAGAAATGGGGTGGACTGGCAAANCACGTAATAAAACTCGGTGAGCGTTGGGGCACTCGTTACAGTAACCGGGTGATAGTCATCTCTAATGTNATTGCCGGNATCCTCGAACGTGAATACGGTTACAGGAATCCACGTCTGATATTCAATGGTGTCAATCAGCCCGTGCGCTCTCTCNGCAGGGATTATCTTGACCAACTCGGTCTGGATGGNCNGTATATTGTCGCACTGGGTCGTTTTGTCAAGGAAAAAGGTTTCCATGACCTTATTGCAGCNTACAGCCGTTCGGGTGTGGCTGACCGGTTCAAGCTTGTGATTGCCGGTGACAGCGATCATGAGGATGCCTANTCCGTATCGCTGAAAAAGATGGCACGTGAGCATGGAGTGGTNCTTACNGGATTCATAAAAGGTGAGAAGCTTAACCAGATCATGACCAATGCGTCACTTTTCGTAATGTCGTCATATCACGAAGGCTTGCCGATAGCTCTGCTTGAAGCCATGAGCTATGGTCTTGACGTGATCGTAAGTGATATTGAGGCTAACCGTCTGTCTGCGCTTCNGCCTGCGGATTTCTACCATGTNGGTGATGTTGATGCTTTGGCTGANAGAATCCGCCTGAAGTGTGAGGCTATGACCGGACGTCCCCGCACCTACGATCTCTCACCTTATAATTGGGATAAGATTGCCCGGCAGACAGTTGANCTTTACCAAGAGGTCCTGTCGGTAGATCAGAGCAAGTGATCTATATCCGACANTGGGCCATCAGAATTATTTTATTTAACGGATGGATAAAATGGTAGATCAAATAAAAGAAAACGGTAATAATATAAATCCTGATAAAATTCTGTGGCTTTCCATAATTCAGGGTTATGCCATACTTTTAGTCGTGATTGGTCACGTCAATGGTTTTACCTATAGGGCGGAAAATGAGATGTATCCGTTGGCAACCATGATACATAAAATCTGTTACTCNTTCCACATGCCGTTGTTNATGTTCGTTTCAGGTGGACTGTTGTATTTGACACGAATCAATAGAGGTTGGCATACGATGGCTCTATATCGTGATAAGATGAAGCGGTTANTGATACCNTACATCGTTTTTATATCCATCGGTTTTGTCTTAAAAGTTATATTTTCAGGGATTGCAAAAGACCCTATAGGATTTGATCTNACAAGCTTTTTTAATGCATACTTTGATCCGNACAACGGCCCGTTGAAAGAGATGTGGTTTGTCGGGACGCTTATGTGGCTGATGTTCTGCTATCCACTTTACAGAGTCATGCTGAAGAATCCTTGGACAGAATTGTTGTTGCTGCTTATTTCATTAGTACCGTTCATCTATGGAGTTCATCTGAACGTTGATGGTTGGTTTAATGTAGCAGGGATTACACGTTATGCATTCTATTTCATAAGCGGAATACTGTTTTTTAAATACGATGTGATCAAATATTTTGAAACGCATATCTGGACTGTTATTGTTTTTGGATTGGCTTATGTTGCCATGTTGGTCGCCGGTCCGGAAAATCTGAGATTTNTTACTGCTACATTAGGCATATTGTTTACTTTTGCTATCATGGTGAGAGTTACTAAGATATGGCCTAACTTATTCAGTTCTTTTCGTGATTATTCATTCCAGATTTTCTTGATAGGGATTTTCCCGCAGATGCTTATAGAGTTGGTCGTATGGAGTCGTTTNCATTCCGAATGGCTTCTGATACCCTTTTATCTGCTTAGTGTGTTACTGGCTCTTTTTTCGGGAGTCCTGCTTGGAAAATTAGGTCGGATTATTTCATGGAAACCTTTAAGATGGTCAATAGGGCTGAANTAGCCNACGCATAAGAGAAGGGGGGCTGCGTCAAAATTAATTTGGTTGTAGGGCCTGCACCGGCCGAATTCTACGNCGTGATTAGCTGATTATCACATTGCATTAAACTTCGGCCAGCNNGAGTGCAGNCCCTACAACCCGGAGTTTATCCANTCTGACACAACCTCGATTAAATTTTGGCANATTTAGGNAGGTTATGTGANCACCGGCTGATTATCTATTGGATCAGATATTCGGTTGCTCCCAAGTATAGGTCGATGTACAGTGGATTGTCTGTGACAGGTTAGCGATTTTGAGGGTGAAATCGCCTTCTTCGAGAGTCCATTTGCCCCATGAATTGACAAACGCGAGGTCGGAAGCCGGGAGCGTAAAGCTTACAGTACGGGTCTCACCGGGCATGAGAGCGATTTTGCTGAATCCGCGCAGACGCTTGTTGTCAGGGACGACTGATGCCACGAGGTCCGATGAGAACAGCANTACAGCTTCCTTGCCGTCGCGCTCACCGGTGTTGGTTACGTTGACGNTCACCGTCAGGATGTCGGATGGCGNGAACTCCTTCTTGTTGACCTTGAGATCGGAGTATTCAAAAGTNGTATAGCTTTTTCCGTAACCGAAAGGCCACTGGACATTGACACGCGCGTCATAGTCATAGACACCTTCCATTTTGCCGACTTCCTCACTCACCTTGTAGTCATACGTGACGAGTGAGTTGATCTCGCGTGGATAGGTGAACGGTAGTTTCGCCGAGAAGTTGCGCTCTCCGGCCAAGAGTCCTGCAAGCGCGTCGCCACCGAAGTTNCCGGGCAGGAGGATGTCGATGATACCTTTGGCAAGGGGCTCTATGTCGGCGATGATGCGCGGACGGCCTTCGTTGACGATAAGCACGATGGGTTTGCCTGTCTTTGCGAGAGCCTTGACCATGTCGCGTTGATTAGCCGACAGATGGAGGTCGGTCAGGTTGCCCGGACTCTCGCAATAGGAATTTTCTCCGATACATGCCAATATGACATCAGCATCGGCAGCGGCTTTCACGGCATTGTCGAAATCNANCACAATCTCATCCTGATATGATCCCTTTTCGCTGAATGTCACGGTCGGGACATAATTCACGTTTGCGGCACCGAACTTCTCATTGAGAGCTTCAAGGATGGTATTGTAATCCTTGGCATAGACATCGGACAGATGACCCTGCCAAGTGTATGACCAGCCTCCGTTCAGTGAGCGCATGGAATTGGCGGTCGGGCCGGTGACGAGTAAGCGTGTGCCGGGGGCTATTGGGAGGATGTTATCATCATTTTTCAGCAGNACCATTGTCTCCGCAGCCCCGTCGAGAGCAGCCTGACGGAATTTGTCGGATGCAAATTCCGGATGATCCTTGAGNGTGGTGTTGGGATGTTCGAACAGGCCGAGACGGTATTTCAGGCGCAACACACGTGAAACTGCATCNTCGATACGGCTCATGGGGATNCTTCCTTCATTCACAAGTTCCCGCAGAATAGTGCAGTAATCAACGCTGTAAGGCTCCATTGCCATGTCGATACCTGCATTTATGGCTATGCGGATGGCATCCTTCTTGTCCTTTGCCACCTTTTCGCGTGTGTAAAGATTGTTGATGTCAGCCCAGTCTGTCACGATCATACCGTCCCACTGCAGATCATTCTTGAGCCATTGGGTCAGCAGTATAGGATCGGCATGTACGGGCGTGCCNTTGACNGATGCCGAATTGACCATAATGGTCAGAGCNCCGTTCTTAATNGCTTCGAGGTGAGGGGCAAAATGCTTTTCGCGCAGGTCCGAGATGGAAATGTAGGCCGGCGTGCGGTCTTTTCCGGAATAAGGGACGCCGTAGCCCAAGAAATGCTTGACGGATACGGCTATGTGATTGCGGTCGATATGATTGGGATTGTCACCTTGGAAACCTCTGACAGCTGCACCNCCCATGAGGGCGTTCACGAGGGGATCTTCGCCATAGTTTTCCCAGAAGCGTGGCCAGCGCGGATCACGTGCGAGGTCAAGGGTGGGGGAGAAAGTCCACGGACAGTCACTCGCACGGGTCTCGTAGGCTGTGATTTCCGCGGCAGTCCGGCATAGACCGGTGTCGAATGAAGCGGCCACGTTGATGTTCTGTGGGAAGAGCGTACCGCCGTTGGTGTAGGTNGTNCCGTGGTTCTGGTCAAGGCCATAGATGCAGGGGATGCCGATGTGTTTCATCGATGCTTCCTGAATCTGCGGGATTAGTTCGTTCCANCCCTGCGCATCCAGACAGTGGGAGGAGGGGGTGTTGAGGATCGAACCAACTTTATACACGCCGAATATCGTATCGACTTTCTCCTTGATGAGCCTGAACTGTCCGTCNGGNCCGGTCTTGCCGATGACGTCGAGTTGCAGTTGGGTCATTTGNCCGATCTTNTCTTCGAGAGTCATTTCCGAGAGTGTGTTTCTGACTTTCTTTTCAATTTCAGGATCNGGGGGAATCACGGGTAGGGTGATTGGGGTGTAGGCCATAGCGGGAAGTGCCATGNCCGTAAGCGAAATAAGNAAGCTACGGAGCATAGTTGAAAAATGAAAAAATAATGACGGTATTACTGTTTGTGTAAGATATTTCTCTCCGGACTCTCAGGATTCCTTGGATNNNGGTTTCTTCAATTCCGGATAGGATATGCGTGAATGGTACATGGTGCGCAGACGCTGTGTGAACACCTCTTTGATCGTGCTTACATCCCNGAAGGATATCGGTGACTCNTTGTGCAGACCGTCGGCTATCTGTGAATCAATGATCTTGTTGACAAGATTGTTGATTGCCTCCGGAGAGTGGTCCGGCATGGAGCGTGAGGCAGCCTCGATCGCGTCCGCCATCATCAGCAGCGAGGTTTCCTTGGACTGCGGATTAGGTCCGGGATAGCTGAATGAGGCCTGATCGACCGTCTCATCGGGATGGGCGTTGCAATATGTGTTGTAGAAATAGCGGGCCATGCCTGCGCCATGATGCTCTGCTATGAACTGACGTATCATTTTCGGAAGCTTTGCTTTTTCGGCAAGCGCNAGTCCTTCGGTCACATGCCCCGTGATGATTCTTGCACTCTGGATTGGATCAAGGGCATCGTGGGGATTGACTCCGTGCTGATTCTCGGTGTAGAACGCCGGATTNTTGATCTTGCCTATNTCGTGATAGAGTGCTCCGGTCCTTACGAGCTGCACGTTGGCACCGATACGGCTNGCGGCNGCCGATGCAAGGTTNCTCACGGCCATGGAATGGTTGAATGTCCCCGGACATTCCTCTGAAAGTTCACGCAGAAGCGGNTTGTTGATATCGGATAGCTCCACGAGNGTTACACGCGAAGTGAAGCCATACACTCTCTCCAANAGGAACATGAGGACGTAGCTGAACGAGATGAGGATGGCGTTGATGGCAAAGCAGCCGAACACNCTGCCTTCNGTCNTTGCGAGCGAGCCGGAAAGCATGACTTCCATAGCCACGTAGGACAGTGCGTAGGCAAGGAATATGAGTGCCGCCGTCCGTATGAGCTGTCCGCGGCGTGTCAGGTCTTTGAGTGANTCGATGGCGACAACACCTGCAATGAATTGCAGGAAGATGNACTCAAGNGCGAATGATGAGGTTATGGCGCAGATGAGCACGAGGATGAGGTGGCAGAAATAGGCTGTGCGCGAGTCGAGGAAGATAAGAATCAGGATCGGGACAGCTGTGAAGGGAGTGATGTAGTAACCGTTGATGAACGTGGCCTGCATGGCGAAGGCAAACAGNGTGAATAGTCCGATCAGGCTGATNATGAACACCATCGTNCGGTCATCCTTGAAATAATCCGGACGGAATATATAGAGGTAGGCATAGAGACAGCCGTAGAGGATGAGCATGTAGAGCATCTGTCCGGCTATCGGGTAGTAGTGTTGCGAGATTGTTCCTTTGCCGCGCTCGTTGGAAATCTCCTCGTATGTACGGAGCACTGTCGCGAGGCGGGAGGTNACGATGTCNCCCTTGTCGATGATACGTTCACCCTGCTGTATCACGCCNATGGGAGCCATGGCCTTCTGATATGCCTCATTCAGCAACCTCTGAGATGTGATGGTGTCCAGCATNATGTTGGGGTGAAGTGTCTGGGACAGTTTCGTGGCAGAGATTGCCTGACGGATATCACGGTTGTCCAACACGCTGTCAAGATGCTCNTAGGCACGNAATGCCGACAGGAATCCTGATGTCGGGATACTGATGGCCACATTGTCGTGCAGGAATCTCACGGCCGGGAGTTTGCCGGAATGGATCTTGGTATAGGTCTCACGATCGACGATACCGTTTTCATACACCTTTCGGATCTCCTTTATGATCTGGTTACGTTGATCAGGGGTGATATTCAGGCCGGCAGCGGAGTTGAGGCGGGTTGTGTAGTCGGAGATTATGGTTTTTTCAGCTATNGCATCGCGGACAAACACGGGTTCGAAATGCTTGTCGATACTGTCCTTCACCTTCATGGCACTGACGGAGTCAAGGTGGATGGGGATGTCGAACGGTGCTGTCAGAAGGGAGTAGCTCCACGGACGTCCTTCCTCAAAAGTNTAATGATTCTCGGCGGAACGAGGCAGGAAATAGACGGTGACAGCAACTACAATTATGAAAAGCACTACTCTGAGTGTGAGTTGGCGCGATGGCATCTGATTCATACGTCGAAAATGTTGCGGACAATAGTCCAGATAATGATGGTGAAGAGAATGGAGAGGATGAAGACGCGGGCCGAAAGTATGCGNTGGAGGCGNCTTCCACGCAGTCTTGGAATCCTTGAGAGGAGCAGGAGTCCTATCAAGGGAATTTCGATGATGAAGAGTGCATTATAGGCAAACGCACTTCCAANATCNCCGTGGAGCANGGCGTGGACAGCCCTCTGCGAACCGCATCCGGGACAGGAGAAACCGGTAAGCATCTTGAAGGCACAACGTGGGTATAGTCCCGACGATGGTTCTGCGAAGAANTAGAGTGCAAGTAGCCCTGCAGCAATGATGACCGCTATGATGAGGAGGANTTGACGGTTGGAGGCACAGAAAGGCTCACGGATCATCGGCANTCAGGTGTGGATTAGAAGAGGCTGCTGAACAGCATGGAGAACGGAGCCCAGATCAGTCCTGCTACAAATGAGATGATGACCCATAGCTGGGCTTTTGACGATGCGTCGAGCGATGCCATGTAGTCACCTCTGTAATATGCCGGAGATACTTTGGCGGCATAGANTATGGCTACGATACCCGTGGGGATACAGCAGCAGATGGTGGCGAGTATGGCCCAGATGAGATAATTGTCAGGCATGGGCGGACGGTCATTGCCATTATTGAATCCATANTGGTTCGGATTCTGCCCGTAGAACTGTCCGTANGGATTCTGTCCGTACTGCTGGTTGGGATTGTAGGTATTGTTTGCGTAAGGATTTGCGTAGGTTCTGTCTGACCGGTTTCCGGTGAACGACGGTTGATTGTCGGAATCNACTTCTGCATTACCGTTCATTCCTGAAATTATGGCAGCGATTTCAGGGATAGAGCCGGCGGTTGACCAGTCGCTGAGACCTTCATGCCACACAGGGGTTGACGGAGTGAGACCGGGAGTCGCGGCGACTTCGTCGAGTGTCAGTGGACCTTTCTGTACACTGTTTATTATGATCCAGTATTTCATCGGTGAAATTCGGAGAGTTATTTTGAGTGGTTATTGTAATTCTATCATGAAAATGAGGATGTNTCAAAATTAATAAATTTCCGGTTGCAGGNNCTGCGTTCGCGNTGGCTNTANTTCAAGCTTAGATNCTTGTCGCAGCAGTTGGAATCCGGCCNGCGCGAACGCAGGCCCTGCAACCGATTTATTTTTTGACACACCGACACATACTTATTTCAGGTACATGAGTACATGTGTGGCATTGACACTGTCGGAACAGTCATTAACGNAAAAACGTCCTGTCGATCAGGGTGGGGATCAGAAGAATTTGGTCTCCTCACCGAGAATGTCGGAGAGGACGGCGTTNGCCAGACGTGACGCTCCGATTCGGAAATATTCGTTGGTCTCAACCCACTTGTCGCCGAGGACAGTCTTGACGATTGTGTAGTATTTGAGTGCCTCTTCGGTAGTTGACACGCCTCCGGCAGCCTTGAAGCCTACCATGCGTCCGGTCTTTTCGTAATATTCCTTNATGCATTCACACATGATGTAGGCCGCTTCGAGTGATGCGCCCTCATATTCCTTACCGGTAGATGTCTTGATGAAGTCCGCTCCGGAGTACATGGCGAGTATCGATGCGTTACGGATATTCTCGGCTGTCTTGAGCGCACCGGTTTCAAGGATGACCTTCATGAGTGAGCTGCGGCATGAATGCTTCATTTCTGAAAGCTGGTCGCACACTTCCTCATAATCCTTGTCAAAGAAGTCACCGAGGTCGATCACAACGTCGATCTCGTCAGCTCCTGCTTCAACTGCCAGACCCACCTCTGCGATTTTTACCTCAATGAAGCTCTGTGCAGAGGGGAAACATCCTGCCACGGATGCGATATCGACATCGGAACATTCAAGCACCGTGCGGACCATAGGAACGAAGTTGGGATAGACGCAGATCGCGGCCACGTTGGGCAGATCGGCNTGCTCGTGGGCAAACGCGTTNACCTTTTCGGTGAAATCCGCTACCGAACGCTGTGAATCAGTTGATTTGAGCGTGGTGAGATCAATAGAGTTGAATATTTTTTTCAGCACTTCGAGTTTGTTGTTCTCGTCGAGNTGCTTTTCAAGAATTTCGTTGACTTTGGCAGCGACTTCGGAATCCGAAGTTGTCACNTGGCTTTCGGAAATGACTTGCTGGTATTTATCCATGATGATTATTTTTTGTTTGGTTTTATAGTTTAGGGTTGGTTAGTAGTCTGGATTTNTACNGAGTGCTCAATTGGGGCTCNCTCTTCGTCGTGCAGCTTCGGATTCGAGGCGTGGCGGGTGGCGTCGCGCTTGGTCTTCTTCTCCATGTTGCGTCGGAACGCTTCGGTCAGATCCACACCTGTCTGGTTGGCGATGGCTGTCAGCACCCACAGCAGATCCGCGAGCTCGTCGGCAAGGGCGTCTGNGTTCTCACCCTTTTTGAACGACTGGTCACCGTAGAGNCGTGCCATGATCCGTGCCACTTCGCCNGTCTCTTCGGCGAGGATGGCCATATTTGTGAGGGGNGAGAAGTAACGCACGCCGATTGTGCGTATCCATTCATCCACCGTCGCCTGTAGCGAACGGAGTGAAATAGAGTCATCGGGAGTGGNGGCTGGATNCATAAGTTCAGGTTCTTGATCTGGAATCTATAACAATGGTCACAGGGCCGTCGTTCACGAGAGCAACCTGCATATCCGCTCCGAAAACACCTTTCTTCACCTCTTTACCCATCAGAATGCCACATTCCGTACAGAACATCTCATAGAGCGGGATTGCGAGATCATGACCTGCAGCGTGGATGTAGCTGGGACGGTTGCCTTTCTTGGTGGATGCGCAGAGGGTGAACTGACTTACGGCAAGCATCTCGCCGCCNACGTCGNCAAGCGAGNGGTTCATGACGCCTTCGTCATCGGAAAAGATGCGCATGNCCACGGCTTTGGCAGCAAGCCAGCGCACATCGTCAGCGGTATCACCTTCGGCAACACCGACAAGTATCATCAGTCCGGGGCCGATGGAGCTGTGCAATTCTCCCCCGATGCTGACCGATGCCTCTCTGACTCGTTGGATTACTAACTTCATAATCCGCAAATTTACAAAATAAATCGGATTGCACATCCCATATNGCCGAAAAAATATGACTACCGGGTGATGACAAATGTGCTTTCGTAGGGCTTTAATGTTAACGGGAGTTTTCCGTCGCCGTCAGGNGCNATATTATCTCTTGAGATGTCAGCCGGATTCCAGCGTTCAGCTTTTACGTAAGGATTNCGGAAGGCTATTCTGTGATCGGTCTCATGATCGCTGTGGTTGTAGATGAAATATATGTCGCCGTAATCTGTCCTGCGATGGAAAAAGAGNGTCCGGTCATCGGGGAGTCCGGCACTCGACAGCGATACGTCGGGGATGATCCTTTCATGNCCCAGACGGTCAGCGACATCTTCACCTTTGTCACATCTGATCACGACAGCTCCGGATTCTTGCAGGGCCGCAATCTGCTTCTCTGCCTCAGGCGAGATGTAGCTCCGGTCCTGAATGATCAATGCCTTGTATTCCATCCAGCCGCTTACCTTTATCACTCCATCGGTCACCGACATCCTGTTCAGGAGGGCATCGGCTGTACAGACATCGAAGTTATAGCCTTCCGGGATTTCAGGTAGTTTATAGCTCATTGTTTTTAATGGAGGATCATCGCCGAGATATATGCACAGATCGACCACCGGAATCCCTATGCGAAGCATTCCGGCACATCGAGCCTGATAGTTCCAGAAATGTCCCGATCTGTCCCAGTCCGGATGATGGCGATGGAACACGTATGGATGGNTGCTTGAGGAATCATCATATTTGCGGTCCATCCAAGGCTGATATGACGATGCACAGACTACGAACTCGTTTATTCCACGGCAATATGCGATATTGGCAATACGGAGAAGTTTGTCCCATGATGTTGAATACGGTGTGTCAGTGAACGCCTCAGCCGAAGCGATGTTGCGGCCATAGAGATGAGCCGACGATGCCGCGTCAAGACAGTCGTAGTTGCCATTGGTCTGATATTCCCAGAATTCGCCCTGAGGTTTCGACGACTTTCCGCGATCCGCTATGTTGTCGGTGAGTATGTTGAGCATAGCCTGTGAGGTATAATCTACGCTGTCCTCCATGCATCGCGCCGCGAATGTGCCGTAAAAGTTGTCAGCGATGGTCGAGGCTACCGTCCGCCTGAAATCAGNCAGTACNCGGTCAGTGTCATTACGTGATCCGACGATGTAGCCCGCGAATGTCGGAATCCACGGCAATATGTCGTAACCGCATACAGTCCTGAAGTTCTGCTCGAATCCTTCCGTCCAGTTCTGGATTCCTGCCTCATGACTGTCCATGCATAGTCCGGCGGGTTTGCATCCGATTGCCGACAGGGTATCAAGAATGGCTTTGAAGTAGTGGNCATAATGAATGTTTGCGGCTTGTGCGGACATGACATCGGCTTCTCGGCCGAGNAGATTCTTGCGCCCGTGTTTGGTTTTCGCACCGGTAGGCACNTAGCCGAAACGTATGATGCGCCATGTACCCTTGCCGACAGGNAGTTCAANCCTGCCGGTGGAATCAATGTGGCGTGAAATATCGCTCACGCTTGCAGGATCGATGACACCTGTCTCTCCGCCTACGACCGACGGGTATGTGACTTCAGTCCGCAGACCGGATTTCACTTCAGGATTGTCCGTGATGTCTCTCGTGTGAAGCGCGATATCGCTTATNGTNAAGGATCTGTAGGNGGAATCATTGCCATTCCAGTNGTGAAAGTGTAGCNGTAGATGATCTGCCNTGACGGCNGGGAAACTTATGCTCCTCACNCGTGATTTATGCCCGATATTACTTTCGATCGGCAGGAGGTCAGCAGCTTTATGCCAAGACCNGCCGTCGGTAGAGTATTCAAGCTGTCCAAGTGGNGGATACTCCTTGTATTTTGCTCCGAAATATCGCGGCTGAGGTTTGCCGGGAATATTCATTGAGCCGGTAGAGCCTTTTCCACGGGGCGTGACGCTGTAAGTGATACCGCGCAATGCGATCTGTTTTTCGGGTGAAAGATCTATGTTGGTTGAAAGGTNTATGATAGTGTCGTTGCTCCTTACCGTGATGGGTTCTGAAAACGGTCTCAACGGATTATAAANAGGCTCATCGGGGAAGATTACAGTGGCAATGTCCCTGAAGTGAGGGTCGGCGACCGATAAATCGAGATTGATGANACCTTCNGNNTCCATTGTTATCAACGTGTCGGTGAATGTAGTTTTTTTCATCGAAAGTTCAGGTGTTATCCACGGNCCGCCCGCGACATANCCGTTGCTTGCAGCGATTTCAAACGTCAGTCCGTAATGCTTTGCTTTAAGGGCTGCATATTTGAGCATCTCCCACCATTCATCCGACATGGATTCTGCTGNTCCCTGTGCTTTGCCGTGAACNTGATCGTAGAAAACAACTCCTCCGATCCCTTTGTCACTGAACGCCTTGAGATCCGCGTCGATACCCTCCTTTGTTGTGACGGTCTCACCGTGAAACCACCAAAGTTTGGTCCGGCAGCTGTCGGGCGGACTTACAAACTGATCCCANAGANTATCGGCGGCAGAAACAGATGAGGCTATGGAAANTAATGAAATTAATATGGCGGATGATATGAAATTCTTCATGATGTTCGCAGGGGTTAGATCTATCTGGGGTATTAGCTCAATTTTCGGTCGTTTTCAGCAGGCAAAATTAGTAAATAACGTCCATGAAATGAAATTTTGCTCCGGCGTAAGGAATATTTCTCATGGGATAGTGAACTGAATTCGTGAAGTTGACGTTAATAGGATATACGTCAACTATTGTTTTATGAAAGGGAAATCAAGATTGTTAATGGTGTTAGCAGCGTTAGGTCCCTTGGGCTTGTCGGCTCAAGGGATTGCTGACGTTGTGGCAGGTCTGGAAAAGACAGGCTGCTACGAAGCTGATGCGAGTTTCAGTGTCTCGCTCCCCCAGAGCGAGAGCGATGTGGTCTATAATGTAAAGCTGTCGTCAGCTCCGGCTGTCGGCGACAAACTCTCGCCATGCGGCTATGTCACCGAGTGGACTCTCGACACTCCTTCAGGACCTGTCAAGGGTTTTTCGGCCTATTTNGACGGACATCATTACCGTTACCGCAACGAGCGTCTGCAGGAATATCANACCGAATGGGATTCGATACCGTTCATGCCGCGAGGCAACTCTGCCGGTGTNCAGGCTTCAGCNCAGTTCACGGATCTCTATCCGGCCTTTATNGCGCAGGAGCTTACGGCTATGGATAAGGATTCGCTCTACACCGTAAGNGTTAATCCTAACGCAATGTTNGACGGACGTAAGGCCATTGAGATCAAGTCGGTCATGAAGGTNAGTGATGTCACCGCCATGGANAAGCGTTTCTTCTTCGATGCGTCCAGCATGCTTCCNCTGCGTATCGACACTGAGAGNAATCCCGGTCAGATCACCGAACAGTCAATGCTTGTGACTTACCGTTACCCGGCTGANATGCACTGCCCCGAACTCAGCGAGACNGCTCTGACAGAAAGCTATCCGGAGGTGTTCGAGAAGTACAGGGAAAACAATTTCCGTATAGAGAACCTTGCCGGAACGCAACTCCCGACATTCTCGCTCCCGACAACGACAGGTGAACGTTACACGTATCATCGCGGCGACAGTTTCGCCTCTCCGACGGTGATCGCGCTGCTTGATCCGACTGCCGGTTTCAATGTCGAGCTTGTGAGTGCGGTCCGCGATGCAGTGGATCGTCTCCCGTCACAGACCGATGTTATATGGGTGTTCAACTCAACCAACATCGATGCCATCGAGGGCGTGGTGAGTGCTATCCGTCCGGGCGAACATCTGCTCATGAACGGAAAATCGCTTGCCAGAGACTGCGGTGCNGCCTCNCTTCCGGTCGTGATTATGGCCGATAGTAAAGGAAAAGTAAAAAATGTTGTGCTCGGATTCAACAACGAGCTGGGTAATGTTGTTTTACANACGATGGCTCTTGTGGATTNACCTGCACCTGTGGCCATAGATCCTGAAAATCAGATAAAGAAAACTAAAAAACAGATATATTTTATGGAAACCGTATTTTTTAAAGGTCAGCCGTGTCACACCTACGGCACNGTCCCCTCGATTGGTGAAACCGCTCCNTGCTTCCATCTTGCCGGAGCTGATCTTTCACAGCTCATCTGCACTGATTTCGCAGGTAAGCGTGTAGTCCTCAATATCTTCCCCAGCCTTGACACAGAAGTCTGCGCACGCAGTGTCCGCCGTTTCAACGAGGAGGCTGCCAAGCTGGATGACGTAGTGGTTATCTGCGTGTCCATGGACCTTCCTTTCGCTATGGGNCGTTTCTGCACCATCGAGAATATCAAGAACGTACTTTTCGGTTCTGCTTTCCGTTCACCCCTCTTCGGTCAGAAGTATGGNGTGCAGCTCGTGGATGGTCCTCTTGCAGGTCTGCTCACCCGTTGTGTCCTTGTGCTTGACGAGAACCGTCGCGTGATCTTCCGNGATCTCGTAGAGGAAATCACCAATGAGCCTGACTACGATGCAGCNCTCAAGGTGCTCCGCAAGGAAGAATAAAAACTTTCGAGACATTATTACAGCCGGATAAATTATAGGGAAAGCCGGATACTGCGTGGATGCGGTATCCGGCTTTTATTGCACGAGGAAATTACTGACAGCTTTAGTACTCGCTGAACCGCTGGGGNTTGATGACGAACCCGACACGGATGGTGGAATGAAATTCACGGTAGGCGAGCAGNCCTTCTCCGTAGCCGTTGTAATACTGGACGAAGAGATACTGNTTGTCGCGCGGGAAGATGCGGTAGTTGAATTCAACGGTGGTGTTGTAGTTCAGATTCCAGCCTTTGCGCTTGACGAGATTGACAGCNAGACCCATGCGCCCGCTCGGCGAGTTGAATGCTGTGCCGATCTGATATATGCCGCAATAGTCGAGAATGTCGCGGTTTTCNGATCCATCGACGATCGGTAGCCAGATCTTNCTGTGGACGAGAAGCTGCGGGTCGATCATTATGCTTCCCGCNATGCTTATTCGGTTCCATGACCGTGATGCCGCGCCGTCGCGTCCGTTTGATTCATGTTCGGCGATCAGGCTTACCTTACCGACATAGCGTCCCTTGACNAACANAGGTTTGGTGAGACCGATACCGGGNTTGAAATTTAGGTCTGTCATNGGGAAGGANTCCTCCAGTACGTTCCAGAAGCATTTCTGAGTGTAGAAAAGNTAGAGNTATGTCCCTAAGGGAAGGGTGCTTCGGGTGAGGCGTTGGGAGATCGAGATCTGGAATTTGAGGTTGGAGTTCTCGCGTGTGATACGTTGGCCCACCGGACAGCCGAATATGAAGTAATTGTCCTTGTAGAGGCCGAAATACGGGCCATCGTCAAACGCCCGTCGCACACTGTCGTTGTCGATTTTGTCATTANTGACGGTGACGATCTGCGCATGGCTTCCGGTCATGGAGGCAATCAGAATGAAGATGCCCGCAAGGCAGAGACGCATAAAGGCTTTCATCGGTTAATGGGGACCTGTTTTAAAAGTTGATGAATGTGGATGCAAATATACACAAAATTTAGTAATTTTGCGCCCATGCGCTACCTTCATATCTTAATATTGTGTCTTGTACTGCTGACAGGGTGCGGCAATGACGAGGAATTTGTGATCAACTGCGAAATCCGTGGCCTTGGCTCGACGGGTGTGGAGATGTATTACACCACNCGCTCGCTGCAGCATTCGGCCTTTCATCCNGTCGATGGTAAGGTCACCCTGCGCGGTGTAGCGGNTGACCCGACGCTTGTTGAGGTCTTCACGATGGACAATGAGCCTCTGTTTGCNTGTGTGGTNAGCAACGGTGACCATATCAACGTGAAAATGGATCTCGAAAANCCATCGACCCTTAAAATCAAGGGTAACGATGCCTCCGAACAGCTCGGCAGCTTTGTGGCGGCAAATGATTCATTGTTGCGTAGCGGTGACGTAGCGGCTATCAACCGCCTCGTGGCCGATGTGGTGCGCGATTATCCTGACCGCATATCATCAGCNGCATTGCTTGTGACACGTTTCTGCGCACGAGGTTATGAACTTGAGGCGGACTCGCTCATAAATATNCTGAAACCTTCCGCGAGAGCCAATTGGGTNATGGGTGCATATCCCGGACTTGTNGGTGAGCAGGTCTCGTCAGCGGCCCGNGGNAATGTCAGGTCGATGACCATTCAGACNGGACGCTATGAGGGNCGCGACACCATGATCCACTACTGGCCGTCNAANCAAAGCTATAGCCTCATAGTGGTTACCGGCCAAGGGAAGGGCGACAGTGTGCGCAGTGTGCTCAAGGATCTGACGGCCAAGCTTCCNCTCCGCAGATTCAAGGCTCTTGAGATCGCCGCTATGGGCGACAGCAGTTCATGGNCCGCNTCGGTCGGACGNGATAGTGCCGANTGGATACAGGCGTGGCTGGCCGGAGGCGTGGCCGCTCCTGTCATTAATTCACTTCAGATTCCTTCCGTGCCGTTCTTTATCGTTGCTGACAGTACCGGTAAGCAGATTTATCGCGGTTTCTCTGTCAAAGTGGCTCAGGATACGATCACTAAGCGTCTCGCGCAGTTCATGAAGGAGGATAAGGATTCGGTCGGTGGCGATGAGAANCCGGTGGNNGCTCCTGCGACACCCGAAGCGAAGCCCGTCCCCGCTAAGCAATCATCTGCCGCTCCGTCGGCTGCCAAACCTGCATCTGTGAACCGGTCCGNNTTACGCCGACGTGTGGAACTCCCTGACGGCGACCGCCCTGAGCGCGTGACCGATAACAAGATAAAGACCGTCAAGAAAGCCGACGNGAAAGCTATAAATTAGCCCGGCCGGCTACAGACCCGGNTTCAGGGTGCTTTATGCNTCATGCGGGCAATAAGGAGGGGATTTTATCGTTGATAGATAGTAGATAACTACTTATCAGTATCTCTTTTGATTTTACGATGAAAACACTCCTCCGCATAATTTTTGCTTTCGTGGTCCTTTCGGCTTTTTCNGGCTGTATAGAGGACGGTATCGACNACTCACCTTCGGCCCAGCCCGAATTTTCGGTGGATACTCTCCGCCTTGGTGTCGTGTTTACTGACCAGCCNACGCCTACAAGCCGTTTCATGGTCTATAACCGCCACGACAAGATAATCAGTATCAGCAATATCTCCCTGCGTAATCCCGACGGAGCGTTCCGTATCAATGTCGATGGCTTTTCGGGCTCTACATTCTCAAATGTGGAGATACGCCCCAACGACTCGATCTATGTATTTGTCGAGGCGACATTGCCCGCTAATGGAGTCCCCTCGCTAACCGATCTGAACGAGATGATTGATTTCACGACCAACGGAGTCACCCGTAGTGTCGTGATCAATGCNTCCGGACAGGANGTGGAGCGTNTGCGCGGAGTCATCGTCGAAAGCGACATGCGTCTCGACGCGGCATATCCTTATCAGNTATTCGANTCGCTCGTTGTAGCTCCCGGTGCGACGCTTACAATCCCCGAAGGCGTGACGCTTCACTTCCACGACAAGGCTTTCATGCGAGTGGAGGGNACTCTGATAACACANGGAACTCCGGAACGTCCCGTCAACATGGCCGGTGACCGTACNGGCAACGTCGTGGCCGATATTTCATTTGATCTCATGGCCTCGCAGTGGGAGGGGGTGGTGTTTGCTCCCGAAAGCCGNGGCAATTCCCTCAGNCATACGGTGATCCGCAATACNGTCAGCGGAGTCGTGGCCGATTCGCTCTCGCAGGTCACTATGCTCAATTGCCGTCTGCGCAANAGTGCCGGCTATTCNCTTGTTGGCCGTTATGCCGACATCGCTCTGACNGGATGTGAGGTGGCNGAGGCTGCTGACGGNGTCATGGCTCTCGTGGGGGGCAAGGCACGTATTGCAAACTGTACGTTTGCCAACTATTATCTATTCGCGGCACTGCGCGGTGCGGGGGTGCAGTTATATCATCTCAATGCCGATAACGACGTCGAGTCAGGNATGCCNTACATGGATGCTGATTTCACCAANTGTATTTTCTATGGCAANGGCACGGATTTCTANCCCTCTGACCTGACGGGCAGCGCNGTGACGGTGCGCCGTTCGCTACTGAAGAGCAACGGAAGCGATGACGCGAATTTCNTAGATTGCATCTGGGGTGAGGATCCTCTCTACTTCACTGTCCGTTCGGACTATTATTTCGATTACCGCCTCCAGCCCGAATCACCTGCACGTAATGTCGGCTATGCNGCTTTCGTGCCTGCCGACGGTGACCGTGACTTCTATGGAGTCGAGCGCGGAGCAATGCCCCATCTCGGAGCTTATCAGGCNGAGAAAACGGAGTAGNTAACCGTCCCGNCAATCATCCATAGACACGACAATCATTGCTGATGATTGTGTGATGGACACCTATTGCGGTATGATAATATAAATTGGTTTGTAGGGACGCGGCGTGCCGCNNATGCNGANNNGNATANAATTTTAACAAACGGAGCAAGTAGCAATTTGCTAGTCAAAGAGCGATTTGCTCCATTTTTCATTTTCACTCGAAAATTCTC
>JAAVDF010000014.1 GCA_014801945.1 Bacteroides sp.
AAATATAGGCTGAAAATGGTCGGAGTACAAATATTGCCCCTAACACATTGAAAATTTACGCATTAGGAGCAATTGTTAAAATTTTCCCCGGACAGCTGTGCGGCGTGCCGCGTATGCCGGATAGAATACATCAGCCTGAAGCTTTGGCTATAACTATTTCATTCGGCATACGCGGCACGCCGCGTCCCTACAATACATTGAAGTTCAGATGATTCGTTGCTTGGGGTAGTTGCTGATTACTCTTATAGGTATGCCTGAATCGTTGGTTGATACTCTCAGGCTCTAAATATCCGGTCTGTCAGAAAGAATATTTCAGGGTAACTAAAAATTCAATCGGGCGGAGAGTGAACGAGTAGCTGTAGAGGTCGGAGTCGGAGAAATAGCTGTAGGAATAACTGCGGCTGTTCGTAAGATTCTTTCCGCTCAACTCTAAGTCGAAATGTCCGGCGTGATACCTCGCGCCAGCCCCGAGAAAGAAACAGTCCCTCGTGCCGCCTTGTCCCACGGTTGCCTGATTCCAGTAGATCTGCGAATAGATCTCGACCGCGCTTACCGGATGGACTGACAGCGAACCTTGCGCAATGATGTCGTTAAGATCACTGCGCATACCGAGAGCGGTTATTTTCTGGACTGATGACTTGTACCACGCGCTGACGGCCAGATCTACCGCACCGTTGAACGGCGTGCTGCTTATAGCCCCGTGGAGGGAATAGATGATGTTTCCCACCCGATATGGATTCTCCTGTCTCAGGATTTTCCGCCGGATTGAATTGACGTTTCCATCCAGTGTGAAGGTCGTGCGCCACGGACGCACGTTTTTCGATAGTGTAAGCCCTAAGTTCAGCATGGCGCTGCGGTTGCGGCTGTTCGCCACGAGTGAGGAAACCTCGTCCGGAGTTACGTTGCTTCCGGTGATGCGGTTATTGTGACCTGAACGGTAAAGCCCGGTGAAAGTTATGAAAACAGCCTTTATCGGATCACGGAAATAGAGGTTCGTGGCCGCGCTGTAGCTCTCGCTTTCGTTCAGCAGGCCGGTGCCGAATGTGGTTCGTTGACGGTATGTGGTATAGACGGGATTGGTGATGAAGTCGCGGATGTCGCCGAGGCGCGTGTTGCGCGACAGGGTCAGTGAACCGCGAAGGCGCGCGGTCGGTTTGTAATTGACGGTCGTCCTCAATCCGAAGTCTGTCTTGTTGACGGGATATTTCTTATCCGTCAGCCGGTCGGAAAACTTCATGGTCGTCAGTGTCAGCGGCACCTGAACCTTGACGTTGAAACGCACGTCGGGTCTGTAGGTGTAGTGAGGTTCTAAAACAGTCTTCAGGTCATAGCCTCTGATATTGTTGGCGAAGCCCGATGATCCGGCGGTGAAACGGGATTTGAACGTATCGTAGGCCGAATCGAAATTCAGATTGACTCCGAGGGTCGATACCCCGGCCAGCGTCCATGCATAGCCTATCTTCTCCGATGTCGTGAATGCAAGCGCGCTTCCCCGCTGTACAAGTGTGGAAGTCGCGTCACTACTTGCATTTATGCGGCTGACAGGTGTGTTGACCACGGCGATATTTGAATTGAACGAGACGATGTTGCGTCCGCTGCGGAGGGTCATGTCGAGCGTATTGGCGAAATTATAGTCATCGGTGCGCGATGTCTGCCTGACGTCCCCGGAATTGAATATCGAATAACTATTGTCGGCGAAGCGTCCGCGAAACGAGAATCTGTCCCCGATGAAGCGCGTCGGGGCATTTTCCTCGATCTTCATGCTGAACTTTGCTTCCTGCGAATGCGGTCGGCTCTCCACCCTCTCGTAGAATCTGATCGCAGGATCTTCGCTGTTGGTGTAGGTGATCGATTCAGTGTTGATCGTCCGGTTATCCTCGTCAGTGTAGTCTGCCGTGAAGTTGAGTTTGCCATACTGCCCCGTCTTGCTTATGGTATTGACGGAGGCCGTCACCGCCCTGTTGTCAAAATATCTTTCCGACGGAATCTTCGCGCTTCCGAACGGCATATCACCGTAGAGCTTGCTTGCGATCGAGGCCTCGTCTCCCGGCTCTGTGATCAGCGATCGGGTCTCGTTGCTGTAGGAATTTCCCCAGTTGTTGGCCTTTGCGGTGACAAGTACCTGCATCGAGGGTGCTATGAACATCCCGAACCCTTCGCCGAGCCATTTCATGTCGCCGTTGTCATCGCCTCCCGCGCCTCCTTTGACGTTGCCGATTGGCTTCAGCATACTTTTCTTCTTCATTTTTAGGTTGAGGGCGGCTTTGTTGGAAAAATCGACATCTTTCAACACCTGTTTGGGCTGATGGTTCTCATAGATATCGACAGCAAGAATATCGTCGGGCGAGATGTTGCGTGTGGCGATCGTGTAGCGTCCTGACACTACGTCGAGCCCTTCGATATAGAAGCGGTTGATTCTCTCGCCGTTATACGAGATTCCGCCCTTGTCATCGACATCCACACCGGGGAGTTTTTTGATCACGTCCTCGATATTACGGTCGGCTTTGCTCCGGAACGATGCGACATTGTATGTCAGAGTGTCGCCCCGACTCTTTATGGGTGGTATCTTCACCACCACTTCTTTCAGTTCGAGCGGTGCTTCATCGAGGACGACTTTCATGCCGTCCTTCACGCCGTCGATGGTGAGGGTTTTTGTCGAGAATCCGAGGAACGCAAAACTGACCTTCCAGTCTTTACCGGGAACTCCTGTGAAATTGAGCTTGAAATTACCCTCGCTGTCTGTTGAGCAGAATGCCACGGTCTTTCCGTTGCTGTCCGACATCTTCACCACAACTCCCACAAGCGGTTCGCCAGTATTGTCCATCACCTGACCGCTTCGCTGCCACTGCGCTGCATGGCAGCAGATGGAGGAAAAGAGAGCCAGCAAGGTGAGTATGGCTGTAGATATGCAGGAGATGGATTTCATGAGTATGAATATTAAAGGAAACTGTTTAATAACCCTTTAGTCCTATTGAAAAAGATTAGTCCAATTCAATAGGGTTGTAGAATAGGCGTTTCTTTGCAGTGCCCTGTCTGGGTTTGGCCTGCGGCGGAAGCAGAGGATTTCCCGCTAAGAAATTATCCGGATCCCACATGTAATCAGACAACATTTTGTTGAAAGTCGTTCTGTCCATCTTACTGGGAGACGAACGACTATAATATCCGAATGATTTTTTGCTTTTTCGTATTTGTATTGCCTCTATTGTATGTTCTTTCGTGTCATCTTCGACTTTAAGTATAAGTCCGGGGAGACCGTTGAATTTCCATGGGCCACAGTTTATCTGCAGTCCCTCGGCATACCACGCAGTCCATTTCCGGCCTCTGAATGTTGCTGTGGCTTTCGTGCAGACATATCCGCATATATTTTCTTTGGTTTCAGTTAATATCCAGTCAATTTTGGGGATAGCTTCCTCATAGTAATAATGGTCACCGAAAATGGAGTGGAAGTATGTCGCAGTGTTCTGTTTCAGATCAATAACCAACTCGTGTAGTCTTCCACCGTATTTTTTTGAGATTGCTGAGTAATCGCGTCTTAATATGCCATCCGGATAATCGGTCTTTATGACGGAGTCACGGAGGTATATCCCATAATCTCCGTAGCGGATTGCATTTCTTCCGATTTCCAGAATCTTATCCTCAATACGGATGTCGTCCTTATACGGGTCGAATATCTTATGTTCATAAACACATTCCATGAAACTGACATCCATGAAATGGCATTTACCTAATCGGACCGTTTTATTTTCAAGACCGATGATTTCATAATTGGCTTGAGCTGAAATGAGCATCGGATAAAAAATAAAGTAAGCAATAAAATAAATAATCTTCATTTTCATGGGATAAAGTATTAAATTGAGCTTAATGGATACGCCTACTCGATGCTTTATTAATATCGGGTAGGTGTATCCATTAATCTTAGAAAGTAGTTGGCTTTAGTTGCCGCATAAATAGTCTGCTAAATCCATATAGAAGTCTTCTGCTTCCTCCTCATCCTCAAAATAGCTTGGATCTACTGTATAAACTTCCTGATTGCATGCTCTGAATATGATAGTCGCACCTGCGCTAATCATAGAAATAGCACAAACGATAGTGATGATTATTTTTTTCATAGGTAAAATGTTTAGTTAGTTAAAATATATATCGATTGCCATTGGAGATTAGATACTATTTTACATCTACATGGCAGGCCAAAAATGGAATAATAGCCTATAATACAAATTTAGTAGCGTAATTTGTCTGTAAAACGAATGATGATGAATACCTGATACTTATGTGATACAGATATATGTAGGGGAGATCTCGTTTAAGAAACCACTGCTGATACTTGGGTCAGTCTTTCTCCACCGGATTGTAGAACAGACGGCGTTTGGTATGGGTAAAGGGACTTCCATCGGGATTTACCGCTGCCGGAAATTCATTGTCGAGAAATGCCACTACATCAGTTTTATAATCAAGCATGGTTTTATTGAATGTCTTTCGGTCCGTTGGCATCATGAGTGACCATGCTTTGTAACCGAAGTTCCGGGTGTTCTTCCTCAATTGTATCGCTTCAAATACATGCTCCTTATCGGTATCCTCGATTTTTAATATCAGCCCCGGTAGTCCTCCGAATTTCAGAGGTCCGTTGTCAACCGGGATCTCTTCACTGTACCAAGCGATCCATTTCCTCCCCCTGAACTCAGCGGTAGCTTTGCTGCACTTGTAACCGCATATTTCATCGGTCTCATCGGAATATGTCCAGTTGAATGTCGGGATATTCTCTTCATAGACATAGTGGTCCGTGAATATAGTCTCAAAGTGTTTCAGTTTTCCCGAATTGAAGTCCTTGAGCGTCTCTGTGAATGAAACGCTTCCGATCCGTTTACGTAATTTATCATAATCGTTCTTGCTGATACCTGCCGGATAGTCAGTTGCGATTATTGAATCCCTGACATATTTCGGATAGGATCCATACCGGCTTGCTTTGCGGCCGATTTCAAGAATCTCGTCATCTATTCTTGTCTCATTAAAAAATGGATCGTGGATACAATGCTCATAGACACACTCCAAGAAGCTCGTATCAACTGTTTGCCTTTTGCCAAGACGTGCAAGCTCTGATCCGCTTACTTTATCATCCGATGGACTGTAGGCAGAAAGATGACTGATTGAAAGTGTCAGGAGTAATAGAACGCTAACAATAAATTTCATAGGTGATTCATTTTATGAGGTTGTGCCAAATTTAATGATTATTGTTGACACAACCTCATTGAAAGTAGATGGATAGTCTGTCCAACGAGTATTAGTTGCCACCGCTGGGTCTCGTCGAACCACACACAGCAATATCAATTGCGTCATAAAAGCACTCTGCCTCCTCTTCATCATCGAAGGCTTCACGGTCAACGGTTGTAACCTTGATGCCACACCATGTTTCATAATATTCATCGGCCATGGCAATTGGAGCAGCAGCTAAAGATAGTACTGCAGCAAGACAAATAATAAATTTTCTCATTGTTGGGAATTTTAGTTGGTGTTTGAATTAAATCTCTTGTGGCCACTAAGAGGTTTAAATGATTGTTTCTGAGTTAATACTTCAATAGACCTTGGAAAATTTGATTTTCGTTGGTTTGGCATATAATGGAGTATTCTCCTATAGATAAAATTGGGATAATTGCTTCGGGCTGCAGATTTGTCACCACGCCTTCCCAGATAAGAATATCATTTTTCGTTATACTTACATCTAAGAAGCTGATATCGGAAGGTAGTACAAATGAAATATGACNAACTGAGTACCGGCATTCTATNAATATACCCGAAGGCATACGCGGTCTCTCCTTATTTTTAGGAACTAAGATTGCTACTGATATTTCATCCGTAGTCTTATTATCTTCTCCATTTACTACGATAGAAGAAAGTAGGAGAAAAACAACAAGCGATATTCTAAATAGATAGTGTAACATTTGATATTTTTGATTTTAGACATCGCAAAGATATAGGCTACGAACCATAACACCAAATTTTTGAAAGGAATTTTCTTAGTCATGAAAAATAGCAACATATTGGTATATAGCAGTTTATAAAATGACTAATTCATTGGTTTTAGTCATTTTGTAATACTGGCATACAAATATATGCTGATCAATGGTTTAATTATATGCCGGGAAATATTTCAAAGATCCATTTGACTAAGCATTTCTATCTTCTAAGGCATAACGTCGATATATAATGCACGGTTAGCACCCATAAAATTTCTGAATTTCTCTTTAAGTCGCTTACGATGGTTATAGATAAACATCCTGTCATCTTCTTTTTTTAATAGTAAAGCAACCGTAGGAATTGAGAATCCAAGACGCGATAACAGGAATATTGTATAATCTATGTTTTTCAGCCGAGGAAAATCATGGCGGAGTTTTGTCATTATCCCACCATATCTGTAATTTGCATATTCCTCCAGTTCACTCATCTTCTCATCGCATGTAAACGAGTCGATCAGTGCTTCTACACTTTCGGAAATTTTTTTACGGACGTCTGCTGTAGGTTCGCGTCGGAAATTTCGGCATAATATATCAAATTCACTGAAATATTTTTCAAGCAGAACCAGCGAGTGTTGTTGGTCCAGCTGACGTTCTTTCTCAGGAGTCGTACTGATATCCTCAGTCTGAGACAGGGCCTTGTCTAACTCCGATGAAGTTTCTGCAAGGAGAATACGCAGCTCGTTACCCATAGTCAAGTATTCATCAATCAACATTTGCTGGCGAAGATGGCGTCGGCGAGCATATATGCCAAGCAGGCCGATTATGGATACGGCAATTATACAGATTATAAATGTGAGTACATGGGCGTTCCTTAAATTTATTTTCTCGATGTTCTCCTTATAACGGTGATAATCTGTCAGTGAGCCCGCTAAATTCTGATGGCGCGATTCCTTCAAGGATCTGTTTGTATCCTTGTTTATTACCCTCATCATGTTGATGGTCTGTGAAGCAGAATCGTGTGCCATATACCACTGACATTGAAGCCAGTGGCTAATATCTGCCGTCAATTCTTTCGAGGTAACGAGTTTTGAGACATCGCCGACAAGATCATCCGTCCTATGCATACGCAGACATATGCCATTATAATAAGCAGAATCTGAAACCCTTGCAGTAGGGAGCGGTAAGATTTCACGAAAAGTATTGCCGGCTGCCGTAAGACTGTCAAGTGCTAAATACCCTAACCCGATTATTTCCAATACCTGTCGTTGCAATACATCATCGCCATAGATTTTTGCTGTATCAAGTAGCTCTGTACTCATCTGTCGTGCAGTTGTATAATCCTCATTAGCGTGGTAGGCATTCGCAAGATCATAAAGCGCATAATGAATAAATGGTGTCCTGCCGGTCTGGCGGAAATTGTCCAATGCTATCTGGGCAAATTCCATCTGCTCCTTTGCACAATAATTGTCCTCATAGATATCGCTTATCCTCCTTGCTGTCATTCCGATCCAAAATTTATCGTCGAGATCACAGGCGAGGTCATAGGCCCGGAACGAGGCTATCAGGCTTTCAGCGTAGGCTTTACGGTAATATTCCACTCCTGCGAGATAGTAGAGCGACTTCATCAGGCGCAACTTGTCGGAGGAATCCGAATAGTAATCGACGGCAGGCTGTATGAGCGAATCGGAGGTGACATCGACGTAGTTTTTATCGAGTGCCTGCGTCATGAGCAGGCCGTAGAGAGCGTGTTGCCGGTCCGAACGTAGGTCATCCTTGCGAATGGATTCGAGAAGTCTGAGTGCGGAATCGGGGTGGGCTTCCATGACGCTTTCAGCCGCCGTCAGCTGCCGATCTACGGAAGATGTTGGCGAACAGGACGCTAACGCAAGAGCCAATATGAAAAGAACAATCTTATGCATCGGAAGGCGAGAGTTTATTTGCGGTCAAAGATAGGGATTTTTGCCGGAAATTTCGTAAATTTGCCTCAAAAGATGAAATATCCCATCCAAAGCACCGATAATCATGATAAACAACGACGATATTGCCTCTGAGAATGTTGAATTCATCGCTGAAAACGGCGGTAACGGCCTTGACAATGAAAAAGCTAACGAAACGCAGATTGCAGCCGACTACAGCGAGGACGATATAAAGACCCTCGACTGGAAAGAGCATATNCGCCGTCGTCCGGGCATGTATATCGGCAAACTCGGTGACGGTTCTAACTATGACGACGGTATCTATGTCCTGATCAAGGAGGTGCTTGACAATGCCATCGATGAATACATGATGGGTTTCGGCAAGCAGGTTACGGTGGATGTGGCCGACGGGACGGTGACCGTGAGGGACTACGGACGCGGTGTCCCTCTGGGGAAACTTGTGGATGTGTCGTCGCGCATGAACACCGGCGGTAAATATGACTCCAAGGCTTTCAAGAAGTCGGTGGGTCTCAACGGTGTCGGTATCAAGGCCGTCAATGCGCTCTCGACGGAGTTTTTCATCGCCAGTGTGCGCGACGGACAGCGCAAAAGTGTGCTCTACCACTGCGGGGATCTCGTCGAGGAGAGCGACATCGAGCCTACCGACGAGCCTAACGGAACANTGGTCCGTTTCACACCTGATGCAAGCATATTCCGCGACTATGCCTATCGTGACGATTTCATCGTCCCGCTGCTGAAGAACTACACGTTCCTCAACACCGGACTGGCNATGGTGTTNAACGGCAAGCGTTACATCTCACGCAACGGTCTGCTCGACCTGCTCAAGGACGCGATGACCACCGAACCTCTCTATCAGCCCATACATCTGAAGGGCGAGGATATAGAGATAGCCATCACCCATGCCAATCAGCGCGGCGAGGAGTACTACTCGTTTGTCAACGGTCAGCACACCACTCAGGGTGGCACTCACCTGACGGCTTTCAAGGAAGCGGTGTCGCGCACGATCAAGGAATATTTCAAAAAGGATTTCGATTACTCCGACATACGCAACGGCATGATTGCCGCCGTCTCGATCAAGGTNGAGGAGCCGGTGTTNGAGTCGCAGACCAAAACCAAGCTCGGAAGCCGNGACATGGGNCCCGACGGGCCTACTGTGGCGAAATTNGTCGGCGATTTCATCAAGACGGAGCTTGACAACTATCTCCACCGCAACACNGACATAG
This sequence comes from Bacteroides sp., assembly GCA_014801945.1. GTDB lineage: Bacteria > Bacteroidota > Bacteroidia > Bacteroidales > Muribaculaceae > Duncaniella. The sequence continues at coordinate 9,112 of JAAVDF010000014.1, forward strand.
CCGACGTGATCCTNAAGAAGGTTCAGGAGAGCGAACGTGACCGCAAGGCTATGGCCGGCATAACGAAGCTTGCCCGCGAGAAGCAGAAAAAGGCGAATCTCCACAACAAGAAGCTGCTTGACTGCCGCGTGCACCTCAACGACATCCGTGGCGACGAGGAAAAGAAGCTCGCCTCTTCAATCTTCATCACCGAGGGTGACTCGGCTGCCGGATCTATCACCAAGATCCGCGATGTGTGGACTCAGGCCGTGTTCTCGCTGCGCGGTAAACCAAAAAATTCCTACGGTGTCCCCGCCAAGATCCTCTATGAGAACGAGGAGTTCAATCTTCTTCAGGCNGCCCTCAACATCGAGGAGGGTATCGACGGNCTGCGCTACAACAAGGTCATAATCGCTACGGATGCCGATGTGGATGGAATGCACATCCGTCTGCTGTTGCTNACGTTCTTCCTCCAGTTCTTCCCCGACATGATCAAGAAAGGACATCTCTACGTGCTCCAGACTCCGCTCTTCCGTGTGCGAAACCACAANACTACCAAGCGCGGTGCNCGNGGCGGATCGTCGGCGCAGGACGATACATATTACTGCTATACGGACGAGGAGCGCATTGCGGCCATCGAAAAGCTCGGTGACAATGCGGAGATCACACGATTCAAAGGTCTCGGTGAGATCTCGCCTGANGAATTCCGNGGNTTCATCGGCCCTGACATGCGTCTTGACCGCGTGACGCTGCGCAAGGAGGATGCGGTCGCTGAGCTTTTGGAGTTCTATATGGGTAAGAATACTATGGAACGTCAGAACTTCATCATCGAGAACCTCGTGGTGGAGGATGATTCTGAAATCGGTTGATGGNTGCTATGAATACTATACTTTTTCCCGGTTCGTTCAATCCGTTTACNATCGGGCATCAGTCGCTCGTCGATAGAGTGCTCCCGCTTTTTGACCGCGTGGTCATCGCTGTCGGTGTCAATTCCGAGAAACGTACAGGGTCATCGNTCGAGGAGCGCATCGAAGCCATCCGGCGACTTTATGCGGATGAGCCNAAAGTTAGGGTGATCTCCTACACAGGTCTGACTGTGGATGCCTGTAAGCTCGAAGATGCGCGCTGGATGCTCCGTGGAGTCCGATCGACGGTCGATTTCGAATATGAACGTACTCTTGCCGACATCAANCGCCGGATATCCGGTATCGAAACGCTCGTGCTGTTCACGCTTCCGGAGTATTCTTCGGTTTCATCATCGGTGGTNCGCGAACTGAAGTCATACGGTTATGATGTGAGCGAATATTTACCTGATTCAATTCATAAATCATAATTCATAATACACTTTCTAATCCTTTNCCTTGGATGATTGGCTTTTTNTCTNGTAATATTTCAAGGTTACTGTGCGTTAGGTTTAGGGATATAGACAAAAGACAGATATATCTGAGATCATGACATGACATATAGTCATACATATAATAATCACACATACAATAATATTAGTCACACATACACTTATAACAATATGAAGAAATTACTTACCGTCATTGTGCTTGCCGGTATTGCNGTCTCGGCTTTCGCCCAGTTGCAGTTCACTCCGGAGCGCAAGTTGCGTTATGCGGAGCAGATTATCGAGAATTATTATGTCGATAATGTCGATACTACCAAGATNGTGACAGAAGCGATAGTGGCAATGCTCAAGACACTCGATCCTCACTCCACTTATTCATCTCCGGAGGAGACCAAGGAGCTGACTGAACCGCTCGAAGGCAACTTCTCAGGCATCGGTATCCGTTTCCAGATGGTCAATGACACGCTCTATGTCATCGAATCGGTNGCCGGTGGCCCTTCAGAGAAGATGGGTATTATCCCCGGNGACCGTATCATTGCCTGCAACGACACGGTCATAGCCGGCGTGAAGAAAAAGAATACCGACATCATGAAGGTGCTCCGCGGCCCTAAGGGTACGNTNGCCAANCTCAAGGTGCTCCGNAAGGGCACGGNTGAGCCGCTNGAATTNCGTGTCGTGCGCGANGATATACCCATCTATAGTGTCGAGGTTGCCTATATGGTCAATGATTCGGTAGGATATATCTCNCTCAGCCGTTTTGCCGAAAATACGACAGAGGAGGTGAAGGAGGCTATGAATAAGCTGCGCGGTCAGGGTATGCGTCATCTCATCTTCGATCTTACCGACAATGGTGGCGGCTACATGCGCCCGGCCACTGAACTGTCGGAGATGTTTCTTGACAGGGGTGACATGATCGTCTATACCGAATCTCCTAAAAACGGCACTTCGGAGTATGTGGCCGANACCCGTGGCGATTTCCGCGACGGACGCGTGGTGGTGATGGTCAACCAGTATTCCGCTTCGGCTTCCGAGATCCTTTCGGGCGCGCTTCAGGACAATGACCGCGGAGTGATTGTCGGCCGTCGCACGTTTGGCAAAGGACTCGTACAGCGTCCNTTCCCGTTTCCTGANGGTTCNATGATGCGTCTGACCGTCTCGCGTTACCACACACCGTCGGGCCGTTGNATNCAGAAGCCTTACGTCGATGGTGATGACGAGGCTTACCGTCTCGACATGCTCAACCGCTATAACTCCGGCGAATTCATGAGTGCCGACAGCATCCATCAGTTCCCTGACTCNCTGAAATTCTANACCAAGCGTCTCCATCGTCCCGTCTATGGCGGTGGNGGCATCATGCCGGATAAGTTCGTNGCCATCGACACCACCATGTATTCCGACTATTACCGTGATCTCATTGCCAAGGGNGTGATCAATAATTTCTGTGTCAATTATGTGGATAAGAANCGTGCGGAGATCAAGAAACTTTATCCTACGGATAATGACTACGTGAAGAATTTCCCCGTGACCGCCGAGCTGATGCAGGGAGTCATTGATCTCGGTACAAAGGAAGGTGTCGAGTACAAGGCCGAAGNGTATGAGAAGTCCAGACCGATACTTGAATCCATAGTGAAGGGTCTGATCGGCCGTGACATCTATGAGCAGGCCACTTANTCAAAGGTCGTTTCGCGCTTTGATCCCATNTTCTCCGAGGCATTGGAGATAATAAGTGATCCTTCGCTCTACGANAGTTATTTCCGTCCGGGCAAATAAGTTTTTTTGACAATCACGNTGATGTAAATGAAAAATCTGCNTCGTCTCCTCCTCGCCGGGNTGTCAATGCTCGCGGTCTCGGCCGGAGGTGCCTACAATTATCTTTTTATCGGTGACTCGATTACCGATGGCAACTGGGGCAGTCCGAAAGGCTGNCCATGCCCGTCGGAAAAGCGCAACACCGCGGATCAGAACCACATCTATGGTCACGGCTATGCCGAGATGACCATAGGCGTTCTGGCTTCGGAAAATCCGGATACGGCTGTCCGTTACTTTAACCGTGGCATAAGCGGGAATACTCTCTCGCAGATGGCCGATAGGTGGGACAAGGATGCCTTGGCTCTTGATCCCGACCTCGTCTCAATACTGATCGGTATCAACGATGTCCATGAGGCTCTCAAAAAGGGGACGGAGATCGATTATTCAGCATGGGAATCCAAACTTGATTCACTGCTCACCATCACGCAGGAGCGTAAGCCTGATGTAAGGATTATGCTCGGCACGCCTTTTACCGCACGTGTAGGCAAAGTCGGTGCCTCGTCTGACTATGGGCGCGGACTGGAGATGACACGTAAGCTTGCCGATATCGTGCGCAAGGTCGGAGCGCGTCATGGAGCGGCGATTGTGTCTTACGATGAACTTATCGGAAAGCTCACGGCCGATACCACACACGTCCCTGCGTCTTATTGGCTTTGGGACGGAATCCATCCTACAACTCAATGCCATACCCTCATGTCGCGGCTGTGGCTTGAGAAATATGCGGAGCAGGTGAAAGAACCATAATTATAATTGTAGGGACGCGGCGTGTTCATGATTGTAGGGACGCGGCGTGCCGCGTATGCCGGGTTGAATAGTAATAGCCTGTTTTTATAGGTTGATGTATTTCATCCGGCATACGCGGCACGCCGCGTCCCTACAATCGATTCCTTTTCACTGTAATCATCAAGGAAGTGGATGCATGTATCCTGTGGCATCCCGACTGACGAAAAAGATCAATCCGGCCCTGAATTCAGAGCCGGATTGATCTTTTTTGTTGGAATAATTATGTCAGTTTTTTTACGACTTACATTCGTTCATGAAATGCCGGAAGTTTACTTGCCGAGAAGATCCTTCACCTTATCAGCACCTTTTTGTGCTGCTTCGGCTGTCTTTGTCTTGGCTGCATCTACTGCGTTCTTGCCAGCTTCCTTGGCCTCAGCTGCTTTTTCGGCTACAGCTTCCTTGCCTTGTTCAACTTTCTCTGCTACGGCTTCCTTGCCCTGCTCTACTTTAGCAGCAGCTGCGTCAGCGGCAGCATTGACAGCGGCTTTAGTAGAATCTACAGCCTCTTTGGTAGCCTCCTTGGCTGCTTCATAGGCAGAGTCGGCTTTGGCTTTGAGCCCAAGAGCAGTGAATGCACCGGCGGCGGTTGCATCTTTTGCCTTTACAGCGGGCTCGACTTCCTGAATGAATGTCTGGGCCGCATCGTCCTTGCCGGCCTTCACAAGCTCATCAGCGTATGCCTTGGCTTCATCAACATAGATTTTGAGACTGTCGGGATCACTGCAGTTTTCGATCTTTGCCTTGATAGCTTCACCTTTGTCCTGAGCTGCCTGCTGGGAGTTTCCGCATGATGTCAGGCAAACAGCTCCGACAACCGCGATTGATAGAAATAGCTTTTTCATAAAATAAATAATAAAAACAATCTATTTTATAAGGTTTTAGCAGACTGAAAAGTTCACGGACGGGGTGTGGATTTCCATCAGACCTCAATCAAATGCTGTGCAATTGTAAATTTTGCGGGAGCTGCTGGCCGTTCGGCTAACGGTCCTCCTGTGAATTTAACGGTGTGGATCATCAGCACCGGATTATCTTCCGGGTCAATTTTTACACAGCTATCGTCATGTTATGACAGGTATAAAAAACTGTGATGGGGGGATGGCCTGACAAGGGGACAATCGTGATTATTGCGGCGAAACTGCTATGCGCTTTGTGAGGGAGGATTTGCGCCCGGACTCGGAAATCGTAGCGCGGTAGAGATAGATGCCTCGTGTGACGCGTGAGCCGGCCGAATTGGTGAGATTCCAAGTGACAGGTGCGGAAGCATACATGTCGGCGCGTCCGCGGGTCTCAGAGGTCCAGACATGGGCACCACTGATGTCGAAGATCTCGATACGCACGTCGAGCATCGCGTCGGGGCGGTCATGGCTGACGTAGAAGTTAGCCTCGGTCGTGGCAGGATTCGCGTCGGAGTAGATATCGAAAATTTTTGGCGCAAGGTCGGGATTGACGAAAAACTCAACGGAAGCCGACGAGGAGTTACCTCCGGTATCCCATACTTTCAGCGTGACGGTATGGTTGCCGCTCGTAAGTTCAGGGAGCTGATAGAAGATGGTTCCTGCAGGATTGCCGTCGTCGTCCGGAGTGAACGAGGAGGCTACATCCGTGAAATTCTGATCACCGTCGATACGCACGCTCATCTGATGGCCTACGCCGGCCACGGATAGATTGAGGCCAAGATCATCGCTGACACGTGCTATGAGCATCGGATTAGCTCCGACTGCATCCGATGGCTTGAAGGTCGAATGGTTGAGATAGATCGACTCGATGACGGGGGGTACATCATCGGCAGGGGCATTGTCATCGAATCCGTAGGCATAGAGATCGCGGTTCACACCTATGGCTTCCTCACCGTCCTCGGCCGCCGCAAACATCGATAGGGTGGCAGGGCGGAAGTTGTCGGCGATTTCAGCCGGCATGGGTATGGTGATCTCAAACTCGCCGTTGCGCACCTGCGTGCGTCCGGCATAGAGGCGTTCGCCCTGTTCGTCGAAGGTATATTCCGTGCCTTGATCACCGCGGCCGAATGTGGTGAAGCTTCGCTCGGCATCATAGAGGGTCAGCGACATCCAGCCGTTGAAATCCTCCATCTTCTCTCCGGCGGGATTGCAGACAATGCCGCGGAGCACCGGACGTGAACGCGCCGTGAGTATGGGTTGCGAGTCATCGTCGCTGACAGACTTGCCATCGACCGTGAGCAGCCGTATGGTGTTGGTCGGAGCTGAAAGCCGGAGAGCCGGATCGGCAAAGAGGATGAAACGGCGTATGTTGTCGTCGCCGATGCGGCGTGGATCGTCGCAGCTAAGACGATTCTTGGCTTTACGGAATATTTCGCCTATGGGTTGGAAGTGCCCGTCGGAGTCGCGGGTAGCAAGTTCGCGCGCGAATGCGTCGGACAGACCGCCATTGAGGGTGATGAGGACAGGGCGCACTGCACAGAAGCCGCCGATGGCACCTCCGGCATCAGTGAGCATGAGCGATTCCATGCCTGAAGTGGCATTGCCGTCAGCCTGACCGAAAGAGCAGGTGGCACCGTAGAAGAAGAGCGGGTGACGGAGATAGAGATTATTGAGGAAGGGGGTGGTGAAGATACCGTCGGCCGACAGCAGATTGATCGAACCGTGACCGATATAGCTCCAGATCAACACACCGTCATTGAACATGGTCGAGACCTTGGTCTTTGCCTCGTCCGAAGTGCCGTTGCGCAGCTGGTAAGCATCGATATATACCTTATGGAAGGTGAAGTTGCTTCCGGCTTCGCTTTCGAGCATACGGCGTTCGATCGAGTCGGACTGCTGTGAGTGGGCGGCATAGTTGCCGTCATCGGCAAAGAGGAGCAGACGGTTGCGCCACTCGCCCTGAACAGGATTGTTGACGTAGTTGATGAAGCGATCGACATAGTTCTTGGCAAGGCTGACGCTTCTGGCCGGGATTCGGCCGACAGCCACGCTGAGTTTGTCGAACTTCGTACGCAGGCCGGAATTGTCCTCAAGATAGCCGAGCACATCGTCCGAGCAATACGATGTACTCTCATTCATTCCGAGATCCGTCTGCCACGTCGGGAGGGTGATGGCAGTGCTTCCTGCCATAGCGGCGGTGAGACGGCGGTGGTCATGATGCATACCGCCCATGAGGAGCACGTATTTCAGACGGCTGTCGCCTGATTCATTGCCGCGGTCATAGAACATCTTCAGCATCTTGCGCAGGGCGTTGATGTCGGGTGAACCTGATCCGAACTCATTGTAGGCCTGCTCGTCATTGACCACGAGCACTTTCAGTCCGCGCGGTGCGGCCGAATGGACAGCCGCAATGCGGCGGCTCTGCTCCATGAGGGCGGTCGGGCTGATGATGATCATGTCGGGGACTTCCTCGGCGTGGATGTTCTGATTCTCTACGTTGCCGGCAAAGCGCGGAGTCGGCAGGCTTGATGTCGAGGTCCATGCCGCGTAGGTGCGCAGTCCGTTATAGTCATTGGTCCATGCGACGGAGTTGCCGCCTTCAGCGGTCAGTGGCATGGCTATGGGCGAACCGGGTTGGGTTACGTCCCATACGCGCGTGTCAGCCTTTCCGCCGTCAAGCTTCAGTGAACGTTGTGATGAGGTGAACACGAGATTGCCGGAAGCGGGCAATGCGAGGGCTCGCGTGTAGGTGACGGTGAGGCGTTCGAGATTAGCGAGGGTGACGGGAGCGGAAATCTTTATCCCGATTCCAAGAGCGAGCGAAGTGCCTTTGGGCGTGAAACGTTTGCGCACACGGCAGGTGTCGCCCCAGAGGGTGTTGGCTTTCACATAATCGCCATTTCCGGCGGCAAGAGCCTGACCGTTGGCGGTAAAGTTGAGATCGACTTTTGCGCTCGTGCAGCGTGCGAAGAACTCACACTGCATCCACACTTCCGTGTCCTCCACGCGTCCCGGCATCTGGAAATTGAATGTGCGTGTAGGGGTGAAACGGAAATCCTCACCTACGAGCTGATGTCCGCTCTCAGCAGGTGTAACCTGATCGATCTCATGATACAGACGTTCGATAAACGTTGTGGCGGGATCGCCCGACGGTGCGCTGCCCTCGGTCGGGAGTGAGCAGTCGGCCTCCGGCTGAGAATCGGTCAGATAATAATAGCCGCGTGTGGAGTATGGATTGAGCGAATGGTTGAAAATATCGTTTCGCTCGTGGGTCCACATGCCCGGTCCCTGAGCATAGAACACGATGCCTGACGGTGTAAGTTCGCTTCTCACCGCCGGGAGATCATCGACATAGAGCGACGCTGAAAGATTGTCGGAGATCCGCGCTCCTCCGTAGCCGAAGATCCTGACTTTAGAGGGATCGCTGAAACCCCAAGAACGGAGGGCGGAAGTCGGGATGAAGTGCATGCCGCTCTCCTCGACGCTCACCTTGACCCATCGGCCTGAGGAAAGCACGGAGGATGAGGCGTAAGTGTCGGTTGGGAACGCATACAGCAGATCAGGTATTATCGCGGAGAGAATGAGGAGTAGTATGTGGCGGACGAATGTTTTCATGAACGTTCGGACGTGTGGGGATAATGATTGGTAGAGGTAGTTTGGAGAAAGGGGTGGGAGAGGTTTCAATGATCGATAAAGGGAAGCCCTATCCGCTTAATAACGCGCGGTTAAGCTCTATTATTGTGTCGGGTCAGGGCTTGGTTTGTTGCGGTGGGGTAAGGAATGCCTCCCATTCGGACTGAGTTCCGCCGAAGGCATTTATATCGACAGGATGGTTGATGCCGTTGACCTTTCCGTTGTGGGTTCCCTGCCAGATCACCCAGTCCATTTCCTGCGGTTCATCTACAAGCGAGCATATCCAGAGCGGATAGCCTTCGAGACGTCCGCGGACAAAACGGGCGAATCCGTTTTTATTGGTGTAGAGCATCACGCGGTGTCCGTGGCCTTCAAGATGCTCTATCATCTCGTTGAGGCGGTTGAGCACCATCTGTGTCGGCTGACTGTTCGGGTTGGCCCACTCTTCGATATCTATGATCAACGGCAGGTCCAGATGACGTGATTGTAGTGAGTTCAGGAAATTTAGCCCCTGCATATAGCCCGGCGTATCGAAACGGAAAAAGTGATATGCACCGACCTTCAGTCCGGCTTCGCGGGCTTTACGGAGATTGTCGATAAATTTTTTGTCCTTGAATGTGCCTCCTTCAGTGGCTTTGATAATGACGAATGAGATGCCGTCGGCAGCGACCTTGCTGAAATCAATATCACCGTTGTGGGCACTGATGTCAATTCCTACGATGTTGAATTTATTCCGGTCCGGATAGATTTGTCCGGGTGTATCATCACCTTGGCCACATCCGGTCAGGAGTGCGGTCACGATCATGGCATAGACAAGGGATAGGTCACGGAGGAAAGACTTCATGTTACAAAATTAGCAATTATTTCGGGAATTCACGCGTAAATGGGCGAATTTATCACCATCTTCAATTTTATTGATTAATTTTGCATCATACAATAAGGCTTAATGCAGTTATTGTCAATTCTTGCTGAGAAAGTAATTAAAAAAATTAACAAGTATATAAACAGACCATGAACAGACTTCTTACAACCATTTTTGCCGGTGCGCTTTCGTTGGCGGCTTTGGCCCAGACCGATGCCGTGCAGTCAGCACGTCCTGATTTTGTCGATGCTGTGATCAGTATGACTGCTCCCTCCTTTCCGGATCGCAGTGTCAGCATTGCCAAGACAGGTGCGAAGCAGGGAAAACTATCTACGGCCGCTATTCAGAAAGCTATTGACCGCATGTCGGCACAGGGGGGAGGTACAGTGATCGTCCCTGCCGGAGAGTGGCTGTCGGGACGTCTGATGCTCAAGAGCAACGTTAATCTGCATCTTGACGAGGGCGCGACACTGGAATTTACCGGTGATCTCAAGGATTACCTTCCGCTGGTCGATTCGCGCTATGAGGGAGCTGACGTGAAGTCACTCGGAGCGATGATCTATGCCAACGGTGCCGAAAACATAGCCGTCACTGGCAAGGGTCATCTCAAAGCCCCCTCGCGCGAGTGTGAGATCACGGGCAATATAGATACCGGCTTGTCAGTGACTGCTGAGAAGAACATCGAGTCAGGAGCTGCGCGCGCTGCCTCGATGGACAAGATCTATATGCCGACCTTCATCGGACCGGTCAATTGCCACGGGATTCTCATTGAGGATGTGACGCTTGACGGCTCTATCTTCTGGAACATTGCTCCGGTCTATTGCGAGAATATAATCATCAGAGGGGTCACCGTCAACAGCCACGGACATCCGCGCACGGACGGTATCGATATCGATTCGAGCGTCAACGCGCTTATCGAGAACACTACCCTTGACTGTGGCGACGATTGCTTCACGTTGAAAGCCGGTCGTGGAGAGGAAGCCGTCGAGCTCGGCCGTCCTACTCAGAATGTGGTCATCCGCAACTGTCGTGTGAAGCGTGGCGTAGGCGGTATCACGGTCGGAACTGAGACTGCCGGATTCATCCGTAACGTATATGCCGAGAATGTGGTTATGGAGAATCCACGTATGCCTCTCTACTTCAAGACCCGCCGTCCGCGCGGTGGTGGTGCGGAGAATATCTGGATACGCGATGTCAAGGTCGTGAGGACTCCCGGTCCGGCGATCCAGATGGACATGCTCGGAAGTCCCTCTTGGATGGGTGAGCTTGCCGAGCGTCTCCCGGCTCGTCCCGTCGGTAAGGTGACACCGCGTTTCAGCGACATCCATGTCGATAACTTTGAGGTCGGTGAGTGCCGTATCTTCATTCAGGCCAAGGGACTTCCTGAGATACCGGTCGAGAACATGACGATCACCAATGCCAAATCAAAGAACAAGAATATCAAGTTGCAGGATGTGGGGACAATAGAAATCACATTTGCCGACTGATCCGGTTTTGCTCACAGGACTTGAATCATAGATAGAGATAGACTTACCATGAAAAGTGTATTCAGCCCTTTGCGCTCCGTGGCATTTGTGCTTGGCTTGACTTCAGCCATGACCGTTTCCGCAGCCGTCCATGACATCCGTGTCTATGGTGCTGTCAGCGATACGACTCTCCTGAGTACGACGGCTGTGCAGACTGCGATCAACGAGTGTCATGCCTCCGGCGGAGGTACTGTACTGGTCCCCTCCGGTAACTACAAGATCGGAAGTATATTTCTCCGCAGCAATGTCACTCTGCGGCTGGAGAACGGTGCGACTCTCTTCGGGAGTACGGACATCAACGATTATGTCCCAATAAAGACCGACTATGTGTCGCTCCGCACCCATACGCCTACCATACAGCTGATCTATGCCGACGCTGCGGAGAATGTGGCGATTGTCGGCGAGGGTACTATCGATGGCCGTGGCAAGGCTTTTCCGAAACTGTCGTGGAATGACGAGGGTATCACACGTCCGCATCTCCTGCGTCTCATTCAGTGTCGCGGGGTGAGGGTCGAAGGTGTCACGTTGAAAAATTCCGGATGCTGGATGCAGCATTATCTTGCCTGCGACAAGGTGAAGATTGACGGCATAACTGTTGTCAACCGCAATAACTTCAATAACGATGCCCTTGATCTCGACGGCTGTCATGACGTGACTGTCTCCAACATGATCGCTGATTCGGATGACGATGCGATCACTCTCAAAAGCACATCGCCACGCCTGTGTGAGGATATCGTCATAAGTAACTGTGTCGTGTCGAGCCATTGCAACGCTATCAAGCTCGGCACGGAAACTAACGGCGGTTTCCGCAACATAATTATCCGTGGTATAGCCGTGAAGCCGTCGGCCGACCAATCGACACAGTTTTTCGGTTATGAAGGTGGTATCGGTCACGGTGCTATCGTGCTGGAGATTGTTGACGGTGGTACTATGAGCAATATTGACATAGGTGATATAACGATACGCGGTACGGAATCACCGATCTTCATACGCCTTGCCAACCGTGCACGCCCCTATTCGCCTGATGTGCCGGTTGAGGGGATAGGCTCGATGGAGCGCATCTGTCTGCACGACATAATGATTGATGATGCCGGTCCGACGGGATCGTCCATCACCGGTCTGGAGGGGCATCCGGTCAAGGATGTCGAACTGCGCAACATTCGTATCCGTCACCGTGGCGGACAGCATAAGGTCGCAGCTCCGACGGACGAGAAGATTGCCGAATATCCTGAATCGACAATGTGGGGCATTCTCCCGGCCAAAGGTTTCTGGTTGAACCATACCCGCAACATAACCTTTGACAATGTCACTGTCGAGACCATCAATCCCGATCAGCGTAAGATCTACGTCAGCTCCGACACTGAAGGGCTTGTGATCAAGTGATGTAAGCCATATAGAATGACATTGTAGGGACGCGGCGTGCCGCGTATGCCGAATGAAAATAGTTACAGCCTATGTTTCAGGCGAATGTATTCTATTCGGCATACGCGGCACGCCGCGTCCCTACAATATTACTGGAGTTTATAGACTTCCGAGCCGGCGAGGAGCACGCATCCGGTGCCGTAATCATCGAAATCGGGCTTTGAGTCGTAGGCCACCGGTTGGCCGTCCTTGGGTTCTTTGCCGGTTCCCTGTACATAACCGATGTATCCGTTGGGGTGGATAGCCTCGTTCACGATTGCATTCCAGCCTTTGGTGAGGGCGGGGAGATATTTGTCACGGTCGAGGATGCCGTTGTTGATACCCCAAGCCATACCATAGACAAAAAGTGCTGTACCTGTGGTCTCCTTGCCACCGAAATTGCTTTCATCATGGAGGCTCACATTCCAGAAACCATCCTCACGCTGACATTTCACGGCTGCGTCAAGCATAGCCTTGAAATCCTTGATATATACATCGCGGTGAGGAGCGTCTTCAGGAAGTTCCTGAAGGACCTTGGCGAGAGCCGCTACGACCCAGCCGTTTCCGCGTGACCAGTAGCAGTTTTTGCCGTTGGGTTCTTTGTAGGGAGGCACAAAATCCTTGTCGCGCCACCACAGACCCTCTTTTTCGTTGAAAAGACCGCCGGCGAGGGTGTTGCGTGACCATTCATACATCTGCCAAGCCTTTTCGTTGTAACGCGGGTCGCCTGTCTCTGCACTCATCTTGGCAAGCAGGGGCATACCCATCTGTATGGCGTCGATCCAAGTCCAGTCATCCACCTGCGGAGTGTTGACGAGCATATTCATGCATGCTTTTGTCTTGGTGAGCATCTTGGGTTCGGGAGTGAGGCGGTAAAGGTCGATGTATGTCTGTCCGCAGCAGTAATTGTCAGCGTTGCGGGTTGTGGTGTCGTCGCGGCGCATACCCCACTTGAATCCGTCGCCCCACTTGTAGGCATAGTCATAGTAGCGGTTGTCAGGGTAGATCGAATGGAGAGCCATGAGACCTTCGAAATAGACTGCACGGGTCCAGATGTTGGCCTCATAAACTTTCTTGCGGGAGTAATAGGGTATGCCGAGCAGGGGGTCAGGATGATTTTTCAGATAGAGATCGTTGACCTTGATGAGAGTTTTCAATGTCTGTTCGCGGGGCGGAAGCTGGTCAGCAGCTGTCGCCGGGAGCAGGAAGATCAGTGTCAGGACTGATAGCAGTAACTTTTTCATTGGTTGATGTGGTTTATAATGGAAAAGGTAAATTATTGATTCTTAGTTATGTCGGAAACAGTTCACTTTGAAAGAGTGAGCGGGATGAGTTTCACCTGCGAGTTGAGACCGGAAGGTATAGTGGGCCAATCGCCGAAAGTGAACTGCTTGGCATTGGTTACGGATGCGATATTAGCATCCTTGAATATGCGCCAATTCACTCCTCTGCGTTCAAAGTCGGCTATACGGTTGGCTTGGAGGTTGGTCACATCGATTTCGAGCGTGTTTTTGCCCGGACGCAGATATTTACCCACGCGTAGAGTGAAGGGGACACTCCAGACCTTACCTGCGGGGATACCGTTGACCCTCACATCGGCACTCTCGCGGACTTCGCCGAGGTCGAGAAGCCACTCGTCAGCCACGTTCGGATCATCGACGGTAAATTCAACCGTATAGCGTCCTGTTCCGAAATTTATCGTGGCGTTCGGATCTGGCAATGCACACCATTGGGTCAAGGTGTCGGTTGCGAATGTACCCTCTATCGCCGGTTCGCTTTTTGGGAAGCTTATGTTCCAGCCACGGTCGATAACTATAGGTTCACCCTGATCCTCGACATAGGCCCAAGATTCGCCCGAAACCTCCTTTGGGAAAGTCTTGAGCATGGTGGATTCACCCGGCAGGAGCTGGAGACGCACCTGTGTCTCTCCGTTAGCGGATGTGCGTGTCTGCGCCATTCCTTTGCGACCGCTCACAGGATCGAAAATCTCCACGGAGGCAGCGGGAGCGGTGAGAGTAACCCAGCCGTCAAGAGGCCGGTTCTGGAGCAGGGCAATGAAATAGTTGTGACCTCCGACCTCGTTTCGGCGGCGGATGAGCGACAGGCCATCCTCCGTGCGCATTGTTTCCGGTTTTACACCTGTAAGGCTCAACGCTTCGGCAAAATCAGGCGAAGTGATGATGCGGCCTTTTCCGAACGGGGTGGATGTAGCGTAGCGTCCTACGGCGGGAAGTTTGTCCCTTAGCTCGGTGAGCTCCTGACGGCGTGGATCAACGTATGCCAGACCGGGGACATCAGAAGGAATGGTTGCGACGAACACTACTGTCGCACCGGCCTCGGCGAGATCCATGATCCGCTTCAATGATTCGGGTTGCATGAATTTGGCAGGAGGGACAAGTATGGCGCGGTAATCGGCTCCTCCGCGTGAATTGATGTTGCCGTCAGATGTCACCTGAAGTCCATCAAGAAGGGCATCGGAGATGTAATCCGCATCATAACCGGCCTCGATTATGTCCGCGATCGCCTGCTTGATGTCGGGCATACGCTGGTGCATCTTGTGTATGTCAAACATCAGGTAGGGATTGCCTCCCTGACGCTGCCATATCTCTTCGATGGGGAAGTAGAGGAGGAAATCATTATCCGGCTTGCCAGCGGAGAGGAATGCCTGACAGCGGCTGACGTAGCCGAAAAGAGAATCGGCATCCTGCCAGATGCTGTTGGTAGGCGACATGTTGATGGAGGCGTAGAACATCCATCCGGGAAAAGCCGCTCCCTTTGGCGAGTAGGGTGCTCCGTGGAAATATACGTGGTTCACGCCTGAGCAGAACATCTGGTCGAGTTCAGGCTTGCAGCGTGAGAGCGATGTGCGGAAATGTTCAGTAAGCCATGTCAATGTTTCTGCCGAAGTCAGAGGTTTACCGGTAAGATGGGCAGCCGACGAGGCGAATTTGAGCACAGCCGGATCAGAGTCGCTCGGTCGGGTAGGGCCATCCTGAATCAGTCCGGGAATATTGAAATCGGTCTGTCCGAAGGATTCACATTCGGGAATATCTACGGCTGCGTAGAGATCTATGATGTTGGCGGGCGATCCGTGGCTCTGGTTGCGGATTCTCGCACCCTTGGCGTGGGCACGGGCCATCCATACATCCGTGAAATTGTCGCGGAGCATCCGTGCGAGTGTCGCGCGATAGTCACGGACCACGCGTGAACGGAGATCATCGTGATTCTTTTCGTCAAGAAATTCCGGCATGTAGAGTTCAAGGCTATAGCCGTGGTCCTTGCGGAATTCATCAAGGATATTATCGGCCCAGTCTGATCCATATACCTCATACGAGTCGTTGAAGAAGGTATCGGGTACTGGACAGCCTGAGCTTGCAAACGCTTTCTCGAAACGGTCAAGGTAATGGTTGACGGCTACACTGTCATAGTGATTCACGACCAGTCCCTCACCACCGGGAGCAGCGCGTTTCACCTTCTGAAATGTACGGCCGGAGAATATGGCATATATAGTCCAGTCAGCAGCTTCTTTCTCACCCTTCTGCTTCTTGACTTTGGGAGCTTTCCATACGAGAACGGAATCGGGGCGAAGATTTTCGGTGATGTCTATACGTCTGTCACCGTTGCAGGCTATGATGGCCTGCAGAGTAGCTACCGGAGCTTGCTTGGCATCCGAGGGGACGATTTTTCCGGTAAATTTCTTTCCGGGGGCTACCGTCAGTTTCTCCACCACGCGTTTGCGCGCGCTGTAGGCCGTGCTGACTTCCGGTCCTCCGAATGGCCAGCCCGTACCATTGTTCATATCGATCTGCAGTCCGAGGCGATTGCCTTCGGAAATAGTATGGTCAAGCATCTGCATCCATTGCGGGGAGAGATAACGGATGTCGTTGGCTTCATTTCCCCTGACTCCGTAGATCGGTGTGATCTCAACTCCGCCGAGACCTTTTTTCGAAAATTCTTCGAGATTGAAGGTGAGCCCTTCGGGATCTACCGCACTGCCGAGCCACCACCAGCGGACGAATGGACGGTTCTCAACCGTCACCGGATACCAGTCGGTGATATCGGAAGCGGTCTGGGCGGGAGTCGATGCATTTACCGCGCTCCACGAGAGGAGGCCTAATGCTATGAGGCTTTTCAGATGATTATTCATTGTTTTGATGAAGAGGGTTGATGTTAATGTCTCACGGACGTTGGATGGTCAGACCCATGAGGCCGATCACTACGTCGCCCGAAAGGGTTTCAAGGGTGAGTGATTCAAGTTCACGCGAGGGATCGACAGGGATGTCGAGAACCACGCCCGCACCGCCTTCGATATAGCGGTCGGCCACTCCCTTGATGCCAAGTTCGTCACCGAGATTACGGCTCATGCGGCCGCTCTTGAGATGCAGACGGTAGGGCGATTGTGTGCCGGGAGCTTTCGCAAAGGCATTTTCATCGTGATAGAAGTCGAGTTCGATCGGTGTCCAGTTGTGGGGATTGACGAGCGGTGTCACTTCCTCTGTTCCGTCGGCATAGCGGACACGGAGCAGTCCGTTTTCAATGCCCCACTGCATGTGGTTTGTCGAACCGGCCATTAGTAGATAGAGGTGAGATCCGCGTCCCGAAAGATTGATCTTCGCGCTGTCAGGATAATTATCCCAAAGTGATGTGAAAAGAATGTTGCTTCCTTCAGCCGGGAGGGCAAACGGTATGCCGGTCTCGGTTTTCAATATGCCTCCCTCGGCGGCGAGACGTGCGCGGAGGCCGGAGTCATCGATATCGGCTGTGAGCTTGGGATGACACCATTCGCCGATGCCTTGTTTGGGTAGCTGGAGAGTGGTGACATCGGGACGGGGTGAGAGATATTCATTGCGGAATATGTCGGTGACAGAGGCATTGTAGGACGGCGTAAGGTCAGTGGTCTCGCAGAGTTCGGCACGTATGTCATCGAACCCGTCGGGTGCTACCGGACCGGCTGTGGATGGTGCATCTGCGGCGACTTCCGCATTCCACCATGTTAGAGTGCCGTCAGTCATCTCGCTGAAAGTCACCGGCCCTTCCTGACGCGTGCGTCCGGTAGCCGACGGATTGAAGCTTGCGGCTTCCGTGATTTCTATGACGAGTTCAGGGGCAGTTCCGGCGTTGATTGTTATGCGTGGAGTTCCGATAGAGTTTTCAGTTACTTTCCAAGCAGCTTTTTTGCCGTTGACTTTCACGCTCTTCACTCCGTTGGCCGGGACTGTCAGTTCAAGCGTTGAGCCTTTGCCGTAACGGTTGTTGACCGTATAGATATTTTTCTTTCCGTCGCGCCTGAATGAATAGGACAGGTCTGGAAGATTGACCGAAGCTTCATTCCACTCGGTGGGGAAGCCGGGGATGAGTCTCACAACGGGATCTTTCGCAAGCAGATCGGGACGCAGTCCGAAGAGACCTTCGGTCAGCGCACGGCTCCACACACCGATCGGGTCGGCGAAGTCGCGGTAACACTCACCACGGGCTGCATCATAGTGGCTGATCTGTCCGAAATTGAGCGGTGAAGCTCCGAGATACATGTTGTCCATCGCCACGCCTTTCATCAGACGGTAAGCTTCCTCGTTGCGTCCGGCCTGCCAATAGGCGAGGGCCGTATGCATAACCTCGGCAATGGCTACGTTGTTGATGCTCCATGAATAGGGCTTCCAGTTGGTGGTCGATAGGGTGTAGAGACCATCCTCGACTCCCTCGCCGTTGACAGGAATATGAGGGGTGGCCCGATCGACGTAGCAAGTCGCAGCGTATGCTTGGAAGGGGTCGGCTATCTCGGAATCTATGGCATGATAGATGGTCCACAATGCTGCTGAGGGATGGAGGCGTTGGTGTCCGCCTTTGTCGCGGTATTCGGCCCAGTGTCCGCGTTCAGGCATCCAGAGCACACTGTCGATGGCAGCAGCTATTCCTTCAGCTTCGTGCAGATAGGGAGCCGGATCTTCACCGATGGCCTCGGCAAGCTGGGCCGTGAGTCTGTTGGCGAAAAGATTGTAGGCCGACGAGTGGGTGACGGCACCTCCGCTGTAATAGAGCGCGTCGCTGGCCCAGATGCAGCAGTAGGCATCATAGAGGTGATCGCCGTCGGGATCGAAGTTGCGTTTTTCCCAATCGAGATGGAGTTTCACCACCGGATACAGCTTTCGCATGGCAGCCGTGTCGCCTGTGTGACGGAAATGGCGGAGCATGGCGTCGATATAGACAAGGTTCATGTCGTAGTGCGACATCTCATCCTTCTTTCCGGGGCGGCGGCAGATGTAGCCGTTGCTGTACATGGGTGTGCCCCACTTTTTTTCTGCACGCGCGAGGTTGAGGGTAGAGTCCTGACGCGGATGGTTGAGTACCGGTGGTATGTCGGTGATCTGATTGGACGCGTAAGTGTTGAAATGGGTCAGCGCACGGTCATGACGGCCGATTGCGCTTCCGACGTATGCGCCTCGCCATCCGAGATGAGGTGTGCGCCATCCGATCGAGCCGTGAAGCCATGCCTCACCGCTCCATATTCCGTCGGAGGCAACAGCAAGTGCCCCGCCGATAGGGTTGAGCCATGCATCGGGAGTGGAGAACTCGACGCTTGCAGCCAGTTCGGCACGTTCCTTTTCGGCCTGTGCGAGCAGATGGCCAAGCGATTCCGACAGGACATTACCGGTAGGGAAGAGAGCTATGATCTTTTGCTCGCCCGGCTTGAGGTCGATGACACCTTCGTAGGCCGGCAGAGAGTTGATGTGGTAAGTCGTTGAAGGTATGACGAGTGTGAGGTTCTTACGTTCCTTTGCACCATACTCGACGTTGATGAGGTCTCCGTCAACGGTATATACGTTGTCTTTGCAGTATTCCGGTTTGAGATCAAAGCATGTCGGATCATCCACTCCGAGGTCACCTTCACGGTAAAACTTCTTCTCAGCCACGCCTCCGAAGCGTACAGGCACACTGACCGGATGATCGGTAGTGTTGGTGATTGCCCACAGAGCCATATCCTTGCTGCGCATCACTTGGGCTTCGACCTTGACGCCACCCTGCTCGTAGTCCATGCGGCCCGGAGTGTAGCGCGCGGTGCATTTCCCCTCAGGTAATGTCAGGAGGAGGTTGCCTCCCATGCGCGGGAGATAGATGCCGAATTCAGGAGTGTCGGAACAGTCCATGCGGAATCCGGAGTGTGCGCCGTAGAGCGCGCGGTTGAAACGCGCTCCGCCGTCGGTTGTCACCACTGAATTGCCGTCAGGCACATAATGGCGTGGACGGGATTCAGCTCCGGACACTATAGTGATCGTAGCTGCAAGAAAAATTGTGGTTATGATTCGCTGTATCATGCTTGTTTATCGGATTTTAAGCCGACGGCTTCAGGTGCGTGAAAGTTGTACCTGAAGCCGCGGCCTGATTCCAATGGTTATACCGTTAAAGATAACTCGATTTTCTAAACTTTAAACTCTGAACTGAAATTACGGCATGGGTTTGATGCCTTCCCAGCGTACATCCCATGTGCCGTCCTTCGGGAATCCCGGATTCTCGATCTCGCAACCATCCCAGCCGGCACACATGAGGGCAACGGCTGTGAGCAGACCGCCGTTGCCGGGGAGATAGCAGCGCAGACGGTTGTCCTGATAGTTATGACCGTTGGGGAGGTAGGTGTTGGTGCGCTTGTCCATGAGAAGGGCGTTGATAGCCTTTTCGGGGTGACCGAGGCGCACGGCGTTCATGGCAGTAGTCGGGTAGTCCCAACCCCAAGTCTTGTCCCAGTTCCAGTTGTCATACACCCAGTCAAACGTGTTGTCCATGATGTCGGGCTTCACGAGGGGCGATGAAGGCAGGATGCCTACGGCTGCAAGCACGGCCATGTGGTCGGAGGTCAGACGGATGTCGCTGTAGGTTTCGGGTGCGGTTTCAGCGGCGAGATAGAGGCTGTCCTTGGCGGCGAGGGGCGAGAGATTGGCTATGATCTCGTCCCATTCCTCGATACGGGGTTCACCTTTGCGTTCGCGCCATTTCTGTGCGGTGTTGAGCGCGAAATGCCAGTAAGACAGCTCGAAAGGAGGATTGACGGTCTCAGCGGCGCGAAGGGTCTCCTGCGCGGGGATAATTCCGTGGAGAGTGTAGCGGCCAAGTGAATCCTTGTCGGCGAAGTCGGCCATGAATTCAGCCGTTCCCTGCACGAGATCATAGTAACGGTTGATCACGGCTGTGTCCTGACCGGCACGGTAGGCAAGCTCGGCGAGATAGATGAGGTGGGGCTGTTGCCAGATGAGGAATGATCCTACTTTCGAGGGGGCTTCGATGCCTGAGGGATCTGTCATCTTCATCCAGCGCAGACCTTTGAATCCCTGACGCTCGGCAATGTCGCGTGCGACTCCGGCAGAGCTTTCATACCAAGGGAGAGTGCGGTTGAGAAGATCCTCGTGACCCCACAGGGCGAACTGTGCCTGATGCCACCAGATCATCTCCATGTGGAATTTTCCGAACCATGAGTTGTAGGTGAGACCTGTCTCCTGCGGAGGTGTCGAACCGGCACACTGGATGGCGAGGAGGTACTGCGAGAGGACCACGCGGCGTTCGAGCTCTGCGGCACGGGGATCGGTGCAGTGGCTGAAATCTACGACTCCGCCGTCCTTCCAGAAAGCTGTCCAGTAATCCGACGAAGCTTTGCGTGTATCGGCGACGGAGGGATTGGCTTCGTTGTTTTCCTCCGGAGTGAAGGTGGCTGTTATGGTCCACTCGTCGGCTGTCGGAGTGATTGTGGCCACATTGCGGCCTGTCATCACAGGAGCTTCTGCTCCGGTCCACGCGAGGTTGATGTAATATGAAGTCGAATCAAGTGTGTGGCGGATCACAGCATGGTTATCGTCCGAGCTTATGATCTCAGTGATGTGGAGTGAATCGGCGTCCCAGTTGCAGGCGTCGTCGCAGTGGCCTCCGGTGGGATAGGGGAGACGCAGTGCCACGGGCAGACGTTTTTCCGACTTGATTGATGCGGCAAGCATATCCTTGTCGGGATGCACGTAGGTGCGCACACTGACCGGTGTCCCATCCACCTTGAAGTCGGAGCGGATTTCGCCGTTCCACATATCGAGGGTCTGGTCTATATCGGACAGCTGATCAGGATTCAGGTCAGCGAAGCCGAGCGCGCCGAGATGGAGACGGTGGGGATTGACGCGATACCAGTTGGCGGCGTCGCGGTTGCGACCCGGTTCGTTGAACTGTACGGAATAGGGTTCCATGCGTCCACGTCCGAAATCGTAGTCCTTGAGAGTCTCTTCAAATTTCAGACTGTCGGGATTGCCGAAGCTGTGCCAGCCCCACTGACTCTGAGTGCCCAAGGGCACACCGTTGCTGTAAAGTTCGGGAAATGACTGGAGACCGGTCACATCGACGGTAACGGCAAATTCGCCGTTGCCTACGGATAGTGAGGCCAGAGTGTCAATTTCTGTAATGTGAGGATTGTTGCGCTCAACGAGAGCATGACGGTCAATGCCACTCTGACATGCCACAAAAGCCGGCAGCGAAAGCGAGAACGCAGCGGCGTAAAATAGATTCTTTAATGTCATCGGTCTTAATAAGTCTATGAAAAATGGTCAGTTTTAAGGTGAAAAAATCATAGCCGTCACAAGCCGTCGGAGATTTCGGCCACGGCATTCCTTGATTAGATTCTCTGCAAAGATAACATTTTTCCTCCAAGCAATCAAATCCAATATACATAATCAATCAGTTGAGCTGCGCAGTGGATTGAATTTACCATCGTGTTAAAAAATATTAATCCGCCGAAGCCTCTTATGATATCTATGAGGCTTGAAATTGAGATTATGGCTAACTTTGCAGAATCGTCGGTCAGATTGCATCGATTTTGGCTTCGGCGACAAACCGGAATTGTTAACTCCACCTTAAATAAAATCAACTTCATTATCATGAAATTTCTTTCATCCCTTTTAGTAGCTCTCTCACTCCCGGCAATGGCTGTGGCACAAGTTCCTTCAGATACGATAACTGTTTTTATGATCGGTGACTCGACCATGGCCAACAAACCTCTCGACAAGGAAAATCAGGAGCGTGGCTGGGGACAGATGCTTCCCATTTATCTCGAAGGGGCAATAAAGGTCGATAATCATGCCGTCAATGGCCGCAGTTCCAAGAGCTTCATTGATGAAGGCCGCTGGGATAAGGTGCGTGATCAGATCCGTCCCGGTGACTATGTGATCATTCAGTTCGGCCATAATGATGAAAAACCGAAGCCCGACCGTCACACAGATCCGGGTTCCACTTTCGATGCAAACCTGAAGAAGTTTGTCAATGAGACACGTGAGAAAGGGGGCAACCCCATACTCATGAACTCGATTGTCCGCCGTAATTTCCCGGCCAACGGTATTGCGGCAGCCGAGACCGATGACCGTCAGAAGACATGGAAGAAAGGTCTTGAAGGTTATCCGATGGAAGGTGACTCTCTTGCCGATACCCACGGCGATTACCGCATAGCTCCGCGCAATGTGGCCGAGGAATTGAATGTGCCTTTTGTCGATATGAATGCCCTGACTCATGAACTCGTTCAGGATCTCGGACCTGAAAGTTCGAAGGCTCTGTTCATGTGGATGCCGGTTGGTAAGTATGAATTTGCGCCCAATGGACGCATCGACAACACTCACCTTAATGTATATGGTGGTATAGTGGTGTCGCGTCTTGCCATCAACGGCATTGCCGAGAAAGTCCCCGCCCTCCGTCCCTATATCCGCCGCACGGTCTATAACCTGAACGACTGATAGCCCCGTCGGCCGTTTCATAATATTTATAATTGTAGGGACGCTGCGTGCAGCGTATGCCGGATGAAATACATCTGTCTAAATCAAGGCTATATGGCATACGCTGCACGCAGCGTCCCTACAAACATTATGACATCGGATTGCATTTAATCAGTCCGAATATAAAATCGGACATAAAAAACCGGCGTGGGGGAGGGTTTCACAACCATCGGCCACGCCGTTTTAAACAATAGCATCAATTTCAAAAATAGATTACAGAAGTCTGTCGTCTTGACGCTCTGTCAGCGTCATA
>JAAVDF010000015.1:0-95707 GCA_014801945.1 Bacteroides sp.
AGCGTGAGGGCTCCACCTCTTCCCATTCCGAACAGAGAAGTTAAACCTCACCACGTCGATGATACTGCGAAAGTGGGAAAGTAGATAACCGCCCCCTCTACGAGCCGGAGCTGAAATGCGAAATGCATATCAGCTCCGGCTTTTTTTTATTGTACAAAAAAATGAATTGGACATTTATCCAATTCAAATATGTCTGTAGAAAATACAGATTCATCCTTGTTCATACTGCTCAAGAGCTTTGCGCAGGCCTTCTGTGACCATTGCGCGGAGTTCTGGAGGGGAGATGACCTTAACGTCAGCACCGAGCGACAGAAGCTCTTGAACGAAGTCCTGAGTAAGACGCAGATGATAATGGAAATCTGAAAAAGCGTCGTGGATCTCCTCGCGTTGCGAGTGGTGGAGCGGAAGCGCGCGGAGATATTTTGCCTGTCGGGCAGTTGCACGTATGACTACTAAATGAGGTTCGGCTTGAGTGAAGATGATTCCGAATGAATCACGCACGAATTTCTCGGCATCAAAAGTCGGATCGGGTACAAATGTATCACTCCCTATCGAAACGTCCTCCATGCGGTCGAGAGCGTATGTTTTGATAGCATTGTCGCGCGTATTGCGTCCGGTCACATACCAACGTTGACGGAATATCTTCAGGAAGTAAGGTTCGATGACTACATCGCGCGTTGGATTTACACGTGTGTATGGCCGGTAAGTAAAATGTAGCGGATGGTGTTCGCGCAGGGCAGATATGACCTGCGATAGATACAGGCGTGCCGACGGTACATCCTCAAGGAAAATTGCATCTGACACATCCTTTACCGATGAGAGCACATTGCTCATGGCCGCTGAGTTGAGAAGCCAGTCGGTGACGCTTGCCTGATGAGAGTCTCCGGAATCGATATAATACTCGTAGGTGGTAGGATTACACTCGATGTTGATATTGAAAAGCTCCTCGATGGCTGTGCGGTAGTTGTAGAACGTACGTCGCGGGAGGGGATCACCATCTGAATACGGTGATTGCATCCACAGCTCATTGAGCTTTTCACGTGTGATCGCGCCATACCGGCGTATGGTATCAATTAGCCAGATATATCGTGCAAGAAGATTACGGGACATGATAAACGGGTGTAAAAAGGAGTTTGAAAGTAGGGTCGCGTTTCAATACGTCTGCGTCCAGTCATGACATTTTCGTGTTTTCCTCTCAATTCAGCCTTCGCGGGAAAAGAAAAACGATCGAAAGAATTATCATCCCTGCGAGAGCCCAAGGATAGTACAGATAGGGAAATGGCGCAGCCGGTGAAATACCGGCGAGCGATGTAGCCAGCAAAGTCTGGGCTCCGTAGGGAATGAGACACTGCACAACGCAAGAAGCCGAATCGAGGATTGACGCACTCTTGCGAGGATCGATACCGTAACGCTCCGATATGTCACGTGATATTCCCCCGACGGTTATGATGGCTACCGTGTTGTTGGCCGTGCAGAGATTGACTATCCCTACGAGCAGGGCCAGTATCGCTTGTGCGCCACGTCGTCCGGATATACGGGCTGTGAGTCCTTGGAGCAGAAACTGTATGCCACCGGCGGCCTTGATCAGTCCCAGCATACCGGCTGCAAGGAGTGTTATGATAATGAGGTCGCCCATGCCGTCGATACCAACCCCCGCGAACGAGGCCATATCCATAAGACTTACACCGTTGATCATACCCATTACAAGCGCGCTGAATATGCCTAATGAAAGTACGATGGTGACATTGATGCCGGCAATGGCTGTAGCAAGCACGACTATGTAAGGGATAATGAGAAAATAGTCACTCTCCTTGGCCAGCGATATCGCAGGAGTATCCTGACCCATGAAAATATAAGCACCGAGGGTGATAATGGCAGCCGGAAGGGCTATCCATAGGTTTGCTTTGAATTTATCAGCCATATTGCACCCCTGCGAACGCGTGGCAGCGATTGTAGTGTCGGAGATAAAAGAGAGATTGTCTCCGAAAAAAGCTCCTCCGAGCACCACCGCAACATAGAATGCTATGTTGGCATCGACCATTTGCGCAATCTCGACGGCAAGCGGTGTGAGAGCCACAACCGTACCGACAGATGTACCTACGGACAAGGATATGAAACAGGCAGCGAAAAAGAGGGTCGGCACTACGAATTGAGGCGGAAAGAAGCGTAGCGTCAGATTGACAGTCGCGTCGATCGCACCGATTTCCTTGGCCACGCTTGCAAAAGCTCCTGCAAGAATGAACACCCATATCATATAAAGGATATTGAAGTGTCCTGCGGCACGTGAGAAGGTCTCTATGCGATCCATTAGCGGGCGGCTTCGATAGATAGCGACTGCCCACATGGAGGCGACAACAAGAGCGACGGCGATAGGCATCTTATAGAAATCATCAAGGATGATCGAGACCGCTACATAGAGCAGCAGAAACACGATTATGGGCGACAGCGCGAGCCATCCCTGTCCGGAAGGAATACGCTGTTCGGTATCGATTGGAGATTTATACAACATTTTTCTGACGGGTAGTGGGATATTAAGTTGCGGTTGGAAATTCGGTAGATGCACGCGGACGGGGTCAGAACGGCATTTTATCGACTGTGCGTCCCCAGTTTCCACGGTCGAGGTTGCGATATGAGAGAGCCTCGTGGAGATGGTGGGAGAGTATAGGAGAGTTGACGGCCTCCTGCATTGCAGAGAGAGGCACTGCGGGAGTGGATGATTTACCGTCGGTAGAGGATGGATAATTTTGTAAAAGCATTGTGGCCTGTTCGAGATCCGCGATAGTGCGTGCGACTTTAAGTATGCGGTCGTATGCACGTGCGCTCATGTCGAGACGTGTCATGGCTTCGCGCAATGTTTCAAGTCCCTCGTGGTTAATGGTTGCGTGGCTCCGTAGCAGGCGTGAGTTCATCTGGGCATTACAGTGAATACCCCTTTCAGCCGCGAAGCGTAATGCTTGGATCTCGCGTGCGCGGACCACACGTGCCTTCATCACCTCGCTCTTCTCCCCTTCGCGGGCAGATGACAGTTCATCGAAAGCCACCGGATAGATTTCAACCTGAAGGTCTATACGGTCAAGCAGAGGGCCACTGATACGGTTGAGATACTTCTGCACAGCCGCCTGCGTACACATGCATTCCTTGGTCGGATGATTGTAGTAACCGCAGGGACAAGGGTTCATCGAAGCCACGAGCATGAAGCCGGCGGGATAATCAATGGTATATTTCGCACGGGCTATGGTGATACGGCGGTCCTCAAGAGGCTGGCGCATCACTTCGAGCACCTGACGTGAAAATTCCGGAAATTCATCGAGAAACAGCACTCCATTGTGGGCGAGTGAGATCTCGCCCGGTGCAGGATTGGCTCCGCCACCGACGAGAGCTACGGGTGAGATGGTGTGGTGCGGTGCGCGATATGGACGTGTGGTCATCAGGCGCGAACCGCTGCGCAGTTTTCCGGCTACGGAATGGATCTTGGTAGTTTCAAGTGCTTCTGCAAGGGTGAGCGGCGGGAGGATGGTCGGCAGACGCTTGGCCATCATTGATTTGCCTGCGCCGGGAGGACCGACAAGCAGTATGTTGTGACCGCCGGCACATGCTACCTCAAAAGCCCGCTTCACAAGTTCCTGACCCTTCACCTCTGAAAAATCGCAATCAAACACTGCGGATGCACGTGCAAATTCCTCGCGCGTGTTGACTATCACAGGGCTTGGGGCTATGCGTCCGCTCACGAAATCAATGACCTCGCGGAGAGTGGCCATGCCATACACCTCAAGATTGTTCACGACGGCAGCCTCCGTAGCATTGGCCACCGGGACAATCATCCCTTTGAATCCCATCTCGCGCGCCTTTATGGCCATCGGCAACGCACCCTTTATGGGGAGGATAGAGCCGTCAAGTGACAGTTCACCCATTATCATGAAGGAGTCAAGCGGGATTGAGGGGGTGATCTGCTCACATGCGGCGAGTATGCCCAAGGCTATCGGCAGGTCGTAGGCTGCTCCTTCCTTGCGGACATCGGCGGGTGAGAGATTGACCACAATCCTGCGGCGCGGCCATTTGTAGCCAGACTGGCTTATAGCGGATATGACGCGTTGATAACTCTCTTTGACGGCTGTATCGGCCATCCCGACGAGTGAGAACTGCACGCCGTTCTCCGCCACCGTCTCGATGGTGATGATCAGTGCATCGATGCCTTGAACGGCAGCTCCGTAGGTTTTGATCAACATGGTTTTTGAGTATATGGTATGAGGTATATGGTATAGAGAGGGAGGATATGGAGTATTGTATCAGTTGTGGGCTAATAGTTTACGCACCTCCTCGTCCGTAAGTCCGCGGCGTGAGGCGTAGTCGGCTACTTGATCATCATCAACAGATCCGACCATGAAGTATGTGGCTTCCGGATGGGCTATGTAAAGACCGCAGACTGTCGCTGACGGCTCCATAGCTCCGTTTTCGGTGAGACCGATGCCTATTTCCTCAAATTTCAGGAGCGGGGCAATGGTATGGGTGAGTTTCTGATCTGGCAGTGAGGGATAGCCGATGGCAGGTCTGATACCACTGAAATGTCCGGCAAACATTTCGTGTGGCGTTAGATCCTCACCGGTAGCATAGCCCCACAGTTCGCGCCGTACTTTGGCATGAAGATATTCCGAGCCGGCTTCTGCCAGACGATGGGCCAGACTTTGGACGAGAAGCGACCGGTAGGAATCCCCCTCGGCCTCAAAGCGTCCGCGCAACGCCGATAGGTCGATCGTCACGGCGAACGCTCCGATATATTCGTTGTCGGTGGCCAGATAGTCGGCCAAAGCGCGGGTCGGAGCATCGGGGGCTGGTGTCTGCGAGCGCAGGGTCGGTATGCGCACTTCCCCATCCTTATTTCCGGGAAGAGTTATCACTATGTCATCACCATCGGCATGAGCCTCGTTAAGACTCACGGCTGCTTTACAGTAGTAGTTTTCCTTACAGAGTTCGCTCAGAAGAGCCTTGGCATCGTCGTAAAGACGAAGCACTTCGCGTCCTTTATCCGGATCGGCGGGTGTATGGCGTTCGATCCATTCCTGACGGCAGGCCGGGCAATCACCAAGAATGGTCACGGATGAGAAATCGCCCGGAATCTTCCATGTGTTGAAGAAGAAACGCCAGTTGATGTAAGGCAGCAGCTCTCTGACAGGGATTTCAAGCACACTGCGCCCCTCGACGGCAGGTCGGACAGGCGTATGTGGGGATAGGAAAGACCGGATTGAACGTTTCCGTGCTTCTGCGAGTGGTATTTTGGGAAGCGAACAGTTGTGTTCGCGTTCACGCAGAGCGGCATATTCCTCTTTCAAGGCTGCTATGTAGCTGTCGCGTGTCGCCGGGTTGAGCAGTCGGGCTGCAATCAGTGGATTTTGCGAAGCATCCGGAACATGGATGACGGGTGCGGAATAGCGGGTAGCTATCTTCACGGCGGTATGTATGCGCGAGGTTGTCGCGCCCCCGATCATTACCGGTATGTCGAGACCGTTCTTACCCATAAGCTCCACTACATGACCCATTTCTTCAAGCGAGGGGGTTATGAGACCCGAAAGACATACGAAATCGGGCTTTTCGGCTATTGCTGTGCTCACGATCTTTTCGGCCGGTACCATTACACCGAGGTCTATCACCTCGTAGTTGTTGCAGGCAAGTACTATTGAGACAATGTTCTTACCGATGTCGTGCACATCACCTTTGACGGTTGCGAAGATCACCTTTCCCGCTTTTGTCGTTTCCCGCGAGTTGCGTCGGGCTTCAATAGCAGGAGTGAGGAAACCCACGGCTCGTTTCATCGTGCGTGCGGTTTTCACCACCTGTGGCAGGAACATCTTGCCTTCGCCGAAGAGCTGTCCCACACGGTTCATTCCCTCCATCAGAGGACCATCGATTATACCAACCGGATCAGAATATTTCTCAAGAGCTTCCGTCAGGTCAGCCTCAAGATGATCATGGATACCGCGCACAAGTGCGTAGGTCAGACGTTCCTCCACCGGGAGATGACGCCATTCTTCCTCGCGTGTTGTGACTGCTCCGTGGTTGACGGTGGCCGCATCTTTTTCGCGCAGCATCTGCTGTGCATGTTCGATGAGTTCTTCCGCAGCCTCTTCACGGCGGCAGAGCACCACGTCTTCCAGCAGTGACCGCAGGGCAGGGTCGATATCCTCGTATGTCACGGATGAGGATAGATTGACGATCGCCATATCCATTCCTGCTTCTATGGCATGGTAGAGGAACACGGCATGCATGGCCTCGCGCAGATAATTGTTTCCGCGAAATGAGAAGGAGAGATTGCTGACACCACCGCTTACCTTCGCGCCGGGTAGATTTTCCTTGATCCAACGGACAGCACGGATGAAATCAAGCCCATAGCGGTCATGTTCCTTCATTCCGGTGGCTATAGCGAGGATATTGGGGTCGAATATAATATCTTCAGGATTGAATCCGAGCCGGTCGGTCAACAGTCGGTAAGCACGCGTGCAGACCTCAATCTTGCGCTCGAATGTATCGGCCTGACCATCTTCATCGAAGGCCATCACCACCACGGCTGCTCCAAGCTCCATAATGCGCCGGGCACGGGAGAGGAACATCTCCTCACCCTCCTTCAGGGATATGGAATTGACTATCGGTTTACCTTGGACACATTTGAGGGCGGCTTCGATGACATCCCATTTCGATGAGTCGATCATCACGGGGACACGCGCTATGTCAGGCTCGGAAGAAATGAGGTTGAGGAAGCCACAGATCTCTTTGCGTGCATCCATCATTCCGTCATCCATGTTTATGTCGATGATCTGCGCGCCGTCCTCCACTTGCCGCCGGGCTATGGTGAGAGCCTCGTCCATATTTCCCTCTTTAATTAGACGGAGGAATTTACGTGAACCGGCCACGTTGCAGCGTTCGCCCACGTTCACGAAAAGCGATTCGGGCAGTATCTCCAGCGGTTCGAGTCCGGAAAGACGGAGTGCGGGAGTGACGGCAGGGACAGCACGCGGTTTGAACCTGCGTGCTTCAGCCGAGAGCGCGGCTATATGTTCGGGAGTCGTGCCGCAGCAGCCGCCTGCGATATTGAGAAGTCCTTGTGAGAAATACTCGCGCAGATGCATGGCCATTGTCTCCGGAGTCTCATCATATTCGCCCATTGCGTTGGGGAGACCCGCATTCGGATGACAGCTGACGGGATAGGGGGCCATACGTGAGAGCTCCGCGACATGAGGGAGCATGTCGGCCGCTCCAAACGAACAGTTGATGCCTACGGTCGCTATGTCCGCATGACCGATTGAGGCGAGGAATGCTTTGAGTGTCTGACCTGAGAATGTCCGTCCGTCAGGTCCTGATATGGTCACCGACACCATTATCGGACAGTCGCGTCCGGCCTCTCTGATGGCGTGACGTGCGGCATCAAGTCCGGCTTTGAGGTTCAGGGTATCGAAAACTGTTTCGAAAAGCAGCAGATCCACTCCACCATCGATCAATGCGGCCACCTGTTCGTGGTAGGCGGCATAGAGATCATCGTAAGTAACGGCGCGGAGTGCGGGATCGCTGACATCGGGACTCATCGAAGCAGTCTTGTTGGTCGGGCCGATTGATCCGGCTACTAATATGGGCCGACCGAGTTCGGCTGTGCGCCGGTCTGCCAGATCGCGGAGCAGACGGGCAGCCTCGCGGTTGATTTCCGGGACGAGGCTCTCCATTGCGTAGTCAGCCATTGAAATGGCGTTGGCATTGAACGTGTCTGTCGAGATTATGTCAGCTCCGGCATCTATGTAGCGCGATGCTATTTCTGTGATCACATCGGGACGCGTCAGGACAAGCAGATCGTTGTTACCGCGAAGGTCACACTTCCAGTCGGCGAAACGCTTGCCACGGAAGTCAGCTTCGGTAAGTCCATAGGACTGTATCATTGTGCCTGTCGCACCGTCGAGGATAAGGATGCGTTCGGTGAGCAGTTTATTAAAATCGTTGTTGTCCACTGAGTATGAGTACTGTATGTAATATTGATTCAATCAATTATCGTGCGCAGATAGGCCGTCAGCTCTTCACCGTTTCTGGCAGCCTGTGCCGCCGATGGGTGATGATCCGCACCGTAACCGAGTTCGCCTGTCTGCTCCGAGAGGTCGAAACGGTAATAGTGGTCATCGGTTTCGGCCAGACGGTCGAGCACTTCTGTCACATCTTTGAGAGCCTCTCCGTGGAGCATCGGACCGGTGAGCATTACTATCTTGGCCTGCGGCTGGAGGGTGCGGAGATGGACGAGGAATTTCTTATATGCAAGCTCGAAGGCATCTATGTCATAGTTTCCGAGTGATGTGTCGTTAGTGCCGAGATTTATGCAGATGATATCGGGACGGAACGACCGATGATTCCAGTAATGGGCAGGATTGTAGATGAGGGTGCGGTCATATTCACCCGGCATGCGCTCATCGGGAGTTCCCTCACGAGGACCGTTGTAGCTGCGGTACATTCCGATACCGGAGCGCGCCACGACGTTGAAGTCGGCATCAAGCGCACGGGCCGTCAGATAGGCATAGCTCAGGGTGTGGTTCTGATTGTCGTAGCTGTAGCGGACACTGCCGTTGTCGGCCTCCGTCCCGTAACCGCAGGTGATGGAGTTGCCGATGAACTCGATCCGGAGTTCAGGACGTTCGGGAGCGGGGAGGAGGGTTGCATTGTCACCACCGATTATGAATCCGTGAAATTCGGGGTGCTTCTCCCATCCCTCGATGGCGTAAGCCACGCGCAGGGAGTGAGGGCCTTCCGACAGCGAATCGGCCAGCAGGATCACCGAATCGGAAGGGGTGAAATTGATTTTGAACGGTGCGAGTGAGTCTATCTCGACCATGAACTGTCCGCTTCCGGGCGAGGCACACATTTCGATGGATGATCCCTCGAAGTTAAGCATGGCCGTCGTACCGGGATAGGTGAAGGTCGGGGGCAGTGAGTCGGAAAACAGGATGCGCCCCATGTAGAGAATGTCGGGATTGTCAGGGGCAACACGCAAGCCACGATTATCGGAACACGATACGGCAAGCACACATAGGGCTGTCACGAGTCCCGAAATTTTAAATTTATGAAAAGTACCCATTGAAGATGCGTGATTGGGGAGGTTTTCCACAAAATTAAGCGTTTTTATCGTGACGGCAAAGGATCAGCGTAAATTTTAGTAGCATTAAGGCTGATTTAGAATCCAAGTGGTGAAAAAGTCTGATTAAAAACTGTCTGTAAGAGTGACTTTCATATCGGTCGGGTCGGTATCCCTGACGAATATAAGGCGTTCGGCGAGAGGCTGATTGGACGAGCGGTCGATAAGTGCGATATTTATCACTCCCGGTTTAAGGTTGCGCGACGATATTCTTATAGGGGAGCGGTCTGCCAGCTCTTTGACCAACAAGTTTCCTGAACCGGCGACTACCAGTGCCAGTCGGTTAATGTCGATGGAAGGGGTGACGCATGGCTGTATGAGCACAGTTCCCATGCGCTGGTTCACTGATAGGGTGGCTCCATGTGTCTGTGGTTCTGGAAGTTTCGTGCGGCATGAAAGACCGTCGGCAGTCGAGGCCTCAAGCCAGAGTTCCTCACCGGCTTCGGCAGTAACCCACAGATAACCCATGCCGAGGTGCTGTGACGCGGATTCGCTTATCACGTCGCCAGCGGCATTTAGCAGCCATACCCTTACGTCTATCCCTCGGCCATCGTCGGCTATGGCCTTGTAGGCGATGCGCTGCGGGAGTCCGGCGAGGAGGTTGCCCCCTTCGGGCATCACATCAAGAGCGATCGAGTTGACTACGCGTGATCTAACTACGGGTTGCGCTATGCCCTCGTCCGGATTCACGACGTTCACCGATTTTTTGAAGAATAGGTCCTGCTCAAAGTTCTGCATCCAGCGCGTATAGGCTGCCAAGGTGTATGAGCCGCTTTTCATGCGTGGGGAGAGCGGCATCGCGTTGGCGAATATTCCTGCGCTGTCGGCTTTGATCTTTATGCGGGTCACCAGTGTGTCGGCGGTATTGTCGATCAGTTCGAGATAGGCGAACTTGGATCTGTCGCTTAATTTATTGGAGGCTGCATCGACAACGAAGATGCGGAACCAGATGCTGTCGCCAGCGGCATAGTCGCCTCTGTCCGTGTGGACATAGATCTTTTCCTGAGGTACTTTGGCATAGTAGTCCAAGAAAGCGGCCGTCAGGCTGTCGGCCGATAGTGGCTCGCTTGCTGAGGCAGTGGCCGCGGAAAGGGCTGCTACTGCCAGACTCAGCAGTATGGCCTTCATCATAGCAATCATTGCGGGTCGGATCATGGGAGCTGAACGTTTTTGGTGATGTCGATGATTTTACCGTCGGGTGTAATACCTTGGACAGTGAGATTGAGGCTCTTGAGCGAGGTCGGATTATAGATGTCGATCTGAGTGGGGCTTTCAGGGTCGAGGCGCAGGGCCGGATTCCAGTAGAGGGTGGCGCGGTAATCGGGTGGAGCGGGGGATTGATCGTCGGGAGCGGGATATTTAGGAACGTAGAATTGGACTGGGGGACGGTAGCCGAGAGGGGTGATGTTGGTCCATGACGGTTGGGGAGTCCTTCCGCCCTCGTTGCCATATTTTGTGGTGATGAGCAGGAGACCGCTATGAAGCACTTCCATAGCGTAGGAGGCAACACTGGAGTCGCCGCGTTTGAAATATTCGATTGAATTTATATTTTGGGGGTTCAGGGTGAACACCTCGCTCTGCTCACAGCGGAAGCCGTCGATAAAGACGGGGGTTGGAATGAACGTGTTCATCACATATTCGCCGAATCGCGGTTCGGGGAGAGCTCCGCCGTAACTCTGGGAGTGGCGGAGAGGTACGGTGAGGCTGCGCAGCATGGATTCCATGGTCGGAAACCGGCTGATCTTCTCATCGCCCTCCTGATAGCCCCGGAAGGGTTCAGCTTTACTACGGTTGGTCCACTTCCCGTTTTTTCGGGCGGTGACGCTTACTTCGTCAAGCGTCTGGGTATCAAGTAGTGACACAGCACGCGGTTGCTTACGGGTGAAATCGGCGAATGTCTGCACCCGGCTGCTGTCCTGATCGCTGTGTCCCTCAAAGTCTTTCAGAGCTGACACTCTCGGTAGCCGGGGATCGTCAATATGGATCGATGTTGTCCTCACTCCTCCGCTCTTGGTCTGCGCTTCGAGGGTGAACGGTGTCCCATCGACGAAGTCAAGGGAAAGGTTGAAGCGGCTGCTGTCGCCCAACTCTATGTCTGCCATTTCGAGTGTAGTGGGCAGGAACAAGGCTACTTTCATCCCTTTGGGGTGCTTGTTGAATGAGTGCTCGACATGGCCGCTGATGTTCTGGAACTGCTCGATCGGAAATTCGAACTTCGGCAAAGCCCCGGATGTAATGTCGGCACTCTCATATCTGCGCCAGCCCTGCGTCATCATGAGGAGATCGAGATCGCTGTCAGTCTGTGCGTCAGGATTATCAAAATAATAACGTGGATTTTCGATATATCCCTTTAATTCGGAGTTAAGGAGTATTTCGCTGCCGATTGACGTAGCGGTTTCAGGTGGCAACGAACCGTCGGAGACGGAAAATGAGAGGGCCGTTCCGGTCACATCGAGAGAATCTGAAGGCTCGACGACAATGCGGTGTCCTCCATTCAGATTAAGATGTATAGCTCCACGGATAGACAGACTTAAGACTAATGCTATGATTGTAAAGTAAAATTTCATGGTTGAGTATTAACTTATAGCATTCTTGCAACTAATTTTATTGATTTTTTGCAAAGTTAATTAAAAATATCGAAATTCATGATGTATGAACCGAAATGTTTAGGGATTGAAAAGAAGATTGGAGAAAAAATAAATATATGCCCGATTGCAGGGGCTGTGCTCCCCGGAAATATTGATCTGCGGTCAACCAAATTTCCCATGCGAAAAATTTTTGTCAAAGTTTTGGATTTCACTTGATTTTGCGTACCTTTGCAGCCGATTTCGTAATCTCTGGCAGGACATGCAGCCTGCGAATATTGCGATTAGTGTTAACATTTTTAATATTCGAATAGAAAAATGGACTTAATTAAAGTTGCTGAGGAGGCTTTTGCAACAGGCAAGCAGCATCCCGACTTCCAGCCCGGTGACACTATCACAGTTGCTTACCGTATCAAGGAAGGTAACAAAGAGCGTATCCAGCAGTATCGTGGTGTGGTAATCCGCATCTCAGGTGACGGCGACAAGCGTCGTTTCACTGTACGCAAAATTTCTGACAACATCGGCGTAGAGCGTATCTTCCCCATTGAGTCACCCTTCATCGACTCAATCACCATCAACAAGTATGGTAAGGTACGTCGCGCAAAACTTTACTACCTCCGCGGTCTTACAGGCAAGAAGGCCCGTATCAAGGAGCGTCGCGTAGTGAAGAAGGCGTAAAGATATTGAATACCCGCCCGTCCGGGCGTCCCCCAACTCCATCGCCCGGACACAAAAAGAGCCATCAGCCCTATCACCGTGAGGTGAGTAAGCTCGGATGGCTCTTTTAATTTTTTCGGAGAAATGTCTCATCCTGACGGATGGGTCTCCGGAGTGTGTTTTTTATTTATGTATGGCTGTAAGAAATTCTCTAAAAAGGAAAGGGGGGTATAGCTACGGCTGATCAGCAGAAAGGTGTGATCAACGCTGCTACGTCTGTGTCACCGAAGAAATCCGCGATGGTGAGCCACACGATGAGGAGTATGATAAGGACCACTGCTCCGATGGCAACCCAAAGTGAAGTGCCTGATTTACTTTTTCTATCTCTCATAATAAATAGTTGTTTTGATGATTGACGTTGAAATCTGATTTTGTAATTATTAACAACATCAGTGGCTGAAAAGTTGAGACGGAAGCTGAAAATTATGTTCATTTTGAACGTAAGGATTAAAAATCGTGGGATTATCGGGAATTTTGCGTAACTTTGCGCGAAATTTTTTTGTTCGTAACCATGAAACGTAAATGCTATCAGGGGATGAATTTCCGCCCCTTCATTTCGAATACACAGATCTCGGAACGCATATCCGGTATTGCAGACTCGATTACGTCGGAATATGCCGGCCGTAATCCGTTGTTTGTGTGTGTGCTCAACGGTGCTGCTCCCTTTGCGGTCGATCTGTTCCGTGCATGTGAGGATATCGATGCCGAGCTTACATTCATACGGCTGAAGAGTTACGAAGGGACCGGTTCCACCGGTGTCGTGAAAGAGGTGATGGGTCTGGGTGAGAATCTGGAAGGACGTGACATCATACTTGTGGAGGACATCATAGATACCGGAAACACTATGGTGAAGCTTCTTGCGGATCTTGAGGCGAAGAAACCGGCTTCGATACGCATAGCCACTCTTCTTTTCAAGCCTGATGCGCTGCAGCATCCTGAACTGAAGCCTGATTACGTCGGTTTTGAGATCCCGAAAAAATTTATCATCGGCTACGGACTCGACATCGACGGTCTGGCCCGCAACCTGAACGATATATATATCCTCGATGAGGAACAATCATAAATTACGGTATAAGAATCAAACACAGTGACGTCAGAATCATGAGTGGCGGGATGTAGGATTACAGGCCCGGCATCTGCATGGTCAATCAAACAAAAGGTATTAATTAAGGAAAAGAATGTTTAATCTTGTAATTTTCGGTGCTCCCGGAAGCGGTAAGGGCACCCAAAGCCAAAAACTTATCGACCGTTATGGTTTCACGCATATCTCGACCGGAGATGTGCTCCGCTCGCAGATCGCCGCAGGAACAGAACTCGGCAAAATAGCTGACAGCTACATATCCAAAGGTCAGCTTATCCCGGATGACCTGATGGTCGATATCCTCGCACAGGAAGTGGATCGTCTGCGTCCGCAATCCAACGGTTTCATCTTCGACGGTTTTCCCCGCACCATCCCTCAGGCCGAGGCCCTGAAGAAGATGCTCGAACAGCGCGGTGAGGAGGTTCACTCAGTGATCGGTCTTGAAGTGGCCGATGAGGAACTTATGGAACGCCTCGTGAAGCGCGGCGTCGATAGCGGACGTTCGGACGATAACCCCGAAACTATCGGACGCCGCCTGAAAGTGTATCACGACACCACCTCGCCTTTGCGTGAATACTATTCAAACGAAGGCAAATATACCCCCATCCACGGATCAGGTCATGTGGATGAGATCTTCACCAACATAGTCAACGCTATTGAAAGTCACCCGGCTCTCAAAGCCTGATGCGGGGGTTGGACTGTTAAGTAATTTAATTCCGTAACATACTCTCCATGACTGAATTCAAACCCATCAATGAGCTCACTTACGCGCAAAGCGTGAGTGAGCTTGAAAATATTCTGAGGATGATGCAGAGCGACAACTGCGACATCGACCATCTCACGGCCTATACCCGTCGTGCCACGGAGCTTCTCAAGGCATGCCGTTCGCGCCTCACCACCACCGAGGAGGAACTGCGCGACATCCTCGCCACCCTCACCGCTGAATCAGGAGGTAATGCCTGAGATTGTTTTTATTGAAGAAGATGCTTCTTTGTCGGATAATCAAAATTGATAATATATTCCGGATTGAGCACAGCAGCATATAGCACTGCCTATTGGGCGGAGAAGACCAGAGTGCAATGAACAGGCTAAAGTATATTTTATTCCTATTGCCATTGGCTTCTTTTGCACAGGCAGAGACACCTCAGACAAGTACTGTTCCGACGGTAGATTGGGCTGTCATGGGTGCATTTGACATAAATATGCCTATGGGAGTTGCCAAATATGGCAATGATCTGAAACTGGACTACGGTGGAGGTATCGGAGCTGCCGTACGCATCAATCTGCATCAGGGCTGGGTGCTTGAGCCTTCTGTCCTGTTCAGTTATGACGACAAGCGGATTGCGACGGATGATGACGGGGATGATATGTCCATTTGGCGCATGTCGGTGTCGATGCCGTTACTTGCAGGATATCGTTTTGATCTCACCGACAATATGGGCCTGACTCCTGTAGGCGGGGCTGAGTTTTCATGTTGTTTCAGCAATCATATCGATCATAAGAGCTATTCCGGCGACAGGTTCAGTTCGCCCCGCCGCTTCAATGTTTCCTTGGGAATCGGAGCCGGGATCATCTATGATGAACTTGAGGTCGATATCGTAGGTTTCTTCGGCCTTATACCCGTTTTCAAAGGCGGAAAGGAGAATATGAATGACTATAAGGTGCGGGTGATAGCGAAATACTATTTCAAAATGTAAGTAAGGGCGAGGGGTAGGAGTGTTTTTAGCGGGTGTTCATGCCGGAAGTCCCGATACTTTTGCGTAACTTTGCACGGACTTTATAAACAGGTAAATAATAGACCTAAACTTCAAAAATCATATCACTTTTAACATGAAATTACTTCCAATTGCAGCAGTTGCCATGACACTGACAGTTGCCGTCACCGGATGTAAGCAGAACAAGACCGAGCATCTTGCCAGTCTTAACGTGGCTTACATGGACACTACCGTCGCTCCGGGCTCTGATTTCTACACCCATGTGAACAAGGGCTGGATGGAGGCTCACCCCCTCACTGCCGAACATGCCCGCTACGGACAGTTCAATATCCTCAACGATTCATCTGAGGAGCGCGTCCGCAGTCTTATCCAGAATCTCGGTGCTTCCGATCCTAAGGAGGGCACGGTGGCCCACAAGGTATGGACCGTCTATTCGCAGGCAATGGATACCGCACGCCGTAACGCCGAAGGTGCGCAGCCTATCCTCGCTGATCTGAAGAAAATCGAGGAGACTCCCCACGAAGGTATGGAGGATCTCTTCCTCTGGATGCACGGCAATTATGCAAGCCCCTTCTTCGGTGCGGGTCCTATGGAGGATCTCTCCAACTCCACCGTTTATGCGATGTACGTGTCAGGCGGCGGCATGGGTCTCGGTGACCGTGACTACTATCTGCTCAACGACGAGCGCAACACCACCGTCCGCAACGCCTACAAGAAGCTGATTGCTGATCAGATGAAGAATGCCGGCTATTCGGAGGCGGACGCACAGCGCATCGTGAGCAATGTAATGAAGATCGAGACAGCTCTCGCTGATTCAGCCTTTACTCGTGAGGAGAGCCGCGACATCCCCCGCATGTACAATCCCCGCACATTCGCCCAGCTCAAGGAGATGTATCCCGCCGTCAACTGGGATCGCTTCTTCATCGAGACTATGGGTATCGAGTCGCCCGACACTGTCATCGTGACCGAGCTCAAGAGCGTAGCGCAGGCCGACAAGCTCATGGCTTCGCTTTCGGATCGCGAGATCAAGGACTACTATCTCTGGAAATACGTGAGTCAGGCTTCATCGAAGCTCAGCGATAACTTCACCAACGCCAACTTCGAGTTCTCCAAGGTGATGAGCGGTGTTCAGGAACTCCGTCCGCTCTGGAAGCGTGCGCTTGACGCAACCGAAGGTGCTCTCGGTGAGGCTGTCGGCGAGCTCTATGTCGAGAAATATTTCCCTGCAAGCTCGAAGGAGTACATGCTCGGTCTCGTGGAGAATCTCCGCACCGCTCTCGGCAAGCATATCGAAAACCTCGACTGGATGAGCGACTCTACCAAGATGCGCGCACAGGAGAAACTTGCCGCCTTCACTGTAAAGATCGGCTATCCCGACAAGTGGAAGGACTACTCTTCAATGGAGATCGATCCCAAGCTCAGCTATTACGAGAATATGCACAACGTGAACATGTGGCATCAGAAGGACACTTATTCCAAGTGGGGCAAGCCCGTGGATCGTACCGAATGGGGCATGACTCCTCAGACTGTCAATGCTTACTACAATCCTCTGGCAAACGAGATCGTGTTCCCTGCAGCTATCCTTCAGGCTCCCTTCTTTGATCCTAATG
Source organism: Bacteroides sp. (assembly GCA_014801945.1). Lineage (GTDB taxonomy): Bacteria > Bacteroidota > Bacteroidia > Bacteroidales > Muribaculaceae > Duncaniella. The sequence continues at coordinate 16,863 of JAAVDF010000015.1, forward strand.
CTTCCGACGCAGAGAACTACGGCGGTATCGGTGTCGTGATCGGTCATGAGATGACTCACGGATTTGACGATCAGGGCCGTAACTTCGACGCCAACGGTAACATGACCAACTGGTGGACCGATGCTGACGCCAAAGCTTTCGAGGAAAAGACAAAGGGTCTGATCGCACAGTTCGACGAGGTAGAGGTGCTCCCCGGCGTTCATGCTAACGGCCAATACACTCTCGGCGAGAATATCGCTGACCAAGGTGGTCTGCGCGTGGCCATGACTGCATTCCTTGACGCTCAGCAGAAGAAAGGTGTTGATGTGAAGTCACCCGAAGCCATGATCGACGGTTTTACCCCCGAACAGGTGTTCTACATGAACTACGCTAATCTCTGGGCAAACAATATCCGTGACGAGGAGATCCGCTCACTCACTACCGGCGACGTCCACTCGCTCGGCCGCAACCGTGTGAATGTCACTCTCCGTAACATCGCTCCCTTCTTTGAGGCATTCAACATCACCGAAGGTCAGCCCATGTTCCGCCCCGAATCAGAGCGCATCGTGATCTGGTAATCCGGATCACTTGACCGGGAATAGGTCAGGAATATAGCCATAAACTAACCGTCCTCACATTCATAATTGGAATGTGAGGACGGTCGTTTTATTGTATGACTGGATCAGGGATTCATTGCATGGGCAAGAGCGACGCGTATAAGACCTCTCCCTGTAGCGTTGTCATAGCATCCGTAATGCATCGAGGAGTTCGAGGACATCGAGGCGGGAAAGGGTGCGGCGTTGCTGGAGAGTAGTGGCGAAGTCGTGAGCCACAGACTGCACTCCGCGATGGCTGAAGACACGGTTAAGATATGAAATGTTCTTATTGAACAGACGGTCAATCTCGTCATCTTCAAGGGAGCATGATTCATGTCCCTCTTCAACGGCAAGATCGTGGAGGAAATCGTGGAATTCCTGCGGTAAAGCCTGCTGACGGTTGACGATATGGCGGCAAAGAAGATTGCCCATGAGCATGCCGAGACCGATATTATAGTTCTTGAGGATCTGATTCCATGCGGTTTTTGCAGATACGCCGGGATTGCCTGCGAAGTAGAAGTCGGGTGACATTGCAACCATATCGTTCGGGTCACCGTCGAGAGTTATGGATGCGAGCATATCCTCGCCGTCAAATACCATCAGGCCGATAGCCATGCCGGTAGCACCATAACTGCGGTCAGTTTCGTCTGTGTATTTAAGAGTTTTCATATTTTAGTAAAAAACGTCTGTATTTTTAGAATGTTGCTCTCCCCGGCATTCCAGAGTCAGGAAGCGGGGACAGCACTTATTAGATCTGATGAGCTTTTCAAGACATACTTTAGATTCAACCATGCTCCCGCCGGTTTAGTTCACCACGAGGATCTTAGCCACTACATCTCCTTGCGATGAGGTGTCGTCCGACGTCGAGGCGAGGACATAATAGATGCCACTCCTTACACGTGAGCCGTTGAGATCACATCCATCCCATGTGGCCATACCTGCATCGGATTTGGTCTGATATACAAGGTGCATACCGGCATCCATGATCTTGATGAGGGAGGATTCCATGAGGCCGCGTATGGTGATGAAGCCGGTATAGTCCGGGGTGACGGGATTGGGATAGGCTATCACATCGGAATAATCCGGTTTTGCGGGAGAGGCTGACGATGAGTATTCATATAGTCCGCTGAGCGTGGCGATGAACACCGAATTGGAGTTCGGATCAACGAATATGTCAGAGACACAGTTGGTGGCGAGAGGAGAGTTGGACGTGTTGAAGTTGGCAAGAATCTCATCACCGTTGGGACTTACGAGATAGAGACCGGATTCGGCCGTTCCGATCCATTTACGGTCGGCCGCATCGACTGCTATCGCATAGATCGTCTCTGTTTCGAGCAGATAGTCGGCAAGGTTAGTGCCATCGTTGCGTGGGACTTTCAGGCGATTGATGCGGAAGTCGGAGGAAAAGGCATTTGCCGGTGATGAGATCTCGACAACACCACTCGTAGTTCCCACCCACACGCGCCCGCGGCTGTCCTCTGCGAAACAGGTAATATAGTCAGGTGTGAAAGTCTTTCCGTCCTGATCATAGAGAACAGAGAGCTGGACATGGCTGTCGTCCGAGGGATCTGTAATAGAGTTTCCGTAATATAGGGCTGTAATACCGTGACGGTACTGGGAATCAAAAAGGAAGATTATCGGGAGCTTGCGACAGAGATGAAAAGTCAGATCCCTCTCTTTTATATTGTTTCCGAAATCAAGAGTCACCCAGTCCTCACGTGTCACTGTCGTTGGATCTTTACGGCGTTTGTCGGCCGGAAGGATAGCGAGAGGTGACTTTGTCAGGTCGTTGGTGTAGATACCGATGAGGAGATTGCCTTTCTGATCAATCTGACCGGAGCACACTCGATAGGCCCAGTTTCCCATATACGGAATAGGGGAGTTGGCACTGTTGAATTTGCCTATCTGCTTACCGTCCTTTATGATATAGACACCCTCATTGCCTGATCCGACGTAGGTGATGGAATGATCATCCGGATCTTCAAGAATGAAAGTAGGGCAGAAGGCATGATCGCCGAGATTGCTACAGAAATCCTTGGATGCTGTCGCGTCTATTGTGAATCCATTGTTGGCCGGAATATCAGTAAAAGTTCCGTTTTCATAACGGTTTCCAGTGAAGATGGTTGTATATCCTTCGTCGGCACCACCGGCCTTGTTTTTGCGGAGTCCTCGGTTCGACAGGAGGAAGCCGCGATTGTCGGAAAGGGGCGAGAGCATGGCAACATCGGAGAATGTCGTGGCATCAGCCGGACGGTACTTGTCACGCAACACCGTGAGCGTGCCATCCGGGCTCATTCTGTAATGGCCGAGTCCTTTCTCATCGGCAGCCCACAGCGATTCCGTTCCGGAAAGAGTCGCTATGGCATTGCCCTGCAGCGGTTCAGGCAGTGAGGCCGCAATGGTCATGCCTGAGGGAGGAGAGACATGGCAGAGGGCGTTGGGCCTTAAGAACCACGCTCCGTCATCTGCTGCCGAAAGGCTCGTAGCGTCGGTGATATCAGTAGTCGTGATATCCACGCGTCTGGTTACGTCGGAGATTGTCAGGTGGTATATTCGTTTTGATGTGGAGCGGATGGTGAAGTGATATTGCTTATTCTCAGCATCGACACCTGTCCTTACCATATCGGCCGGCTGATACGGCACAGACCCTATGCGGGTGAACTTTTCGATATTGTTGTGTCGTCCGTTCTTAGGTGCGCAGTAAATATTGTAGGTCCACTCTCCGGGCCATGCGATAATGATGATATTATCGCCGGTGAGATCGACCACAAGGAGTTCGTCGGGGTACATGCCTGACTCCTTGACCTCGAAATTGGTGTCGTCGTAGATCACGAGTCCGAATGTAGTGGCTACATATATGAGACCGTCGTCAAATTTGACATCGTTTATGGTTTTGGTCTTGCTTACGTTAGCATCGCGTATATCGGGAAGGGATATACGCTCGCCATCGTCCGGAATCACGTCCATATTTCCGTCCTCATAGACCACGACGAGATAGCCTTTGTCGAAATTGTAATATATGTCCTTGACACAGTCACCGCTAAGGTCTGTGCCGGGATAGTAGGCGCGTGACTCGTCGTTGACCTTATCGTAGGAATGGAGAGCACCGGCAGTGGCCACATAGACGAACTGCGGTGTCTCGATTATACGGTCGGTTTTTCCGAAAGCCAGATAATTTTTCCAGCTACCGGTAGCAAGCTGCGCGGAGAGAGCGAACGGGATTAAAACGAGGATAAGAAGTGTCAGTTTTCGTAGCATTGCGTGGATTTTTGACTGGTTTTGGAGAGTTACTTCATGGATTTGGGGACGGATGTGTGCTCGCGCGGTTAAGCTTCAAGAAGATAGTCCATTAGCTTGGCCGTGGCGCGTCCGCGGTGACTGATGGCATTCTTGGCATCCGGGGTCATTTCGGCGAAGCTTACGGTGCTTTCGACGGGTTTGAACACGGGGTCATATCCGAAGCCTGCCGATCCGTGTGCTTCGTTGAGGATCTCACCTTCGACCTTGCCTTCAAATGTCAGCTCACGGCCATTGAGGATGAGGGCGATGACGGTGACGAAACGGGCATTCCGCGCGGTAATTCCTTCAAGATTTTTCAGAAGCAGAGCCATGTTTGCGGCACTGTCGTGACCCGGACCGGCATAGCGCGCCGAATACACTCCGGGTGCGCCGTCGAGCGCATCGACCATAAGGCCCGTATCATCGGCGAAACAGTCATAGCCGTAATGCTCCTTCACGTAGCGGGCCTTCATGAGTGCGTTTCCTTCAAGCGTATCGGCCGTCTCAGGAATATCCTCTTCACAGCCAATCTCTTTTAATGAAAGTATGCGGAACTTTCCACCGACTATCCGGCGGATTTCTTCAAGTTTATGTTGATTGTTTGTGGCAAATACTATAGTCTTGTCTTGCATATCGTCATAGCATATTAATTATTAACGTATTCGGTAATTTAATATTGCTTTCGCACAGGATAATTTTGCGGATTTATGGTGCCCGGATGGGCTATCCTGACCTCGGACAGAGGGTTATAACACACTCCTGACGCGCTCAGGCAGGGGTGTCGGCACAGGAGTGTGGTTTGCATTTGTAAATACATGGATGCGTTGTGAATCAGCTTATTGCATAGATTTTGATAATTTAATAAAAAAAGTGTCGTTTTTATGCTGTTTAGTTTTGCAAATTTTTGTAATTTTACACCCTCTAAATGCAGTATAGTAACCTGTCTATTGATATGCCAGAAGAAGTTTACCATATTCCCGCCTTGTTGCCTGAGACAATCGAGGCACTTGATGTGCGTCCCGGCGGTATTTATGTCGATGCCACTTTTGGCGGAGGCGGTCATTCGCGTGCCATAATGGAGCGGCTTGACCTTTCGGCCGGCGGCCATCTCTATTCTTTCGATCAGGATGAGGACGCAGTTAAGCGCGCCCCTGCCGACGATAGGTTCACCATGGTCTATTCCAACTTCCGTTTCATCACCAACTTCATGCGCTACTATGATGTCGATGGCGTGGATGGTGTACTGGCCGATCTCGGTGTGTCGTTCCACCACTTCGATGATACTGAGCGCGGCTTCTCTTTCCGTTTCGACGGCCCGCTGGACATGCGCATGAACCGTCAGTCGTCCCGCTCGGCTGCCGATCTGCTCAACACTCTTCCTGAAGAGAAGATCGCCGATATCCTCTACATCTACGGCGAACTGAAGCAGAGCCGCGCTGTGGCCCGTTCGATCGTCAAGGCGCGGAGCGCAGCACCGTTCTCGACCATCGGGCAGCTTATAGAGGCAGTGAAACCTCACATTGATATGCGCAAGGAAAAGAAGGAGCTTGCCCAGATTTTCCAAGCTCTCCGTATCGAGGTCAACGATGAGATGGGTGCTTTGAAGGACCTGCTGCAAGGTGCGCTTCAAGTGCTGAAACCGGGCGGACGTCTCGCCGTCATAACTTACCACAGTCTGGAGGACCGTCTGGTTAAGAATTTCATGAAGACGGGCGATTTCGCCGGTAAGGCTGAAAAAGACTTCTTCGGTAAGATCGCGGCTCCCATGAAGCCTCTCGGAAACAAGCCGGTTGTGCCCGGTCCGGAAGAGATTGACCGCAACCCCCGCTCGCGCAGTGCAAAGCTCCGCGTCGCGGTGAAACTTTAAAGATGAAAACTCCCTCCCAATCATTAACTCTCAACTCAATTTGACAATTGGCAACACGAAACGCTAAAGCTTCCCGACATCTGTCCATCATCCCCCGCCTCTTCAGGGGTCAGGTGCTGTCGAGCGATTTTTTCGCCCGTCACTGGCTTCCTGTCGTGCTCGTAGTGGTGGTGGCGATGGTCTATATCACCACAAAATACACCTGTCAGACAAACATGGAGAAGATTGCTGAGCTTGAGCGCAAGCTTGAGATCGTCAACAATGAAAAGTCGCGCGAGCGCAGTGCCTTCATGGGCCGTATCCGCGAAACCTCCATGCAGCAGATGGTCGATTCGCTCCATCTCAATCTTAAAGTACAGTCACAGCCACCCTATAAGATCCCTAAATAGTGAAACAGGATAACCGCAGTCATATTCTCATACGTTACGGTATCGTCATTATCTTGATCCTGCTCCTTTCGGGAAAGATAGTGGTGAAGCTCTGCAACACGACTGTAGTTGATGCCGATAACTGGAACAGAAAGGCCAACGAGCTTCTGTCGCAGACCAAGGAGATCATACCAAGCCGTGGCAACATTCTTGCCTCGGACGGTAGTGTGCTTGCGACCAACCTGAATTTCTATACGGCGCGAATTGATTACCGTGCGGAGAAATTCAACGAAAAACTCTTCCGCGATACCATCGATCACCTCGCCGCCCGTATGGCCGAGTATTTCCCCGTGCGCAATGCCGAGGAATGGAAGAAGCATCTGCTCAAACCTCTCGACAAGGTCCGTGCAAAACGTCCGCGAGCCTATAAGCTCCTTTCGGGTCTCTCACATGCCGACATGGAGACAATGCGCACATTTCCTTTCTTCAGCATACGCAACCGCAACCGTAACGGACTGACTTTTGAAAAGTATATGCGCCGTTTCAATCCCTACGGCGATATGGCACGCCGAAGCATCGGCGGCGTAGGCGAGACGACTGAGAGCAAGGAGATCCACGGAATTTCAGGTCTCGAAAAAGCCCTCGACTCGCTGCTCTACGGAAAAGTGGGCTACAGCAAGATGATCAATCTTACGAAAAAGATCACCGACTGGACCGACATTCCCGCTGTCCCCGGCAGCGATATCGTCACTACGATCGACATCAATATGCAGGACATAGTGGAGAGCGAGCTCAACAATGTCCTCGACACCTGTGGCGCGGACTGGGGTGTGGCAGTCCTCATGGACGTGAAGAACGGTGATATCAAGGCCATCTCGAATCTCGAACGTAACCCGCGTGGTGCAGGCTACATCGAGGCGCGCAACCGCGCTGTGATGGGCTATGAACCCGGCTCGGTTGTCAAGACCCTTTCGATGATGATAGCCGTCGAGGATGGTCTCGTGCCGGATCTTGACGAATCACTTCCGACGGGCAACGGGTGGGCATACGCCGGAGGGCGTCCGATCACCGACTCGCATTACACAGGCTCTATCCGTGTCGGCGAGGTGCTCGAACAGTCATCCAACATAGGCATGGCACGCATAATCACCCGTAAATACAATGACAATCCCGGTGCGTTCTATTCACGCGTCAAGGATCTGGGTTTTCTTGAACCTATGAACACAGGTATCGCAGGTGAGGTCCCTCCGCGTTTCGACAGCATCGCCAGTGACCGTGGAGGCCGTATAGCCCTCTCACGAATGAGCTACGGATATGCAACCGAGATCCCGCCGCTCTACACGCTTGCCATCTACAATGCCATCGCCAACGACGGCGTTTTCGTGCGTCCGCGTCTCGTCAAGGAGGTCAAGGGGGCTGTCGATTCGATCCTCCCGGTCGGATATATGGGCAACGGACGCGCCTGCTCACCGCAGACTGCAGAGACACTGCGCAAGATGCTCACCAATGTCGTCTGGGGCGAACATGGTACGGCCCGCTTCCTGCGCAACAACACCGTGAGGATTGCCGGAAAGACCGGAACATGCTACATGATCGAGAACGGTGCCTACAATCAGTCCAAGAAGCGTCTTGCTTTCTGTGGATTCTTCCCTGCGGAGAATCCTAAGTACTCATGCGTGGTGCTCACCTGTCATCCGACAAAGAACTTCTTCGGCGCGGCCACCACTTCTGGTCAGGTGTTGCGAAATATAGCACTGAAACTCTATTCGCGCGGTATGCTCGACAATAGTTCGGATTATAAGAGCCTGACTCCCTCGGACGCTGCACCGACATTCTATGCATCGGCTTTCGGACGTAAGGCGTATGATAAGGTCAAAACGGAATTTTCCATTCCTTCCCATCGCTCGCTTAAAGCTCCCGGAACTGTTCCCAAGGGCACACTCCCGGATGTCAGGGGCTACAGTCTGCGTGAGGCCGTCGTCGCACTTGAGTCGGCTGGCTACAATGTCGATTACAAGGGGACGGGTTATGTCCGTTCGATGTCACCTTCGGCCGGTACACGTCCCCCAAAAGGTTCACAGGTGAAACTTGTGCTCGCCAACTGAGCCGCTACGGAATTATAATTATTAAAACTGTCACATCTCTAACACTATATTTTAAGGTGAAAAATCTCAAAGAGCTTCTCTCCCCGCTGGACATCACGAAAATTATCGGAAGTGATGATAAAGAAATTACATCGCTGACCTCCGATTCGCGCAAAGTCGCACCCGGTACGCTGTTTGTCGCAGTCCCCGGCGTGAGCGTTGATGGCCATAAGTTCATACCGATGGCCGAGGAAAAGGGCGCGGTCGCTGTGGTATGTCAGGAACTTCCTGATGTGCTTTCGACCCATGTCACCTACATAGTGGTGTCATCATCAGCCTTGGCTCTCGGCTATCTTGCATCGCAGTGGTTCGACAATCCTTCGCGCAGGCTCAAACTCGTAGGAGTGACCGGAACAAACGGCAAGACTACGACCGCCACCTTAATATATGAAATGGCTCGTCTGCTCGGCTATAAGGCCGGTCTGCTCTCGACCGTGTGCAACTATGTCGATGATACCGCCTATCCGACTGACCACACGACCCCTGATCCCTATACTCTCAACGAGATGCTTCATCTGATGGTGGAGGCCGGTTGCGAATATGCGGCTATGGAGGTCAGCTCCCATGCCGCCGATCAGCAGCGTATAGCCGGTCTGCACTTTGTTGGTGGTATATTCACCAATCTTACCCGTGATCATCTTGACTACCATAAGACCTTCGAAGCCTATCTCGCTGCCAAGAAGAAGTTTTTCGACATACTTCCCCGCGAGGCGTTCGCACTTACGAATGCCGATGACAAGGTTGGTGAAGTGATGCTTCAGAATACACGTGCCCACCGTTACACCTATTCACTCCGGAGCGAGGCTGATTTCCGAGGTCGCATCATAGAGTCGCGCCTCGACGGCACGCTCCTGTCGCTCAACGGTCAGGAAGTTGAATTACTTTTCACCGGCAAGTTCAATGCCTACAACCTGACTGCTGTCTATGGTGCATGTGTGCTTCTCGGATGGAACAAGGAGGATGTGTTGCGCGAGATGTCGCGTCTCGTGCCCGTGGCCGGACGTTTTCAGGCCTTCCACTCACCCAAGGGCTATACGGCGATTGTCGATTACGCCCATACTCCCGATGCCGTGGTCAATGTGCTCAATGCTATTCGCGAGGTCATCGGTAAGGACGGCGAGATCATCACCGTGGTCGGTGCGGGTGGTAACCGCGACAAGGGCAAACGTCCGATAATGGCACGTGAGGCTGCTGCGCGTAGCGAACGCCTTATCCTGACTTCGGATAATCCCCGATTTGAAGAGCCGGAAGATATCCTGAAGGATATGGAGGAGGGGCTTGATGCCGAGGCTCGCACGCGTACACTTCACATCACTGACCGCCGTCAGGCCATACGGACTGCCGCCACTCTCGCAGGTAAAGGATCGGTCATCCTCATCGCCGGCAAGGGCCACGAGGATTATCAGGAAATCAAGGGTGTCAAACACCACTTCGATGACCGCGAGGTCGTGAGGGAAATCATTGCCTCCGAAACGGCCGGTTGAATATCGGCGGATTCATTTCAGCCATAACACGGCTTTAATGCATACGCTGAATCACTGAGAGAACATCACTGAATCCTATCGCTCCTCAGACAAATTATTAAAAACTTTTTTTGAAGTGCTTTACTATCTATTTGATCTCTTACAGGAATATAACTTTCCGGGCTCACGCCTGATGACCTATATCACCTTCCGTTCGGGAGCGGCATTGCTGTTGTCGCTATTCATCGCACTGGTGTTCGGACGCAAGATCATTGACCGTCTGCAACTGATGCAGGTCGGTGAGATCATCCGTGACCTCGGTCTGGAAGGCCAGATGCAGAAGACCGGCACGCCGACCATGGGAGGTGTCATAATCATCATTTCTATCCTTGTCCCATGTCTGCTTGTCGGTGACCTGAGCAATATCTACATGATCCTCATGCTCATATCCACCATCTGGCTCGGAACTCTCGGTTTCTGCGACGATTATATCAAGGTGGCTAAACATGACAAGGAGGGTATGAAGGGCAAGTTCAAGATCATCGGACAGGTGGGTCTTGGTCTGATGGTCGGTCTGACCATGTATATCAGCCCCGCCATCACCCAGCGTCAGGTCATACCGGTCAAGTATTCGAGCGATAATGTCGAGACTGTCTATCTTAGTCAGAGTCAGGATGTGAAATCTACCCAGACCACCATTCCTTTTGTCAAGGACAATAACTTTGACTATGCCTATCTCACGGAGTGGATGGGTCCATACGCACAGACCGGCGGTTGGATCGTGTTCGTGCTTGTGGTTATCTTTGCCGTAGCCGCCACGAGTAACGGTGCTAACCTTACGGACGGGTTGGACGGATTGTGTGCGGGCACATCGGCCATAATCTGTGTGGCGTTGGCCATCATGGCCTATCTCGGAGGCAATGTCATATATTCGACATACCTTAATATAATGTATATACCTCAGTCGGCGGAGCTGGTTGTGTTCATGTCGGCCTTCATCGGTGCGCTCATCGGTTTCCTCTGGTACAATGCCTATCCCGCACAGGTGTTCATGGGCGATACCGGCTCACTCACCATCGGCGGTATCATCGCTGTATTTGCAATCCTCATCCATAAGGAACTCCTGATCCCCATCCTCTGCGCCATCTTCTTTGTGGAGGATCTCTCGGTGATGCTTCAGGTGGCCTACTTCAAATATACTAAGAAGAAATACGGAGCCGGACGACGCATCTTCAAGATGACGCCTCTCCATCACCACTATCAGAAACCGGGCAATTCAGGCATCGAGGCTCTTATTCAGGCTCCGTTGCGGGCCATTCCTGAGTCGAAGATCGTAACCCGTTTCTGGATCGTCGGAATTTTCCTCGCAGTGATCACTTTCGTGACCCTGAAGATCCGATAAGCAGCAGTGGTCAACTTCATTTTACAGACAAATTTCTCCTAAAAACAGCATAGAACGAAAATGACAAAAAATCTCGTCATACTCGGTGGAGGTGAGAGCGGTGTCGGTGCCGCTATCCTCGGTAAAGAAAAAGGAATGAACGTCTTTCTGAGCGATTACGGAACGATCGCTGAGAAATACCGTCGTCAGCTCGATGAGGAAGGCATCGAGTGGGAGGACGGAAAGCACTCGATGGACCGCATCCTCGCCGCTGATGAAGTGGTGAAGAGTCCCGGTATCGCCCCGACGACACCTGTCATGCAGGCGATCGCCGTAAAGGGTATTCCTGTGATTTCAGAGATTGAATTTGCCGGACGCTACACGGACGCTAAGATGGTTTGTATCACCGGTAGCAACGGTAAGACCACCACTACGCTTCTGACTTATCATATATTGAAGAACGCCGGACTCAACGTGGGTCTTGCCGGAAATGTCGGCCGTAGTCTCGCTCTTCAGGTCGCGCGTGCCCATCATGACGTATATGTCATCGAACTTTCAAGTTTCCAGTTGGAAAACATGTATAAGTTCCGTGCGAATATCGCCGTGATCCTTAACATCACTCCCGATCATCTTGACCGCTACGAGTACAAGATGCAGAACTATATAAATGCCAAGTTCCGCATACTCAATAACCTCACTCCGCAGGATGCCTTCATCTACTGGCAGGATGACCCCGTGATCACCCGTCAGCTTGAGCAGATCCGTACGGAAGCACAGATGTTCCCCTTCGCGGAGCATTACGAGCCCGGTAGCCGTGCTTGGGTCGATGACGAGGCTTCGCTTATAATCGATACACCCGAAACATCGCTCAATATGCCCCGTGCGGAGCTGTCGCTCAACGGTCTCCACAATCTCTACAACTCGATGGCCGCTGCGCTTTCAGCCTGCATACTCGATATCGACAAGAAGGAGATCCGCGAGGCTCTTAGCGATTTTGAAGGTGTCGAACACCGTCTGGAGTATGTAGCCACTGTCAATGACGTGCGTTATATCAATGACTCCAAGGCTACCAATGTCAACTCATGCTGGTATGCTCTCGAATCCATGCCGCGCGACACCATCCTTATCCTTGGCGGTAAGGACAAGGGAAATGATTACACCGAGATCCTCCCTCTTGTCAAGGAAAAGGTCAAGGCTATCGTCTGCATGGGTAAGGACAACGCCAAGCTGCTCGATTTCTTCGGTAAGGAAGGTATAGAGCTTCATGATACCCATTCGATTGACGAAGCTGTCAATACCTGTGCTGCTATAGCCCGACCCGGTGACACCGTACTCCTTTCACCCTGCTGCGCAAGCTTCGACTTGTTCAGTAGCTATGAGGACCGCGGCCGTCAGTTCAAGGACCGTGTAAGAAATCTCAAGGCATGAGCCTTTGATGCCGTTTCCACAGCAGATCCTGTTAACGCACTGTAATTCACACCACTTCTTTCTCCATCCTAAAATCCTATAAAAAGTGTCTGCCCAAGCTCCCTCCATTCAGACCGACGACGTACAGGCCAACGTCAAACCCAAGGCTGTCGCCAAGGCTGATAAACATATATGGGGCATATTCATTGCCCTCTGCATCATATCTGTCATCGAACTTTACAGCGCATCTTCGCGTGAGGTAGCGAGTTCGTCGATAGGTGTGATGGGGCCCATCATCCGTCACCTTGTCATGCTCGGTGGCGGTGCTTTCCTTGTCTATGTCCTTTCCAAGCGTCATTACTCCGACTTTATTCCTTTCACAATAGTCTTTGCCTGCGTGAGCGTGGTGATGATGGTCTATGTGATGTTCTTCGGAGAGATAGTCAACGGCGCGCGCCGATCGCTGACCATTCTTGGTATAGGCATATATCCGGCCGAGATGGTCAAACTGTCGGCGGTACTGCTTATCGCACTCGTGATGACGTGGAACCCCAATACAAAAAAGGTAGGTGTCACATCCAAAGCGGTCATCTATTCCGGATTTATCGTACTGCTGTTGAGCGGTCTGCTTATCGAGCAGGGACTGACCAACACCCTCCTTCTCTTGGCTATCAGTTACTCCATGATGATCGTAGGAGGTGTGCGTTTCGTGGATCTTCTGCTTCTGACTCTTGCCTATGCTGCCTGTGGAGGCCTATTTCTTGTATATCTGGTCCTCAGCGAGCCAAAGGATATACCTGCCGATGAGGATCAGCAGATCGAGATGGTGGCCGGTGAGACCGCGAAAAAGAACCCGACCCGTCTCGACACATGGAAAGCACGCCTCGGCCGCCACGGTCAGGACTCTGTCCCCAAGTGGGAGATCCCTGCCGTCGGTAAGAACCGTCAGGAGATACTTTCCTATATGGCTCAGGCCAACGGCGGCATCTACGGTGTAGGTCCCGGTAACTCGCGCGAGGCATCACGCCTGCCGCTCGCGTTCTCCGATTATATATTTGCCATTATAGTCGAAGAACTCGGTCTGATAGGTGGTATAGTCGTGTTGATACTCTACCTGTGGCTGCTTGGGCGTGCCTCCGGTATCGCCTCACATTGCAACCGTACCTATCCTGCGCTTGTTGTCATAGGTATGGCTATCATGATCGCTTTTCAGGCACTGTTCCACATGGGTATCGTCAGCGGCGTTTTCCCCGTGTCGGGTCAACCTCTGCCATTGCTGTCCAAGGGTGGAACATCCATCGTGGTGACGGCGATAGCCTTCGGTATAATGCTGTCGATAAGCCGCACTGCAACCCGTCAGGGTGGCAAGAAGCAGGATATACGTGATGAAATCGATGCTCTCCCCGAACAGTTCGGAGCAGAGAACCAGATGCAACTCTGATCACTCACTGCGCCGATAGTTTCAGCACACGACAGGTTTAAAACATAAAAATCTTTTCAGAACACCAATTGAAATGACCAATACAAAGCTCCATAACACAGCTCCCGAAGCCGGAACGACTGTCAACCGTGTCCTGATTTCAGGAGGCGGGACGGGAGGCCATATATTCCCGGCTCTTTCGATAGCCAATGCTGTCAAGCGTCGCTATCCTGACGCTGACATACTGTTCGTAGGTGCGCAGGGACGCATGGAAATGGAGCGTGTCCCTGCCGCAGGCTATCCTATAGAGGGTCTGCCGGTGGCCGGTTTCGACCGCAAACGTCTGTGGCGCAATTTCGGGGTGCTGATCAAACTCTGGAAATCGCTCCGTAAGGCTCGCCGGATAGTCCGCGATTTCAAACCGGACATCGCTATAGGTGTCGGCGGTTATGCAAGTGGTCCGGTGCTCAAGCAGGCACAGAAACAGGGGGTCGCCACGCTCCTTCAGGAGCAGAACTCCTACGCGGGCGTGACCAATAAGCTGCTTGCCAAAAAAGCCAAGGCGATCTGCGTAGCTTACGACGGAATGGAACGTTTCTTCCCCGCCGACGTGATCGTCAAGACGGGCAATCCCGTGCGCAGCGACCTTGAGGGATGTCAGCTCACTCAGGCGGAGGCCAAGAATAAACTCGGTTTCGATCCTGACAGACCTTTGGTACTTACCGTTGGCGGAAGTCTCGGAGCAAGGACTGTAAATGAGGCTGTCGCCGCCTCCCTTCCCATGCTGCATGAAAAGGGAGTCAATCTGATGTGGCAGACCGGACGCTATGGAGAGGCGGAATTTCAGGCTAAAGCCAAGGAGTATGACAACGTAAAGGCTACGACTTTTATTTCGGACATGGCTACCGCCTATCGTGCCGCTGATCTCGTCGTGTCACGTGCGGGTGCGGGAACTATCTCCGAACTTCAGAACCTTGCCAAAGCATGTATCCTCATCCCTTCGCCCAACGTGGCTGAGGATCACCAGCGGCATAACGCCGAGGCTCTGTCAACACGTGGTGGAGCGGTGATGATCCTTGATGCGGATGCCGTCGGCCAGCTCCCTTCAACTCTCGCTGATCTTATGGATCATCCTGAAAAGCGCGAGGCTCTGAGCCGTGAGATCTCCGGAATGGCTCTTAGGAATGCAGACGAGAAAATTGTCGATAAGATAGTGGAAATCATTAAAAACAGATCATAATCATGAAGATGGATCTTTCTGAAATCAAGAATATATATTTCGTCGGTGCTGGCGGAATCGGTATGGCCGCACTCGAACGCTATTTCCTCGCTAAAGGGAAAAATGTGGCGGGCTATGACCGCACATCCACTCCGCTTACGGATGAACTCCGTGCGGAAGGTGTGGATATGACTTTTGATGACAGTGCCGACAGCATTCCTGCCTCCTTCCGTGATCCGGCGGTCACTCTGGTAGTCTATACGCCTGCAGTTCCGGCAGATCTGCCCATATTAAAATATTTCCGTGAAAACGGTTTCGAGATCATGAAGCGTGCGGCCGTCCTCGGTCTGATCACACGCAACTCTCGCTCGCTCTGCTTTGCGGGCACACATGGCAAGACCACCACATCCTCGATGGCTGCCCATATCCTCAAATGCGGTACGGTCGGCTGTAATGCTTTCCTCGGTGGTGAACTCATAAACTACGGGACGAACTTCCTGCTGAGTCCTTCGTCGGATTTCAGTGTGATCGAGGCGGATGAGTTTGACCGCTCGTTCCATCATCTCACACCCTACGTGGCGGTGATCACAGCTACTGATCCGGATCACCTCGACATTTACGGAAGCGAAGAGGCTTATCTGGAAAGTTTCGCCCACTTTACCGAGCTTATCCGCCCTGACGGTGCTCTCGTGATCCACGAGGGGCTCAAACTGCGTCCGCGTACTCAGGAGGGTGTCCGTGTCTATACCTACTCGCTTGACAAGGGGGATTTCCATGCTTCCTACATACGCCGCGAGCCGGGTACGATCACTTTTGACATCGTGACTCCGCGCGGTACTATCCGCAACGTGAATCTCGGTGTCCCCGTAGAGGTCAATATCGAGAATGCCGTTGCCGCCGTAGCTGCCGTCTGCCTGACCAATGCGTGGGAACCGGAACAGATCCGTGAAGCGATCAACAGTTACCGAGGTACAAAACGCCGTTTCGAGACACATCTCAAGGAAAATAACGGCTCAGGACATGTGATCATCGATGACTATGCCCATCATCCTGAGGAAATTCGTAAATCCATCGAATCGGTCAAGGCTCTCTATCCCGGACGCAAACTGACTGTGGCTTTCCAGCCTCATCTCTACTCGCGCACACGTGATTTCGCCCCTGAATTTGCCGATGCGCTGTCAGCCGCCGATTCACTCATACTGCTCGACATCTATCCTGCACGCGAAACGCCGATCGAGGGTGTCAGCTCCGAGATTATCTTTGATAATGTTAAATGCTCGGATAAAATCTTAATTAGTAAAGAAAAATTGGTGGAGACGCTGAAAAATCGTAACTTTGACATTCTTCTGACTCTTGGGGCAGGAGATATCAACACATTTATTCCTGCCATCATTGATTCACTCGAAAATAACTGATCTACGCTTTTAACATGTACCCGCAGCGGGTGCAGTTTTAACTCTCTCTTTTAAACATCGTAAATGCCCAGATATCTAAAAGTCATATTCTCGCTGATGCTTGCCGTCTATCTCGTGGTCGCCCTTACGATGACCGCTATGGAGGCCGATACACAGCAGTGCCGTGCGTTCGAGATTACGGTCGAGGACGTCGATGGCACTGCCGGTGCGCGCAGTTTCGTGACATCGGCTGAACTTGCCCGTGAGCTGGACTCTCTTCCTGCCAAAGCTACCGGCATGGCACTTGCGAATATCAATACCCAGTCCATCCGTAAGCATCTCCTGTCGCTCGACAAGATAGAAGATGCCGAAGTGCTCCGTCTCACCGACGGGACAGTGCGCATAAAGGCTACTCCGATCATTCCGGTGGCCCGCGTATTCGAACCGGGACGTTCTTACTACATCAACCGTGCCGGAAAGCAGGTTAGTGCCGATGCACGCTATCACAAGGATGTTCCCATTATAGAGGGTAGCTTCAATTATCCGGACAGTACGTTCACTCCGGCCTCGCTCCTTCCGCTTCTCGGCTACATCGCCTCTGACTCGGTGTGGAATTCCTTCATCTCGATGATAAAGGTCAAATCGCCGACGGACATAATCCTTGTTCCCGTGATCCGTGAGCATGTCATCAACATCGGATCTCCGAATAATTTCGATGACAAGTTCGCGCGTCTGCGAAAGTTCTACACCGAAGTCCTTCCGCAGCAGGGCTGGGAGAAGTATGACACACTTTCCCTCAAATGGCGCGGACAGCTCGTCGCATCTAAGCGTAGGCGTGGTCCCCAAAAAGTCAATGTCGTCAACTATGACGATGATGAGGCTGTTGATATGGGTACGATGCTTGCCGGAGAAGGTGTGGCCCCCGGTCAGACTATGCCCGGAGTGAAGGCCCATTCGGAGAAACCGATTCCGGCACGTGTGCGTCCTGTATCATCATCGGATGGAAATAGTACTAAACCGTCACCGACAGCGGTGGCGCAGAAAAAGCAAACGCAAAAATCAGAATAAAACAATAATCCCCCCATGGAAGAAAAATATATAGTGGCTCTTGAGATAGGGAGCTCGAAAATCAAAGGTGCCATCGGCATAGTCGATCCTTCCGGTTCGCTCAGTGTGAAGGCTGTAGAGGAAGAGAAGCTGACCGATAGTGTCCGTTACGGCTGTATCCTCAACATACGTGAGACCACTGATGCCATACGCAATGTGATCAACCGTCTTGAGCAGCGCGAGCCGCAGCGCAAGATTACAAGTGTATATGTGTCGGTGGGCGGACGCTCACTCATGTCGCAGGACATTGAGGTGGAGCGTCATCTTCCTTCGGAAATGGAAATAACCAATGAGATTATCGCCGACATGACCAAGGAGGCTCTGGAGTACAAGTTTCAGGAGCGCACCATCATCGGAGTGTCGCCGAAAGAATTCCGTGTCGATAATTTCCCTGCAAACCGCGTGGTCGGCATGTTCGGTTCGTACATCACCGCACGTCTTAATCTCATCAGCTGCCGCAGTCGCCTCATGACCAATCTGAAGGTGGTGCTTGACGAGCGTATGCATCTTGCCATCAATGACTTCTTCGTCCGTCCTCTCATTGAGGCCGATCTTGTGCTTTTCCCGGAGGAAAAACGCAAGGGCTGTATGCTTGTGGATTGCGGCGCGGACACAACGACTGTCGCCATTTTCAAGAATGGTGTGCTGACCTATCTCTCGACTATTCCTATGGGCTCACGCCATATCACTCTCGACATCACCGCGCTCAATTATCTTGAGGAGCGTGCGGAGGATCTGAAGATCGAGGGTGGAAATGCGGTCTCACAGTCTGATCCCGCCTCGGCCTACAGAGGTGTGGGTGTGGATTTCAACCAGATCAACAACTATGTGTCGGCCCGTGCGGGAGAGATTATCGCCAATATCAACGAGCAGATCAAGTATGCCGGTCTTGATTCCGGCAAGCTCGGAAGCATCATACTCGTAGGCCGTGGTTCAAAACTCAGAGGATTCGACACGCGTCTTGAGAAAGTGACCAATCTTCCCGTCCGTTTTGGTGCGCCTGTAAGCCGTATCCGGATTCTTGACGGCCGTCTTAACGGAGCGGACAATGTGGATGTGATCTCCGTGCTTTCAGCGGCGGCTTCTGACAGATCTGTGCGCGAATGTATGGAGCGGAAGATGCCTGAACATAACTATTCGGCTCATGTGCAGGGTGGCTCTTCACAGTATGCTGCACAAAACTCCGGTTATGCGGCGCAGCAGAATCCCTATCAGCAGCAGCCGGCGGCACAGCAGAATCCCTATCAGCAGCAACCGGCGGCACANCAGANTCCCTATCAGCAGCAGCCNGCNNCACANCAGANTCCCTATCAGCAGCANCCGGCNNNGCAGCAGAATCCCTATCAGCAGCANCCNGCNGCACANCAGAATCCCTATCAGCAGCANCCNGCANCACAGCAGANTCCCTATCAGCAGCANCCGGCNNCGCAGCAGAATCCCTATCAGCAGCANCCNGCAGNNCANCAGAATNCCTATCAGCAGCAGCCGNCAGCGCANCAGAATCCNTATCAGCCTCAACAACCGGAGCAGCCTCAGCAACATGCGGCCTATCAGCCGGGTGGATATCCCTATCAGGCCGGTCAGCAGCCTTATCAGGCCCCGCAGCCGAACAATAATCCTTACGGACAGCAGGCCCGCAACATTACACCGATCAACGAGACTCAGNCGGAACANCCTGTAGCTCCGCAGACACCTTCAGCTAAGAGAGGCGGTCTGGGTAATTTTTGGAATAAGCTTCGTGACAGAGCCGTGTCAATCATGACCGAGCCTGTTGAAGATGATGATCCCGACAACGACAATTAATCATACTTCATATTCAGAAAANAACATTTGCTTTTATCAATTGCATTCAGTTTAGAATAATTCATTTTCTCAACCCTCAGCAGAAATTTAACAATGGACGAAGAAAACAAGAATCAATATAGTCAGGATCTTTCAGATACCTCGGCATTCAAGGGCAATGTCACCGCNCCCGATCTTGCATGCAACATCATGGCGATCGGTGTCGGTGGCGGCGGTAATAATGCCGTCAACCACATGTATGCACAGGGAATCAAGAGCGTATCCTTTGTGAATATCAATACTGACCGTCAGGCCCTCTGCCACTCAAAGGTNCCCCATACGCTTGAGATCGGTGACGGTCTCGGAGCAGGAAATAAGCCGGAGAAAGCNCGTGACTTCGCCGAGGANAGTGCCGAGGAGATCGCAGCACTCTTTGACGATCAGACTAAAATGGTGTTCATCACTGCCGGTATGGGTGGCGGTACGGGTACAGGAGCTGCCCCCGTCGTGGCACGTATCGCCAAGGAACGCGGTCTGCTCACAATCGGTATCGTGACCATCCCCTTCCTTTTCGAGGGTCAGAAAAAGATCAAGAAAGCGATCGCGGGAGCTGACGAGATGGCTAAAAACGTGGATGCCCTTCTCGTCATCAACAACGAGC
Source organism: Bacteroides sp. (assembly GCA_014801945.1). Taxonomy (GTDB): domain Bacteria; phylum Bacteroidota; class Bacteroidia; order Bacteroidales; family Muribaculaceae; genus Duncaniella. The sequence continues at coordinate 36,930 of JAAVDF010000015.1, forward strand.
GGCTCGGTGAGATCTACGGTGATTTCAATTTCATCAACGCCTTCGGTAAGGCGGACGATACGCTCTCGATCGCCGCACGTTCGATCTCCGAGCTCATCACCTGCAACGGTCTTATCAACCTTGACTTCAATGACGTCGATACAACACTGCGCGGAGGTGGCGCAGCNATCATCTCTACCGGTTTCGGTGAAGGTGAAAANCGTGTGACCAAGGCTATTCAGGATGCGCTNAACTCNCCGCTCCTCAAGAACCGTGACATCCTCGGTGCTAAGAAACTTCTATTCAACCTCTACATCAATCCNAATGCTGAATTCCTCATGAGCGAGACCAATGAGATCACTGATTTCATCAGCTCGATGACCACNGAGGTGGANATCATCTGGGGTGTAGGTTTCGATGAGACTCTNGGTGACGGAGTGAAGATGACCATACTTGCAGCAGGTTTCGACATCACTCTTCAGGAGGAAGAAGATGAGCTCGTGGCTGAAGGTGGAGGAATGAAGGGCGGATTCCGTTTCCCCGGTGCGAAGATCGGCGGAGCTGCGGCCGCACCTGCTTCTAACCAGAATCCTGCCGCAGCAGTTGCGCAGCCCACTGTCCAGAATCCTGTGGAGGCTGCTCCTGTTGCCAAACCCAAGTCCAAAGAGGTGTTCACCGATACTCGGATCGAGGAGGAATACGGNACAAAGGCNAAAGTTCTCACTGAGGCNAAGGACCGTTCATCGATCATCATTCTCGGAATAGATCAGCTTGATGACGATGCTATCTGTGACATACTTGAGAAGTATCCCACGTATAAGCGCGACCGTAAGATCGTAGAGAGNGTCCGGTCAGGTTTTGTCGGCTATCCGTCACAGCATACCGTTTCAAACAATGGAGGAGGCGGTCACAACGGAGGTATGACGATTACGCTGTAAGGACATATACACAGATAGACATATACACAGATAGACATATACACAGATATAGGATATAACCAAGAATCCGCTGTAGGAACGCACGATTTATACGTGTATCCTGCAGCGGATTTTTTCATGTTGATACTCACGCGACCAANGGNGTAATGATAANTCAATNTGCTGATCTGCCGNCATAAAGATTAGAATCNNNACTATCCNTNGCTCTCATTGATAAGATATGCGATTGTGTGAAAGTTGAATAATAATTGCGATTTTGATGATTATTTATTACTTTTGCNGCGCAAATCAAAATAGTTTTATATGAAATTACTACTACCCATTCTCGCATTAGGCNTTGCAATGACTGGCTACGCCAAAAATGATGTCTTTACTACACCAAACACAGGCACAATTTACACTTTCGCTGATCTTGCCAAGATTGAAGGAACAGGTGTGACACAAATTGACGAAAACACCTTCTCTGTTGTCAATGACCTCGACGTANTGGCAAACGACGGCATTACTCTGACCGACGGTATGACCCTTGAGCTGGGCAAGGATGTGCTTATCAGGCTTTACGGGTCGAAGAGCTCACTCACTCCCGATTCTGCTACAGTAAAGGCAATCGAAGGTCAGGCTCCNAAGGGAATCCACTTTACAGAGATCGACAAACCCGTGGTCATCAAGCATGTGCGCTTTGAGCAAGCAGGTATGAAGATCGGCGACGGTTATGGTGTCACGGTTGAAAACTGTACGTTCTACGAGCATAATGAGAAAAGCGGNCATGCGGCTATTGATTTCGTGGCNCACAGTATAAACAATGTTGTCCGTAACTGTTACTTNNTCCGNACTGTTACTGCCGCTATTTCCTCAGGTTCGAATGTGGCCGCCGGTGTCACCATCGAAGACAACGTGATGGAAGACTGTTCGACGCGTAACGGTAANTACCCNGTCATCAACCAGACACCNGCGGCTGACAACGGTCCGGTGATNATCCGTCGTAACAAGATCCTCGGTGGCAAGCGTACACGTCCGGGTGCTATCTCAATGTCCAATATGCTCTCGATGATCGGTGACCACAAGATCTTCATCGAGGACAACTACATGGACAATAGCCGCTACGGTATCAATATTCTGGGTAACTACATGGATATCCGTGTGAANGGTAATCAGGTTATCGACTGTCACTATGAAACAAACGCTATGAACGGNGGATCGGGTATCACAGTCNACTCTACTTCTGATGAACATCCTACACGTGTCTATATCGAGGGCAACCGNTTCGAAGGNTGTCTCTGGGGTGCCACTATAATTGGTAAAGCACTCGTGAACATGGGTCATNTCACCGATGTTACCGGCGATGACTACAACCCCGGAGGTAACGTGTTCAAAAATAACGGAAACTGCGGCACGNCACCNGCCGGTGCGGAAACTGCATTCGACCCNTCGATTCCTTATGACCTGTACAACAANACTGCCATGACGCTCTATGCTCANGGTAACACATGGGGCTGTGAGCAGCAGACNGCGGCAGAGATTGAGAAGTATATTTTCCATTCGGCCGATGATCCCACCAAAGGTGAGGTTATATTCCTTCCCGTAGCCGGTGATNCTTCAGCTATTGAAAGTATTGAAGGNAATGCCGATGCAGTTCCNGTGATGTACGTNCAGCCTTCNGGAATCGTGTCAGCAACTCCGGTAAAGGGTATCAATATTGTGAAAATGTCTGACGGAACTGTCCGTAAGGTTATCGTAAGATAATCACNCNGCATCCTNACCGATAAAAAANTCCATCGGGATTANTCTTCACAGAGAACCGATGGGAGTTGTNATAATAAAATACACCGTCAAGNCATGAGCACTTGACGGTGTATTTTTGGTTTTGGCACAATTTTAACAGACTGTGTCGGGATTATTTCTTCTTCTGACTGTCGATGTCGTTGAGAAGGGTAGTTACAGCTGTCGAGATCTGATCATCGATACCGTAGATGATCTTTGCCGGATCATTGGCNACCTTGACNTCGGGTTCGAGCTGGGTGTTTTCAAGATAGTTGCCTTCAGCAGTCTTGAATCCTACGACGGGAATACCGAATGTGAGCGAGGGATCTTGCATGTTGACCCAGTTTACCGAGCTCATAGTACCGGGGACTGGCATACCGACGATCTTGCCGAGACCCACCTTGCGATAGACCCAAGGAGTGCCGTGGGCATTCGAGTAGTTGGCCTCGCCTGTAAGCATGATGGTAGGCTTGAGCCAGCGGCGCGAGGGCATTTCGCCTGACACCTCACCCTTGATCTCCTGAGTGAGATACTTCTTGCCGCTGAAGAGCACTTCGATGTCCTCATGCAGACGGCCACCACCGTTGTAACGGGTATCGATTACGATACCGTCACGCTCGTTGTACTTACCGAGAAGATCCGCATAGATAGTGCGGTAGCTCTCATCGTTCATGGCGCGCAGATGCACGTAGCCGAGACGGCCGCCTGAGAGTGAATCCACGAGATGAGCGTTTCGCTTCACCCAACGGTTATAGAGCATGTCATTGATGTTTGTCACCGGGATCACCACCTCCTCTGTCTTCTCTCCGGAGGGGAGGGTGAAGCTCACGAGGGTCTTCTTGCGTGCGATTCCGTTGAACAGCGGAGTGTAGTCACTTTCGGCATCGATTTTATTTCCGTTGATTGCAGTGATTATCGCACCGGGCTTCATTGAGCTGTCGGCATGGCCGAAGGGGCCTCCTTCGATGATTTCAGCTACTTTCAGACCCGGTCCGGCGTAGGTCATGTCATAGAGCAGGCCGAGCGATGCAGTGGGTTCTTTGGCGGGATCGCCGTGGTAACGGGTACCTGTATGCGATACGTTGAGTTCGCCGAGCAGCTCACTTGTCATTTCAGCAAATTCGGCATTGTGGTTGATGTGGGGGAGGAATTTGCGGTAAGCCTCACCCATTTTCTTCCAATCCACGCCGTGCATCTTGGGATCGAAGAAACGTTTGTCCTCTTCTTTAAGGATAAAGTCGTAGAGATACTCACGTTCGGCCACGGGATCGATCTTTTGAGAACCGCTCACGCTGATACGGTCAATCTTTCCTCCGGGCAGACTCATCTTGCGCAGAGATGACGATCCGAGGAGNAAGAGGTTCTTACCGTCGGCATCAGGGGTCATGGTGAGAGCCGTCGCGTCAAGCTTGTTTGCAAGGCTTACATCACCCTTGCGCAGGTTCATTTTCCAGAGGTCATAACCGCTGTCGAACGATGAGAGGAACCAAAGAGNCTCACCCTTGTCGTCGATGTACAGATCCGCCAGATCAGAGGAGAAGGGGGTCAGACGGACAATTCGGTCGCTGATACCGTCCAGCTCGATGTTNATGTCCTTGGACTCCTTATCCTTTTTGCCGTNGGAATCCTTTTTCGCATCCTTCTTCGTATCCTTTTTGTCAGAGTCCTTTCCGGCTTCCTTCTTCTTTCGTGCCGCTTTCAGCTCGTCCTGAAGCGCGAGATCCTCAGGCGAGAGGCGGAAGCGGTCATAGGCGGCCTGATTCGTGAACACAAGCAGAGCGTCATACTGCGAACCCCACGAAGCCTGACTGCGCATACCGTAGCGGTCACTGATAAAGAGAATAGCGTCACCGCCCATCACCCAGCGGGGACCGTAGTTGGAGTAAGATGAGTTGGTGATATTGGTGATGTCGCCTGTCGATGCATTGATGATNGCAATGTCATAGTAGGGGCTNCGGCGGTGCATATCCACCTCGGCTGCGAGCCATTTGCTGTCGGGCGACCATGAGAAGTTCAGTCCGCCGTTGCGCGAGTTGTGGATATTACCTTTCGTAAGGCGTGTCACCTTATGCGAATCGAGATCCATGACGGCAATGTCACGTCGGTCGATCACGAATGCCATNTTTTTGCCGTCGGGCGAGATGAGGGGNTCGGCNCGATCNACCTTGTCACCGGTCTTGAATACCGGTTCTTCATNAATGATGGTCGCATTGGGGAAGTTGAGGTCATCTTCGCGGCCGATGGTGGCACGGTAGATGTTGTAGTGTCCGTCGCGGTCCGATGAGTAGTAAAGCGTGCGGTTGTCCTTACCCCAGCATACGGAACTCTCGGCGGCCGGAGTAGAGGTGATCTGCTTTGTGGTGGGATATTCCACNGAAGTCACGAATACATCACCGTGNCGGACGAATGCAACCTGTTTGCCNTCNGGCGAGGGCACAGCTCCNCGTGTNCCTGTAGTGAACTTGGTCGTGTAAGGNGTCTCGGATTCATCNGCGGTNAGAGANATNTTGACTTTCGCCGGTTTTGCTCCGGGGCGCATGGTGTAGATCTCGCCGTCGTAAGTGAACGCAAGAGTTCCGTCAGCACCACGCGAGAGGAAGCGTACGGGGTGTGTCTTGAAATCCGTGAGAGCCTTGATGGCTGATGGATCTGAGAGATCCATTGAATAGACGTTGAAAGTACCTCCGTCACGTTCGCTAAGGAAATACATTGTCTTACCGTCGGGAGTGACNACCGGACTGCGGTCTTCGCCGGGATGATTCGTGATGTTGCTATGGCGTCCGGTAGCCGCATCATATTTCCAGATCTCTCTGGTGACTGATGAGGTGTGATGTTTGCGCCATTGGTCCTCGCCGCCCTTACGATCGACGTAGATGAAGGATTTTCCATCGGGGAGATAGTTGACTGCCTCCGCCGGAGTGGAGAGGATCTGACGNGGACGGCCACCGCTGACGGGGACTGAGTAAAGCTCNGTCATCCATGCCGACGGGAAGAGGAGTGCGGAGGGTGCNTCCTGAATTGAGGCGGAATAGATGACGGCCTTGCCGTCGGGCGTGAAGCCCTGNGGGATTTCGGCTGCCGAATTGAAGGTGAGACGTGTCGCAGGGCCACCGTTGACATCCATGATGAAGATGTCTGTACCCCCTTCACGGTCACTTGCGAANGCTATTTTCTTACCGTCGGGTGACCATACNGGCTCTGACTCGTAGGAGCCTTGTGTGGTGAGCTGACGGGCCTGACCACCGGCTGCGGGTACGGTGTAGATGTCGCCCTTGTAGGTGAAGGCTATCGTTGAGCCGTCGGGCGAGATGCGTACGTCGCGTAACCACAGCGGCGTGACTGCACCCGCACCTAAAGTGGCACTGACGAGGAGTGCGCTCAGAAGTGATTTCTTCATTTAGTGTAATCGTATAATGATGGTTTGTAAAAAATCATATTCAGAAGCCGGTCTGTGTTCAGCTTGCCCGGCGCAGCTTACGNTTCTGAAGGAAGTCGGCAAGCCATACGCCGAGGAGGATCATCGCACAACCGGTGAAGCCGACAATTGATATTTTCTCTCCGAGGATCAGNTANGAGAAAACGAGGGTGACGACCGGCTGGAAGTACATGTAATTCGAAGCCTTGACCGCACCGATCTTTGCATTGATGGCGGCCCACATCAGATAGGCGAACATGGAGCAGAACAGTGCGAGGAAGAGAAGATTGGCTATGAGCTTCGGTTCGAGCAGCACTGTCGGTGGAGTGATGGATGGTTCGATGAGGAGGAATGGGATGGCGGTTATCACTCCGTAGAANAATGTCTTGCGCGTGATGAAAAGCGCGCTGTATTGTGGACTCAGTTTCTTGATGATTATGCTGTAGATGGCCCAGCTGATGGCGGCGAGGAGCGAGAGAAGATCGCCGAGCGGGTTGATGCTCAATGAGAAACTGCTGTTGAATATCACCAGCCCTACGCCGAGGAAGGCCAGTACCGAACCGAAAATAGTCTCTTTGCCGACACGGTCCGTGCGATAGACCGCTCCGATGAGGAGGACGGTTATGAGCGGCGAGAGGGATGTGATCAGTGATACGTTGCTCACGAGCGTGTATTCAAGAGCCACATTCTCCGCGATGAAATAGATTGATCCGCCGAACAGTCCGCCNAGCATGAATGTCAGTTCATGATTCCATGAATTGCTGAATATTCTCTTATGTGCTACCAGCAGGATGGCCAGATAAGCGAGAACGAAACGGTAAATGTAGATCTCGATGGGGTGCAGTCCATTGTCGAGGAGCACCTTGGTGGAAATAAACGAGACTCCCCAGCCAATGACAGCAATCGCAGCCCCTGCGTGATAGAGCAGTAGGTTGCTTTTCGGCGATAAACGCTTTGTTGACATGACAGTATTTAAGGTTAACCTTCGTTTAAGACCCTTTCCGTTAGTAGTGTTTCCGGGTCGGTTATGCCGACGGAAGGACGTGACGTAAGCATAACGCTTACAAAATTATGAAAATTTTGTCAAAGATTACTCCTGTGTCACGAACTTTTATTTGCTTATGAATGTAATAACTATACACTACANCCCTGCNGAAGATGGNTTACTCGCCCACGCGTCATCGCCGGCGATATGATTCCGGAACGGGGAAGTTGTAGATGTAGGAATAAATGACTACATTTGTCCGATTTTAACACGTTAACTAAAAAATATATAAAAATGAAACTCGCAAAAGCTTTAGGAATACCGGCAATGGCTGTGTGTGTGCTTCTTTCAACGGGATGTTCATCATGGACCAATACAGGTAAGGGTGCCGCTATCGGTGGCGGCGGTGGTGCAGCACTCGGTGCAGGTCTCGGTGCGCTTATCGGCGGTGGCAAAGGTGCCGCAATCGGTACGGCAATCGGTGCAGCNGTAGGTGCAGGCGCAGGTGTGCTCATCGGTAAAAAGATGGACAAGCAGCAGGCTGAACTTCAGGCNGAGCTTGCCAAGCAGGCTGAAATCAAGCAGGTGACTGACGAGAACGGTCTTCAGGCTATTCAGGTTACCTTCAANGGAGGTATCCTCTTCCCNACAAANGGTACTACTCTCAGCGCAAGTGCCCGTACGGACCTGAGCAAGTTTGCCGCTTCACTTATCAACAACCCCGGCACAAACGTGCAGATCTACGGNTATACCGACGACACCGGTTCGCTTGCAGTTAACGAGCGNGTAGCTACCGGTCGTGCCGACGCNGTCCGTAATTATCTTCTCAACAGTGGTGTGGCTGCAAGCCGTCTCGCTGCCGAAGGTCTCCCGATGCAGGACTACATAGCATCCAATGCTACTGCCGAGGGNCGTGCACAGAACCGTCGAGTTGAAATCTTCATCACCGCAAGCAAGGAGATGATCGAGCAGGCCAATCAGGGAACGCTCCAGTAATAAGTCAGTTTCATAACAGACCATAAATATATCGAGGATGGGANANCGCATTGCGGTATCCCATCCTTTAATTTGGTATGACAGTTAATTTGTATGACGGTGCGATAAATGCAAACAGACAGCGCGTCTGCTTTATCTNGACGTGCTGTCTGCTTTTTTGTTGCGTATGNTATCTTACAATTTTTTTATCTGTAGGGGATTTATTCCATGCAGCGGATCTCGTTGTGGAGGAGGTTNAGCANGGTCTGTCCGGCTGCTTCGAGTGAGGCGGGATCGATGTTTTCCATNGTGTCGTTGGNCGTATGCCAAGTGGCAGGGAATGTTCCCGTGTTATCATTCTTTGATTCGATGATGTCNATAGCAGGGATTCCGGCTTCATTCAGGAAGATATGGTCATCGACCACTGAGCCACCATTCTTATTTACGAAACGATNCTGATAACCTGATCGTTCGCCGATGGACCACACTTTGTCAACAATCTTGCGGGCATTGCGGTCCGAGAAGTATTCNCGNTGAAACTTAGCGTCTATTCCGCCTACCATGTCNAGAAGGACTGCATAGCGNGGGAGCGAATCGGAGGCGTAGGGCATGTGTTCNGTCCAGTACTGTGTTCCGAGACACCAAGAAGAGTCATGGTTAGAGAAGCCGGAGGCTTGTCCGTAGTCCTCGGCATCGACAATGAGGAAGTCAACGCCGACAGGCGCGGGAGCGGATTTGAGCTGGCGTGCNATTTCGAGCAGGACGCCCACACCGCTGCCACCGTCGTTAGCACCGATGACGGGGTGGATGCGGTTTTCCTCGTTCTGATCGGAATCCGACCAAGGGCGGGTGTCGTAGTGAGCCACGAGGAGTATCCTGTCTTTGATTTCNGGGTTGTGTGAGGCCATGATATTGCCTATCGGCAGGACAGTCCCGGTGAAAGCGGTGACTTCACCCTCCTGAATCCTTACATTCTCAGCTCCGTGGCGACGGAATTCGTTGGCGATATATTCGCGGCACAGACGATTGCCTTCTGTTCCAGCCACGCGAGGCCCGAATGCTACCTGACGGCGAACGTAGGANTACGCGCTGTCACGATTGAACTTCGCAAGAGTTTTGAGGCGTTTCTCTTCCTGCGTGTTCTGGGAAACGTCGCCGTTAGAGGTCGTCCGGCAACTCGTGGCGCATGTAGCGACGAGTATGCTGATGATGGCCGTTAAGATATGGAGTTTCATGACTCTGCTGGCTGTGTTTTGAAGGTAATTTATTTTGTAAATTTTAATATGTCAATCATGACATATCTATAGACTTGTGCCTATATATCGCGCCAAAGTTACAACATAGTTACAAAACTTCGACAATTTTGTTACAAGAAAAATGATTCTGTTAATGTTTATTAACTATTGGTGTTGAAATGACACTTTTTACTATACAAAACGCGCCCCACAGCCAATGAATGCTGCGGGGCGCGCTTATAGTGTCGGATTGAATCCTATGGGTTNGCTATACCGTGATTATTTCTTGAAATAACGGTTNTAGAGACCCTGGAATCCCTGACCGTGACGGGCTTCGTCCTTGGCCATTTCATGTACGGTATCGTGGATAGCGTCGAGGTTGAGTTCCTTGGCACGACGGGCGATACGCATCTTGTCGGCGTTGGCACCGGCTTCAGCTGACATGCGCTTCTCAAGGTTCTCTTTGGTTGACCATACGCACTCGCCGAGGAGNTCAGCGAACTTTGAAGCGTGCTCGGCCTCTTCGAGGGCATAACGCTTGAAAGCCTCAGCGATTTCGGGATAGCCTTCGCGGTCAGCCTGACGAGACATGGCGAGATACATACCTACTTCGGCGCATTCGCCTTCGAAGTGGGCGCGGAGGTCAGCCTTCATTTCATCATCGGTATCCTTGGCGATGCCGATCACGTGTTCGGTTACGAATTCGAGNGCAGCTTCTTCATCGAGTTCTTTGAATTTTGAACGGGGAGCCTTGCAGAGGGGGCAGATTTCGGGAGCTTCGTCACCTTCGTGAACATAACCGCATACGGTGCAGATGAATTTCTTTTTCATAAAATTGATGATTGTTTAAAAGATGGATATATATACGAAATTTGATTTTTATCTTGGATTATTTTAATGCTCCGGAGCATTCCGGGCAGATGCCTTTGAAGATCACGTCGGCTGAGTGGACTGTGTATCCTTCGGGCGGGAGCGTNAACGAGGTCGAGGCAGAATCGTAATCGACATCTGTCACATGACCGCATGATGTNCATAGGAAATGACCGTGGTCATGATCGGAATAGTCCCATCGCGTACCGTCGCCTCCACCTGTCCCTATGGAGCGGATTATGCCTGACGCTTCGAGGAGACGGAGTGTGTTATAGACCGTGGTCCGNGAAAGAGTGGGATTGTCGGGCAGGAGTGACTTGAAGATTTCATCGACGGTGGGATGAATCCGGTTTTCCATCAGATAGCGCAGGATCGTCATCCGTTGGGCCGAAGGCTTTACGCCGGCNTCGGAAAGAAGATCGAGTATTTCCTGTGTTGTGAAAATATATGTCTGCATTATTGGTGGAAAAATATTAACAGATTTGTAATCGTTACAATCTTGATTTCATTGCAAAGTTAATACATGTATTTTAATTTTGCAATAGCCGGAGAGTAGAAAAAATGTTAAAAGGGAACTGCTTCACGCAGCTCCCTTTTATGAGTTTCCAATAGGTACAATTTCTAAGGTAAAAAAGATTGTTTTAGGTTCGTGATGCAAAGGTAGGCCAATAATTGGCGGTGGACAAATTTTTCTTTATGTTATCCAACATAATTTTATATCACAATGCAACAATTTTGTATTTTNAAAAGTGTATTATGTTGATTTATAATGATATAAAATGGTGTAAAATTGATAGTAAGAATTGTTAAAAATCTACTTGGAGATAAAATTTGTTCTATTTTTTATNCAAATCGTTTCATTGTTATATCCTTTCCATCCCANACGGCATAGGAAAAACGGCTTATCCAATCGCCGAGAATAATGATTTTCGAACCGTCGGGAAGGGTGGAGTCAAGGATGGTGTGACAGTGGCCGAAGATGAAAAANTCGATTTTTTCATCGGCATGGTCGGCATTGTAGGTNNTTGCGAAATTGANAAGGTTGTCACCGGCCCGCTCGGAAGGGGTGTAGCCACCNTGTTTGCGTGAGTGGGATGACCATGAGTGCGCGAAGCCTATGGTCCATCGGGGATGGATGGCTGCATAGAGTTTCTGGGCCACACGATTTCTGAAAAGTCCGCGCAACNTGCGGAATGACCATGGAAGCCGTCCCACGCCGTCGCCGTGCTCCANGAGGAAACGGTGACCGTCAAGTTCAGTGACCATGATGCCGTCATGAACTGTAAGACCTATTTCCTGTGGGAGATAGTCGAAGATCCAGATGTCGTGATTGCCCTTGAACCATACGATCTCAACNCCGCTGTCGGCGAGACGGGCGAGTGCGCCGAAGAAGCGGGTGAATCCGCGCGGGACCACCGTTCGGTATTCCCACCAGTAGTCGAGGATGTCGCCGAGAAGAAACAGCCGTTTGCAGTCCGGAGCGATGTGGTNCAGAAATTCTACGACCCGGCGTTCGTGGGCGCGCGGATCAGCTATGTAGGAAGCTCCGAGGTGAAGATCGCTTATAAAATAGGTGTTGTTCCGGACGGACATCAGGGGCGGGGGATAGATAATGGAAAAAATTTGTGTGGGGACGAGAGGGGAGTAGTGTATGAAATGCGCGTAGAAGGACCGATCAGAGGAATCCGAGATCGAGTTTGGCTTCCTCGGTCATCATGTCCTTGTTCCATTCCGGCTCGAAGACTATCCGGATATCGACGCTTTTCACGCCCTCGATNCTTTCGAGTTTTATGCGGGCATCATCCACAAGGAAGTCNGCCGCCGGGCAGTTGGGGGCGGTGAGGGTCATGTCGATTTTCAGATTGCCGTCGTCATCGAGNTCTATCGAGTAGATGAGACCGAGATTGTAGATATCNACGGGGATTTCGGGATCATAGACGGTTTTGAGCATCGTGACGACGCGCTCTTCTATGCGGGTTCTTTCTTCGGGTGTCATTTCTTTGTTGGTGGGGAATAGGTTTAGCGGATGATTATCAATGAGCCTCAAGCCAGTTGGATGCGACTCCGGCCGATACGGTGAGGGGNACAGCACCGTGGAATGCCCCTTCCATCTGCTTGATGACGAGTGTCCGCATCTCGTCAAGTTCGGACGGATGGACATTGAATATGAGTTCGTCGTGGACCTGCATGATCATTCGTGAGCGCAGGCCACGGCTCTCCATCTCATTATATATACGGATCATGGCTACTTTTATTATATCGGCGGCCGATCCTTGGATCGGAGCGTTGACGGCATTGCGCTCCGCATAGCTGCGGACCACGGCATTGCGCGAGTTGATGTCGGGCAGATAGCGGCGGCGTCCCATCTTGGTGGTCACGTAGCCTTGTTCGCGGGCAATGGTAACGGCTTTTTCGAGATATTCCCGGATATGGGGATAGGTNGCGAAGTAGCCGTCGATAAGCTGNCGTGCCTCCGCACGGCCTATGCCGAGACGTTCGGAAAGGCCGAAGGCCGAGATGCCGTAGATGATGCCGAAATTAGCTGTCTTGGCGTGGCGACGCTGATCTTCGGTGACATCCGCCANCGGTACGCCGTAGATTTTCGAGGCCGTGATCCGGTGGATGTCGTCGCCGGAGAGGAAACCTTCGATCATGTCCTTGTCGGCAGAGAGGTCGGCTATGAGTCTGAGTTCGATCTGCGAGTAGTCGGCACTCATGATNAGGTCACCCGGATCGGCGATGAATGCGCGGCGTATCTCACGTCCGTCGTCCGTACGGATGGGAATGTTCTGGAGATTGGGATTGGTTGACGATATGCGGCCGGTGGCGGTGACGGTCTGATTGTAGGATGTATGNATCTTTCCTGTGTGTGGATTGACCATCTCCGGCAGAGCGTCGAGATAAGTGGCGATGAGTTTTTTCAGACGGCGGATCTTGAGGATCAGGCTCACGAGCGGCACTTTGGGGGCATACTTCTCAAGTATCTGTTCGGTAGTGGAGTAGGAGCCGCGTGCGGTTTTCTTTGCCTTGGGGTCGATCTGCAGACGGTCAAACAGCACCATGCCGACCTGTGCNGGCGATCCGATGTTGAACGGNCCTCCGGCCATNACGTATGCTTCCTCCTCCATCTCGCGTACGCGCTGCTTGAGGCGGGCNGAGAGGTCGGTAAGCACCTGNGAGTCTATGCGNACGCCTGTNAATTCCATCTCTGCGAGCACCCGTATGAGCGGAAGCTCCACTTCATCNAGCAGAGGNGTCATTTCACGCTTGGCTATCTCGTCGAAAAGCGGGGTGCGAAGCCGGAGTGCCAGATCGGCCTCCTCGCAGTAGCGGCTGACGGCCTCTTCGAGTCCGAGTGCTTTTTTCGGGTGGCCGGCTTTGGCGTCGGGTNAAACTCCCTGAAGTTCGAGGCGGAGATATTTGGCCACGACGTAGCGTAGNTCGTGNTTCATCTCCGGATCGATGATNTAGTGGGCTACAGTTGTGTCGAAGTAGGGAGCGGAGAGGTTGATACCTGCATTNTTAAGNAGGAGATAGTCGCGTTTCACGTCGTTGCTGACGAGTGTGGTCTCACCTGTGAACAGGGGTTCGATCAGTGCGAGGATTTCCTGACGTGTGGAACTGTCGTTAAGCGGAATATANATGGNCTTACATTCATCGGCTGTNAGNGCGAGACCCTCCCAGCGTGCTGTCATCGCTTCCTCACCNACCGCATAGAGGGCCATGCCGATAGCCGGGGCTTTGGAGAGTCGGCTGATCTCGGCTGCTGCTTCGGCAGGGGAGGTGACGATCNGATAGTGGCGTTCCTCACAGGCTGACTGAAGTTCGGAGGCCGGGACATCGTCACNGCCGGTGTCAAACAGCGATGCCATACCGGAGTTGTCGGGCATAGCGGNAGCTGGCGTGGCAGGAGCAGGAATGGTGGTTTCCTTGACAGTCTCGGCGGCCTTGCGTGACGCTCTGAGCCGTCCGAGNAGTGTGCGGAATTCCAGTTCGGTGTAGATCTCGGTAAGCATATCGATGTCGATTTCCTTACGGATGAGATNGGGAATGTCAATGTCAAGAGGCACGTCGGTGCGGATGGTGGCGAGATGCTTCGACATCCGGATNTTGTCGGCATTCTCAGTCACCTTCTTCTGAAGTGCGCCTTTGAGCTTATCGGTGTTTTCAAGTAGATTTTCTACTGATCCCCATGCCTCTATGAGCGTCCGGGCGGTTTTTTCACCGACACCGGGACATCCGGGAATGTTGTCGGATGCGTCGCCTTCGAGTGCGAGTAGATCGATCACCTGTTTCGGATCGGAGATGCCGTATTTCTCGCANACGCGGGCTGAGTCACGTATCTCGAAGCCCTCGCCCTTGAGGGCCGGACGATACATGAATATGTGGTCCGTCACGAGCTGCCCGTAGTCCTTGTCGGGGGTCATCATGTAGGTGTCGAAACCCTCCTGACGGGCGCGCACGGCGAGAGTGCCGATCACGTCGTCGGCCTCAAAGCCTTCCACCTCTACCACCGGGATGCGGTAGGCTTCAAGTATGCGCTTGATGTAGGGGATGGAGGCCGTGATGTCCTCCGGCTGCTTATCGCGTTGAGCCTTGTATTCGGGATACTCCAAGTGACGGAAGGTTGTTCCCATGGGTGGATCGAAGCACACGGCTATGTGTGATGGATTCTCCTTNCGCAATAGATCGTCAAGAGTGTTGCAGAATCCGAATATGGCCGATGTGTTGAATCCTGCCCCGGTGAAGCGGGGCGAGCGGATCAGGGCATAATAGGCGCGGTAGATGAGCGCGTAGGCATCAAGCAGAAATANACGTTTCTCCATTTATCGAATCAGATGGCATGGGGGTAATTCATAATGCATTACAAAAATGCATTATTAAAAATTGAGGAACTGCAGGAACTGGGATTTTTCCATGAAACCTACGGTTGAGGTGACATTGCCGTCCGGCATGAGTATGCTCACCTGCGGAATGGCGGTAACCTCGAACTGATGGGCTGCATTGGGGGCTACATCGACATCAACTGACATGAAGATGGCTTTGTCACCATATTCCTTGGCGACAGNTTCAAAGATCGGTGCGAAGCGTTGGCATGGTCCACACCAAGTGGCGTTGAAGTCGATGACAATGGGTAGTTTCTTGTCCGGGGAGATTGTGGTGTTGCTTGTCAGCTTCACGACTTCTCCGTTGTCGGGGGTAGTGTTGGTGGCATCGGTGCGTTGTTCGGCTGTCGCGCTGTTGCCGCATGATGCGAGAGCAGCAGCCGAGATGAGAGATAGGCAGAGATGTCTTAGTTTCATAAATTTATGTTGGGTTTAAGAAGTTGGTNGCTACTTATTTTCNAANGGGTTAAAAAATCCCACATTTCTTCAGCTCCGTGGCGTTTGATGGACTGTGCTGGAGCGGAGAAATGTGGGNTGAAAGGTTGGATTCGTTATATCCGTTACTGTCTGTTCAGNCCGGATGATCAGAGAGCTGAAGCGAGAGCGGCATTTGTCTTGTGGACAGCTTCTGCGCTCTTGTGGAAGAGTTCCTTCTCAGCGTCGTTGAGCTCGAATTCAACGATCTTCTCGATACCGTCCTTGCCGATGATACAGGGAACACCGATGCAGAGATCCTTCTCGCCATATTCTCCGTCGAGGAGTGCGGATGCGCTGATGAGNTTCTTCTCGTTGTGAAGGACAGCCTTAACCATCTGTGCTCCTGCTGCACCGGGAGCATACCATGCTGAAGTGCCGAGGAGTTTGGTGAGGGTTGCGCCACCTACCATGGTGTCAGCAGCGATCTTTGCGAGCTGATCGTCAGAGAGGTAGTTGGTAGCGGGAACACCGCGCCATGCAGCNTAGCGCACGAGGGGGATCATGGTGGTGTCGCCGTGGCCGCCGATCACGATGCCTTCAACCTCGGTGGGATTGGCGTTGAGACCGATGGAGAGGAAGTATTTGAAGCGTGCGCTGTCGAGTGCGCCACCCATACCGATGATGCGGTTCTTGGGAAGACCGCTGGCCTTGTGGATGAGGTAGGTCATGGTGTCCATCGGGTTGGAGATGCAGATGATGATTGCGTTGGGTGAGTGCTTGAGCAGCTGGTCGGTCACAGACTTGACGATGCCGGCGTTCACGCCGATGAGCTCNTCGCGGGTCATGCCGGGCTTGCGGGGGATACCTGAAGTGATGACCACGACGTCGCTGCCTGCTGTCATCTCATAGTCGTTGGTGACACCTACGAGACGGGTGTTGATGTTGAGGATGTTGGCAGTCTGCATGATGTCCATNGCCTTGCCTTCGGCAACACCTTCCTTGATGTCGAGGAGGACAACCTCGTCGGCGATACCGAATTTCACGATCACATCAGCACAAGTTGCGCCCACGTTACCGGCGCCTACAACTGTAACCTTTGACATAATTTATTCGCTTTAAGTTGATTTTTATAGAATTGGATGATAATTTACTGTTTTTNCGTGCCTATGGCGGACNCATTGAAATGCATCCCTACCGGCAATGCAAATTTACTNAAAAGTTTTCATCCGTCAGCTATAACTTAGCGAAAAATTTCATTAATTCTCTCCCGTTNCCANAACGNTTTTCNTCCTCCTGATGCGATGGGTTCAGTGGCTGTGGTGTGGAGGGCTGCGCGGNCGGGGNTTTTAAGGGACGGGTGAGGATATGGCCGTTATCTTAACTCTTCCCGTCACGGGATTTCGACGAGAGGTAGAGGCCGATNAAGGTGACAAACGAGAGGGTCATCAGGATAAGCAGNTCGACGTTGGCTGCTTTGAGGGCAAAGAGGATGAGTGTCAGGATGTAGATGGCACACTGGATGCAGAGGAATATGTTGCGGGTAGTCATNGCGNTAATGTTTTTTAGATAAGAAAGGAGCAGGGCGCACGCCCGTCAGAATGTCGGTGTGCGCCCTGCTTTGGATTTTTATGATTGCTGAACTGCGTTCAGGCAGTCAGATGGTCTTTATGCCTTTTCGGGGTGAGGACCGGCAGCTACAAGAGCCTTGCCTGCTTCGTGTCCTTCAAACTTCTTGAAGTTGTTGATGAACATTTCAGCGAGCTTGTCGGCCTTGACATACCATTCCTTGGGATCTGCGTAGGTGTCGCGGGGATCGAGGATCTTGGGATCTACGCCGGGGAGTTCGGTGGGGATGGTGAAGTCGAAGATGGGGAGCTGCTTGGTAGGAGCAGAAAGGATTGCGCCGTCGAGGATAGCGTCGATGATGCCACGGGTATCCTTGATGGAGATACGCTTGCCTGTTCCGTTCCAGCCGGTGTTCACGAGATAAGCCTTGGCACCGCTCTGTTCCATGCGCTTAACGAGTTCCTCAGCATACTTGGTGGGGTGGAGCGAAAGGAATGCTGCGCCGAAGCAAGCAGAGAAGGTGGGGGTAGGCTCGGTGATACCGCGCTCTGTACCTGCGAGCTTGCTGGTGAAGCCTGAGAGGAAGTAGTACTTGGTCTGCTCAGGGGTGAGGATAGAAACGGGAGGAAGAACGCCGAATGCATCAGCCGAGAGGAAGATCACGTTCTTAGCGGCGGGACCGCGAGAAGGAACGATGATGTTCTTGATATGGTTGATGGGGTAGCTTACGCGGGTGTTCTCGGTCACGCTCTTGTCGGTGAAGTCGATCTTGCCTTCAGCATCGACAGTTACGTTTTCGAGAAGAGCGTCGCGGGTGATGGCGTTGTAGATATCGGGCTCGCTTTCCTTGTCGAGGTTGATAACCTTAGCGTAGCAGCCACCTTCGTAGTTGAACACGCCGTTGTCGTCCCAACCGTGCTCGTCGTCACCGATGAGGAGACGCTTCGGGTCGGTAGAAAGGGTGGTCTTNCCNGTACCNGAGAGNCCGAAGAAGATNGCGGTNTTNTNNCCNTNNNNGTCGGTGTTGGCCGAGCAGTGCATTGAAGCGATGCCGCGGAGGGGNTTGTAATAGTTCATGATTGAGAACATACCCTTCTTCATCTCGCCACCGTACCAAGTGTTGATGATGAGCTGCATGCGCTCGGTGAGGTTGAAGGCAACGCAAGTCTCGGAGTTGATGCCGAGTTCCTTCCAGTTTTCAACCTTAGCCTTAGAAGCGTTGAGCACTACGAAGTCGGGCTTGAAGTTCTTGAGTTCCTCTTCGGTGGGGCGGATGAACATGTTGGTCACGAAGTGAGCCTGCCATGCTACTTCCATCACGAAGCGGACAGCAAGACGGGTNTCGGGGTTGGTGCCGCAGAATGCGTCAACCACGTAGAGNGTCTTGTTTGAAAGTTCCTTATCGGCGATAGCCTTGAGGGCNTCCCAAGTTGCGGGAGTGATAGGCTTGTTGTCGTTCTTGTATTCTTCAGTTGTCCACCAGATTGAGTTTGCGCTGGTGTCGTCCTTTACGAAGAATTTGTCCTTGGGCGAACGGCCGGTGTAGATACCGGTCATAACGTTGACAGCGCCAAGCTCTGTTACCTGACCCTTCTCGTAGCCCTGAAGTTCGGGATTGGTCTCGTCGATGAAGAGCTGGTCATAGCTGGGATTGTGGATCACCTTTGCGCCGGTGATGCCATACTGGGATAAATCAATTGTACTCATTGTTGTATTGAAGAGTTTGATATGAAATTGATAATTATTTTTCCTAAAAAATCTTATGTACCTTAACTTGCGTTATAAGTAAATATAATGTATAAGCGATTTGCATGTCTTGGCGAAGAAATGCTTCTTATCCGACTGCAAAGTTACTTACTTTTTTCGGTATTGAAACACAGGATTAAAGAAAAATTTCTCTATTAATAATTTTTAAATAAATCGTGCTTTCCGGGAGTGACTGCGTATGGGCTCAGTCATCCAAAACTTACAACAAGCGGAATGGCGGGGCGGTTTACGCCTTTAAGTCCNCTAAAGCCGATTTAATCTTTTTTAATGATTTTGTCGCCGTTTTTTTAGCTTGTNTGTTTGAATTGATGAGAAATCCTCCTTAACTTTGCGTTGTGAACCCCTGATCCTTCCTTGATGATGACAGTCGGGAGACCGGATCGGATTCACGTTCCCTCTGTCTGGAAACCGCCAATATCTTCAGTCCGCGGGGAACAAGGAAAAGGATTAGTTTATATGCTCGAAATAGGGGCTGACTTGTCTTTTTATACTTGTTCCGTGGACAAAGGCGCTTGGCGGTGCCTCAGACAGGGTATTTGAGTATGAATCGGGAGTCTGCCCCAATTTATTTTGTTTTAAGTGCGTCTCTTCAGATGGCCTNTGGCCCTCATGATTTTATATTCTTCAGGCGGATTNCGCTTTCACCGTGACTCCGCTTCCACCAAGAAAAACATCCTTATAACTGCCGCCTGACAGAAACATGACGCATTCTTCATTCACATACCCTTCGATCGGTACCCTTATCAGGGAGGAGCTCAGAGTCCAGCGAAAGACAGCCGTCTGGCTCGCGGATGAACTCGGATGTAACCGGTCCAATATCTACAAGATCTTTAACCGCAGGAGTATTGATTCGGAACTNCTGCTGCGCATATCCAATGCTCTTGGACGCAACTTTTTCCAGCCTTATCTCGACCGTCTCGACAATTGAATCACGCCTTGCCTTCGCCGCTNAGCATACCGCAGGCCGCCTCGATGTCCTCGCCGCGTGAGGTGCGGATGGTGGCNGTGATCCCCTGCTCGTTNAGGCGGTCGCGGAATCGTTCCATGGACTCCTGCGAGGCTGTCGAATGATTGAAGCCGGGGATGGCATGGAAGCGTATGAGATTNACGCGGCAGTCCAGCCCCCGCANTAGGCGTGCGAGGGCATCGGCATGACGGATATCGTCGTTGACNCCGCCCCACATTATATATTCGGCTGAAAGGCGTCGCTGATGGGCGAANTCGTATCCCTTGAGGACTTCCATTACCTTTGACACAGGAAATGCCTTTTCGACGGGCATGATNTCCTCGCGTTCCTTGGAATAGGGGNAGTGGACNCTGATGGCCACATGGACCTTGGTCTCGTCGAGCAGACGGCGGAGGGTGTCGAGTTTGCCGATNCTGGATACGGTGATGCGCTTGGGACTCCACGCGAGTCCCCACGGAGCGGTGAGCANCTCAAGGGCCTTCATGACCTCGTCGATATTGTCCATCGGTTCGCCCATNCCCATGAACACGAGGTTGGTCAGCTTGGANCTTTCGGGTATGGCGAATATCTGGTTGATGATCCCGGCAGCNGTAAGATTGCCGTGAAAGCCCTGTTGGCCCGTCATGCAGAACTTGCATCCCATCCTGCANCCGGCCTGTGACGATACGCAGAGTGTCGCGCGGTCATGGTCAGGGATATATACGGCCTCGATATCGCGTCCGCCACGTCCGCCGGTCAGGAAATCGAAATCCTTGCCNCGGGTTGCGAAAAGATACTTCACCGTGCCGTCTGTCGAATGNGAAGCCTTTACCGGAGCTTGCAGACCGACGCAGTAATGCTCGTTGAGCCATTCGCGCGCCGGTTTGGATAGTTCCGTCATTTCATCGATGGAAGTGACGCGGTTCACATAGAGCCGTCGCGCCATCTGCTTCGCCGCGAATTTACGCAATCCGGNCTCTGCGGCCACGGTTTCGAGTTCAGAAAGTGTCATGCCCAGCAGCGGGCGGCGTATAGTATCTTTATTCTCCATATATAGTCTGATTCATACATTCTCAGTTNCAGAACGGATGGGGGAGTGACAGGGATTCCTCCGGTCCNAAACCTGAAAATTATAAATGCAAAATTACAAAAAAAATCATCAAAACCCTTGCAAAAGCCGAAAAAGCTCCTTACCTTTGCACCACNAACATCAACGGGGTATTAGCTCATCTGGCTAGAGCGCGACACTGGCAGTGTCGAGGTGAGCGGTTCGAGTCCGCTATACTCCACAAANAAAGCGATTTCCGAGTANCATTCTCCGAAATCGCTTTGTTTTTTATTTAAAGTTGGGTCTAAAGGGTGGTATTCATTGGACNTGGATCTAATAGCTNTATTGACATTCTAAAGAAATTCTAAACCAATAAATTTTTCCCTGATGAAACGACACCATTGGCTAAGTTNCGAAAATTGTGTATTTTTGTAAGCGACAAAACCATTAAGAAAATCTGCTCCGGTTTTTAAGTATATCGTTTCGATTCCATTAAGAACAGAATGATGAAGCTTATAGAAATCAANATGGATAAGATCATCGCCTTGTGTCAAAAATACAAGGTNGATAAGCTGTGGGTTTTCGGATCGATTCTAACTCCGAGATTCAACGATGACAGNGATATTGATTTTTCGGTGAAGTTTNATTATGATAAGATTGACGATATGTTTGTGACATTCTTTGATTTTATCGAAGAACTTCAGTTATTACTTGGCCGACAAGTTGATATGGTGGATGAGACGGCNGTTAAAAATCAATATTTCCGTAAAGAACTTGACAGNACAAAAAAACTATTGTATGGATAATAATGTCAGAAAATATTTGAATGATGTGTTGAACTCGATTGAAAATATTGAGTTTTTCATGTTGTCGCGTCCAANGGAGTTCTCCACGTTCTGTTCGGACAGATGTTTCAGAGACTTAGATTAATTAGATTACTATGCAGACAATGAAATTCAAAATGTCCTATAGTCGGGCTTTACCATACATATTGGCTGTATGTACGGCTGTTCTTCTGCTNCTGTCTGTGATCCTGCTTGTANAAGGCGTATGGTTGGTAGGGGTAGGAAACTTGCTGATTGCAGTGGGTGTGGGGATGTTTGGCTATGGTAGGCTGCTTAATCCACCGGTCTATATAATTGATGATAACACCATCACTCTAAAAAATGCGGTTNGCCGGACGGNATATCCTATTGATCGTATAGTCCGCATACAATATTTCGACTTGGAAACAGAATATTCACGTGGATTCAATAATTCNCGCCTCCAGCTTGGGATATATTTTGACCGCAGCCTGTTCAAAAGCGTAGAGCCGATAGCATTCTGCCCCGACAACCGCGACGGTTTCGTCGAGGCACTCCTCAGCCGTAATCCTTCGATCCAAGTCAACCGCGAGGACAAATGTCCGAAGTGATTCTCTGTGTATAGNGAAAAAGCGTGTTCNATACTATAAAAAATAAAGATCATGAAGCTGATAGAAATCAATATGGATAAGATCATTGCCTTGTGTAANAAATACAAGGTAGATAAATTGTGGGTTTTTGGATCAATTCTTACTCCGAGGTTCAATACTAAGAGTGATATTGATTTTCTTGTAGTGTTTGATAAATCAAGGATTCCGCTTCTCGACATGGCTGATATCTTTTTTGATTTCATTTATGCCCTTGAGGATCTCTTGGGGNGTAAAGTGGATCTGACAGATTACACNGCGATTAGAAACCGATATTTTAAAGAGGAAGTTGATGAGAAAAAGCGATTGATATGGAGCGCGCGATAAAAAAGTCATTGGAGGATATTCTGGTGGCTATCGGTGAGATNGATTCATTTTTTGAGGATACAGGCCGGTATTTCGAAAATTTCCAGAAAGATCTGCGATTGCGACGTGCGGTCCAGATGAATATTGCGATTATAGGAGAGGCTATGAACAGGGTGCTGAAGGTCNGGCCCGATGTGGAAATTACAGCTGCCCGTAAGATAGTCGATACCCGCAATNTTGTCATTCATGGCTATGATTCGTTGGACGATTCGATAATATGGGGCATTGTTGTGCGGCATTTACCTGTGTTACGCGAGGAAATCGAGAGCCTTCTGATTGNTGANNGATAATAACCATTACNNCAGTTTCTGCTNATTTTCTTTCATCTCCACGAACTATTCGGCGGTAGCTTTACGTTTAACATAATGTTATGACTGTCGGAGAATTTGCAGATCTGGTCAGGGCGAAGTTGCCCTATACCGCCAATAAGCAGCAGGGTATGCTTATTGACGCGCTGGCNCGTTTCTGCTCNTCCGCCACGCCNTCCGATTCAGTCTTCATTATCAACGGTTATGCCGGCACGGGTAAGACATCGCTGACCGGTGCGCTTGTAAAGGCACTTGAAGAGGTCGAGCGTCCGGTNGTGTTGCTCGCCCCGACTGGACGCGCCGCCAAGGTNTTCAGTGCCCACTCGGCTCATCCGGCCTACACCATACATCGNAAGATCTACCGCGGACCGGGTGGAAATCTGTCGGGAGGCTTCACGATGTTGCAGGACAATCGTCTGAGTAACGCAGTCTTCATTGTCGATGAGGCATCCATGATAGGAGACCATGAAGCTGATACGACTTCCATGACTCCTANCAACGGTCTGCTTGAGGATCTTCTGCAATACGTCTTTACCGGTGATAACTGTCGTCTGATCCTTCTCGGCGATGTCGCTCAGCTCCCGCCGGTCGGATGCACTGAAAGTCCGGCCATGACTCCCCGACGCTATAAGGAACTCGGCCTNCATGTGTCGCGTGCGGTGCTCACCGACACCGTCCGTCAGGCCCGCAATTCAGGCATACTGCGCAATGCCACGTGGCTGCGGCGNGCNATGCTTGTCGATCCGCTTCCCGAACCGAAGATCATCCTCAGTTCCTACTCCGATGTCTCGGTGGTGGAAGGGGAGGAGGTGCTGGATGCGATCGGNGGCTGCTATCGCCGCGACGGTGCGGCTGCGACAGCTGTGATCACCCGCTCGAACCGCCGCGCGACGGCCTTCAATCTCGGCATACGCTCGCAGATACTCGATTATGAGGAGGAACTCGTCAAGNGTGAGCGATTGCTCATAGCGAAGAACAACTACACTTGGTCTGCCAAGATAAAAGGACTTGATTTCATAGCCAACGGCGATGTCGCCGTAGTTGCCGCCGTCCATTCCACTGAAGAGAAGTATGGCTTCCGCTTTGCCAACGTCACCCTCAATCTTCCTGACCGCGATGTCGATGTGGAATGCCGTATATTCCTCGACACGCTCACCGATGAGAGCGCGTCGCTCTCACGCGAGCGGATGGANGCNCTGGCGCAGGCACGCATGGCCGATCCGGAGGTCAATGCGCCCGATGTTCCTTACGAGACCCGTCTGCGGCGTCTGCGCACCGATGAGTATTTCAACGCCCTTCAGGTAAAATATGCCTACGCCGTCACCTGTCACAAAGCGCAGGGTGCGCAGTGGCCCAATGTTTTCGTGGACATGGGCGGTATTCCCCCCGAAGCCCAAGGNCTTGACTTNTACCGCTGGCTCTACACGGCCACCTCGCGTGCCACAGGCCATCTCTATTACATGAATCCCGATGAAGCCTTGTGCGAATAATGCTGGTTTTGAAAAAAATCCGTATATTTGCACATTGAACACCGGTGTGCCTGCAGGCTCTCTGTGACCCGGTACTTAAAACTCTCATAACCTTGAACATCGCTATGGACAGCAATCCCTCAAACACTCCATCCATGCCCGCTACGGAAAAATGGACCGAAATAGAGCATCTTCCCGAATGGGATGAGGAATTCTATCATGTCTATACTGCCAANAAATTTGGCAAATGGCTGATGCTCAAAACTCTCCGTCCNGAGCTGAAAGGCATNCCGGAGTATGATCAGATGATCGAAAAGGAATTTGAGGTGCGCTACAATCTCGCCCATCCCCACATCATCATGATCAATGATTTCGAGGANGTGCCGGGACTTGGAATGTGCATCATCACNGACGATGTCTATGGCGATTCCCTTGCGAAACTCATCCGGGAAGGAAAGGTGACGGANGATCATATNCACAAGCTCTCGCATCAGCTCGTCGATGCGCTCGACTACATACAGACCAACCATCTTGAGCATCATCCCCTCGATCCCTCGCGCATCATTTTCACCGAGAATGTCGGGAANCTCAAGCTCATAGATGTGGGCTTCGATCAGAAGTCNCACATCACNCCCAAGGATGCGAGCGAGGACATCGAGAACTACGGAAAGGTGCTCACGGNNGCCCTTGATGCAATAGNGACTCCGCATCCACATCTGCGCAAGGTGGCCGAACGCTGTCTNAATCCTGATCAGTCGCGCCGCTACCGCGACATCAGCTCGCTCCGTCTCGCTCTCGCCGACCGTAAGCCCAACACCATCTATATCGCTATCATCACATTCCTNGTGGCCATGATAGCACTTCTCCTCTGGCTNAACTCTCCATATCGTCCCACACCTCTCTCCGACATNGAACCAAGCATCAAAACTGAATCAACCGACTGATCATGGCTGTTATCATCAAGGCTCTGAAGCCCACAAAGAGAGAAATTGAAAAATATGTGAAATTCGGGATTGACCTCTATGACGGCAATGACTGTTTCGTGCCGAATCTGGTTTTTGATGAGGTCCACACGCTGCTCCCCGGAAAAAATCCTGCGTTTGACTATTGCCGCGCCCAGTCGTTCATGGCTTANCGTGACGGAAAGCCCGTGGGNCGCATAACGGCCNTCATCAACGACCGTCTNAATGAGAGTACGGGCAAGAAAGAGGCGCGTTTCGGCTTCGTCGATTTCATTGACGACGATGAGGTGACGGATATCCTCTTCGCNACTGCCGAGGAATGGGCGCGCGACCGCGGTATGACTGAAATAATCGGCCCGATGGGCTTTACNGATATGGACCGTGAAGGNATGCTCGTCGAGGGTTTCNACGAAATGGGCACGATGGCCACTATCTATAATTATCCCTATTACCGTCAGCAGGTCGAACGTCTCGGATATGTCAAGGACACGGACTGGGTGGAATACCGTATCACTGTGCCTGATAAAGTGCCGGAGAAGATGACCCGTATTGCCGAGATCGTACTCAAGAAATATGATCTGCGTATCCTCAAATACACCTCTCCCAAGAAAATCAAGGAGGACTACGGCCACGCGCTTTTCCATCTCATCAACGAGGCATACGCCAACCTCTACGGTTACTGCACGCTTACCGAACGGCAGATTGACTACTANATCGANATGTATCTCAGNATTCTCCGTCTGGAGTATGTCAGTGTAGTGGTCGATAAGAACGGTGAACTTGTAGGTGTCGGCATCTCCCTGCCGTCACTTTCCGAGGCATTGCGCAAATGTCGCGGAAGGCTGTTTCCGACCGGATGGTACCATATTCTNCGTGCCATGAAGGGNCACAACGACGTTATTGACCTCCTTCTTATAGCCGTCAAGCCCGAATATCAGTCCAAGGGTGTCAACTCGCTCTTTTTCTATGANCTGCTGAANCTCTACATCAAGAATGGAATCAAATATGCCGAGACCAATCTCGAACTTGAGAGCAATTCACAGGTGCAGTCGCAGTGGGACTACTTCGAGAAGAGGCAGCACCGCCGNCGCCGTGCATTCCGCAAAAAGCTGTAAGCGCGGACGNTGATGCAATACGGATGTGGTTTCGGTATTGCTTCCCCCGAATTTCGAATATTTCATNACTGACCGAATCCTGTCCATGACCGAACCTCTGAAAATACTTTTTGTNGGGGATGCCTCGTCTTACCACCGCACTCTTGCCAGTGGCCTGCGCGAGCTGGGCCATGAGACGGTCGTGGCCTCCAACGGTGGTTATTGGCTCGACACNGGACGTGACATTGATCTCCGTCGCCGTTTCAAGGGTAAAATCGGTGGNCTTGACCTTTGGTTGCGCCTCAACTTGGGGCTCAGGCAGAAATTGAGGGGATTCGACATCGTNAGCCTCTGTTCACAGTCCTTCATAGAGCTTCGTCCCGGCCGCAAGGCGCAGCTCCTCGATTATCTTAAAGCTAACAANCGCTCCGTCTTCTGCACGGCACTCGGAACAGATCCAAACTACGTGGCNGAGTGTCTTGATCCTGCCACCGCGCTGCGCTATAACGAATTTCGNATCTATGGCGAGGNNTCTCCCTATCTGAAGGCNCATCCCGACATCTGCGACCGTTGGCTNGCNCCCGATATGCGCCGTCTCGACAGCCACTTCTATACTTCNGTNGATGGGGCNNTGTCCGCNCTCTATGAGTACCACGTGGCTCTGCGGCGTGTANTTCCTGAGGATAAGATTGCTTACGCGGGGATTCCTATAGACACGGACGCTATCCGTCCTGTCGATCTGTCCGACCGTCCGTCGAAANTAAGGCTGTTTCTCGGACGTTACAAAGACCGTCTGCTCGAAAAAGGNACTGATGTCATGGAGTGGGCCGCACGTGCGGTGGTTGACCGTTATCCTGACCGTGCGGAGCTTGTGATTGTCGAGAACCGCCCNTACGACGAATATCTCGAACTCCTGAAGTCGGCTCACGTGGTGCTCGACCAGCTCTACAGCTACACTCCCGCTACAAATGCCCTTCAGGCTATGGCCTACGGGCTGAACACTGTCTCAGGTGGTGCGCCTGAGTTTTATGANTTCATCGGCGAGAAGGAGCTGCATCCGGTGATACATGTCGAACCTGACTATGAATCGGTCGTGCGTGCGCTTGANGANGTCGTTCTGCACCCCGAAGGAATCCGCCCGCGCGGNTTGCAGAGCCGTGAATTTGTCGTTNGGCATAATGATTATAGAACCGTCGCAGNCCGNGCGCTCGATTTCTGGACAAGCCGTCTGAACTCACAACCTCTTACTTTATCATGATGANTACCACTACGCCACGATTGACTCTTGATGTGCTGATATGCACCTACACTCCCGCCGGAATCCTCCGTGTCGAGGCTATGGATCTGCCGGNTGTGGCNGGTGTGCGCTATATTGTCTCGTGGCAGGANCATCATGATGCCGAAGTCCCCGCATCGCTTGCCTCGCGCACGGATGTCGATGTCCTGCGCCTTGATCAGAAGGGGTTGAGTTTCAACCGNAATAATGCCATCGAGGCTTCGACGGCCGACGTATGGCTCGTGGCTGACGATGATCTGCGCTACANTCCNGAGCAACTGAATGCTGTCAGGAGGGTGTTCGAGGANAATCCGTCGTTGGACTATGCCTCGTTCATGTTTGACGGTAGCGGTTCTAAAATCTATCCCTCGTCNGAGTGTGACCTGACTTCAGGTCTTCCGAAAGGATTTTACCAGACCTCTTTTGAGGTGGCGGTACGTCCGCGCGGACTTGCATCGAAATTGCGTTTCCACCCTGCCTTCGGCCTCGGCTCGCCTTGGCTTCATGCNGCCGAGGAGGAGATGCTGTTGCTGACCGCCCGCAAACTGAAGCTCAACTGCCGCTTCTTCCCCATAGTCATCACNACTCATACCGGCCCTACCACNGGCACGCGTCCCGTCACTGATCCTTGCGTACTGCGTGCGTGGGGTGCCTACATGTANTTCGCCTTTCCGTTCACNTTTCCGNTGCGCGTCCCCCTCAAAGCGTGGCGATTGTCGCGCGCGGGTCAGTCGCGTTTCTGGACGGCTTTATGGGAGATGCTGCGCGGTGTGGGCATAGGGTCTTCNCGCGTCAACAATCCTTGGGAGGAGGCACGGCGATGAGCAGCGCGGTCTCCCGGCGGGTGCTGAAAGCGATGGGGCTATTCGGCAGCGTGAGGATGTTGCAGATCCTGTTCGGTGTCGTGAGGGTAAAGCTGGTAGCCTTGTGGCTCGGTCCGGCGGGTGTGGGTCTGTTCGGAATCTTTAACAATGCTGTCGAGACTGTCAGAACCCTTGCGCAGCTTGGAGTCCCCTCCAGTTCGGTCCGTGGGATCGCCTCGCAGGGCTCACCGGAATTGCGCGCGAGGATGGTTACCGTGGTTCGTCGCTGGGGGTGGCTGCTTGGGCTTTTCGGTGCGGTGCTGATGATGGCCTGTGCCCCTTTGCTGAGCCGGTGGACNTTCGGTTCGGATGACCGGACNTTGAGCTACGTGGCTCTCTCTGCCGTCATCTTCCTGCTTTCCGTTTCCTCTGCCGAGGAAGCTGTCATGCAGGGCCTCGGACAGCTGCGCCGGCTTGCCAAAGCCTCTGTNTGTGGAGTCGGAGCAGGGTTNGCGGCCTCCATNCCCATGTATTACTATTGGGGNCTCGATAGTGTCGTCCCATCCATAATAGTCTGCGCTGCACTCGGNTGTGTCTCCACGTTTCTATTCAGTGAGCGGAAGGCCGGTAGTCGNGANACGGTCACGATGCGTGACACGTTCTCATTNGGCCGNCANATAATCATCCTNGGAATNTATATGACCGCGGCCGATTTCATCACTCAGGCCATGAGCTATGTNTTCATCGCCTANCTCAATAGCCGGGCGGGTGATACGGAAGTGGGTCTCTATCAAGCCGGTTACACNGTTGTCAACCGCTACGTCGGGATGATTTTNGCAGCCGTCGCTACCGAGTATTATCCACGCATTTCAGGAGTGGTCCGTTTTCCGCGCCGTTTAGGTGTATTCGTGGCTCATGAGATGTGGCTNATGCTCCTGCTCCTGCTTCCGGCAGTGCTCTTTCTGCTGTCACTTGCGCCTTACATAGTCCGTCTGCTCTATGATGCACGTTTCGAGGAGGCCACNCCCTTTATCTCCATNGCTATGGCGGGAGTCATTCTGCGGGGTATTTCCTACTGCATGTCATACGTCATACTTGCCAAGGGCGACGGCCANGCCTTCATCGTCACGGAGTCGATCAGCGGAGTNGCCGGACTTGCCCTTAACATAGTCTGCTATCGTGAGTGGGGCATCGGNGGACTTGGTGTGAGCTACACGCTGTGGTATCTTCTTTATCTTCTTATCATTGGTGTTGTCTATAGGATGCGTTACGGGNTGACAGTCCCACGGCGTATAGTCAGAGCCGCTGTAATAACCGTGGCTNTTAGTGTTGCTGCTATAGTATTTACATTTGCAGTCTCCTCCTCCCTTCTGCTCCTTCCTGTCGCAGTGATAGTCTCTATCGTCAGCCTCCGTCAGCTCNGCCATCTTCTAAAGATGCGTTGAATAAATCNGTAGGGGCTATGAANGCATCACCGCTTCGCGGTTTAGCTGTTTGNGAGACGGNTGCATTATTGGTTCGTGGTTAGGCTGATGAGGACGCATTGTTGGTTCGTGGTTAGGCTNATGGGANGACGTCNTTGGTTCACGGTTTGGCTGGTGGGGAGACATCGTTGGTTCGTTGTTTTGCTGNTGGGGATGTCGTTGNTTTGCGGTTTATAGGCTTTATATGATAAAATACGATAAAATGCGGGTGGATTTTTGGCGGAGTGGCGGTTTGTTTGTAAGTTTGCAAGGTGTTATCTGTCGAAATATTACACATACTATATCCTGCTATATCCTGCATAGAGGTTTAATTCATAGATATTTTTGAGATACTGATATATCAATGCTGTCAATACACCATCCAAANNGGTATAGAAAAGGTAGGAATATATTGNCCTTGACAATATACCTCATCAAAGCGGTATAGAAAAGNTAGGAATATATTGACCTTGACAATATACCNCNTCAAAGNGGTATAGAAAAAGCAGGNATATATCGACCTTGACAATATACCTCACCAAAGCGGTATAGAAAAAAGTAGAGATATATCGACCCCGATGATATACCCTCGCCAAGCGGAATAAATAAAGTAGGACAATATAAACGCCGATAATACACCTCGCAAAGCATTATATAAAATTAAAAACCTTATATGATTATGAAATCAAGACTTTTCGCTCTACCCTTGCTGGCCATGATTCTTCTGGGAGCTATCGTGAGCTCATGCAGCAAGGATCATAAACTTCTTGACGTGATCCCGGCTTCTGTCGGACAGGCGGGTACGATCCGCGTAAAGCAATTCTTTGAAGAAGCAGGCTGCAAGTTTGACAACGGTAGCGTCACAGTCCCCGCGCAGCTTCAGGGGTCGGCGCGTTTCACCGGACTGGTGGATTTTGTCGCTGCTGTAGATGCATCGGGTTCGGCCGATCCCAATGCAGTGGCTTGGGCCGCTGACTCGCGCAGCAATCTCTACATGACCATGCTCGTAAATGACCGTGCCAAGTTCAAGGAGGCCTCCGCAGAGAAGATCGAGTGGGCCGACGAGACCGGCAGTTTCAGCTGCGGCAAGGTCGGCAACATGACCGTGCTGCTCGACGATGCGCGCGTATGGCTAACCGACCGCGAACCGGCTGACGCCGTGAAAGGAGTCGAGACCTTCGTCAAGGAAGCCAAGGACGGATCTCTGGCCTCGATGACAGGACTCGAACAGGTGTTCACCTCCGGCAATCTGGTCAATGCCGTAGTCCGTCAAGAGGGTGATGCCAAAGGCAAGAAGGGCGACAAGGGTGAGAATCCTCAGCTTGAAGCCACGTGGGCGACACTGACCCTGAATGTCAGTGACAACAAACTCGTCGGCAACAGTAGTGTGATCCGTGCCGACGGTACACCCGAACCCATCAAGGGGCTTAAAGCTGTCAATCCGGCCGTGCTTGCCTATGTGCCTGAGAATTTCAATTTCGCCCTCGGTATCGGCGTGACTCCTGAATTTGACTGGAGCGTGCTCACCGGTGCCATCTCCGCTGCAGGCGGATTTCAGGTCAATGCGATGCTTCAGACAGTGATCCCCTATCTCCAGTCAATCGACGGAACTATCTTCCTCGCTGCAGGTCCGGCAAACCAGAGTGCCTACGATGAACTTGACTTCGGCAACTGGCAGTTCATGGCTATGGTGCATCTGCCGCAGCAGAAGATCGACGACGTGATCGGCATGATCCGCAGTTCGCTGTTCATGGCCGGTGTCAGCCCGCGTCAGGGAGCGGACGGCATGATGATAGTCCCGCAGTATGGCATGGATCTCTACATAGGCAATGTCGATGGCTATCTCGCAGTCGGCAATATCCCCTTCGAACCTACACGCCAGAACTCACTCGCACCCGTTTTCGCAGGGAAGGATGGCGCGATGACCCTCAACATACCGTCGATGAAGGTGTTCGGAGGATCTATGCCTGATTTCGGCATAGATCTCCAGATCCGTATGTCGGCCGACAATACCACCGGAGAGGTGAGCCTCGTCGGCAGTGACACCCCCATCCTTCAGGCCATACTCTCAGCAATGATATGATCGAGGAGATAACCCTACAGCGTGCGCTCCCCCACGTGTTCAGGGGGAGCGAGCACGAATCACCGGTGAAGGACTCGGAGGTGTGGCTCATGCAGGAACTGACCTTCCGCCGCGGCCGATACTATCTGATAGAAGCCGAGAGCGGGACGGGAAAATCATCGCTATGCGCGTTCATCTACGGATCGCGCCGTGACTATGACGGCTACATACTGATGGACGGCGATGATGTCCGTAATTTCAGTATAGGCCACTGGTGTGAGCTCCGGCGCAAGGCCATCGCCTATCTGCCGCAGGAGATGTGTCTCTTTCCCGAACTCACGGTGATGGAAAACATTCTTATAAAGAACCGCCTGACGGACTGCAAGAGCGGTGAGGAGATCCGCGCCATGCTCGAAAGGCTTGAGATAGCGCATAAGGCCGATGTCGCCGCAGGCCGGCTGTCGGTCGGACAGCAGCAGAGGGTGGCGATCATCCGTGCTCTCTGTCAGCCATTTGATTTCCTGCTGATCGATGAGCCTGTCAGCCATCTCGACAGCCGCAACAATGAGGCAGTCGCCGCGATGATCGATGAGGAGGCACGCGCCCGCGAGGCATCCGTCATCGCCACCTCCGTCGGCAACAAGATTATGCTCCCGGACTACGAGCTGCTGAGGCTATAAGAGAAAAGAAGCGGAGTGCCCGGATAGCGTCTGTCGTTAAACAACCTCTTAATCTTCAAACTTACCTGTTGTGACAAAAAGCAAGAATATAGTTTGGCGTCTGCTCAGACGCAATATCAGTGCCGGTCAGATAGCCGGCTATGCGATGGCGAACCTTGTCGGTCTTGCCATCGTGCTGACCGCGATCCAGTTTTACCGCGATATAAGCACCGTCTGGGATGATGAGGATTCGTTTTTCTCGGAAGACTATGTGGTGATCTCGAAAAAAGTCACGGGCCTGAGCCTCCTGCCTTTCGGAGAGAGCGAGCACCCGACGCGCTTCAGCAAGGAAGAGATCGCGGACATAGAGGCCCGTCCGTGGTCAGGTAAGGTGGGCGAATTCAACTCGGCCGCTTTCAATGTCTATGCCAAGGTTAGTTTCGGTGGCAGTTCGATGGGGTCAGACCTGTTTTTGGAGTCGATTCCGGACGACTTTTTCGATGTGTCGCCCGACGGTTGGGGCTACGAACCGGGCCGCTCCGAATATGTCCCCCTAATAATCTCCAAGGACTATCTTTCGCTCTACAACTTCGGGTTCGCCACATCGCGCGGAATGCCTCAGGTGTCCGAGGAGGTGATAAGCATGGTGCCCCTGCAGCTATCGCTTAGCGGAAACGGACGCCAGCAGTGGGTCAACGCCCGCATAGTCGGCTTCTCATCGCGTCTCAACACTATAGCCGTGCCGGAGGATTTCATGCGCTGGGCCAACAGTGAGTTCTCGGACAGTCCTGCTGAAGCCCCGTCACGCCTGATAGTGAAACTCGACCATCCCGGAGATCCGGAAGCGGAGAGCTATCTGGAGGAGCATGGCTACGAGACAGCCGGCGACCGTGCGGCAAACGGCAAGGCCGCCTATTTTCTCTCGCTCGTCACCTCGGTGGTGATCGCTGTGGGACTTGTCATCAGTCTGCTTGCCTTCTTCATCCTCCTTCTCAGCATCTATCTGCTCATGCAGAAGAACCGAGAGAAGATCCACGAGCTGATGCAGCTTGGCTACACGCCCTCGCAGGTGGCCCGCTATTATCACCTGATCATATCGTGTGTCAACGTCGCTGTGCTGGCCGCCGCTCTTGCGGTAATGCTCACCGGCGCGCATTACTGGCGCGAACCTCTCTCCACACTCGGCGTTGAGCCTGTCAGTCCGTGGATGACCGTCGCCGTGGGAGTGGGGCTGATACTGCTCATCACTTCCGGCAATCTCGCCGTGGTCAGCCGTGCTGTCAGGAAGCAGTTCTACTCATAGAAGCCGGTTAAAAGAAGTTAAGCGGCAGGCGTAAGTTGGTGTGGAAAAGCCAAATTTTAAAATTCTGCTTTGATAAGTGGAAAACTTTGGTTAATTTTGCAAATTAAGAAGCACGTTAAACCGACCAGCTGTCATGGAGACTGTCCCTGACAGAGAATCCATGACCGGACCTCCGGACACAGTACGAGAATCGAAATGAAAGTCAAGATCCACCGCGAAGGTACGAACATACTGATAGTAGTCATGCTGATAATGATTGTGATCAATCTGTCGGCATGGATGTTTATACGTCCCGCTGTAATCCCCATCGTGTTCTCGTCGATTTCGGTAATCCTCTATCTGTTTATCGTCAACTTCTTCCGTTCGCCGCGCCGTCTGTTCAAGGGCGACAGGCAGAACGTAGTCGTCAGCTCGGTGGATGGCACGGTGGTCGCTCTTGAGGAAGTGTTCGAGCCCGAAGTGCTCCGCCGCAAGGTTAGGATGCTTTCGGTGTTCATGACCGTCGTTAACGTTCATGCCAACTGGTTTCCGATCGACGGCGAGGTGCTGATGGTGCGTCACCACCGCGGACGTTTCCTCAGCGCGTATCTCCCCAAAGCAAGCATAGAGAACGAACGTTCGACCATACTTATCCGCGCCACCAACGGTCAGGAGATAGTGGTGCGCCAGATTGCAGGAGCAGTGGCGCGCCGTATAGTCACCTACGCCGAACCGGGCGATCATGCCAATATCGAGGATCATCTCGGATTCATCAAATTCGGCTCACGTGTGGATATATATCTTCCGCTCGACGCCGAGATCTACGTGAAGATCGGTGACAAGACCACCGGCGGCGTGACAGAAGTGGCCCGTCTCCGCGAGAATCCCGACGAATGACGGACAGCCACACAGCAACAGATACTCTCTCACTCTCTGCAGAATTTAAAATAAGACAGAATCATCAATTGAAATCTTTTAAGACATACATCCCGAATACGATCACCTGCCTCAACCTCATATCGGGGTGCACGGCGGTGTTTTTCGCTTTTAACCTCGGACTCGACACCGGATCGATCCCACCTATGGCTTGGGCCTTTATCTTCATCGGTGCGGCTTCGGTGTTTGACTTCTGCGACGGCCTCTCTGCCCGTATGCTCCACGCCTATTCCCCGATGGGCAAGGAACTCGATTCGCTGAGTGACCTCGTGAGCTTCGGCCTCGCACCCGCATTCCTCGTCATGAACGTCATGCGCGAATACGGTGCACCTATGTGGATTGCGGCATTCGCCATATTCATAGCCGTGATGGGTGCGTTGCGTCTGGCCAAGTTCAATGTCGATACACGTCAGACCACTTCGTTCGTCGGACTTCCCATCCCTGCCAATGCTATCTTCTGGATCGGCACTCTTGCATGGATAGAATCGCATACCTATCCGGGCGACGCCGTGATGATAGGTCTGATCTTAGTCATCTCACTGCTGATGGTGAGCGAACTGAAGATGTTCTCATTGAAATTTGCCAACCTTGCGTGGCGTGACAACGTCCGCCGCTACGTGGTGCTTGCCGCCGCTGTCCTTTTCGTCGTGACGGAAGGAGTCTCAGGTTTCGCATGGACCATCATCCTCTACATCCTCATCTCCCTTTTCGGAAAGAAAACCGCCGTTGAGAATTGAATCGAGGGAGCTGAGAGAGCCGGACGGCTCAAAAACACTCCTAATATTTTATTTGTTAAGAAGACATGCTGACAATTCTCGCCACCATATTTATTGTTTATCTCCTCTGGCTTCTGGTGAAGCCTCTGCTGCTGGCCTACGCCCGACGCAAATATCAGGAGAAAGTCAACGACATGTTCAATCAGGCTTTCGGCGGCACGCCGTTCGGAGGTCAGGCTTATAACCGCGCTGCAAACGCGGCCGGACAGTCGCGTGGTCGCTCATCAGCTCCGCGCAGGCCGGGCTCAAGAAAAAAAATATTCTCCCGTGAAGAGGGAGAATATATCGAGTTCGAAGAAATAGAAGTCACTACTGAATACAGATCGGCTTCTGCTTCGGATCAGTCATATACGCCGCGTGAACCTCAGGTCAGCGATGCTGACTGGGAAGAAATCAGATAGGCGATCTCATCCACAATCATTTTTACTTGTTCCGGTGTCACCCACGGCCCGGAGGGCAGGCAGAGTCCGCGGTCGAAGAGGTGTTCGCTGACTCCGTTGACGTATGCCGGCGCGTCGGCATAGACAGGCTGCAGATGCATAGGTTTCCATAGCAGTCGGGTCTCGATATTCAGTTTGTTGAGGTGCTGACTGACCACGTCAGGTGTGCAGCCTGTGATTTCAGGATCGATCTCGACGGTTGAGAGCCAGTAATTGCTGTCGGCATCCGGCCAAGGATTGGCATGATACTTCACTCCGGCCATGCCGGCGAAAAGCACCTGATAGATCCCGGCCAGACGGCGGTGGTGATCGAGATATTTCTCAAGGACCGTCATCTGACCACGTCCGATACCCGCGCTGATGTTGCTGAGACGATAGTTGAAGCCTATGTGCTCATGTTGGTAGTAAGGATATGCCTCACGCGCCTGAGTAGCGTAGAACACAGCGCGTTTTTTGCTCTCGGCGTCGGGGCAGATGAGTGCGCCGCCTCCGGAGGTGGTGATCATCTTGTTGCCGTTGAAACTCAGGATGCCGAAGCGACCGAAAGTGCCGCATTTGCGTCCTTTGTAGGACGATCCGAGAGCTTCAGCTGCATCCTCCACCACCGGGATTCCCCACTTTTCGCCGACGGCGCAGATCTCGTCGATCCGTGCCGGCATACCGTAGAGATGCACAGCGATTATGGCTTTCGGTTTGCGTCCGGTGACGGCCACACGGTCGGCTATGGCCTTGTCGAGCAGCACGGGATCCATGTTCCAGCTCTCCGGCTCGCTATCAACGAAAACCGGACGGCCTCCCTGATAGACCACGGGATTGGCCGACGCGGCAAATGTGAAGCTCTGACACATCACCTCGTCATCCCTACCGACACCGAGCAGCACGAGCGCGAGATGTATGGCCGCAGTTCCGGATGAAAGTGCGGCTATCTCCTTGCCCTGACAAGCCGGGTCACCGTCGAGGATGAAATGCTTCAGATCCTCCTCGAATCCATCGACATTAGGACCGAGGGGAACGACCCACTCTTCGGCGAAAGCTTCGTCGATAAATTTCTGTTCGGCACCGCTCATGCGGCACATACATAGATGTATCCTGTTCATAAACTTACTTAGTGGTGGGTTGAGAAGATGATGGTTAAGAGGACTTGTGAGGTGGTCATGGCCGGAAAGGCCGGATTCACCTTGAATCATGCCTCCTGTGAGCGGGCAAACTCCTCGGCTGCCTCGCGGAGCAGGGCGATCTTGGTCCACTGGGTCTCGTAGTTGAGGCCCTGACGTTCGCGGTTACGCACCTTAAAGCCACAGGTCGGACTGATTGAAAGCATGCTTACGGGCACATAGCGTGTAGCAACGCGGATTGCCTCAAGGATGCTTTCCATGCTTTCGAGATTGGGGAGCGATCCATCGACGATACCGATGATGGCGCGTTTGCCTTCGGGCAGCCAGCGCAGTGCGGCGATCTCTTCGGGCGATGATATTGCGAAGGGGAGCAGGAACGCATCGGCTTTGAGCTGCTCAAGCATAAGATGCAGACGGTTGAGATCCTTTTCATCAAACCATCGGGGGATACGGGTCTCGTCGGCTGCGATACTGAAAGTGATTTCGAGATCTTCGGGGTGATTTTCGATAGATCGGTTGATGAGGTCGAGCAGAGTCTCGGTCAGCTTATCGGAATCCACTCCACCGAGGAGCAGCTGACGGTCGAAGTCAGGATCGCTCAGACGTCCCCAGATACCGGTGTCGAGCTGTATATGACGGCAACCGAGGCGATAAAATTCCGCGATGGTCTTGCGGTAGGCTTCCACGATGTCATCAATGAGAGTTTCAGGTGACTCATAGAACTTTGATATGTCACCGTTTGATGCGAGAAGGATACGCAGATAAAGTTCGCCGGGCGAAGGGATGGTCTGACGGACTTCGGCACGTCCGGCTGTCAGTTCCAGCATGTGGCTGTATTTCTCGAAGAAGGGATGTTCGGGGTTGAACTCAATGCGTCCGTTGAAACGCAGCAGGTCATGGCGGAGCACTTCGTCCTGATATATATGACCCGTGTCGATGCGTTCGCGGCTCATGCCGTTGAAACCTTCCCAGAAATCACGGTCCCAGCTTTTGCGACGCATCTCGCCGTCGGTGACAATCTGCAGGCCGGCTTCGATCTCGCGGTTGATCAGATTGTCGATTACGCGGTCCTCTTCGGCATGATATGCTTCCTCCGACATATTGCCACGGATTTTCTCACTGAGAGCATTCTCAAGTTCCTCAGGCGGGAGGAAACTACCCACGATCTCTACGCGGGGCATAGAAGCATTTGTATTGATCATAATGAATTGGTTCAGACAGTTAGACAGATGATTATTGCTTCCAGTTGGAAAAGTGGTGCAAAAGTAGATATATATTGTAGGATTAACGTTAAGACTACCGTTAAAAAAGCTTAACCATGCTGGCATCCGCAACTGCCTACGGGGTTGACAGCAAAGGTGTTGAACTGCATCGTGACGGCGTCAAACGTGAGGATGCGGTTGATGAGTGAGTCACCGGTCCCGATGAGAAGTTTCACCGCTTCCGTGGCTTGCAGACTGCCGATTACACCTACCACCGTGTTCATGATCCCGTTGATCGCACAGGGGAGATCTCCGTCCGGATCGGTGTTTTCCGGATCAAAGATACAGCGGTAACATGCACTGCCGGGAATGTGGCTGAACACCTGACCGGAGAAGCGCGAGACAGCACCGAATACCATTTTCTTGCCCAAAGCAACACAACTGTCGTTGATGAGCAGACGGGTGGGCAGATTATCGGTGCAGTCCATCACGAGGTCATAATCATTCATTATCGAGGCTGCATTTTCCGGAGTCAGAGCCTCGGTCATGGGGATTACGTTTACCTCAGGGTTAATTGCACGCATCTTTTCGGCTGCTGATTCTGCCTTGGGGCGTCCGATGTCAGGAGTGGAGTGTATGATCTGACGCTGCAGGTTGCTAAGACTCACAGTGTCAGGATCAAGAATGCCGATTGTCCCGACACCTGCGGCGGCGAGGTAGAGGGCCACGGGGCTACCGAGTCCGCCAGCACCTACGATGAGTACGCGGCTCTCCGTCAGACGGCTTTGCCCTGCGAGATCCACCTCGCAGAGCGACAGGTGGCCGCGATAACGCGTCAGCTGCTCTTTTGTATATTCTATTTTCATTATTTATCTCCTGAGGGTTGCTGTCCGAAATTATATCCGCATTCCCTGATCATGTCGATGTCCTCGTCGATCTGCGCTCCGATTGTGGTGAGAAGGTCGCCCATTATACTGCCGTTTATACCTATGCGCAGAGCCTTTCTCTGGGTCTCGGTACTCAGCAGTCCGCGTCCGCCGGCAAAGCGGAGCACAGCACGGGGGTGGATCAAGCGGAATAGAGCCACTGTCTGGAGCACTTCGCGCTCGGTGAGCGGGGCAGCGTTCTCAAGCGGAGTTCCGGGAATGGGGCAGAGGATGTTGATGGGGATCGAGACGGGGGAGATGCGTCTGAGTGTCAACGCAAATTCCACACGCTGCGCCATGCTTTCACCCATGCCGATGATGCCTCCGCTGCAGACCTCCATGCCTGCCTCGCGGGCGGCCTCGATGGTCTTGATCTTATCCTCGATGGTATGGGTCGAGCATAGGGTAGGGAAGTAGGAGGGTGCGCTTTCAAGATTGCAGTGATAGCGTTTCACACCGGCTTCGCGGAGACGGCGGAGTGCTTCAGCATCGAGAAGTCCCATTGACGCGCAGAGCCCCATCCCCTCGCGTGATGAAAGCTCACGATAGTAGTCGCAGATGGTGTCGAGAGCCTTTCCGCTGACCGTGCGCCCGCTTGTGACGAGCGAGAAACGACCTATGCCTTTCCTGTGATTATAGTCCGCGAGATTCATGCATGTCTCGCGGTCAACGAGCGGATAGACGCTGATATCGGTAGTGTGATGGGCGGATTGCGCGCACCATTTGCAGTCCTCCGGACAGCGGCCAGAACGTGCGTTGATGATGGAGCAGGAATCGAAATCCTTGCTTCCGAAGCGGGCAGTGATTTCTGTGGCGGCTTCAAGAAGCTCGTCATACTCCTGATCTGTGAGATCGACGAGGCTCATGGCCTCATCTTCGGTAATAGATGCTCCTTCAAGCACTTTATTCTTTAAACGGGTGATAGATTTCATATTGATGTGCAATGGTTGAGATTCGCGTATTTCCATCTGACAGGACTCGCTTCCTGACCGAGGAACGACGGATAATGGCTGCAAAAATAGTAAAAAAAGCCTACCTCCTATCCATTATCGCACCTTTTTGTGGTATCTGCGGATGTAACTTTGTGGCATATTTGAAATATCCATACTCCATACTTTAACCTTTAGACTAAATTATAAACAACCCATGCATCTCAACCTCTCTCCCTCCCAAATGCTTGATATCTGGCGACTTCACACCGGTTATAAACCCTCATTGGCCGAATCCGTATTCCTGCGCAACGATGCCATTGACACCACTGCCATTCACCGTTCCGAAATGCACCGTTGGTATCGCCGTCTGCTTATGGAAGCTCCGGCAGAACAGCTTGTTGCCGAGGATCTTTCGGGGATAGCCACTCTTTCGGCTGATCCTGACGGCCACACTCTTGTCTGTCTGCCTCCGGAGGTGGTGAGGATTCTCAAGGTCCGCCTTGCCTCATGGCGACGTCATGCACGGATAGTCACCAGCCCCACCCATATCCTCGCGCTCCGGCAGAATCATCCCTACACACGTGCCACAACGTCGCATCCGGTAGCCGTGTTTCATGACGGTGAACTCCGTCTTTATCCCGCCGCCACGCCTGATGATACGCTCCTGTCACTCTGCGGAGTAAGTTACTCGGAAGATGAATATCGTTTCGACGACTCCGCTCTTGCATCTATTCATCCTGTATAGACCTATCTGTCCTATACTTGAAAGACACACCATACTGAACCCCAACCCACATCAATCATGTTTCCTTCAAACTCGTTTCTCCTTCAGGCGGCCCGCGACGCATGGAAAACTCATTCCGCCCTGCGGGCCAATCGCCGACGGCTCATGCACCACACCTACGGCGATCAATGGGGTGACCTCACTCTGACCCCTGACGGGCGCACCGTCACCGAATACGAGCAGGCCATGACCTCAGGTATGAGGCCGCTCACCAACAATCTTCTCCGTTCGCTCGTCAAAAGCATAGTCGGCCGTTTCCGCTACAATATCTCGCAGGCTGAAGCCTCATTGTCCGACGACGGTCTTTCACGTATCTACGATGCCAATCTGATGACCGAGCTTGACAGCCGCGCACTTGAGGAATTCCTAATTTCAGGCACTGTCATTCAGCGTGTCGTTTATGAAAACCGTCCTCCCGCCGGATCGGGGGTATGGATAGACAATGTGAGTTTCGATTCCTTCTTCTGCACGCCCTTCCGTGATCCGCGCGCCACGGACATGCGGCTGATAGGAATGCTCCATGACATGACTCTCGATGAACTCAAACTCCGTTTCGGACATGATTCAAAGCGTCGCCACCGTCATCTCGAAAAACTTTACCGCAACTTGGCGGCACAAGGCCCGTTTGTCTCCATAACTGATTTCGGCCGGGAGGAGTCGATGATGGATTTCTTCACTCCACCGGCCGGTGGTTTCTGCAGGGTCATAGAGGTCTGGACCTACGACATAGATCCCCATCATCCGTCGCGTGATCCGCATTGGCATTGCCGTTTCCTTGCGCCTGACGGGAGCGTCATCGACCATACCCGTACTCCCCTCCGATCAGGCGGTCATCCGTTCATCCTTAAATTTTATCCCCTGACCGATGGTGAGGTTCATCCCTTCATTGAGGATCTGGTAGGACAGCAGAAGCACATCAATACCCTCATCACCACCATCGACCATATTCTCGCCAACAGTGCCAAAGGTGTCCTGCTTATGCCTACGGATGCCATTCCTGCCGGACTC
Organism: Bacteroides sp.; assembly: GCA_014801945.1. Classification (GTDB taxonomy): domain Bacteria; phylum Bacteroidota; class Bacteroidia; order Bacteroidales; family Muribaculaceae; genus Duncaniella. The sequence goes on from JAAVDF010000015.1 coordinate 79,031, forward strand.
GACATGGAGATGGTGGCCGATATATGGAGTCGGCCCGGAGGTGTCATCCCGATTAATCCTACAGCCCGTGAGCGTCCGGTCGAGATCACGGCTTCAGGGCGCAGCGAGGGGGCGGCAAAACTACTCGAAATCGAAATGCAGCTCTTTCAGCAGATTTCGGGCGTGACATCCGCGCTTCAGGGACAAGCCCCCGCCTCAAATGTCTCCGCCTCCCTCTATGAGAGTCAGGTCTATAACTCTGCGATAGCTTTGCTGGATCTCTACGAGAGTTTCAATTCTTTCCGTACGATGCGCGATCGTGTGGCACTTGCCGCCCTGCCGGATTCATAGAAGTTCTCCTGTGGTTAACATTATTTCACATCGGTGTGCGTGGTTTTTACACAATGCGTATGGTAAATTTGCCAACGGAAACCAACATAATGCCATGATTTGACATCTTCTCACGACATTAAATTCAGACAGCTTATCAAAAACTCATTTAAACAAATCACCTCTCCAATGTTATCCCTCGTCACACTCCGCAACCGTCATTTCCTCAACTCAGTACGCTCGATTCTTCTCTCTCTTCCCGCCGGAGTGCAACCCGACATCGAGGCTGTAGCGGCCAAAGCCGCTATGTCGGGAGCACCGGCCTATTACTGTACATACGATTATGCGCTCCGTATGCTGCGTGTCCTGCGTCACGGAAGGCTGAAGCTCCGACGCGACCGCCGTCTTGAACTTTGGTCCGAGCTCAACGTCCGTGTCAGTCGCCTGATGGAGTCGCGCGGGATGAGCCTGCCCACGGCTCTTGCCAATGTCCTTGCTTCCGGTGGTGCATCACAGTTCTTCATCTCTCCGGTGACCGCGGCCAATCTTGCCCGGCGTTACTATGACGCTTCTACACGCACAATCCTCGTTCCGGCGTGATTATTAACCATTATCTACCTCTGTCTCACCCCTCATATCATTAATAGAAATGCTCTTCGCCCTATCCTCTGATGCGATAATAGATCTGATACACGCTCACGCGGCTCTCGAATTACTCTCAGTCAGTCCCGACAGTGAGATCCGCACACTCCTGACTCCGATCCTTGACCGTGAGCATCCGGAACCACTGGAGCTGATGGTGAAAAGCTCCTTTGCCCAAGCCGCCCTCCGTCTCATGCCCTGCGTCAGTGACGGCAGTCTTTCTGATCCCTCCATGCTCCGGCTCGATCTTAATCTCCCCCGCTCATTCCCCTCCTCCCTCGTCACCGCACTGCGCCGTCAGCTGGAACTTGCAGTAGCCATGGACGTACTTGATGCCGTCGTCACAGTGTCGCTTCTCCCGAATCTTACCGTATCAGCCACTCTTGCAGTGGAGATGGCCGGACGCTTCCGCGAGAGGCGCGATGAAGCCATGAGCTCGATCCTTTCCTCGCTCCGTACTCCTTGCAGGCCATTCGTCCGCCACAGAGGCTACTGAGAGGACGTTCCATGCCAACCATTAAGGCCGGAAGTCATTGCCATGAGTCGGATTCTGACATGGAAAGAGATGCAGTGACGTTACGAACCACCCTCTAAAACGTTGTCAGGATTCCTGATTAATACCGAATAAAAAAATTATGCATGAACATTTTGGCGATAAAAATGGTCTATCTTATGCATATTTCGTAATTTTGCGGTCATGAATCAGAACTTCTCACTTCCGTCGGGCGTAGCCGTTTATTGCGCCTCTTCATCCGATATCGATACCCGTTATCTCGACGTGGCGCGCCGGATGGGTGTCCTACTTGCCGAATCCGGTCTTTCACTCGTGTGTGGAGGAGGTGCCGGAGGCATGATGGCAGCCGCTATCGAAGGTGCTGTGGATGCCGGAGGTGAGGCCATCGGCGTGCTTCCTCATTTCATGATGGAAAAGAAGTGGAATCATCCGCGTCTCACGCGCTGCATCGACACCGAATCGATGCATCACCGCAAGATGACCATGGCTTCGATGGCTCGCGCCGCCGTCGCCCTCCCCGGTGGTATAGGCACTCTGGATGAGCTGGCCGAGATGATGACGTGGAATCAGCTCGGTCTCTTCAACGGGCCGGTCATCATAGTGAATACAGATGGTTACTATGATCTGCTCGTAAGCCTTTTCGAGTCCATGCAGTCCAAAGGGTTCATGCGTGGCGGAAACATCCCCGCCACGGTTGTCGCCTCGCCTGAGGAAGCCATGGAAATTATCAACTCCGTTCACTGAGCAGATCCGTGATGCAGAATGACTCCATAGTCAATCCATTTGCCGGAAGGCCATGCCGCGAACAGGATGCTCCTGTTTCCGCGTCTGAAAAGCTCGTCATGACTGTAGGCAAACTTCCCTATACCTCCGGAATGATACCCGCCGAGCGCAAGCAATTGCCGGGTTATGATTCCGGAGTTCTGTGCATGATTATATGCCTGTTCATCTTTCTGGCCTATAATTCACGCCACTATTCCACTTACTTTAAGAATTTCACTACTGATCTCTTTACCGTGCGCAGGACCGATAGTTCGTCGGCTGTCCGGACATTCAGCGAGACGGGGATGCAGATGTCCATAGTGCTCCTTGCCTGTGCCTGTGAGGGCATCATCATCAATGCCGGTATGCTTGCGGAGGGCTGTTCAACGGCCTTATCAATGTTTCAGGAGATAGTGGCTCTGACCATACTGGCCGTGTTCTATTATGTCTGGCAACTTCTGATTTTCAGATTGGTCGGCTACGTGTTCACGGATCGTTTCTCGGCTTGGCAGTGGATCAAGGGCTTCAGTGCCTCCCAGTCGCTTCTCGGACTCACTTTAGTGCTTCCGGCACTTGTGGTGCTCTTTAATCCTGAGCAGGCGGGGACAGTCGTGCTGATCGCCGTCGTGTGCTATCTATTGACACGTTTGATATTTATTTTCAAGGGCTTTAGGCTTTTTTACGACAATTTTGGCTCGTTGCTTTATTTTATTTTGTATCTTTGCACTCTCGAAATTGTACCCCCCGTCATCATCTACAGATGCATCGGATTTTTAAGTCAATTACAACCCTAAGCACTACTGACAGTGAAAGTTAAAAAAGTATTAGTTTCCCAGCCGAAACCTACGTCCGACAAGTCTCCATATTATGATATTGCCGAGAAATATGGAGTGGAAATCGAGTTTCGGCCCTTTATTAAGGTAGAAGGGCTTACCGCTAAAGAATTTCGTCAGTCAAAAATCTCTATCTCTGACTTTACGGCAATTATCTTCACCGCCCGCACTGCAATTGATCATTTCTTCAGGCTTTGTGAGGAGATGCGAATCTCTATCCCTGACACAATGAAGTATTTCTGTACCACTGAATCCATCGCGCTTTATCTTCAGAAATACATTGTCTATCGCAAACGTAAGATTTTCCATGGCGAGACCGGCAAACTCGACAGCCTTCTTCCGTTCCTTGTAAAGCATAAGAAAGAACGTTTCCTCTACATCGTCTCTGACGTGCATAAGGAGGATACCAGCATCCTTGATAAGAACGGCATCAACTACACTAAGGCCGTCATGTATCGCACTGTTTCCAATGATTTCGGTCCTGATGAGAAGTTTGACTATGACATGCTTCTTTTCTTCAGCCCCTCCGGAATTGACTCACTACTGAAGAATTTCCCCGGTTTCGAGCAGAAGGATATCCGTATCGGTTGTTTCGGAGCCACTACCGCACAGGCTGTCCGCAACGCAGGTCTGCGTCTCGACCTTGAGGCTCCTTCAGTGAAAGCTCCTTCCATGACTGCAGCCCTTGAAAACTTCCTGAAGGAAGAGATCGGCGAGAAGTCGGAAGATTGACACGTTTCCATAGATCTTTAGTCTCTGAAATGACCGGACAAAGGTTATATAAAATAGAAAAACTACGCAGCGAGATTGCCATCGGCCAATTGTTTGACCGCAGCAATCCCGCTGCGAAGTCTGTTATGGCCTATCCTCTCCGTGCGGTATGGACGGTCAATCCCTCGCGCTGTGCAGCTCTCCCGCCGGAGGATTATGAAATTATCGCCTCCTCGTCATTCATGAATCTTCCGCCGGATGAGGTGACGGCCCCGAAGAATCAGCAGCGTAAAGTTGCAACCTGTCCGCAGTTCCTTATAGCAGTTCCCAAGAAAAAATTGCGTCATGCCGTTGACCGTGTGCAGATGCGCCGGCGCATACGCGAGGCATATCGTCTCAATCGCAATCTCATACCCTCGGATCTTCCGTTGGACATAGCTTTCATCTATGTGGCGTCGGAAGTGCTTCCGTACTCCGAAGTTCTTAAAGGAGTGACCCGCATTCTCACCCGCATATCCCGCACGCTCTTTAAGGACGCGGAGGGTGCTGTATGTCAGCCAGTAGCTGAACTTCCCGCCGAGTAATCGGGTGGGATATCCTGTCCTGACGCGTTATCTGATTTCCCCGTTAAGCTTCCTTTCCCCAACCGGCTTCCAAACGCCTTATTTCCCAAACTTTGAAAATCTGTGCGACGCCTCTTTATCCTCCCCATCCGTTTTTATCAGCTCTGCATATCGCCGATGTTCCCTCCGGCATGTCGTTTCACACCTACCTGTAGCCAATATGCTGTGGAAGCAATCATGCGTCATGGCATAATCCGGGGAACATGGTTGGCCATACGACGCATCTGCCGCTGTCATCCTTGGGGCGGATCAGGCTACGACCCCGTTCCCTGATCTCCTTTCCGTACCGCAACTCCCTCAAGCATCATCTCCCCTCGACTCTATACTTTCCCCTCTATACTCTATACTTTCCCCTCTATACTATATATACCAAAAGTGTTCGACTCCCATACCCACATATTAAAGCATAATGCAGTGGTCAACCTTGATCCGGTTGATCTTCGTGGAGGAGTCAGACTCCGCAAGGGTTACAGTTACTCCGTCGGCATCCACCCGTGGAATGTATTTGCAACTCGCCCGACAGACCTGCTGTTGCTGCGTGCCCTTGCAATCGAACCGGCTGTTTTGGCAATAGGGGAGTGTGGGCTTGACGCAAAACTGACTGATGCGGAAGGCCGTTCACGTGAGGGAATTCTATCCGCACAGACACAACTTCTCCATTTTCATTTTCGATTGAGCGAACAGCTCGACAAACCTCTCATTCTCCATATAGTCAAAGCCTTTCCGGAAATAATAAACTTGAAAAAACAATGGCGACCCACACAGCCGTGGATAATACACGGCTTCCGTGGCAAACCGCAGCTTGCGCGTGAGCTTCTCGACCACGGGTTCTATCTTTCATTCGGGGAGAAGTACAATCCGGAATCCTTCGATCTCACGCCTGCTTCGCGTCGTCTGCGGGAGACGGATGCTTTATGATATACTCCGCATTGCGTTGCAGTCCGCTGATTTTTGTGCGTTTGATGGCCGATCGGCGGAAGATCGTTGAAAAATCTTCCTGTTTCATATCTATTATCGCTTCCGCATCGAGGCTGACGACGGTCTGTCGCGGACGGAATTCCTCGATTTCCGAAATAGGCGCACAGGCATTATGAGGACATACCTCCTGACATACGTCACAACCATAGACGTGCTTTCCGCAATGAGTTCCTTCGGGGAGTTGCCCCCGGTGTTCGATGGTCAGATATGACAGACAGCGGCGTGCGTCGAGTCCCGATGAATCAAGTGCGCCACCCGGACAGGCACGCAGACATTTGCCACAGCTTCCGCAGTCGATCTCAAGCGGTTGGTCTGTGTCAAGTTCGAGGGTGGTTATTATCTCTCCGAGGAAAAAGTGTGTCCCCGCACCCGGAATGATCAGTTGACGGTTAAGCCCGATGAAGCCTATGCCTGATTTCACGGCCCAGTAGCGTTCGGGCAGGGGAGCTGTATCCACGCAGACACGGCATTCAGCACCTGTCTCCAGCGAGATCTTTTCCGCTACACTTTGCAGCCTGCGCCTCACGATGTCGTGGTAGTCATCCCCCAGAGCGTATGATGCCCATTGGAGCGGACCTTCGCATTTACCCCACCAGTAATTAAAAGCAGACGAAATCACGCTCTTAGCTCCGGGAAGGAGCAAAGCGGGATTCCGTCTGATGTCGGTGTAGTTTTCAAGATAGCCCATTCCGGCGTTGCGGCCTTCGGACAGCCAGCGGTCATAGCAGGCGGTCACTTCAGGATCGACCTCTGTCGCGCGGGCTATGCCTGACCGGTAAGCTCCGGCCTCTTGAAGCAGTATTTTTATATCGGTAGCATTCATAGGTGTAAGCGACCTACATCCCAAGCACACGAAATTCGTAGCCCTGTTCTTTCAGCCATTCGATGGCACGGGGTAGGGCATAGCGCATTCTCTCGTGAGCCTTGAGAGAGTCGTGAAACACTATGATTGATCCGTTGCGGACATAGCGTTTCACGTTGTTCAGTACCTGCTCCTTGCTGACGCGCTTCGAGTAGTCGCGCGTAACCACGTCATACATTATGATGTTGTAGTGACGTTTGATCAGCTTCGTCTGCCACGGGGATATGATGCCGTGAGGCGGACGGAAGAGTGTAGAACCGATCAGCCGGTCGGCCTCGGTTATATCGCGGAAAAATGTCGTCGCGCTCACTTTCAGACCCTGCAGGTGGTGCATGGTGTGGTTGCCGTAAGAGTGGCCGCGGCGTTTCACTTCCTCGAACACCTCCGGATACTTCCTCACATTGTCACCGACCATGAAGAATGTGGCTTTTATGCCGTAACGGTCGAGGGTGTCGAGCACCCACGGCGTCTCCTCAGGAATCGGGCCGTCATCAAAAGTCAGATAGACGACCTTCTTCCCTCTATGGAGTATTCGCCAGATGGCTTCCGTGAAGAGCAGACGGTAGAAAAACGGTGGCTGTTCAATCCACATGATTCCTACTGCTGGAGAATGGAGACGATGCGGTCAAAGTTGACGCCCATGTCGGTGAGTTCGTCAACCATCTTTTCGGCATCGCCACCCGCGTCGCTGAGATCCTGAAGCAGATAGACCATATAGTAGGTCTCGATGAAGCGGTCAGTCTTGGGCAGGGTTGCGTACTGCCAAGGATTGAGGCTCTGGTAATACTTCACGTTCTGTGCGTAGCGGCGGATTTCATTTTCAAGGAGTTCGAGAGCGTGGGCCGATGCTTCCTTATTGCCGGTGGCCATTCCGATGCGGGCATAAATCTGCGCCATCTTCTGGGGTATCTGTACGGCGTAGGGCGAGGCTGCTTCGGGGAGTTTCTCCTCCATGAGGTTGAGAAGTTCGAGTGCCTTGGCGTAGCGGTCGGCCTTGTATGCCGCGAGTTCCTGTTTGGCTTCGGGGTCGGCGGTGATCGTGTCGGCACGCTCTGCCAGAGCTGCCTCATTGATGAAGGCGGTTGCAGTGGCGATGATGTAGGAGCGGGTGGTTGTCACCATTCGGCGTATGGTCTCGTCGAGATATATGTCGTCAGGTGAAGTGACATTTTCAAGACCGCCCCAGCGGAACTTCTCGGTTATGTTGCGGTAAGCCTTGTCGGTGTTGACGGCGTTGATGTCATATTCGCCGTTCTCCTCGTTGCGGACGGGGGTTACTTCGTAGGCCATACCTGTCGAGCGCATGTAGGGCTGGAGGGCGACATAGTAGTCGGATGGCACTGTCGATGCGAAGTAGATGGGGTTTTTCCATCCGTTTTTGACCGAAGTGGCAAGCATGTCGAGCGAGAGGATCTGGCTGAGTGTCATGCCGCCGTGACCTGACGATTCGCGGTCATCGGCCATGTTGGCGCGTATGGCTGTGTCTGCGGCCTCTGCCTCATGTTCGGTGATGCGTCCGGCCTTGACAGCTGCAGGAATATCCACGGGGATGACGAAGTTGTTGTACTTCATCATCGGAGCGTTCCACGTATTCTTGCTTGAGTTCTGATCATAGACTTGACGGAGGGCGGTGAAGATGTTGACAGGTGTGGTATCGCAATCGGCTGCGAAGTAGCTGAAATTCATGCGCTCGTAACCGTAATCCTCCGGTTTGGCGAGTGTTTCGATTCCTTCGGCCTGATATGAGGGATGTTTCACCTGATTTGCATACCAGTCGGTAGTGAGATACGAGAGGTTGACCACTTTCACGTCGGTGCGGTGACCCTCGACCTCCTGTGCATACCAGAGGGGGAAGGTGTCGTTGTCGCCGTTGGTGAAGATGATGCCGTTCTCATCGACTGAATCGAGATAGTTCATACCGAAGTCGCGGGTGGTGTAGCGTCCGGAACGGTCATGGTCATCCCATGTCTGCGACACCATCTGGAGCGGGACGAACAGACCTACGAGGCATGCGAATATCGCTCCTGCGAGGCTGATTTTCTTCTCGCGGGCCTCGGCGGCTTCGGTTGAGAGAGCCGCTTTGCCCTTGTCCTTTCCGTTTTTACGGAAGAGCTCGCACACGAGTGCCCAGAGTCCTGCGACGCCCATACCGAGCCATATAGCGAAAGCGTAGAACGAGCCTGCGAAGGCATAGTCACGCTCACGGGGCTGCGAGGGAGTCTGGTTGAGGTAAAGCACGATGGCGATACCTGTCATGAAGAAGAGGAAGAAGATGACCCAGAACTGCTCGATGCCACGTTTGGAGGTGAATGCCTGCCATCCGAGTCCGATTATGCCCATGATGAGCGGGAGCATATAGAACACGTTGTGACCCTTGTTGCCCTTACCGTCGGAGTAGGGGAGGAGGCTCTGGTCGCCGAGACGGGGATTGTCGATGAAAGGTATGCCGGAGATCCAGTTGCCGTGGTTGACTTCGCCGTTGCCCTGAATGTCGTTCTGACGGCCTGCGAAGTTCCACATGAAGTATCGCCAGTACATGTGGTTGAGCTGATAGACGAGGAAGAAACGCAGACTCTCGCCCATGGTCGGCTTTATGGCATCGACTGTCTGGAGTGTCTCGCCGTCATGGACATAGCGCGTCGCGCTGACGGGCTTGCCTTTCAGGCCGCCGATCCAGTCTGAGTAAGCTGCGGTGTGTGCGCCGCTGTAGATTCGGGGGAAGAGCATGTTGAGCTCAGGAGCCATGACATAGTTCTTCTTATAGCCGGTGATCTCGTAGCGGTCAGGCTGGTCGGGAGATGTCTTTACGACTTTGGCGTAGAGCGGACGGCCCTCGTCATACATCGGTGAGGCTTGTCCCTGACCGTCGATCTCATAAACCACGCTTGACTGGTGGGTCTGACCGTAGAACAGGGGGCGTTCGCCGTACTGCTCGCGGTTGAGATAGGAGGCGAGGGCGAAAACGTTGTCAGGCGCGTTCTGATTCATCGGGGGATTCGCGCTTGCACGGATCAGAAGAAGTGCGTAGGACGAGTAGCCGATGAAGATCACGAAGATGCTCATGACTACGAGGTTGAGGATGCGCACGGGGAGCTTCTTGGCCATGAAGAGCCACGCGATAAGGCCGATCATTATTATGACCGGAATCCACATGCTCTCGCCGATGAAGGGGATGCCTGAGAAGAAGATGCTTAGCAGGACGCTGATGCGTATTTTGCCGACGCTGTTCTGCTTGTAAAGCTCGCTGATGGCCCAGATGAAGCAGGCGACGGCAAGGATGGCATAGATGAGCACACCCATGTTGTAGCTGCATCCGAGGGTGTTGACGAAGAATAACTCAAAGTACTGCGACACCTCGATGAAGCCGGGGACGAGACCGTAGAGGATCAGGCCGACCACCACTGCCGAGAGGGCGAGGGTGACGAGTGAGCCTTTGGCCGTGGTGTCCTTCCAGAGTTTATAGTAGATCACGAGGGCTATGGCAGGGATACAGAGGAGGTTGAGCAGGTGGACAGCGATGGAGATACCGATGATATAGGCGATGAATATCAGGTATTTGTCGCTGTGAGGACGTTCGGCGCGGTTTTCCCATTTGAGGATGAGCCAGAACACGAGTGCCGTGCAGAATGAGGAGAAGGCATAGACCTCACCTTCGACCGCCGAGAACCAGAACGTGTCGCTCCACGTGTAGGCAAGTGCTCCGCAGATACCTGATCCGAAGATCACCAGCATCTGTGTGAGGCTTATCTCCGAGGCATCATCCTTGACAATGAGTTTCCTGACAAGGTGGGTGATGGTCCAGAAGAGGAGCAGGATGGTGCCGGCCGAGAGAAGGGCCGACATTGAGTTGACCATAAGGGCTACCTTGCTGACATCGCCGAACGCGAAGTTGACAAAGAAGCGTGCGGCAAGCATGAAGATAGGGTTGCCCGGCGGGTGACCGACTTCAAGCTTGTAGCCTTGCGAGATAAATTCCGGGCAGTCCCAGAAGCTGGCTGTCGGCTCAAGAGTGAGCAGGTAGGTTACTGCTGCGATGACGAAGCAGAGCCAGCCGAGAGAGTTGTTGATGAGGTTATATTTTTTCATTTTTTCAGAATTTACGGATACCCATGATTTCGCGGACTTCAGCGAGGGTCTTGGCCGCACGTTCGCGGGCACGCTCAGCTCCCTGACGGACCACACGCGAGATGTAGGCGTCGTCGTTGCGGATGTCGTGGTAGCGTTCGCGGATAGGGGTGGTGATCTTCAGGATATCCTCGGCAAGCTGTTTCTTCATGTCGCCGTAGCGGATGGAGCAGTCGGCGTAGGCGTCGCGGTAGCTCTGGACGATTTCAGGCGTGGAAGTAAGCTCCATGAGGGTGAGGAGGTTCTGGACCGGTTCGGAGATGGGCTGGTTGGGTTCTTTGGGACCTTCGTCGGTCACGGCGCGCATCACTTTCTTGCGGAGCACCTTCTCCTCGTCGATGAGGTAGATGCAGTTGCCCTCGCTCTTGCCCATCTTGCCTGATCCGTCGAGACCGGGGACTTTGACAGCGTGGTCGCCGAAGTTGAAGTTCTGGGGTTCGGGGAAGAGATCGACACCATAGAACGAGTTGAAACGGCGTGCGAAACGGCGTGTGAGTTCGAGGTGCTGTTCCTGATCCTTGCCGACGGGCACTTTGTGGGCTTTCTGAATAAGGATATCGACAGCCATGAGGGTGGGATAGGTGAGGAGGCCGGCGTTGACGCGCTTGTTGGAGTCAGTACCGATGATCTGCTTCTCGATATCCTCGTCATCCTTGTCGGTCTTGATGCCGAGCTGTTTGCGGGCCTTGTCCTTGAATGAGGCTGTGCGCATGAGTTCGCCGATGCCGACGTGCATGTTGAGGAGGAGATACATTTCGGATATTTCGGGGACGTCGCTCTGCACGAAGATGGTTGCCTTCTCAGGGTCGATACCTGCTGCAAGATATTCGGCGAGAATATTTTTCACGTTCTCGTGGAGCGCGTTGGGTTCAGGATTGGTGGTAAGGGCATGGAGGTCGGCGATGAAAAAGAGACAATCATAATCGTTCTGCATTTTCACGAATTTGCTCAAAGCTCCGTAGTAATTGCCAAGGTGTAGGTTTCCGGTGGCACGGATTCCGGAGAGAACCACTTCTTTATCGTTCATAATATGGTGATTATTAGAAAGTTACTGATTGGTTAAGGCGTAACACGCCAATTTAGACCACAAAAGTACAAAAAATTTCGTTAAGGTTTGGGTTAAAGAGTTTAAAAGTTTAGGGTTTAAAAGTTTAGGGCTTTTAGCCGGAAGTTTTTAATCGGATATCAATAACTTAAAACAACTAAATGGTTAGTAATGATGTTGTCTGTCATCTTTGTGAAGAAATGTCTGTTGGTCAAATGCACGGGTATTAGCTTCGTGGACAGTACCCTACTGCGCGTATGTCGTAACCACACATGCACAAGGTATTTAAAGGAATAGCCGTTCATTTCCGAATTTTATCGTAAATCTAATTGGCGGTATCGTGACTTATTGCCTATTTCCAAAGAAACGATGATCAATCTTGAAAGAGTTATTGATGATCAATTGACTATCTTCTGATTATTTTCATCGGACTCACATTATTTTATTTTGAGAAAAATGAGATTGTTGGTGCTGACAGTACAGTCCCTGATTATCTCGACTTTGATAATCTGGGGTAAAAAGCTGCGACTCGCAAGAAAAGAGTCAATTCTATGTCCTTGGTTGTTATCTCTTACCTCAAGGTTGTTTCGGAAGAAGTATGAGAATTCCTTTCTAAATGTCTTAAGTGCACGGAAAGTGTCAATAAGATGTCCCTTTTCCGTAAGTCTTATGAAGTTTTTGACCCTCCTTTCTGTAATAGAAACAGGTGTTTTTGTATCTCAATCTCCTGACGTAGCTCTTCTTCGGAAGGTAGAACTGTCAGATATTTTGACGCAAAAAGCTGTTTGCTGCCATTGAGCATAGAATATTTTGCAATGTCTTCGCTTGTCTCCGCGCAAAGCAATATCCCGATAGTCGGATTATCCCCCTGAGTACGTTTCAGGTCGTCATACATCCTGACATACATATCCATCTGTCCGACATCCTGATGCGTTATCTTGGTAGTCTTCAGGTCAATCAGCACAAAACATTTTAGCAAGTAGTTATAGAAAACGAGGTCAATGTAATAGTCACCGGCATCAGTCACAATGTGCTGCTGGCGCTCAACAAAGGCATATCCTTTGCCAAGTTCCATAAGGAATTGCTGGAGATGTGTGATAAGGGCACTTTCAAGCTCGCTTTCTGTATAGGTAGAATCTTTTGCAATCCCAAGAAATTCAGTAACTACGGGTGATTTGATATACTGTTCCGGGGTAATGGCTACATCATCCTTTGCAGTCAACCGGTTCATTTCATCAGAAACCGCATCTTTGTCGGAAGATGCCAATAATCGGTGATAATACTGTGACCCTACATTTCTTTCCAGAGTCTTTACCGACCACATCTGCTGAGCGGCCTCATCCATATACCATAATCTGGCGTCCTCGTTTTTCTCGCCGAGAATTGCTTTGATATGTGACCAAGTAAGATTTTGCACACGCGTGTGCAAAATCTCCCATTCTGGGAAATAAACATATAGCTGTCTATAATAGGCAAGACTTCGAGGATTATAGCCCTTGCCTAATTCAAAGGTTAATTCGCGGGACAGAATATTAATCATATTAGAACCATATTCCGCTCGGAGTTCTCCGTTTTGGTCTTCCTCGACAATACGTTTGCCAATAGCCCATCGTTCATGGATTATTGTAATATTGAGAGAATACGCTGCTTCTGTTCTATATTTACGAACAATACCACGTATATCATTAACAAATTGTGATAGACTCTGTGGGTTCATATTTATATGATTTTTGCATATATTGTCGGGGAAATTATGCTTGAATATTTAGTCGAAGCTATCGAGGGTCGGATTCACTGCTTCCAAGTGANTTCGGGGTGGCCGGTGAAGTGGTTGATGTANCGGGCGAGGATGAAGAGGTAGTCGCTGAGGCGGTTGATGTAGGTGAGGACTGCGGGGTGGACGTATGCGCCGGTGTCGGCGAGGGTGAGGATGTCGCGCTCGGCACGGCGGCAGACGGTGCGGGCTACGTGGGCGTGGGCCGCTNCTANNGATCCNCCGGGGAGGACGAACTGACGCAGCTGCGGGACGGATGAGTCGAGGAGNTCTATCTGATGTTCGAGTTCCGAAAGCAGTTCGGGTGCGATCGGTGAGGGAGATTCTTCGTCTTTGGCAGGAGAGGCGATGGTGACGTCGTCGGAGGGGGTGGCGAGATAGGCTCCGATNTTGAAGAGGGTGTTGTTGATGGTGAGGAGGGTCGATGTCACGAAGTNGTCCATGTCGGCGCAGTGGGCCTGCACGAGTCCGATCATGGCGTTGAGTTCATCGACGCTTCCGTAGGCCGAGACGCGGGGTGAGTTTTTGGCGATNCGCTGNCCGCCGATGAGTGATGTGGTGCCGGCATCGCCGGTGCGGGTGTAAAGGAGGCTTTTTTTCATGATTNCATGGGGGATTTTGGTTTAACGGACAAATTTACGTAAATTTGCATCATTATAGAATAACAATCACGATATAAAAACAATCGTGGTAGCATAAATACNATAAATAATCGTGATATAAAAAACGATCGTGGCCCGATTTTTGCTTCAATAAAGAAAGATGCCGGACAGGTCAGCGGGCCGCGGGATTGCCGGATGATGTGTCGTGGCACAGAGGCTCATGCCTCACAAGGTGTCCGGTAATACATCGTGAATAAAAGAAGTAACCCAACACAAAACAATCAAGTTATGTTTTCAGGTATAGTAGAGGAGGCCGCTCAGGTGGTCGAAGTCGTGCGCAAGGAGGGCAATGTGGATCTCCGCGTGAAGTGCAGTTTTACGGATGAACTCAAGATCGACCAAAGTGTGGCTCACAACGGAGTCTGTCTGACAGTGGTGTCGCTTCCCGGNGACGGTACATACACGGTGACTGCNATTCAGGAGACTCTCGAACGCAGTAACCTCGGTCTGCTTGAGGCNGGCAGTCTCGTGAATCTCGAACGTTCGATGATGATGAACGGCCGTCTGGACGGTCATATCGTCCAAGGCCATGTGGATTGNACNGCAGTCTGCGAGGCTATCGAGGAAGTGGAGGGTAGCCGATATTATAAGTTTACTTATGATGTCGCTCCCGAAATGGCTGCGAAGGGCTATGTCACTGTCGAGAAGGGTTCGGTGACGGTCAATGGCGTGAGCCTCACCGTCTGCGACTCGGAGCGATACTCATTCCGCGTGGCAATCATCCCTTACACGTTTGAGCACACGAATTTTAAGGATATCAAGGTNGGCAGTGTGGTCAACATCGAGTTTGACATCATCGGCAAGTATCTCGCNCGTCTCAAGGAGTTCTGAGCGAGAGCCTGANGACGCTGTGTCAAAATCACNCATGNAGTTTATCTGTTTTGTCGCGGCCTTGTGAAGTCAACTAAATGGAGGTCGGCATTGTTATATTCAATGCATGATGGTTAATTAACAATGCATAATTCATAATGCATATTGTGCTTGAAAATGTTGATTTTAACTTTTTTAATTAAAATTTTCAACACCGAAGCAATAAAATANCCTATCTTTGCAAACTTGATAATAACTTAAAAACGATATATAGATTATGGAAAATAAAGAATTAGATCGCATCAGCTATGCTCTCGGANTGAGCATGGGTAACAATTTCCGTGCGAGCGGTATCCAGCAGATCAATGTCGAGGATTTCGCCGACGGTGTTGCCGCTGTGTTCTATGGCAGCGAACCTAAGATGTCATACGACGAGGCAAAGGCTGAGATTCAGAAATATTTCTCCGCTCTCGAAGAGAAGCAGCGTGCCGAGGCCGCTAAGATGGCTGAAGTCAACGANGCNGCCGGCAAGCAGTTCCTTGAGGAGAACGGTAAGCGTGTAGAAGTCAAGACCACAGCCTCCGGCCTTCAGTATGAAGTGCTTCAGGATGGTGACGGCGAGATTCCTACCGCTCAGGATCAGGTGGAGGTTCACTACACCGGCAAGCTCATCGACGGNACGGTGTTTGACAGCTCTGTGGAGCGCGGTGTGCCCGCTACGTTCGGTGTCACTCAGGTGATCCCCGGATGGGTCGAGGCTCTTCAGCTCATGAAGGCCGGTTCGAAGTGGCGTCTGTTCATCCCCTCGCAGCTGGCCTACGGTCCNCAGGGTGCGGGTGGCGTGATCGGCCCGAACTCGACTCTGATTTTCGATGTCGAGCTTCTGAAGGTGATCAAGAAGTAAAGTCTGTCAGNAGTATCCTGNAGGATACTGCCCGAAGGCGCAAAGATACCATTTTCATAATGCGTGGTGCGGACGCTANATCTTAGCGGCCGCACTGACGCATTTTCCGCGTAAAATGGAAAAAGAGAAAACACAAAATCATATACAACTAACTTATCCAAAAANTTTTATGAAAAAGCTTATCATGGCTTGCGGCGTTGCCGCACTGATGCTTGGCGCAGTTTCATGCGGCAATTCATCATCATCCAACAGTGCAAACAAAGGTTTTGGCGATTCACTTTCAGTGGCAATGGGCGACGCTCAGGGTAGCCGTCTGCTCTCTGAATACATGACTCTCCCTGAGGATCAGAAGGAAAAGATCAACAAAGAGGATCTTCTCCGCGGTCTCAAGCAGGTGATCATGACCGATACCACCCAGCAGGGCTATCTCACCGGTATCAGCTTCGGTCTGCAGCTCGTCGGTCAGCTCTTCCGCTATGAGGAAGCAGGTGTGCCCATCGACCGTGCGAAACTCTACGAGGCATACGCTAAGGCATTCACTGCCGATACCATCAACTCGGAGGCTATGCGTGAGGCTCAGACNACTTTCCAGATGCTCGCCGAACAGGCTCAGCAGAAGATGATGGAGTTCTATCAGCAGAAGGAAGCTGAGGCTAAGGCCGCTAAGGAAAACAGCCCCGAAGCTAAGGAGAACATTGCTGCCGGCGAGGCTTATCTGAAGGATCAGATGGCTAAGGATCCCTCGATCAAGGTGACTGCTTCAGGTCTCGGCTACAAGGTGATCAGCGAAGGTGAGGGTGAGGCTGTCGGTTCAAACGGTAGCGCAAAGGTGAAATATACCGGTAAGCTCATCGACGGTACTGAGTTCGACAAGAATTCTGACGGTGTGACCATGAACCCCAACCGTGTCGTTCCCGGTTTCGGTGAAGGTCTCTCTATGATGAAGAACGGTGCTCACTATATCCTCTACATCCCCGGCAATCTTGCATACGGTGTTGACGGNAATCCTCAGGCCGGTATCGCTCCCAACGCTATGCTCGTGTTTGAGGTCGAGACTTCTGACGTTACTCCCGCTAACTAATCAATCTGATTAGAGTAAAATAAAATTGCCCCGGCTGCATCA
>JAAVDF010000015.1:95715-123809 GCA_014801945.1 Bacteroides sp.
TGATGCAGCCGGGGCTTTATGTTGTGTGGTGGTAAGGAGGGCGGACGTCTTTCAGACGCGCGGCNGNGGANGTTTTGCGGGATGGNGACCCTGCACGATCAGGCTTCTACTTCGATGCGGAGGTGGGAGTCGGGGTAGCGGAGGACGAGNCAGGAGGCTTCGGTGAGGACTACGCCTTCGGTGTTNCGGACGCCTTGCTTACGGAAACTGATGCGCTCGGCCGAGAAGGGGACGTGNGTGTATTTGGTGATGTAGTCCGGATCGATCACCATGCCGCAATTTTCCTTGCCGCAGAGGTCGAATACTTCGGAATGATGCACGTAGAGCGTGCCGAACTTCGTGACGATGAGGTGGAAATCCACACCCCACACGCATTCTTTATCCTCTGAGCTTATGGCCTTGATGTGGGGACAGTTGTTGAGGGCTTCNATGAGACCNGAACCGCCGAGGAGCACTTTACGCGACGAGCCGGAGCGTCCGGTGAAGGCTGCACGCGAGAGAGCCACGAGNGCTTCGGACGATATTGTCCCGGCAGGATAGGTGAATGTGCGGTCGGTCTGATTCCAGATGCCGCCCGTGAAGAGGATTTCATCGGGATTGTCGCCGATGGCCACTCGTGCACGCGCTCCGAAGAGAAANGATTTTTCCATGCCCATACGCATGTCCATGATGGCTACTTCCTCCTGATCGGAGAANTTCCAGCCGACTTCCTTGTCGGAAAGTCGCTGATACAGACTTTCTTCTATTTGAGATTTGAAGATTTGGCAGTAGTTGTAGTCCTTTCGGGGGAGGGCTATGTACTGGGCGGTCTGAACATCGAGTTCGCGGGCCGCACGACCCATGCGGATTATAGTGTCGCCCTTGTTGATATTGCCGGCTTCAAGGGCTACGGCGGTGTCGGGGATGTTGACGGGTACGAGGGTGAGGATGTCGGCGTTGATGGCCGAAATGTAGGCCACGAGAGCCTGTCCCTTATAGACTCCTTCGCTGACNGTAATGGTCGGAATGAGGACNGTCTCAGTCTCGGAGAAAATAGACCCTTTTTCGACGGTGAGGTCAAATGACTGGCCGCTTGTGAGGGAGAGATTGCGAAGTGTCTGGCTGACTTTCGTGCTTCCGGGTTTGGTATCGACCGAATAGTAATCCACCCGCATGGAGTTGGCTTTGCGGGCACCNACCATTCGTGAGATCTGGTCAAGCGGAGTGGAGGAGGGACGGATCTTTACGATGCGTTCGTCGATGGCACTGCGGAGGAGTGAGGGTGAGAGTTCGTTGGTTATTGAGGTGGTGAGAGGTTTGGACATTGGTTTTAAGGNTTAGAAGTTTTAGTTTAAAGTTTAAAAGGAGGGATTGGATCAGTCTGGCCATGCGGAATGGCGNGGTGTGGAGAGGATGCGCGATGTGGGGTCGTCATCGTCGGGACANTTCAGTGGATCATCGTTGAGACAGTCCGTGGGATCGTCGTCGNCGGCAGGNGTGTCNGGGAGGGTGATGTCGGGATTGGANGGGGTTGATTCCGGATGGCGGACAAATTCAAGTGGAGCTGGCATGGTTTTTAAGTATAGAGGTTAAAGTATAGAGTATAAATAATGGTTTGGATGGTGGTTTGTTGAGTTTTTTGTAGGATGGGGTTTGAGGGGAGTTATTTGGGGGCTGGGGGACGGTGATTTGGAACAATGCAAAGTTACGACCGAAATTACTCCAAAAAGGTGCGATAATGAAAACGGGTGTAGATGCCGTGTCAAAATCTCCCCGGAATTTATCCATTCTGACACACCTACATAAAAAAACTCCTGCCGGATGGAGAATCCGGCAGGAGCTGGTTGATTGTGAATAAGTATCTTTATATATAGTTGGTGTTAGTCAAGTGATCAGTCGGCGTCGAGAGTACAGATTGAAACTCGGTTCCAAGATTCCTCGCTGAACATGTGGCCGATGCCTTCACCCTCAGCATTGATGCGGTCGGGGTTGATCTTGTAACGCTTGATGAGGGCGTTCTTGACAGATTCTGCACGAGCCTTGGCGAGACGTTCGTTGACTTCAACAGGACCGTCGGCTGATGCATAACCACGAACCTGAACGGTTGATTTGGGATGGTTGTTGAGGTAAGCTGCAATCATCTCGATGTTGGGCTGCTGGTCGGCTGTAATAGTGCTTGAACCGATCTTGAAGAAGACGTAGCGTACAGATTCGAGATTGTTTTCCTTAACCACCTTGACCTGAGCAGGCTTAGAGTTAGCTGCTGCGAGTGCTGCGGTGAGTTCCTGATTCTTGGCGTTGGCTGCTGCGAGAGCTGCGTCCTTACCGTTGACTTCAGCGCGGAGGGCGTTCACGCGGCTGTTGAGATCAGAGATCTCGCCTGAGTAGTCAGGACAGCTTACGCACTGGAAGCCGGGGCCGAAGTTGTAGTTGAGGCCGACCATGAGGTTGAAGTTCGCACGCTTGAGGTCAAGACCCTGATCGCGGTAGGCTGTACCGTTGCCGGTTACGTTCCAAAGCACGCTTGGCTTGAGCGAGATGCTGAAGTGGTCAGTTACGTTGAAGTTGAAATTGAGACCGGCCTTGGCACCGATGTTGCTGTGGTCGCTGCCGTAGCTTACATAGTCATGAAGCCAACCGATACCTGCAACTGCCTCTACTGTGACGGGACGCTGATCGCAGCTGAAACCGGCGAATGCGTTTGTGAGGTTGAATGCGCCGTAAGCACCGACATAGGTGTTGTCAAATGCAGTCTTGCTGTGACGGCCACCGTTGACCGATGAAGTATTGATGCCTGCAATACCTTCAACTCCGAGACCGAAGAGAGGCGAGATCTGCTTACCGATGTGAACGCCGACTGTCGGACGGATATTCTGGAAGAAGGAATGTCCCTTGAGAGGAGTGGTGATGCCACCGTCGAGACCTATCTGCCAATTATCACCAAATGTAGGGCGTTCGATAATGTCCTGTGCCGAGGCACTCATAAGACAGCTGACAAGAGCTGAAGCAAGAAGAATACGTTTCATATTAGTTGCCTTTTAGTTGATGTGAAGTGTGTGTTTTGGAAACAAAAATGTTTCGTTCTCTAATTATTGGATAGTTGTTTATTTAATTCTGAATGTTGTTTGAATTGAGGAGATTTTGAATAGTTGAAATTTTGAGGAGCTTTATCTCAAAAACAACCATAGGGAGGGAATTGGTTCTGTTGTTAACAGTATTTAACATTTTAGCATCCTCCTGACTGCAGGTACGACTTATTGTAAAATCAACGATAAGGCCATCGGATGAATATGGCCATAATGGGGAAGAAAACAGAGGTTTTAAGGAGAAAAAACAAGGGTGATGGAATACTTATTGTAAAAAAGACGTAAAGAAGAGGCTTATTGTAGATGGTATGAAAAGAAAATGATGCCAATTTTGATGTTATACAACATATTTTTCGGCTTGAAGTGGAGTGGGAAAAATTAGTAATTTTGTCCGGGCAAGCAGAAAAACCATCTGTCGGCCAATAGACTAATCATAACTTTTATATATCTAAACCATTGAATTTCTTTTATGGCTTCACTTGCCAATAACCACATCTCGGTAGATTGCGTCGTTTTCGGTTTCGACGGAGAAAATCTCCGTGTACTGCTTCTTAAACGCAGAGGCACCGATGTATGTGGCGAAATGTTTTCGGACAATAAGCTTCCCGGCTACCTTATCTATCAGGATGAGGATCTCGACGATGCTGCCTCAAGAGTGCTGAAGGACCAGACCGGTCTGACCGGTGTCGCCCTCACGCAGTTCAAGGCTTTCGGTTCAAAGGACCGCACGAGCAAGCAACGTGATGTCCATTGGCTCGAAAAGGAACAGGCCAAGGTGAAGCGTATAGTCACCATCGCATACTTTTCGCTGGTTAAACTCGACAAGAATCTGGAGAAGAATGTCAATCATGAGACTGCTGAGTGGAAAAAGCTCAATGAGCTCGGCGAGCTGGCTTTTGACCACAATCAGATCATTGAGGAGGCTCTCCGGGCCATCCGCCGTGAGGCCGACAACAATCGTGCGCTCATCTTTGACCTCCTGCCTAAGAAATTCACGGCTTCGCAGTTCAGGATGCTCATGGAAATCCTCTATGGAAAACCGCTTGATGTGAGAAATTTTCATAAGAAGATATCCCAGATGCCATATATAATACCTCTCGAAGAGCGTCAGCAGGGTGTGGCCCACAGAGCTGCCCGCTATTACCGCTTCGATAAGAAAGCTTACAGTGGCTCGCGCTGAAAGATGAGAGGGAGACAACTGATGATATATCGGACGCACAGCGATGCGTCCACGCAATGTAATAAAAAATAATACTTAGCACAACGAAAAAAATGTATCTTTTAGGATATGATATAGGCAGCTCATCTGTAAAAGCGAGCCTTGTAAATGCCGAAACCGGCAAGACAGTTGCATCGGACTTCTATCCCAAGACGGAGGCCGAGATCATAGCAGTGAAACCCGGTTGGGCCGAGCAGCGTCCACAGCAGTGGTGGGACTGCCTGAAACATGCCACGGAGAGCGTCCTCGCCTCCTCGAAAGTCGATCCGAAGGAGATCAAGGCCATCGGTATCTCGTATCAGATGCATGGTCTGGTCATGGTCGATAAGGATAAGCAGCCGTTGCGTCCGGCTATCATCTGGTGTGACTCGCGCGGTGTCCCCTATGGCGAGAAAGCGTTCGACGCACTCGGCGAGGAGCACTGTCTGAGCCATATACTCAATTCTCCCGGCAACTTCACCGCTACCAAGCTCGCTTGGGTCAAGGAAAATGAGCCGGAGGTGTTCGGGAAGATCGATAAGATCATGCTTCCGGGCGACTACATCGCCATGCGTCTTACGGACCGCATCTGCACCACGGTTTCGGGCCTTTCAGAAATGATGCTCTGGGACTTCAAGGAGTGCAAGGTTGCGGATTTCCTCATGGAATATTTCGGCTATTCCGACAGCATAATTCCTGAAATCGTCCCGACCTTCTCGATACAGGGCCGTGTGACGGCTGAGGCTGCCGCGGAGCTTGGGTTGGCCGAAGGGACACCGGTGTCGTACCGCGCAGGTGACCAGCCGAACAATGCTCTTTCGCTCAACGTGTTCAATCCGGGCGAGATCGCATCAACCGCAGGCACTTCCGGAGTGGTCTATGGTGTGCTCGGCGAGGTGAATTATGACACCAAGAGCCGCGTCAACACTTTCGCTCATGTCAACCACAGTGATGACGCCACACGTCTCGGTGTGCTTCTGTGTATCAATGGCACAGGCATCCTCAATTCTTGGAGCAAGCGCACAGTGGCTCCCGAAGGGATCGGATATGCAGAGATGAACGATGTCGCCGCTCAAGCCCCGATCGGATCGGCCGGCGTGTCGGTGATCCCCTTCGGCAACGGTGCAGAGCGTGTCCTCCAGAACAAGGAGGTCAACTGCTCGATCCACGGTGTGAACTTCCTTACTCACAATAAATCGCATCTTCTGCGTGCGGCGCAGGAAGGTATCGTGTTCTCGTTCATGTACGGTATGGAGATCATGGAGCAGATGGGAATGCCTATCAGCAAGATCCACGCCGGACATGCCAACATGTTCCTTAGCCCCCTCTTCCGCAACACCCTCGCCGGTGTGAGCGGCGCAACCATCGAGCTTTATGATACCGACGGCTCTGTCGGTGCGGCCAAGGGTGCAGGCATGGGTGCGGGTATATACCGCGACAACAACGAGGCTTTCGCTTCGCTTGAGAAGATCGAGGTCATAGAGCCGTCGGTCGCCGACCGTCAGGCTTATCAGGATGCCTACGCTCTCTGGAAGGAACGTCTGATGCGTGAACTCTGATACGCTCTGCCGATAGTCACCCCCGGAGCTGTCCGCACGGTGGTCGGCAAAACAAAAATAATCACAACAGCAAACTTGTTTTACCAAATTACATCTATACATTATTATTTATTATGGCAGTAAAAGAATACTTCCCCGGTATAGGGAAAATCAAATTCGAAGGCAAGGAATCAAAAAATCCCATGGCTTACCGTTACTATGACGCTGAAAAGGTGATCCTCGGCAAGCCCATGAAGGAATGGCTCAAGTTCGCTATGGCATGGTGGCACACTCTCTGCGCCGAGGGTGGCGACCAGTTCGGCGGTTCTTCAAAGAAGTTCCCTTGGAACGAGGGTGCTGACGCTCTCACTATCGCAAAGCAGAAGGCCGACGCCGGTTTCGAGTTCATGCAGAAGATGGGCATCGAATATTTCTGCTTCCATGACGTTGACCTCGTTGACGAGGGTAACTCTGTTGAGGAGTATGAGCACAACCTCAAGGAAATCGTGGCTTATATCAAGGAGAAGATGGCCGAGACCGGCATCAAGAACCTCTGGGGTACTGCCAACGTGTTCAGCAACGGACGCTACATGAACGGTGCTGCCACCAACCCCGACTTCGACGTTGTCGCACGTGCCGCTGTCCAGATCAAGAACGCTATCGACGCTACAATCGCCCTCGGCGGTACTAACTACGTGTTCTGGGGTGGCCGCGAAGGCTACATGAGCCTCCTCAACACCGATCAGAAGCGTGAGAAGGAACATCTCGCCATGATGCTCCGCCTCGCCCGCGACTATGGCCGCGCACAGGGCTTCACCGGCACATTCCTCATCGAACCCAAGCCCATGGAACCCTCCAAGCACCAGTATGACGTGGATAGCGAGACTGTGATCGGCTTCCTTAAGCAGCACGGTCTTGACAAGGACTTCAAGCTCAACATCGAGGTGAACCACGCTACTCTCGCCGGTCACACTTTCGAGCATGAACTCGCAGTGGCTGTCGATAACGGTATGCTCGGCTCTATCGACGCTAACCGTGGTGACTATCAGAACGGCTGGGATACCGACCAGTTCCCCATCGACAATTTCGAACTCATTCAGGCCATGATGCAGATCATCCGTAACGGTGGTCTCGGCAACGGTGGTACTAACTTCGACGCAAAGACCCGTCGTAACTCTACCGACCTCGACGATATCTTCATCGCTCACATCGCCGGTATGGACGCTATGGCCCGCGCACTCGAAAGTGCAGCCGCTCTTCTCGAAGAATCTCCCTACAAGGAAATGCTCCGCGCACGCTACGAGTCATTTGACGGCGGCAAGGGCAAGGAGTTCGAGGAAGGCAAGCTCACTCTTGAGGATGTCTATGCCTACGGTAAGGAAGTCGGCGAGCCCAAGCGCACTTCGGGCAAGCAGGAGCTTTACGAGGCTATCGTCAACATGTATTGCTGATAGTGTCAAGCCGTAGGGAAGGGCTTTTCCCCTACGCGCCGACATGAATTTTTTATGTTTGAATATGTTCGTGCGGATGCCCGGCACCGCACGGACATTTTCACACAATAGGCTGCTCTGTATGTGTAGCTTCACCTCTCTCCATTCCCGTCATCTATCACAAACTTCTTACCAAACATTATCAATATCCCCATGAATTATCCTCAGAAAGGAAGCAAAGTCTATCTTTTCTCCATAGTGCTCGTCGCAGTGCTCGGCGGTCTGCTTTTCGGCTATGATACGGCCGTGATTTCAGGAGCCGAGAAGGGTCTGCAGGCTTTTTTCCTCGGAGCTAAAGACTTTGTATATACCGATACCATCCACGGCATCACCTCGTCGAGCGCGCTGCTCGGCTGTATCATCGGTGCCGCTCTCTCAGGCTTCTTCGCCTCATGTTTCGGACGCAAGAAGTCGCTTGCCATCGCCGGAGTGTTCTTCTTCCTCTCGGCTCTCGGCAGCTACTATCCCGAATTTATGTTCTATGACTACGGACATCCCTCTTGGAGCCTGCTCATAGCATTTAACTTTTACCGTATTCTCGGCGGTATCGGCGTGGGTCTCGCTTCGGCTATCTGCCCGATGTATATCGCTGAGGTCGCTCCCTCGAATCTCCGTGGCACTCTCGTGTCTTGGAACCAGTTTGCCATCATCTTCGGCCAGCTCGTGGTCTATTTCGTCAACTTCCTCATCCTCGGCGAACACACTCAGCCTGTCATCGAGAAGATCGGCGAAACCCTCTATCAGGTAAGCTCCGAATCAGATATCTGGACCATCGAGAAAGGTTGGCGTTACATGTTCGGCTCGGAGGCTGTCGTGGCCGGTCTGTTCACGATCCTTGTATGCCTCGTGCCTGAATCGCCCCGTTACCTCGCCCTGACCGACCGTGACGAGAAAGCCCTCATGGTGCTCTCGCGCATCAACGGTTATGAAAAAGCCAAGGAAATCCTCGCCCAGATCAAGAGCACAGTCGAAGTCAAGAGCGAAAGACTCTTCTCGTTCGGCGTTATGGTCATCTTTGTCGGTGTCATGCTTTCAGTGTTCCAGCAGGCCGTGGGTATCAATGCCGTGCTTTACTATGCACCGCGTATCTTCGAGTCGATGAATATGGGCAACCCGATGGTTCAGACCATCATCATGGGCATAGTGAACATCACGTTCACTCTGGTTGCAGTGTTCTCCGTCGAGAAGCTTGGCCGTAAACCACTGCTCATCTGGGGTTCGATCGGTATGGCCATCGGTGCGTTCGGTGTGTGTGTCTCCAATCTTATTGACGTCGCGCCCATCGTGCCTGTCGTTTCGATCATGATCTACTCTGCATCGTTCATGTTCTCTTGGGGTCCCATCTGCTGGGTGCTCATCGCCGAGATCTTCCCCAACACCATCCGTTCGCAGGCAGTCGCTATCGCCGTGGCTTTCCAGTGGATCTTCAACTTTATCGTCTCATCGACTTTCGTTCCGATGTACAACATGCACGGCTTAGGCATGGGCGATAAGTTCGGTCACATGTTCGTTTATGCGCTCTACGGTATCATCTGCGTCATCGCCGCATGGTTTGTGGCCGCTCTCGTTCCCGAAACCAAGGGTAAGACCCTCGAAGACATGACCAATCTCTGGCGCAACCGCGACAAGAAGAACAAATGATCTTTTGATCTTTTAAAGAGTAACTTATCTGCAATAACAACAATAGGATGTGTCAGGGTTCTTGCCTGATGCATCCTATTGCCGTTTTTAGCTATACCAGAAAAAGGACGAGTAGGGAGGAGAAGACAAGTGATATATTCGCAACGGCGTAGGCGATGGTGAAGCCGAGGTTGGGGACATCGCTCTGGAGTGCGTTGGTTATCGCGCTGATGGATGCGACGCTGCATCGTCCACCGGCTACACAGCCGAGAGTTTCAGGCATGGAGAAGCGGAACAATCTGCGGGCGATGAAGATGTTGATGACCAGTCCGAGGAGAGTGCAGACTGCTCCGACAAGTATAATAAGCCACCCTGTCCGCTGGAGTCCATACATGAATGATGCACCTGCTGTCAGACCGATGACGGCGATAAACATATTTGCTCCCAAGTTCTGAAATACCCATAGGGCGGCCGTCGGGATACGTCCGAATGTCGGGCGTCGTGCGCGCCACCATCCTAACAGCAGTCCCATGATCAATGCACCTACGCTTGCACCGACTGAGAATGGAATACCGTTTATCTCAATGGCCAGTGCTCCGATGATACATCCGGCGGCGATACCGAGTCCGAGAAACACCATGTCGGTCACGTCGGTCTGCTTGTCGGCATAACCTATTTTCACGGCGGCTGCCTCAACGTCGCGCGGCCAGCCTACGAGTGTGAGGATGTCGCCCGGATAGAGTTCGGTCTGACTTTTGACCGGGAGATTGAGTCCGTTGCGTTTGATCGAGCTTACCATTACGCGCTCCATATAGTCGCTACCGCGGAGTTGTCCGAATGTCATTCCGGCTGCGCCTTTTGATGATACTGTCACCGGAGTTTTCTCTGCTCCGAAGTTGAGCAGCTCCGGGTCGGAGATTTCCGAGCCAAATTTTGACTGGAGGTCAACGATTTCCTCCATCCGTCCGGCAAGCACTACGTGGTCGCCCTTCGTAATCTTGAGGTCATCGGACGGATCGAAGATTTTACCGCTGATCCTCGCTCGTTCGACAAATACGCGCCAACCTTGTGCCGAGAAGCGTTGCTCGATCTCCTTAATGGTCCGCGGAGCGTCGAAAAAGTCACTCGTAGCCTCGTAGGCGCGGAATGAGACTGGCCGGCTGGCATGGATCTGTCCGGGAGCTATGTTGTCGGCATTGTCCATCTCATCCTCGATGCGTGCCACTTCGGCTTTCACTTTGTCGAGGCCACCCATCATTTTCGGTGCCATGCTTGAGAGGAACCAAGCCGTCCCGACCGTACCGAATATATATGTGACCGCATAGCAGGCGGGAATGATGGTGAGTAGATACTGGCGTTGTTCTTCATCGACGGGCAGCTCGCGGACGGTGTCGCCGATCATGCCGAGGCATGCCGAGGCAGTCTGTGCGCCGGCATAGAGTCCGGTAGCGATACCGTTGTCATAGCCGAATATATATGCCGCCCCTATGATAAGCCCCGCGCAGACGAGAGCCTCAACCACGGCGAACGCCGCCTGTCGGAGTCCCGGTCCTTTCATGGCGCGCACGAACTGCGGACCGACTCCGTAGCCGGTAGCGAACAGGAAGAAGAGGAAAAATACATTCTTCACAAGGTCGGGCACTTCAATTTTCATCTGTCCGATGACGACACCGACTATAAGTGTCGCCGCGATCGAGCCGAGGCTGAAGCCCCTGAAGCGAAGCCGGCCGAGCCAGAAACCCAGTCCGAGCGTAAGAAACACCGGAATCAACGGATGCGTCCGGAAAAAAGTCAGAATCCATTCCATATCAATCAATATAGCTTCTCCATGACTGACAAAATTACAACAAAGCCTGAAATTTTACCATTTATTCCTGCAAATGTTTTAACTTTCCGTAATAAGTTAAGGTCTATTCATTTATTCCTGCAAATGGTTTAATCTTTGCTACGCACGATAAATTTTTCTATCAGCCATATTTTTATTATCTTTGTTGGGTGACGGAATCACGCCACGTTTTGAAATCCAATAGCAAATACACTGAATAATGAATAAAATCAATAAAATCCTCTTTCCTTTCCTCGGATTGATGCCGCTGATCGCGTCGGCGTCGGGTGAATCTCCTTATCATGCCATTGTCGCCGCCGACGGTTCGGGGGACTACCGCACGGTTAGCGAGGCTGTCGCTGCCGCTCCAGAAGGATTGACGAGTCCGTGGCGCATATTGGTGAAAAGTGGAAACTACGATGAGTTTGTGGTGATTCCCGAATCTAAACCGTATATCCACCTGATAGGGCAGGGGAAAAATAGCACTGCCATACGTCACAAGCTTAATCAAGGGCAACAGAACATGGAAGGTGGACGCTTCGCCAATTCCGCTTTCTGGGAATATTCCTGCAACAATCCGGATGTTAAAAGTCCCGGTAATACCAGTGCGGTGGTCTTTGTCAGGGCCCCGGATTTCTACTCTGAGGGTATATCATATATAAACGATTGGGGCCGAGAGACTTGGAGTGGGCCGCAGGCTCTGGCATTCTACGGCAATGCCGATCGTCATGCCCTGAAAGACTGCGCATTGATATCCTTTCAGGATACATGGCGCACGCCCGACCGCGCCGACACCCGCACATACGCTCGTGACTGCTATGTCGAGGGTGCGGTGGATTATATGTATGGTGGCGGCGATGTGATGGTGGAGAATTCCACGTTTTACAATGTCCGTTCCGGTTCAGTGATAGTCGCCCCCAACCATAACGAAGAGAAATGGGGCTACGTGATCAAGGATTGTGTCATAGACGGCAACGAGGAGGCACGCGACGGCAAGCAGAAACTCGGCCGTCCGTGGCAGGGAACACCCCGCACGGCTTACGTAAACACCACTATGCTCATTCCTATCGCGCCTCAAGGCTGGGACGACATGGGTGCTATCCCTGCCGTATTTGCCGAATACAACAGCCGTGACCGTCAGGGTAATCCTCTCGATCTGAGCCAGCGCAAGACGCATTTTACGACCAAGAGCCGCAAGAATAGTAACGTGTTGGAAGGTGATGCCGAGAAAACCCGGCTCACGAAGGATGAGGCTGACCGCTATACCTATGAGTCCGTGATCCGTCCGGAAGAAGGATGGGATCCGCGTGCCATGATGGAACCTCTCCCTGCCGTCAAGGGGCTCACCTGCACCGATGGTTATCTTGAATGGGAACCGGTCGAAGGTGCGATCGGATATGTCGTTTTCGACGGTGACGACATCATCGCTACCGTCACCGGCACATCACACCGTATCGAAAAAGTAAACCGCGCCATCCGCATCCGTCCCGTCAACGCCGCAGGTTCAATGGGCCGCACGGCACTGCTGAGATGATCTGCTCTTAACAGCCCTAAGCAACTCTACAGAAATGCGGCTACGCGTCGGATTTTTTCGATACGAGCCATGAATATAGGGTTGGATTTAGCTATCTGTTTGTTGTAGTCCGCTTGCAATTTCAACCAAAGGTCAGCTTCGATACCGAGAGCAGCTTCTAAAAGAAGGGCATATTCGGTGGTTATCGCCCGCTTACCGTTGAGAACTTCGTTCAAAACGGAAGCAGGGAGTCCGATTTCTGCGGCAAGTGCCTTCTGGGATATGCCACGAAACTCGATTTCATCCTTGATCATCTCTCCCGGATGGATTGCATTGCTCGGAGTGAGATTGTTGGCTATCATATCAGATGGAACGCCTTTAACTTTTACTTCCATATCCTTCATTTGTAATGGTTTGACACTTCGATCACGTTACATATAGTCACAATCAGTTCAAAAATAACGAATGTTTTTAATATTCGCAAATTTGATAATTTATTTAAACACATTTTCTTTCAAAATCCATCTTTTAGATTTTGGCAATATCATTCATTCTCCTAATTCCTTGTGGAGAGGGGGACAGGGGAAGGGTGGGGGCGGTTCACTTCGCCCCGATGAGGGCCGCTTGAGGCTGCGGGATGAATCAAGAATATTATTTACCGGAAATGGGATGATTTTATTTTTGCGTTTCGGGGGAATTGCTTAACTTTGCGATAATCTATACATTCAAATCTTATCCTTAAATATACCCAAAGAAATTATGGCAAAGTTTGATAAAATCGCAGTGCTCGCCAAGATGGGCGAGACCGGTGTTGTGCCTGTGTTCTACCACAAGGATGCAGAAGTAGCCAAGCAGGTCGTAAAGGCTTGCTACGATGGCGGTATCCGTGCTTTCGAGTTCACCAACCGCGGTGACTTCGCTCACGAAGTTTTCGCTGAGGTGGTGAAGTATGCAGCTAAGGAATGCCCCGAAATGGCTATGGGTGTAGGTTCGGTTGTCGATCCCGCTACCGCCGCCCTCTACATCCAGCTCGGAGCCTGCTTCGTTGTTGGCCCGCTCTTCAACCCGGCTATCGCTCCCATCTGTAACCGCCGTCTCGTGGCCTACACTCCCGGCTGCGGCTCTGTCAGCGAGGTCGGTGCAGCTCAGGAACTCGGCTGTGACCTCTGCAAGATCTTCCCCGGCGACGTGCTCGGTACTAAACTCGTCAAGGGTCTCCTCGCTCCCATGCCTTGGAGCAAGCTCATGGTCACCGGTGGCGTAGAACCCACCAAGGAGAACATCGAGGGCTGGATCAAGGCTGGCGTATGGTGTGTCGGCATGGGCTCCAAGCTCTTCCCCAATGACCGCGTCGCTGCTCAGGACTGGCAGTATGTCACCGACAAGTGCCGTGAAGCCCTCTCATACGTGGCCGAGGCTCGCAAGAAATAATCGGTGAGACCGGAAGAACTGAATCATTAAAGAAATCGACAGGCGCAGTCAAGGGAGAAGTCACAATCGTGCCTCCCCGGTCTGCGCCTTTCGCTAAAAAATACACATACATTACTCACGTCTTAACCCCCCAACAGAATCCCTGAAATGGAAAAAACTTGGCGTTGGTTCGGGCCCAACGATAAAATCACCCTTGAGATGCTCCGCCAGATAGGTGTCGAGGGCATCGTTACTTCACTCCATCATATCCCCAACGGCGAAGTGTGGTCGCTCGAAGAGGTGGAGAAGATGAAGAATTTCATCGAGAAAGCAGGTCTGCGCTGGAGCGTGGTGGAGAGTCTGCCCGTCAGCGAGTCCATCAAGTATGCCGGTCCGGACCGCGATCAGCTTATCGAGAACTATAAGGAGTCGCTGCGCAATCTCGGCAAAGCCGGTGTGAAGACCATCTGCTACAACTTCATGCCTGTGCTCGACTGGGCGCGCACGGATCTCGAATACCCTAACCCTGACGGCACGTCGAACCTCTACTTCAACCGTGCGGAGTTCGCTTACTTCGACATCCATATCCTCAAACGCGAAGGTGCGGAGAAGGATTATGACGCCGACACCCTCGCCCGTGTCGAAGAGCTTAAAGGCTCTATGGACGCTGAGGCTGAGAAGCGTCTGGTCGAGAACATCATTGTCAAGACCCAAGGCTTCGTCAACGGCAACATTTCTGAAAATGACCTCGATCCGGTGGCTAAATTCCGCGAACTCCTCGCGCTCTATGACGGAATCGATGCCGATCAGCTCCGCGAGAATATGAAATATTTCCTTGAGGCCATCATGCCTGTCTGCGACGAGTATGACATCAATATGTGTGTCCATCCCGACGATCCCCCGTTGCAGATCCTCGGTCTGCCGCGTATCGTCACCTGCGATGCCGACATTCAGGCTTTCCTTGATGCCGTCCCCAATCCTCACAACGGTCTGACATTCTGTGCGGGTTCGCTCAGCGCGGGTGCTCACAACGATGTTCCCGCACTCGCCAAGAAGTATGCCGACCGCACTCACTTCGTTCATGCCCGTATCTGCAACGTGATGCCTAACGGTGACTTCAAGGAATCGACTCACCTTGATCCGAGACTGATAGACGTAGTACGCACGTTTGAGGAGAAGCGTCCCGGTGTGCCGATGCGTGTCGATCACGCTCCTCTGATGCTCGGCGACGAGAAGATGGGCTACAACGCGGGCTATTCGTTCCACGGCCGTATGCTTGCTCTCGGCATGGTGTCGGGTATCATGGCTACTATCGGTGCTGAGAAGGAATAAGTCGGCCACACCTATTTTAATAATATTTCGTAATAGAATCAAAAAAACAGACTCATAATAATGAACGAATTATTTTCAGTGAAGGACCATGTAGTGGTCATCACCGGCGGAACAGGTGTGCTGGGTCGCTGCATAGGCGAGTATCTTGCCACTCAGGGAGCTAAAGTCGTGATCCTCGGTCGCCGTCAGGAAGAGGGCGACGAGATCGTCGATGCAATCAAGGCTAAAGGTGGCGAGGCGATGTTTCTCGTTACCGACGTGATGAATCCCGAAGTCGTTCAGGCCAACTGTGATGCCATCATGGCCAAGTATGGTCGCGTGGATGCCCTGCTCAACGCTGCCGGTGGCAATATGGCAGGTGCGGTCATCGCTCCGGAAGGTAATATGTTTGACGTGAAGATCGATGCCTTCCAGAAGGTGCTCGATCTTAACCTCACAGGTACGGTTATCCCCACCCAGATTTTCCTCAAGCCGATGGTTGAGGCCGGTAAGGGTGCCATCGTCAACTTCTCGTCGATGGCTGCTTTCCGTCCGATCACCCGTGTGATGGGCTATGCTGCTGCCAAGGCCGGTATCTCGAACTTCACCGCTTTCCTTGCTACGGAGGTGGCTGTGAAGTTCACACCCGGTATCCGTGTCAACGCTATCGCTCCCGGTTTCTTCGTGACTAATCAGAACCGTGCGCTGCTGACAAATCCTGACGGATCGCTTACGGCACGCGGTGAGGCGATCATCCGCCAGACACCGTTCGGCCGCTTCGGTGAGCCGGAGGAGCTTTGCGGTACGATCCAGTATCTCATCTCGGATGCTTCGAAGTTTGTGACCGGTACTGTAGCTGTCGTTGATGGCGGTTTCAATGTGTTTGCAATGTAAGATTATCGTTGCGATAAAATAAAAGAAATGAGGGAGTGCAGGTGGTGATAGTGCCTGCGCTCCCTCATTCGTTATTTAGGATTGCAATAATTAGGATCGATCTGATTTAACGGACGTCTTTGCAGACATCGTTAGGTTTGGGGTCTTTTTTTGACCGGGGGGCGCAGACCCCCAACTATTCGGAATCAGCGGTCTTTTTGACCTTCAGTTATTCGGAATATGATTCGTTTTTGAATAAGATTCTTTTAGAGTTGACCCGTGTTTCAGAGATCGCCCGTGTTTTAGAGTTCGTCCATGTCGAGGGCGATGTAGTGCTGATAGGGGTGATCACATGCGGGACATACCTTCGGGGGCTCTACGCCTTCGTACTGATAACCGCAGACGAGACACTGCCATGTGATAGGTTTCTCACGTTTCCATACAGTTCCTTCCTTAACCTGCTTGAGGTATGCTTCGAAACGGTCATGGTGACGCTTTTCAACGGTAGCGATAGCACGGAAGTGTTCAGCGATTTCGGGGAAACCTTCTTCATCAGCGACCTGTGCGGCCTTGGTGTAGAGATCTACGCCCTCCTGCATTTCTTCTGCAGCTGCTGTCGCAAGGTTTGAAGCTGTGTCACCGATCACGCCGGCATCAACACCGAGGTTGACTGCGAGATTGCCGCCTTCGAGGAATTTAAAATATACTTTGCTGTGATGCAGCTCATTGGCAGCGGTCTGACGGAATATCTCACCGATAGGATAGTAGTTTTCCTTATCGGCCTGTTGTGCGTAGTAAGTATAGCGAGTATAAGCTGATGATTCAGCCATGTAGGCAATTACAAGATTCTGTTCGGTTTTTGTACCTTTGATGCTTTTGGTAGCCATAATTGTGTGATTTTAATAATATGTAGTGTAAGTTGATTGTCAGATGAGCGTTGTTCCGTTCATTTACTATATAAACCTTATAGAAACGGGAAAGGTTTATGGATAGATGAAATTTATTTAATCCTTGGTATGCTGAAGGCAGTAAGTCCGAGATGAGGATATAATGAAAATCGTGATATAAAATGATAATATATTTATACGAATTTTATTGAAAATGGCTTGAATAGATATTAAAATGTATGAAAAGTATCGATTATTATGAAAAAATATCGTTACTTTGTATAGCGAAATACCTAAAAGTCGGTATTGTAGGTAGTAATTGGAATGTCTAATTTTGCATTTACTAAATCTATGCAATGGGGAATGTCAGGTGAGGAACCTAAATTCCGGATATGCCCCTCTCTCAGTTTAATAAAATAGCCATTTGATGCAGTCATATCGTAGTATCTTATTATCGGTCACGCTGTTGCTCAGCGTATTGTCTATGTCGTCCGCCAATTTTTCATGGAGTGGTGTCATAGTGTCAACCGAGGACAATCAACCCGTCGAGCTCGCTCTTGTGAAACTCAATACCCAGCAGTGGGCAGTAGCGGATGTCGATGGTAACTTCAGGATACCCAATCTTGATCCCGGCAAATATGAATATGAGGTGACCTATCTCGGTTTTGAAACTCTCAAAGGTGAGATCACCATCAAGAATGCTGATGTGAGCGGAACGGAGCTACGTCTCAGCCCCTCAAGTCTTGCATTGAAAGAGATTGTCGTGACAGCTGAAGAGAGCAAGATGGGTTCGTCGTCGCGCATAGGCCAGTCAGCCATCTCACATCTTCAGGCCAAGAGCGTGGAGGACATGTTGCAGCTCCTCCCCGGAGCTGTCACAAAGAATCCAGACCTCACTAATGCGGGTCAGGCTTCGATCCGAGAGATCAATGCGGGAGATAATGCCAACAATGCTCTCGGCACAGCTGTGGTGGTGGATGGCAATCCACTGTCTAACGATGCGAACATGCAGGTGTTTTCCACCGCCCGTTCAGGCACGAACTCGTCCGTTAACGCCAACACGATGAATGATCAGACTACATCGGGTCGCGGAGTGGATCTGCGTCAGATCTCACCTGACAATATTGAGTCCATCGAAGTGATCAGAGGTATCCCGTCGGTTGAATACGGTAATCTTACGTCGGGCGCGGTCATCATTAATACGAAGGCCGGTGTGACGCCGTGGGAAGCGATAGCCAAGGTCGATCCCAACTCGAAGCTTTTCTCGCTGTCCAAGGGTCTGCGTCTGCGTCGCAGCAACAGTTCGCTGAATTTCGGTATTGATTACACCAATTCGAATGCTGACCGCCGAAAGACCTATATGGGTTATGACCGCCTCACGGCCAATGTGGCATACTCAAAGACATTCATGCAGACTTCCACACCACTGACATTCAACGCAAAGGCCACATATTACCGCAACATCAGCGATACCAAGAGTGACGAAGCCATGCTGAAGGATGAATATTACAAGAATCAGGAGCAGAGTTTCCGTCTGGCGGTAAACGGTATGTGGCGTCTTGACCGTAGCTGGATCTCCAACCTCACGTACTCGGCATCATTCCAGTACATCCATCAGGAAGATATTTTCAACAAGAGTGTGGGAAGCGGAGTCGTACCTTATTCACACTCTTATAAGCCCGGTGAGATGCAGGTCGCTTTTCTCCCCGGTTCATATCTCTGCCACTACACACTCGACGGAAAACCAATAAACGTGTTCGCACAGCTCAAGGCCAACCGCACGTTTATCTTCCCGAGGGGAACATCGAATTTCAAGCTCGGAGCTGACTATGCATTCAATGCCAATCATGGCGGAGGAATGGTGTATGACCACGAACGCCCCCCGATGCAGGGAGAAGGACAGACAGTCCGTCCGCGTTCCTATAGCGACATCCCATCGATGAGTACGATCTCTGGATTTGTGGAGAACCATACGGAATATCGTCTCGGTAAGACTGTGCTGACCGTGCAGCCGGGTGTCCGTCTGAGTCATCTTTTCATAGACAAGGATCAGGCACTGCGCGGAGACATCACTACTGTTGATCCGCGAGTGAATGCCAATTATGAATTTCTTAATTCGGATAACAACGGATTTTTCAACCGTCTCGCACTTGCCGGCGGCTGGGGTCTGGCAAGCAAAATGCCGACGATGGCCTATCTCTACCCAACTCCGGCTTATTTTGATTTCGTGAGCTATAACAGCTATGCCGGTATAGATGATCCGCGTAATATTGCAATCATGACCACAGAAGTGGTAGGCAATACAGCCAATCCGGATCTGAAACCTTCACGTGCAACCAAGTTTGAGATCGGTCTCAACGGTAGGGCAAAAGGTGTCAGCGGATCGGTCACCTTCTTTACGGAGCGTGTTAGAAATGAATATGGCTTCATGTCCCTGCCTCTCGGCGTAGGGTTCAACCGTTATGCAATCCCGCAGGCCGATATGGCCACCACTACTATCCCTCACTATGCGGACGGTGCTCTCTACTACACGATGGCGGACGGAAGCGTAAAGAAAGCTCTCTCATCATATCAGCGTGAGGTCCGCGCATACTCGACACCGTCCAACACATCAAGCACGTGGAAGCACGGTATCGAATACTCGTTCAACTTCGGTAAGATACGCCCGCTTTCGACTGATCTGATCGTGGATGGTGCGTGGTTCTGGATCAAACGCCGTTCGACCGGNAATTCNTTCAGCTCCAGCCGAGTGGTGACAGGGGTGGATGCTAACGGTATCAGCCAGTACAACACCTANCTTGCCCTTATGCCGGANGGTAACGGTACGATACTTTCACGAGTAAATACGAATTTCCGTTTCGTNACACATATTCCGGTCATACAGCTCATCCTGTCAACAACATTCCAAGTGGTATGGCACGAGAGCCAGCGCAANATCTATGAGGATGCGGCAGGAAATCCGGTCTATANGACATCTACCGCAACAAACGGTAATCAGGTNCTTGAAATTTCTCCCGTAGGTTACTATGACAAGGAGATGAATTACCACGCGTGGGATGCCTCGGCCGTGGAACGCCCGCAGGATATGGTGACGACCTANACAAATCCGGACTACTTCACTCGTCAGGACTATCCGATGACCTGTCAGCTTAACTTTAAGCTTACGAAGGAGATCCGTAAAATTATAAATGTATCGGTGATAGCCAATAATTTCCTTAAATTCAGCAATGTCTATCGTCAGGACAAACTTGGTGGTTACCGGGAACTGTACAGCCCGATGTATTTNGGTGCTGAGATAAAGGCCCGGTTCTGAACGCCGNGAGTTGTAATTTTTGAATAAATATTAATCAATAATCATATCACAAAAACAAGATGAAAAAATTACTTTTCGCAATCATTGCGGTGGTTACATTTGCAGGATTCGTCAGCTCATGCAGCAGTGATGACGACAACGTAGCCTCAAACTATGAACTTAACGTCAACCTCGTGCTTCCTTCGGGAGTCTCGGTAAGCGACCTGACTTCGGGTTCTGTTGTCGTGACCAATGAGCAGACCGGACGTTCTTACCCCTCGGATGAGGTCAATGCAAGCTATGGATTCAAACTTCCCGGCGGAACATATACCGTGCAGGTCTCAATGCGTGCCAACAACGGTGTGCGTTCAGTTTCATACAGTGCATCAAAGAGCATCAGTGTATATGAGAACACTAATGTTTCGCTTGATCTCGCTGAGGGTATCATAGGAGGTTTCGTGTTCAAGGAAGTATATTATAACATGGTTAAGCCNAATGGCAAGACTCCTTATATGCGCGACCAGTTCTTCGAGATNTACAACAACTCTGATGAGGTGCTTTATCTCGATAACTGCATCCTCGGTATTCTCGAAGGTTCACAGGGTATGCTCCCCACTTCATGGATGGAGAACGGCGAGATCATGAAGGAATATGCTCTCGGCTACTATACNGTGGCTTTTGTAGGAAACGGTACAACCTATCCCGTNGAACCCGGTAAGAGCGTCGTGATTGCAAGTCAGGCTCAGAACCACACTGCAGAGACAGAGGCTATGTATGANGGTTCGGTTGAAGGTGCAATGAAATCTCCCGTGGATCTTTCAAAAGCCGATTATGAAGTCTTCCTCGGTGATTACAAACCTGCAGTCGCTATTGACAATCCTGATGTNCCCAACATGACCGTTATCTATGCAAACGGTACTCAGAACTATTTCACTGTGCCTTATACCGGCAATGCCATCATTCTCGCCAAACTTCCCGAAGGTGTAGATCCTATCAGCTTTGCGAATAACCCTGCNAACCTCAAGGCTCGTCCTGACGGAACTCTTCCNTCTTCGACTTTCCTCATGATCCCGCAGGAATATGTGCTTGACGGTCTCAACATAGTCAANAATGCGGACAAGGCTTCGCAGCGTGTGATCCGTCTGCGCGCCGAGGTTGATGCCGGTATGGTGTTCATGAATGCTCCCTATATGGGCAAGAGTATCCGTCGTAAGGTAGAGAAAGTTGAGAATGGCCGAGTGATACTTAAAGATACCAACAATTCTACCGAGGANTTCCTCTCCGATCAGGAGCCTACTCCCGGTNTGATCCCCTCAAATTGATCAGTTAAAAATCAACAGACAATATGCGAAAGTTATCAGTAATANTTCCGTTTGTCACTTTCTTATCCCCCGTCTCTGCCTTTGCAGGCGGAGAGGGGGATAACTCTAATTCCCTTCCGGAACAGATACAGTACAAGGACTATAATTTCATCCATAATGTGGANGACGGAAGTNTGAATCCGGTATCGATCATCGATATTCCCGTGAGTCAGCTCGCCATACTTAATGCCGGCTACCGTTGGCAGCAAGGCGGCTACCATAACATAGATGCCTCAGGCCATTCNGATGGGTTTGGCGTGGATGTCTATGGCATCAAACGTCTGGAGCGGATTTCGTTTGAAGGAAGTGTCGAGTACTTTAACGAGACTGACCGACAGAAGTGTTGGAACTCCACTCTATATCAGTCAAAGCTCAATCCGTTTGTACTCGCGGATTCAGAGCCGAGTGACTATGATATCGAACGCTTCAGGGTGAGCGGGCGCGTGGCCTACAGGCTTTCATCGAAGTTTGTGGTTGGCGTAAATACTGTCTATAATGTCGGAGTGATGTCGGATGAGAAAGATCCCCGTCTTGAGACGAAAGGTATGCGCTTCGTGCTCAATCCCGGTGTGAGCTGGGAGATGATAAAGGGTTATACTCTCGGTGTGACCGGTGGCCTGAACCTCTTCAGCGAGAGCTCGAAATATACGTGTGTGGCTACAGCGGTCAATTATCCCTTCTATCTGATGAGCGGTCTCGGTACATATTTCCCACAGAGCAATTCGTCATATACGCGCGATGCTAAAGGTACATCGTGGTTTGCCGGAGGGGACATGCGCATGAAATTCTCCGATTCGATGGAAGATTATCTGCAGGTCACCTACAGCCATGAGTTCGAGAGTGCGAAGGATGGCGGAAGCACCTATCAGTTCAAAGGTGGTGACTACATAAATAACGTGATGCGTGTCTCGAACCGATTTTCAATTACCGGCGAAGGAATGGCGCACAACGTGAGCCTTCGCGCCGAGACAAATGATGTGAAAGGCAAATGGTTTGACCAGAAAAGTGTGACGGTCAACGGCAGTACCCATTACGAGGTGATGTCATCGTCGATCAAGCACAAGCAGACGCTCACGAGCTTCGGCGGTGATTATCGTCTCGATCTTCTTGATAAGGCTGGTGTGCCTACCCTGACTGTCGGAATTGGTGCCGGTTACCTCTCGTCGGATACAAAGAACTATCCCGAACTTTATTTCAGTAAATACAGTCTGCTTGACGTGACTGCTGGCGTGATGAAGTATTTCCGTGTCAGGAATGTCCGTTTGGGAGTGGGAGTGAATGGTGGCTATGTCGGAAAACTCTCTTCGAGTTATGATTTCACAGGGCTTGAACTTGAGAAAGAATATACGATGCCGATGTTTGCCTATCTGAGTTCATCGGCCTATTCGGTCAATGGACGTGTGCAGGCCAGCATCCCCGTAGGCAGTTTCATAGTCGGTGCGTATGTCGATGGTGGGACGACTCACTGTCTGGACGCNGAAGAAGTCTATAAGGGAAAGAACATGAATCGTGTAAATTGTGGAGTGTCACTTACATTCTGATCTCCCGATCTCAATTATAAAAGAATAAGTAATTAAGTAATAATGAAAATTTCAAAAATATGCCCGGTCGTAGTTGCAATGGCCCTTGGGTGTGCAGCCTCGGCTTCGGCAGCCTCGCGTGGATTTGCGATCTTTGTCGATAGCCTGAGTAATTCAAAGGTCGCTCCCGAACTTGCCATGTATGCTGAATCGGTCAAAGGGCAAGGTCTCGCTCCTGAAATAGTAGTGATAGGGGAGGGGATCAAGCCGGATTCCATACGCTCGATAATCCGGACGATGTCGCAACGGAAGACAGCTCCGATCGAAGGCATGGTCTTTGTCGGTGATATCCCTATCCCGATGTTGCTGGATGCCCAGCATTTTTCATCGGCATTCAAGGTCGTTCAGTCTCCGAAAAATCTTGAACGTTCGGCCTGTCCTTCGGACAGATTTTACGATGATCTGGAGCTTAAATTCGATTACGTGTGTCAGGATGAGAAGAAGCCGGGCCTTTACTACTACTCACTGCGTCCGGACTCTCCGCAGCGCGTAGCTCCGACATTATATTCCGGCCGAATCAAGAGCATGGATTTCTACGGAAAGGACAAGTACGAGAATCTGCGTGACTATCTAAAAAAGGTAGTACGTGTGAAGCAGCAGGGTGATCAGCTGGACAATATGCTCTACTTCTCAGGTCAGGGTTATAATTCAGAGTCGGCTGTCGCCCGCATAGACGAGAAACTCGGTCATCTCGAACAGTTCCCGTGGATGCGCGGCCAGTCGCAGGCACTCACCTATCTCGATCACAAGCACAACACTTTCACCAAGTATCTGCTGATGTCGCAAATGCAGAGACCTGATCTCTCGCTGGCTCTCCTGCATCATCATGGCTCTCCGAAGCAGGAATATATCAATCGCTATCCTGATCCCCGCAGCACAAAGGATCAGCTTGAGGCGGCTAATCGTTTCTTCCGCTCGAAGATACGCTCGGCTGTGGATCGCGGGACTCCGCTCGACTCGGCAAAAATGTACTATGTAAGGAATTTCGATGTGCCCTTCGATTGGTTTGACGATGTGATGACGCCTGCCTCGATCGCGGCTGATTCCATCTATGATGACCAGCTTGACCTCCACATCTATGATTTCGGAAAATACAAACCGAATGCGCGCGTGGTCATGCTTGACGCATGTTTCAATGGCGCGTTCAACAACCCAGAATACATAGCGGGGGGATATATCTTCGGTGATGGAGATTGTGTCGTAGCCATTGCAAATTCAGTCAACTCGCTTCAGGATAAATGGTGTGACAAGAATATCGGACTTTTGGGGCTCGGTATGCGTGTCGGTAACTTTGTCAAGTATAATCCTTATCTGGAATCACACGTTATCGGTGATCCGACATTTGCTTTCATGCCTAAGGATAAATTAGGTTATGATCTGAATGCATCGCTCAATGCCCCGGTAGGATTCTGGAAGAAGCAGCTTGCTTCGTCTCCTTATCCTGCCGTCCGGTCTCTCGCCATTGAGAAGCTTGTGGAAGCAGGTGAGATGAACGCAGCCGGTTTGCTTGACACCTTCAAGACTTCAGACAGCTATCTTGTGCGCTTGGCGGCGATGATGCTGCTTTCCCGTCAGCCCGGTCAGGAATTCGTCGAGGTGATCAAACTCGGACTTAACGACGGCTACGAACTTATCCGCCGTTTCTCAGCTGTGTTTGCAGGTAAGAACGGTAGTCCGGAACTGCTTCCGGCAGTCGTTAAGGCATATTCCAATGAGCTAAAGGGTGAACGTGTCAACTTCCAGCTCCAGATGGCTATGCCTCTCTTCGATTACGATGCCCTGATTGCGGAATTAGAGGCTCAAAGACCCTATAAGTATGCCTACGATGAGGCCGACATGATGAATAAGGCAAAAGAGAGCATTGCCGATCGTTTTTCGTCAAAGAAGTATGAAAAAGAGGTTGAAATGCTTAAATCGGCCAAACCTGACGCGCGGGAAATGAAGGCATTTGTGCGCCAGATGCGTAATAATCCCCTTCATCCTTCTGTGGATGAGCTGCTGGCTTACATAGATACGTGTGACAATGATGAGCTGCGTGTGTCGCTTGTCGAAGCTTTGGGCTGGTTCAACTATTCGTATCGTGCCCCTCAGATCGCTGCTCGTCTGAAGGATGTTTCCAAGGATGAGAAGTTCAGTGCCAAGGTGCGTTCCGAGGCCGCCAAGAGTGCAGCACGACTTGGCTCACCCGTAGAATAAGATTAGGCTGTAGCATTCCGATAAAAATACTCGGCCCCGCATTCCGGAAAAACCGGAATGCAGGGCCAAGTATTTTTATGTGTCTTAGTAGCGGTGGTTTATTCCACGGTTACTGATTTTGCGAGGTTACGGGGTTGATCCACATTCTTTCCCTTGTTGACCGCGATGTAGTAGGCAAGAAGCTGGAGAGGAATTGATGCTACAATCGGGGTTAGACATTCGGGTGCTTCGGGGATTTCGATGCAGAAATCGGCGATATCGTTCATCGCCTGATTGCCGTGAGAGACGATGGCAACGACTGCTCCGCCACGTGACTTGACCTGCTGTACGTTAGAGATGATCTTGTCATAGAGGGAATCGCTGGGCGCGATGATCACGCTCGGCATTTCGTGGTCGATAAGGGCGATAGGACCATGTTTCATCTCCGCGGCCGGATAGCCCTCGGCATGGATGTAGGATATTTCCTTGAGCTTGAGCGCGCCTTCGAGTGCTGTCGGATAGTTGTATCCACGACCGAGATAGAGGAAGTTGTGGGCGTATGCGAAAATACGCGAGAGCTTCTTGACCTCCGGATCNACTTTGAGGGCTTCAGTGATGGTCTCAGGAAGACGCTCAAGAGCCGAAAGGATCTCGTGGAGTTTTTCCGGACGGATAGTACCGCGCAGCTGAGCAATAGAGAGCGCGAGGAGGGTGAGTACTGTCACCTGTCCGGTGAATGCTTTTGTTGAAGCCACACCGATCTCCGGACCTACGTGGATATAGGTGCCTGAATCGGTNTTGCGGGGAATTGATGCNCCGACTACGTTGCAGACACCATAGACGAATGCGCCTTTCTGACGTGCAAGCTGTATGGCAGCGAGTGTATCGGCAGTNTCTCCCGACTGGCTGATTGAGATGACGATGTCTTTATCGTTAAGGACAGGATTGCCGTAACGGAATTCGGATGCATATTCAACCTCGACAGGGATCTGGCAGAAGTCCTGAATGAGNCGTTTACCGATAAGGGCNGCATGCCATGAGGTACCGCATGCTACGAGGGTGATACGCTCCGCTTTCATGAAACGCTCNTTGTTGAGCTCTACTCCGGAGAGGACTACCCGTGTGCAGTTGTCAACGATTCGGCCGCGCAGACAGTCACGTAGTGTCGAGGGCTGCTCGAAAATTTCTTTCAGCATGAAAGTGTCGTAGCCACCTTTCTCCAACTGAGCCACAGAGAGTTTGAGTTTCTGGATGTTGATGGTGGATGGCTCTTTGCTTTCGAGAGAGATCACCTGAACAGGCTNGTTGCGACGGATGATACCGATCTCGTTGTCGTTNAGATAAATGACCTCGTCCGTGTAGTCAATGATAGGTGTCGCGTCGGATGCGATGAAAGTCTCACCGTCGCCAACTCCGATCACAAGCGGTGAGCTCTTGCGGGCCACGATCATTGTGTCGGGGTCATTCTGCTCGATGACAGCGATGGCATAGGCTCCTTCCACCTGAAGGAGGGCGGCGCGCACGGCATCGAGGAGCGANCAGGAGGATGTGAGTTTGATATATTCAATGAGCTGGACGAGCACTTCTGTGTCGGTCTCGCTTTTGAATTCATAACCATGATCCATAAGGACCTTTTTGAGGACGGCGTAGTTTTCGATAGTGCCGTTGTGAACGAGGGCGATCATGCCNCTCTGCGATACATGTGGATGGGCATTGATATCGTTCGGTTCACCGTGNGTTGCCCAGCGAGTGTGGGCGATNCCTACAGAACCGGCAGTCGATCCGGCTTGAGCTACTTTCTCAAGGTTAGATACTTTGCCCTGTGATTTATGGACATTAAGCTTCCCGTCGCAGTCAAGCAGTGCAACACCTGCACTGTCATAACCGCGATACTCAAGACGCTTGAGCCCTTGTATTAATATCTCGTAAGCTCCTTTAGAGCCAAGATATCCAACAATTCCGCACATAAAGTCTGTAAATTAAGTTGTGTTTTGATTAAATGGTCTTCCGTGGCGTTTTTTAAGGAGAAGAGTGCCCCGGTAGAAGATTAAGAGTTGAAAAATTTACAAGATTCAAGGTCGTACATTCCTCAAGAAAGGTTGTTCGTAACCCTAAATTTCTGCAAATATACGAAAAATTGCTCTATTTACCCAATTTTTGAGGTA
Organism: Bacteroides sp.; assembly: GCA_014801945.1. GTDB lineage: Bacteria > Bacteroidota > Bacteroidia > Bacteroidales > Muribaculaceae > Duncaniella. The sequence goes on from JAAVDF010000015.1 coordinate 123,019, forward strand.
AATTCATGGGATAGATTTTTGAAAATGGCAAGTTTTTGAATTATTTTGCAGGTATATACTTATTTTGATGGAAAATTAGTGAAATATCTTCAGATGTNGTCTGCGAGTTAAAAGGGGGAAGTGAAGCTACTGCAAAATCAATATTTATTGCTCTATTATNTATAATAATGTGGATAAATNCCNAATCAANCTTTAACTGTTAAATTTCTGTTAAAATACCCATAGAAATTTGGAGGGAATGATGAAAGTTCCTACCTTTGCACCCGCTTTTGAGAAGCAAGCCCCGCAGCGGCGGAGCTCCTAGGGATGATAACAAGTCCGGCGCATGAGTGGTTCGCCACTGAAATGTTAAAGAAAAGTTAAAATCTCGAAAAGAATTTGCGAGTCTCGAAAATTGTTTCTAACTTTGCAAAGCTTTTCCGACGGGCTCCGAAGAACGGAGCTTCTCGATGAGGCAAGAAAATAGAACATTGAAATATTTGCAACAATAACGAAGTAGTACAAGAGTCATATAAAGTAATGACCTCTGTCACATTTCCAAGATCCGGTGTTCAACCGAGAAGTCAGACAGGATCCGCGATGCAGTCTCTGTGAAAGCAAAAAAAAGAACAGAACAGCAGTCGGTCTTTTTGTAAAGCTTTCCTGCTCTATATAACTATAGAAAAGAAAGAAAAAAAGATAGACAACAACGAAGAGTTTGATCCTGGCTCAGGATGAACGCTAGCGACAGGCTTAACACATGCAAGTCGAGGGGCAGCGGGGGAGGAGCAATCCTCCCGCCGGCGACCGGC
>JAAVDF010000016.1 GCA_014801945.1 Bacteroides sp.
AAATTTTCTACTGACAATGTAGATTCTTGTCTCTGATTTTATACTGACATGAAAATTATTCCCTACATTTGCGACTGAAAAAAATCGAAAACCGGACTACTTTCAGTCAGAAATCCATTCATAGAAACAGCCATGACCTACGTTCTCTCCAAGGCCATAGATGCCGATGAGATATTCCGGCGGTACTACCGTCCGCTCTGTCTCTACGCCCTTCATTACCTCCGTGTTCCGGAGAATGCCGAGGACGTGGTGCAGGACTGTCTGACGGATTTTCTCGAACGAGGAGACAGTTTGAATTCCATCGGGCAGGTGAAGGGCTATCTCTACATGATGGTCCGCAACCGCTGTCTTGATATCTTGAGACGTGACAACAGGATAGATTACGGACATGCACCTGAGGAGTTCGAGGAGCGTCACGATGATGAGGACTACGAGGAGGCATCATTCATCGAGGCCCGGATGTGGACAGCGATCGACTCCCTGCCGGAGCGTTGCCGTGAAGTGTTTCTGATGAGTAAACGTGACGGTCTCAAATACGAGGAGATTGCTGAGGAGCTGGGTATCTCGGTCAATACTGTTCGTAATCAGGTGAGTAAGGCACTGAAAGCACTCAAGGATGGTTGTCACCGTATCTATATGTTTTTCTTTGGATAGGTATGCGTTGAAAAATTTTTTGGGTGGGCATAGTACTTTTGGAAAGTCTCTCCGTCGTAGGTATAAAAAACAACAGATAAACTCAATCCTATGGACAGAGAAAACAGACATCTTAATTTCGTATTGAAGTATTACGCACCCGGACGCTTCGACACGCGCCGGGCATTGGCGACATATAGATCGGACCATCCGGTGAAACTGTCGCTTTGGAGGAGATATGCGGCTGTGGCAGTAGTGGCATTATTGCTTTCTGCTGTTAGCTGCTTCCTTCTCTTGCGCAATATGTCTGACCGGACCGTGTGTCTTTATGCTTCTGATGCGGCCGTCAGCTATTTGTTGCCCGACAGTTCGGAGGTCGTATTGTATCCTCATTCTTCTCTCTCTTATAAGCGTGCAGGTTTCGGTGACGGTCATCGTGATGTGGATATGAGGGGTAAGGCTGAATTTAAGGTCTATAAAGATCCTAAAGCCCCCTTCACCGTCATGGACTCAAATGCCTCGGTCAGAGTTCTTGGTACGGAGTTCATGGTTGAGCAGCTGCATGGTGATTCTGTCACCTCTGTAGGTGTCAGGAGCGGTAAAGTGCTTTTCAGAGCCAAGGATCGGACTGAAGGAGTGGAGCTGACGGCCGGAATGATTGCATCGTTGCAATCAGGTGAGAAGATGCCACGGATCATTGCTACGGCTGACGTTGTTGAGGCATCGGCACACAGGTTCGTGTTTGATCGCGCTCCGCTTGCCGCTGTGCTCAAGGAACTGTCGGAGCATTTCAATGTCGATCTCTCGTGTGAGGCTAAAGGTAAGATACTTACGGCTGAATTCGAGACCGACGATCTTGACGAGATCATTAAGATGATCGAGAAATCACTGAATGTAAAAATTGAAAAACGTCAGAAGTGATGCGCAGGATATTCATCGTGGGTGTAGTGTCGGTGATACTCTCCCTCCTGAGTCCTTCACCGGTAGCGGGCAGGACTGCTGACACAGTGTCGCAGAAAATGGAATATCTTAAAAAGGAATATTCCGTGAAATTCGTCTATGATTCATCTCTCGATCTTGATGTGCCATATTCCGGACCATCGTTGGAGGGCAGGAGTCTTGACAAGGCTCTGAGGCTGCTTCTGGGGCGGAACGGGTTGCGATGGGAACGCAATGGCGACTATGTGGTCATCCTTCCGAAAAAGTACCATACTGTGAGTGGTTATGTCACGCAGGAGGATGGCGAGACGGTGATCAATGCTACTGTCCGCGATACGGCCTCAGGTTTGGGGACGCTTACGAACGAGCATGGATTCTATAGCCTTACACTCCCTGAAGGTAAGCGGTCTCTTCGCTATTCATTTATCGGTTTCCCGGAAGAAACTGTGGATGTGGATCTTAAATCAGATCGGAGATACGACATCTTGCTTCACGGTGGTGAGCAGCTTGATGAGGTCGTGGTTACTGCCGATCTAAATTCTCCGCATCACACCACTCCGACCGGAAAGATCTCACTTACGCCCAAGGATCTCGGACGTGAATTTGCACTGCTGAGTTCGCCGGATGTGGTCAAGACATTGCAGACCCGTTCAGGAGTTGCCGCCGGGACGGAGTTGATATCAGGACTGTATGTGCATGGAGGCGGTCACGATGAGAATCTTTTCATGATTGACGGTACGCCTCTCTATCAGGTTAACCATGTGGGAGGACTCTTCTCATCATTCAACACCGATATGATTAAGAACATCGACTTCTACAAGAGTGGTTTTCCGGCCCGTTACGGAGGCCGACTTTCATCAGTGGTCGATGTCCGCACGCGTGACGGCAATATGACCGATTATCACGGCACATTCAGCATCGGGCTGCTGGACGGTCGTCTGCAATTCGAAGGTCCGATAGTCAGAAACCGCACTTCGTTCAACGTCGGCTTGCGAAGATCATGGCTGGATCTTATCACGACACCACTGCAGAAACTCAGAAAGAATCGGTCGTCTGACGACTATTTCCGCACCTCGTTTCATGATTTCAATGCGAAGATCACACATGTGTTTTCAGACCGGAGCCGTGCCGACATAAGTATCTATTCCGGTGAGGATGTGTTCAAGATAACGGACGAAATGAAGACCGAGCGACTGTCGCCTGAACCTGTGGCACTTATCGGTAATGAACTTGAGAAGATAGATCTCCGTTGGGGTTGTCTGACCGCTGCTCTGAACTGGAAATATCAGTTCTCATCGAAACTTTACGGCGTTTTCACGGGCCTCTATACCTATAACCATTCAATTAATGACTACTCTCTGGATGACAAACGGTTTGAGGGAGATGAAACTACATTCATGTCCCGATGGAACACTTCCAACCATGCCACGATTAATGACGGAGGCTACCGCATGGAGTTTGACTACCGTCCCGACGGTCGGAATCATATCAGGATGGGATCGAATTACCTTATGCACTTTTTCAGACCGCAGAATTATTTTTCGGAGAGCATTCATGGCGACGACAGTATGACTGATACCGTCGTGCGTCACCTTCAGCATTCTTTCCGAGGACATGAAGTATCCATTTATGCGGAAGATGATATAGCCGTCAGCAGGAGATTGCGGATCAATGCAGGACTGCATCTGACTTTATTCAATATTCCGGGCAAGACCTACACCTCCGTTGAACCGAGATTTGCCGCGCGGTATCAGTGCAGCGATCGTCTGACTCTGAAAGCTTCCTTTACGGAGATGAGCCAGTTCATGCATCAGCTGTCAAACACCTACCTGAATCTGCCAATGGATATATGGGTCCCCTCCACCAAGCAGATTCATCCATCACGTTCACGCCAATATGCGGCAGGTGCTTATATGATGCTTCCTCACAATATGCGATTCAGTGTCGAGGGATATTATAAGACCACGAAGAATCTGCTTGAGTATGACGGCGGTAACAATCTCACCCCTCCATACGAGGCTTGGGAGAGCAATGTGAGTCAGGGCCGTGGACGGAGCTATGGAATCGAGATCGAAGGCAGTTACGGCAATGAGCGCGTCAGTCTTGATGCAGCCTACACACTTTCATGGAGCGAAAGAAATTTCCATGAGTATTATGCCGGATGGTATCCCGACAAATTTGACAACCGCCATAAATTCAACATCAATCTTTCATGTAAGGTATCCCAAGGTGTGGATCTGTATGCCGGTTGGGTATATCATACAGGCAACCGCATGACTGTGCCTCAACAGCTTGCAGTCGGGCCGATTTTGCCCGGTCCGCAATCAGGATATGATACCGATTACGTGTGGGTATATGATAAACCCAATAATATCAAGTTGGACGACTATCATAGGCTGGATCTGGGAGTCAATTTCCATAAGACCGGCAAAAGTGGCCGCGAGCGCATCTGGAACGTGAGTATATATAATGTGTATAGTCGTATGAATCCGCTCTATGCACGCATAAAGAAGATCAGGGACGACGGATCGTATGTCGGAAGGGCTACGGCTTTATCTCCGATAATGTTGTCGTTCAGTTATACACTAAAATTCTAAATCAAAATCAGTATGAGGTTTTTTGAATCAACTATAATATGCGTCCTTTTGGCAGTTTTTATCTCATCATGCGATTCTTATTTTGAAGTAGGTGAACTGGATTCCGAGGAACAGCTCGTGGTGTATTGTCTGCCGGTAGCCGGACAGGATACGACAGTGATACAACTATCCAAGAGTGTGACACTTGGCGGAAGCGGGTTGCCGACATTCGGTCTTGCCGGAGCGGAGATTAACTTCAATGTCAACGGAGAGGCGAAGGAAGTTTTATGGAATGAGGAGGGTAGGGGTATTTTACCACCGATGTGTTACTACTCCGTAGCTAAAATAAAGGCTGGTGATGTGATAGAAGTGGAAGCGGCTTACAAAGGATTACCTAAGGCAACGTCCAGAACCGTGGTTCCTCAATCTTTTCCGGTAGAGAAAGTTGAGCTGACATGTAAGCCGGGAGAAAATGTCGGTATGCAGGTTCGCGTGACTTTTACAGACCCTGTCGGTTCAGATGATTATTTCGGGGTTAAGATGGTTCGTCAGGAAGTCTTTCAGGAGTCAGTAGGCGATGTGGTGACCGATGTGGCTTACCGAAATACCGTGACTTGTGACTTCGCTTTCGATGAGGAGCCGATCTTCAATAATAAGGTGGGACTTGATGCCGCCTTGAATTTCGATTATGATTACTATGATTACCTGTATATCTGGACCGATACAGAGATCCAAGGACGGACATACACTTTACGAATGGACACATCGTATCTGACACCGGAAGAATTCAGTTATACAAATTGGGATGGTAATGTAACCACGGCTAAAGTCTATTACAGATATAAAATCTATCTTTACCGTCTGACAAAAGAGTTCTACAGTTTCCTGAAATCTGTCAACGATATTGCGAACAATAACCTCGGTCTGCATGGCTTTGCCCCTCTCAGGGGAAGTTACACGAATGTCAGCAATGGTTTCGGAGTGGTTGGAGGATGTCAGATTTCAGAATCGCCGTGGCTTGATAGTCCCGTTGAAGATAATTCTACGGTATGGGGAATATAGTTTTGATGTAATTGTCTGATGTGCAGACTTCCAGCAGACGCGCGATAAAGCCCGGCTTGACTTTGCGTTCGATCTAATAAACAGTAAAAATAAGGTTTGCGTAATATTCATGTTGTGCACCTCATGTTGAAGTATTACCTTTGCATGGCAAGCCGCTGATCAATCGTTATTATTTCCAAATGATCTGCTCGGTCCTTCACTTATCTACCCCATTCTCGTTACGTTATGCTGAAAAATATAGATGTATTGAAGTACTTGATGAGTATTCTCGTAGTAATGATTCACGCCGGTTATTCTTACGAGATCCCGTTCTTACGCGTGGCTGTACCTGTTTTTTTCATCCTATCGTCATATCTTTTCTTTTCAAGATTACCTGAGGATGATGAAATGGTGCGTGAAGCATTGATGAAATTCCTTAAACGAGCATCCATGCTTTATCTGTTTTGGTTTGTCGTATTGCTCCCGACGACTTTTATCATCAGGGACTGGTATCAATTAGGCGTCGGGGAAATTATCGAAAAGATCATCTTGGGTGTATTGATAAGGAGTACCTTTCCGGCCTCATGGTATATATCGGCCTATATTATAGGAATAGTGATAACGTGTATGCTCCGTAAACATGATCGGGTGCTCCTTACAATAGGAGTGATTACGTTTGTGATCTGTTGCCTCACTTCAAATTATTATTATCTACTGGCTTATGTGCCCTACGGAGATGTGTTGCAGAAGTGGACGGATAATTATGAGATGTATAATAGCTTTCCTATGGGATTATTGTATATCTACATGGGAATGAAGTTGAAAGGTTGGCTCGATTCCGGACTTGGCACAATTATTTTTATGCTTGTTGCCGGTATTGTATTATTATATATGGAAAATGGACTCATTCAATATTTCGGTTTCGGTAGGGCTGATGACGCCTATTTCAGTCTTTCTGTACTGGCTCCGGCAATGGTCATGATGGCACTGAAACTACCTTCAATCGATATAAGAGAAGAGTTTGCAGTGAATCTGAGAAAAATGAGTACGATATATTATTGTAGTCATCTGACGGTCCTCATGGCATTACGTTCAGTAATGGGCGGGTTGGAAAAGTATCAATATCTTATCGTTGTGCTAATCATTTGCACTATAGAATCATTCCTGATAATCAAGGCTCAGAAAAATAGAGTTTTAAGCTGGTTGAAATATTCTTACTGATGAGTATGCGAAAAAATTTTTATTGCACTATGAACCTTTCTGCCGTCACGACGTTATAAAGATATAAGAAAAATAACTTTTTCCATTGCAAGAAATGTGATAATGATTGGTTTATTAACGAATTGAGGCTGTCGGGATGACAGCCTTATTCGTTATATATAGTTTTGAAATTATTCGTTAGGGTCGCGTCTGACCGTTGCCGTTTATCAAATATTTATAAGTGGTAATCTCACGAAGTCCCATCGGACCTCGCGGACCGAGTTTCTGTGTACTGATACCGATCTCAGCTCCGAGCCCGAACTGTGCGCCGTCCGTGAAGCTTGTAGGTGCGTTGACATAGACGCATGCTGCATCCACCGATTGCTGGAAATGTTCGGCCGTAACAGGATTGTCAGTTATTATACATTCGCTATGCCCTGATCCGTATTCGGCTATATGCTCCAAAGCATCTTCAAGGCATCCGACCGTGCGTAGTCCCATCTTATAGTCCATCCATTCGGTGGTGTATGTGGTCTCATCCGTGGTTTTTAGCAGGGAGGCGGGGTAGTGGCTTTCCAATGCCCGGTATGATTCTTCATCCGCATGTATCTCAACACCCTTTTCCGCAAGGTTTTCGCATAGGGCCGGTAAGTCGGTGAGACGGTCACGGTGAATTAGCAGTGTGTCAAGAGCGTTGCAGACACTCACACGGCGCGTTTTCGCGTTTGTGATTATATCACGACCCATAGCAGTGTCGCCATCTTTGTCGAAATAAGCACTTACAACTCCAGCTCCTGTCTCAATGACGGGGACGCGAGCGTTATCTCGCACAAAATCTATCAGGCGGCGACCGCCACGCGGGATACAGACATCGACATAGCCCACGGCGTTCAGCAGCGCGGCTGTTGCCTCGTGGGTCGAGGGTAACAGAGCCACACAATCAGTCGTGACGCCACATTCGGAAAGCACATCATGTATCAGGCGGATAATTGCATCATTGGATGCGGATGCATCACTGCCTCCTTTGAGGATACAGGCATTTCCACTGCGGAAGCAGAGCGAGAATACATCGAAAGTCACATTGGGGCGCGCTTCATAGATCACGCCTATGACACCGAAGGGGACGCGAACGCGACGCAGTTGCAGTCCATTGGGTAGGACCCGCTCCTCCATCACCTCTCCGACCGGTGAGGGTAGCTGTGCCACATGGCGGATATCGTCGGCAATAGCCGTGAGGCGTTCCGGGGTCAGGCGCAGACGGTCATATAGAGGATTAGCGGTATCCATGCGTTGCAGGTCGGCAGCATTTGCTTCAAGAAGTTCATCGTGTGAAGCATCTACTGCAGCGGCTAATTTCATCAATACTTCTGCGCGTTTGGCGTCAGTCATGGCGGATATGATGCGCGATGACTTCCGGACGGCTTTGAATATATCATTAAGATTGGTCTCCATTATTCAGATACTATGTAGAGGGAGTTGGATGATTTGACAACGACACCTGTCGGTCGCTTATTCAATGAAAAGATAGTCGTAATGGATCACTGGGCGACCTCCACGCTGACCGAGAGCCGCAACGGTCTCGTCGCTGTTGAGTGAGGCACGGCCGAAACCAATGATCTCGCCTTCGGCGGAAGTAAGAGTGATGATATCACCTTCTTCCCATTCGCCCTCGATGCCGGTCACGCCGATCGGGAGCAGGCTTACCGCACGGTCGCTGCGCAGGGCGGAGGCCGCATTGTCATTGACACGAACTATTCCTTTGGCGAAACTGCCGCTGTGGGCAATCCAACGTTTGATATTGCTCAGCGGTTCCGGGCGTGGTTCGAATAGGGTGTGTGGTGTGGATTCCGGTTTGGTGATGAGATCCACGAGTACGTTCTGACGGTCGCCGCGTGCGATATAAACGCTGACGCCTTCTTCCGAAAGTTTGCGGGCAATGCCACATTTTGTTCCCATACCTCCGCGTCCGAAACCGCTTTTTACAGCAACAACATTGGTGCTTACATCCTCGCCGGGCGATACGCACCGGATCAGTTTGGACTCTGGATCGGAGGGATTGCCGTCATAGATACCATCGACATTAGAGAGAATAACGAGCATGTCGGCATCCATCATGGCTGCGATGAGTCCTGAAAGTTCATCATTGTCGGTGAACATCAGTTCGGTCAGGCTCGCCGTATCGTTTTCGTTGACTATAGGTATGACTCCGTTTTCGAGCATGGTCTGCATGCAGGCCCGTTGGTTTAGGTAGGATGTACGGGACGAAAAATTCTCTTTCTGGGTCAGTACCTGTCCGACCACGTAGCCATATTCGCTGAAGAGAGTGTTGTAGATATTTATCAGGCGGATCTGGCCTATTGATGAGAAGAGTTGTCGCTGTGCGACGGCATCAAGTTGGCGTGACGGCTGCAACGCACCGCGTCCACAGGCCACCGCACCGCTCGACACGAGGATGACCTCATGACCGAAAGCGCGGAGAGCCGCTATCTGATCCACAAGAGCCGACATATTGGTTACGTTCGGCTTGCCATCGGAGCGAGTGAGCACGTTGCTTCCCACTTTGACCACTATGCGTAAGGTTTTATTTTCCTGTGCCATTATTTGAGTGTGGTTTTTAAGATTTGACTGATGCTTTCAGGCCGCGGATCACGGCAGAGGTGAAACCGGCGTGTTCCATCTCGTTGAGTCCGCGGATGGTGATACCCCCAGGGGTTGTGACTTTGTCGATCTCGGCCTCCGGATGCGCACCTTCGACCGACAGCAGCTCAATGGCTCCGCGTAAGGTCTGGAGCACCATTTTCTGAGCGGCGGATGCCTTGAATCCGAGTTCCACGCCTCCTTCGGATGCCGCGCGGACATAGCGCATGGCGTATGCGATGCCGCAGGATGCAAGCGCGGTTGCACCCGGAAGATGGGCCTCGTCGATAACCATGGTCTCGCCAAGATAGTCAAACAGGGCAGTAACATCGGCGATAGTATCCACGGATGCATTCACGGGTACGATAAAAGTCATTGACTGAGCGACGGACATGGCGGTGTTAGGCATGGCTATCAGAAGCTTGGCCTTGTCTCCGTTGTCCTTTACGAGCCATGCTTCCATCTGCTTTCCGGTCACTCCGGCCACGATTACGACGACTGTCTGACATGAGTAATCGAGAGCTGTCTTGATTTCGTTGAGCACGCTTTCGACAATCCACGGTTTCACGGCCACTATAACGATGTCTGCATCCTTGACGCAAGCTGTATTGTCATGCATGGTCTGTGCTCCCGCTTCCTCAAGTGGTTTTAATGGAGCGGCGGAAGGATTCGAGACGCTGATGACGTAATTACCGTTGCCATATTTCAGCAGGCTGGATGCCACTGCGCCACCCATTGCACCTGCTCCGATGATTGCTATTCTCATGATCGTATGAATTTCTTGATTCCTTTTTACTTAGGAATGACATTTGCATTTTCGGCAAAGATACGGAGATTTATGAAATAATCGTCAAATCATGGGTGATAATTTCCATGCAGTCATTGCGGCCAATCACATTTTGACGCGGACTTACGGTTCCATCGTTTTATTTATGGTGTTGATGAGAGTTTGGAAAGAAAAAAGGAGTGCCCGAACCGGACACTCCTTTTTAGGATTATTTCAGTCTGTTTCTATCAGGCTTTCTTTGCATTGCGACGAGCGTCGGTGAGGTAAGCCACAGGAGCTGCCACGTAGATTGTGGCTAGTGTACCGATGATCACACCGAAGATCATTGCGAATACGAATGAGCGGATAGCGTCACCACCGAGGATGAAGATACAGAGAAGTACGAGGAGGGTTGACGATGAAGTCATGATCGTACGTCCGAGTGTCGAGTTGATTGAAGAGTTGATGGTGGTGTAGAAATTCTGCTTGGGATAGAGACCTACGTTCTCACGTACACGGTCGAACACAACCACGGTGTCGTTGATCTGATAACCGATCACTGTAAGGATAGCGGCGATGAACGACTGGTCGATTTCCATTGCGAAGGGGAATACGCCCCAGAAGAGCGAGTAGAAACCAACGATGGTGAATGCGGTGAACGCAACGGCTGCGAGTGCGCCGAGTGAGAAGGCGATGTTGCGGAAACGGAGAAGGATGTAGAAGAACATGGCGAGGAGCGCGAGGATGACGGCGATGTAGGCGTCGGTACGCATGTCGTTAGCCACGGTCGGACCAACCTTCTGTGATGACATGATGCCGATGTTCTCGTTAGTGGTCGAGAAGTCCTCGATGCTCATGCCGTTGAGCTGGTTTTCGAGACCCTTGTAGAGGATCTGGGTAATTTCGTTGTCGATACCTTCTTCGTCAGATTCGATCTTGTAGTTGGTCGAGATGCGGACTTTAGTGTCATCGTCGATGGTGATGACGCTGAGCTGTGCACCGTCAAAGAGAGGTGCGAGCTGAGCCTGAAGTTCGTGGGTCTTGACGGGATGATCGAACTGAACCACATAGTTGCGGCCACCGGAGAAGTCGATGCCTTGGTTAAGACCACGGACAAAGAACGAGATGATCACTACGACTACAACTGCACCGACGATGCCGAAGCTGACCTTGCGTGCGCCGAGGAAGTTGATGTTAGTGTTGGAGAACATCTTGGCCGAGAGGGGAGTGGTGAAGGTGAGGTGCTCGAAAGGTTTGGTCTTGGCACACATGATGTAGATGAGGCGTGTCAGATAAACCGCAGTGAAGAACGAGCAGATGATACCGATGATAAGGGTGGTGGCGAAGCCCTTGATGGGACCTGTACCGAAGAGGAGGAGGATCACACCGGTGATGATAGAGGTGAGGTTCGAGTCAAAGATGGCAGAGAATGCGTTGGAGTAACCGTCAGCGATAGCTGTGCGGATGCTCTTGCCTGCACGAAGTTCTTCCTTGGTGCGCTCGTAGATAAGCACGTTTGCGTCAACCGCCATACCGAGGGCAAGCACGATACCGGCGATACCTGAAAGGGTGAGGACTGCTTGGAACGAAGCGAGGATACCGAAGGTGAAGAAGATGTTGAAGACGAGTGCGATGTTGGCGATGAGGCCGGGGATGAAGCCGTAGAAGAGGCACATGAAGATCATGAGGAGCACGATGGCCACAACGAATGACCACATACCGTCCTTGATAGCCTGCTCGCCGAGTGACGGACCGATCACGGTGTCAGAGATGATATCGACCTTAGCAGCCATCTTACCGCTCTTGAGCACGTTGGCAAGGTCCTTCGCTTCATCTGTAGTGAAGTTACCTGTGATCTGCGAACGTCCGCCTTCAATTACTGAATTCACGTTAGGTGCGGAATAAACCTGATCATCAAGCACGATGGCCACCTGCTTGTTGAGGTTGGCTGCGGTGATACGTGCCCACTGGCGTGCTGCATCGGGCTTCATGTTCATCGATACATAGTTACCACCCTGCATTGCGTCATAGTCGCTGGTAGCCGATGTGATGACGTCGCCGCTGAGGGCTGCCTTGCCGTTGGCTGTCTTGAGAGCTACGAGCTGGTAGATGTTGACATTGCGCTTGCCGCGTACAGAGTCATCGATCTGAACGGTCTGGGGCTTGAATTCCCAAGCAAGCTTGATGTTTGCGGGGATGATTCCCTTTGCGACGGGCGATGCGAGGATAGCGTTGATGGTGTCACGTGCGGTGTCGAGAGCCGATCCGACAGTGATGGTCGGGCCACCTACCTGAAGGAAGTAGTCGAAAAGACCCTTGCCGTTGTTGGTGCTGTCGTTGCGAAGAGCGTTGTCAAGGTTCTGGAGCATCGGAGCGATGTCGGCGAACTGTGCGGTCTCGTAGAATTCGAGGTTCGCGCTTGACTTGAGAAGCTCGCGCACACGGTCATGCTCCTTCACACCGGGAAGTTCGAGGAGGATCTGACCGTCCTTTTCGAGTTCCTGAATGTTGGGGGCAACCACACCGAACTGGTCGATACGGGTACGGAGCACGTTGGTCGAGCTGCTGACGCGGTCCTTCACTTCCTGACGGAGTGAATTCTTGATGGCATCGAGATTGTCGCCACGCTTAACCTGATCCTTGAACACGACTGAAAGGTCGCCCTGCGGATCGAGTTTACGGTATTCGTTGCAGAACACATCGATGAAATCGTTGCTCTTGTTTGCGCGTGTGATTGAGTCAGCGTTTGCTACGGCGCGGTCGAAGTAGGGATTGCCCTCTGCGTTGGCCATAGAGCGAAGGATGTCAGGGACTGAAACCTGCAGGGTGACGTTCATACCCCCCTTGAGGTCAAGACCGAGGCCTACGCCGAGTTTCTGTACTTCATTAAAGGTATAGCCTAAATAAACCTTCTCGTTAGCGATGTTCTTGATGTAGTCGCTGTAGGCTTTACGTTTAGTTTCAGGGCTGTTGTTGTCCTTGGCTGCTTCGATGGCTGCATATTCCGAAGCTTTCTTCTCATAGTGGTTGGTTACCAAGGTGAAAGAAAGGTAGAACAAGCAGATAAGCACCATAAAGATGGCGATTACGCCTGCGACAACACTTCCCAAAGATCCTTTGCTTTGCATTGTGGTTAAGTGATGTATTAAAATTAGTTAGTAAATGATTTTGAGATTGGTTTTCATGGAGAATCGGGGATTGCCCCCCGATTTCAGCTTGCAAATATACGAATTTTCTTTTAATTAGAGGCATTTGTGTGAACTTTTTGGCTCATTTTTGACACTTTACGGTTTTGTGGCTCAGGATGTATGACTAAATAAGCTAAAAATGTTTAATGAATGGCATGGTGTATAGCGAAATTAGTTATTTTTGCATTTGTCATGCGCGCGTCACTTTTCCGGTGACGGAGTAGCCGAAATGAAAATACAGTAAATAGTTGAGAAATGAACATATTACGTATGCAATGGCTGCTGCCGGTTATTCTCCTCATCACCGCCGGCTGCAACAGCGATATTTTTATAGGTGCTGACCAAGTTCCAACGGTATCCGATGTCATGCTTGAGCCGGGTGGCGTCAGTGAGATTAACTATCAGGGAGAGGATCTGTGGGAGATTGCGCTCCTTCTGCCGACATTCAGTCAGATGAACGATCCGGCTTATAATGACGGTAACCCATGGGAGCACGACAAGCCGTATGAGGGATATCCGACTTACGGAAGAGAAGATTTTAGTTATATGTGCCGATACAGCTATGATTCCGGTAGATGCGACACGGTCGTTATGAGATACGGCGGATGGCTGGAGGTTTTCACGGAAAATACCGAGCTTTGCAGAAGTGTGACTGTGGAAAATGCATTTGTGAAGCTTGGTCTTGAAATTAAGCCGGGGAGAAGGATTGAGATTAAAAATATGTATAATCTGACGGACTCGGCGTTCAAGTGTGTCCTTAGTTTCGATTACAGATATAAGGAGGATGTGGTCAATGTGACGGGTGGATCGACAATGCTTACGGAGGCAGGTGAATATGTCGTGGCGGGGATTGAGTATGAGAAGGATATCTTTAGGATAGAAACCTATTCGAGGGATACGATTCCATTTGAGGCTTTCAACTATGGGGATGATAAACTTCGGGTCGTACTCCCGGTTGCACCGTATTCTCAGATGTTCACTGATTTCAGGATTAATCCTGAGATGGTTCCCCTGTTCGATTCCGGTCAGCCGGAAGTTGAGGTTGAGATTCCGACTTATGAGTGGATAACGTATGATGAAGACCTTAGTTATGGCGCGTCAGGTCTGTACGGGACCATGATACCTTTCTCATGGCAGACTGTGGTCATGCCGGGGCTTGATTCTGCTATATCACCGGGACTTCGTGAAATAGGTTATAGTTTTGAGCATGAATATGGGTTTACACTGTCACCTCATGTCGGTGTCAGAGCCTATCTATATGTAGATAGGATTACCGACCGCGTCAGGGGGAAGCTGAAAGCGAGAAATGCGGTCTCAGGCAATGAATTCCTTATCCCGGTTGATGTGATTGTCAATCAACCATACTTCTATGGAATGGATTATGAGAGAATTGATCTTGAAGAATAAATCAATTAAAACCGGAAATTATATGAAAATCTGCAATGCCTGCTTTCGTGTGATAATGGCGGTGACTGTAATATTAGTGTCTGCGGTGATAGCTTCCGCAACCCAGCCAGCTGACTCGGCAAAGAGATATATCCATCATCTCGGTGCGGATTTGCGCGTGGCTTACATAGCTCCAGCACGCAGTGCCGTTGAGAATACTTATTTAACTTCTTCGGCACGTGAGGTGAGTGCATCAGCTCACATAAAATATTCATTCACCTATCCTTCGGCAAGCCGTGAGGGACGCTTGTATCCGGGGGCTTATCAAGGCGTCGGGGTGGGTGGCACTACATTTTTCGATAATTCCCGCACCGGGATGCCTGTGAGTGCCTATCTCTTTCAGGGCGCACCGATAGTCAGGCTTGCACCGAATCTGACGTTTGGCTACGAGTGGAATTTCGGAGTAGCGTCCGGCTGGAAAAAATACAACGATGACCTGTATCCCCCGGTCAATCTAATAGTTGGGTCGCCCATCAACGCCTATATAAATCTTGGATTTCTCCTGACTTACAGATTGAGCCGCAACTGGAGTCTTACGGCGGGAATTGATCTCACTCACTATTCCAACGGCAATACTTCGCTCCCGAATCCGGGTGTCAACAGTATTGGTGGGCGTGTCGGGGTGACACGCACTTTTAATAGCGACCACGCCCTGCGTACGCTTGCCAACAATTCGTCGGCGGGATCATTCCGTCCACATATAAGTTATGACCTTGTAGCTTACGGAGCGGTGCGTAAGAAAGTGGTGAATCTCAACGGTTTTGCTGAAATCGTTCCGGGTCATTTCGGTATTGCAGGTCTGAATTTCACACCTATGTATAACTTCAATCGTTTTTTGCGTGCAGGCGTGTCGCTCGACGTGCAGTATGACGAAAGTTCTGATTTAGCTAAACACTGGGTTGAGGGTTCGGTAGGAGATTACATAAAGTTTTATCGTCCGTCGTTTTTTGATCAGGTGTCGTGTGGTCTGTCGGCTCGCGGTGAACTTGTCATGCCGATCTTTTCGATAAATGCCGGAATGGGCTATAACATCATAGGTAACAACGATACCAAGAACTTTTATCAGGTATTGGCTCTTAAAATTCATCTTGCCAAGAGTTTCTATGTCCATATCGGTTATCAGCTCAACAGCTTCAAGAACCCCAACAACCTGATGATCGGCCTTGGCTACCGTTTCCATGACAAAAGGTGATTTGGTTTGAAGTATAGAGTGTAAAGTATAGAGTGTAAAGTATAGAGTATAAAAGTATAGAGTATAGATAATACCAAGGTCAGAATTTCTGGCGGTTTCCATGTTAATATCGAGTTGCATGAGCTTGAATATCATGCTTCAACGATTCGTGGAGTCCGTAGAACCCTGACCTTGGTATTATCTATACTCTATACTTTAAACTCTATACTTTAATCTATACTTCTATACTCTACTGCCATTCACATCAGGCATTCTCTTCAGGATGATCCTGACGCCAAGCTTCGTCCGGTTGACAACCTGTGCCGTCAAAGCAGTGGGTGCAGAGCTGGCATTTGGGGAGGCCGATGCTCTCGATAAGATGTTCGATCTTACTGAACTGTAGAGTGGAGAGTTCAAGACGTTTGGCTATTTCCTTGACCATGCGCTCGTATTCCGGAGTTCCGGTAGTGGCATAGAGGTCGAGTTTAGCTTTGTCGTCACCTTCGAAATCGCGGATGATGCGTCGGGTGATCAGTTCGAGATCGCTTTTCGATGATGTGAAACCGATGAAAGGACAGCCATAAACAAGGGGCGGACAGGAGATGCGGGCATGTACTTCCTTGACACCGCACTCGTAGAACATGCGGACATTGTCGCGGAGCTGCGTTCCTCGTACGATGGAATCGTCGCAGAACACCACACGTTTGCCATTGAGGATCGCACGGTTGGGGATGAGTTTCATCTTAGCCACAAGATCGCGTCGTGACTGATTGCCCGGAGTGAAGCTGCGGGGCCATGTCGGAGTGTATTTCAGGACGGCGCGACGATAGGGAATACCCTTGCCTTCGGCATAGCCAAGAGCGTGGCCGACACCTGAATCAGGAATACCGCATACGCAGTCAGCTTCCGTCTGATCTTCCTCGCCCATCTTGCGTCCGGCTTCCTCGCGCATGTCCTCGACGTTGATTCCTTCGTAGTCGCTGGCCGGAAAGCCGTAATATACCCAAAGGAAGGAGCAGATCTGTTTGCGAGGGCCGGGAGCCTGAAGTACTTCCATGCTGTCAGCGCGGAGACGTATGATCTCGCCCGGACCTACATCGCGGATAGTCGTGTAACCGAGGTTGGGGAATGCTGATGTCTCGCTGGCGGCAGCGTAGCCGTCCTCCTTCTTTCCGATGACGATAGGCGTGCGTCCCAGATAGTCGCGTGCGCAGATAATCCCGTCCTCTGTTAGTATGAGCATCGAGCAAGATCCCTTGATCTTCTTATAGACAAGATTGATGCCATCGATGAAATCCTTGCCCATGTTGATCAGCAGTGCCACCACTTCGGTCTGGTTGATGGTATTGGCCGAAAGCTCGCTGAGATGCATGCGTTCTTCAAGGAGTTCGGCGGCGATTTCGCGCAGATTGTTGATCTTTGCAACCGTGACCACCGCGTAGCGACCGAGATGGGAGTTGACGATGATTGGTTGGGGATCAGTGTCGCTGATCACTCCGAGTCCTTGATTGCCGACAAAGCGGTCAAGTTCATCCTCGAATTTGGAGCGGAAATAGTCGCGTTCAAGACTGTGGATAGTGCGGTTGAAACCATGTTCAGGGTCGAATGTAACCAAGCCCGCACGTTTGGTTCCGAGGTGAGAGTGGTAGTCTGTGCCATAGAAAAGGTCATTGACACAGGGTTTGGTCGAAATTGAGCCGAAGAAACCTCCCATAGTGGATTGTCCTTAATAATGTGCTTTGAAAAATGAAAGTGCAAAGGTAAGAAAAAATTTCGAGCATGATTCCGGGTGGGGTGTTAAATGAGGGAATTTTTTTGAAATTTTCCGATGGATTTTCTCCGGATTTTATCTCTGATATGGGTCGATAGAAATCATCGACAGGCATGTCTGTATGGGCCGTCCGGGAGTATATGGGCTAATCACTGTGCCTGATGGTGCATGATGCTATATAATAATGTGGAACATATCGCTCGGTGGCGATGACCTGTGTGTCCGTGTTGACACAAGATCCATTATTGAAAAAAACATGATAGAATGACGTAATGATGTGGTGTGCGGGACATCTTTATGGCCAAACGGACTCTAAATTTATGTTTTAGCGAGTTTTTGTTTTGATTTCTAAAACTTTTTGCCTACCTTTGCGCAGTTTTTTCAACCAATATTGTCGTGGGAAAATTTTCAGAATTCCGTCTCCCCTTGAAAAACATCCCGGAAGGTGTTCAGGAATTTGAATACCATCTCGGTAAGCAGTTTTTCGTGAACATGGAGAGTGCTGACATACATGATGCTGACCTAACCGTCAGACTGACAGTGACTCACAAGCATGATATCTATGATCTTGCTTTCCACGTCACCGGTACTGTCACGCTCATCTGTGACCGTTGTCTCGATGATCTCATCCAGCCGATCGATGCTACTTACGATATAGCTGTCAAATACGGCGATGACTATTCAGAGACTGATGAACTTCTCATCATTCCAGAGAGCGATAACTGGCTCAACGTATCGTACATGATATTTGATACGGCTTCGCTCGCAATACCTGTCAAGCATGTCCATCCGTTGGGCAAGTGCAACCGTGCGATGAGCGCGCTTCTGCGCAAGCACCGCGCCACTAAGGTGGATGATGAGGATGCTGAACTGACCGATCAGCTCATGGACGAGATGGATTCGATGGATTCCGCCCCCGATGCGGCCGATGAGCGTCCTACCGACTCACGTTGGGATGCTTTGAAGAAACTCTCGCCCGACGAGTCCGGCTCTGAAGCTTGATTTACGGCTCTCCGCCGGGCGACATGAATTTTGATAATAAAAGAAGAAATATATACATATCTGTTTTCACATTTCATCTGCAAAACAAAAAATAATAATAGATCATGGCACATCCTAAACGCAAGCAATCAAAGACCCGTACAGCAAAGCGTCGTACTCACGATAAGGCTGTAGTCCCCACTCTCGCCCTCTGCCCCAACTGCGGTTCATGGCATCTTTATCACACAGTATGCGGTGAATGCGGTTACTATCGCGGACGCATCGCTATTGAAAAGACAGCAGCAGTCTAAGGACGCTAAAGCCGGCTTTTAAATCTCGCGCGGCTCTGGCAGACTTGCGGGATGAATTTATTTATCAGCAATGTTCATCCACGGCGGTCCTGTCAGGGTCGCGCGTGGATTTGAATATTCTCTCATTTTTAAAGAAATTTTGCTATGCTTCACGCACGAATTTCAGGATTGGCTTCCTATGCGCCTGACGACATCCTCGACAACGAAATGCTCTCGAAGATGGTCGATACCAACGACGAGTGGATCACCACCCGCGTAGGCATCAAGGAACGCCGTATCCTCCGCGAGCCCGGCAAGGGTTCGTCATATCTTGGCATCAAGGCCGTCGAGAAACTGCTCGAACGTACCGGTACCAAGCCTGAGGAAGTGGATCTTCTCATCTGCGCAACCTCCAACCCCGACTACCGTTTCCCTTCGACCGGTTCGGTCATAGCCCATCAGCTTGGCCTCAAGAATGCATACGCCTATGACATTCAGGCTGCCTGTGCCGGTTTCCTCGTTGCTCTTGAGGACGGTTCGGCCTATGTCCGTTCAGGTCTCCGCAAGAAAGTGGTTGTTGTTGCCGCCGAGAAGATGTCGTCGATGACCAACTATCAGGACCGCGCCACCTGTCCGCTGTTCGGTGACGGTGCAGGAGCTATGCTTCTCGAACCCACCGAGGAGAATGTCGGTGTGATGGACGGTGTGTTCCATGTCGATGGCGAAGGTCTCGAACATCTCTGGATGCCCGCAGGCGGTTCAGTGCTCCCCGCATCTCACGAGACAGTGGATGCACAGCAGCACTACGTGATTCAGGACGGCCGCAACGTCTATAAGAACGCTGTCACCGATATGCTTGAATCATCGCTTGAGGTTATGAAGCGCAACGATCTCACTGTCGATAACATTGACTGGTTTGTTTCGCATCAGGCCAATCTCCGCATCATCGAAGCCGTCGGTTCACGTCTCGGTATAGATGAAAAGAAGGTGCTTGTCAATATCGAGAAGTACGGCAATACATCGGCCGCTTCGATCCCCCTCTGTCTTGACGAATATCAGGATCGTCTGAAAAAGGGTGACCGTCTTATCCTCACTGCATTCGGTGCAGGCTTCACTTGGGGAGCGATGTATATCATCTGGGATCTCTGATTTTCTGTCGTCCTGACAATTAAATTTAACGGAAATAGCATCTTTTTGGGTGCTATTTTTGTTTATATATAAGTACAGAAATTATAATCATCAAAATATACGAAAATCAGCGATATGGAACATAAAGCAGGATTTGTCAATATTGTCGGTAATCCGAATGTCGGAAAATCGACGCTTATGAATGACCTCGTAGGCGAACGCATCAGTATCATAACCTCAAAGGCACAGACCACGCGCCACCGCATAACCGGTATAGTGAACACTCCGGATTACCAGATAGTGTTCTCCGACACTCCGGGAGTCCTTCAGCCGAAGTATAAACTTCAGGAAAGCATGCTTAATTTCAGCGAGGGTGCTCTCGTTGATGCCGATGTGCTTCTCTATGTGACCGATGTGGTGGAAGATCCGTCGAAGAATGCCGATTTCCTTGCCAAAGTGGCCAAGGAGAAGATACCTGTACTGCTCGTGATCAACAAGATTGATCTCGTGAAGGTGCAGATCGAACTCGAAGAGCTTACGGACCGCTGGCAGAAACTCCTGCCGAATGCGGAGATCTTCCCGATTTCAGCCAAGGAAGGATTCAATGTCGATAACCTGCTCAAACGTATCGTGGAGCTTATCCCTGTTTCCGCACCATATTTCGGTAAGGATGCCTTGACTGACAAGCCTGCCCGATTCTTCGTCACCGAGATTATCCGTGAGAAGATCCTGACCATCTATGACAAGGAGATACCTTACTCCGTGGAGGTGGTTGTGGAGAAATTCGAGGAAAAGGAGAAGTCTATCCACATCATGGCGGTGATCTATGTCGAGCGTGATTCGCAGAAAGGTATCATCATCGGCCATCAGGGCAGTAAGATCAAGAAAGTCGGTATGGAAGCCCGTAAGGATATCGAGAAGTTCTTTGATAAGAGCGTATTCCTTGAACTCTTTGTCAAGGTCGAGCCTAACTGGCGTAACCGCGAGAACAAGCTCCGTTCATTCGGCTATCTCGAATAAGCCTCAACAACAGCCCATAGTTTAACAGTCCGCGTCATCTTATCGGCGCGGATATCCTTTAGAAATATTACTGTTTGACAGACAGCAATGCCCGTAAGGAGCATTGCTGTCGCTTTTTTTCTACGATTCAGCTTCCAGTGGGCAGAAAATTTGACCGGATTGATGATTCCGGAACTCTTTATTGGGGAAATTAACACGATTATTTTGTTTGTCATTCTCAAATAGAGTAATTTTGTAAATATTAACCTTGATATACCAAATATCCGAATACCAAAACTCACATCTGAATATGGTAAGTGAATCCAAAAGAGAGAAGATAATCGCGCTTATCAAACGCGAGGTCGTACCTGCCATCGGCTGTACTGAACCCGTTGCAGTGGCTCTCTGTGTGGCAAAGGCCACAGAATTGTTAGGCTCAGTTCCCGCGCGCATCGAATGTGCGCTTAGTGGCAATATGCTTAAAAACGCTATGGGAGTCGGTATCCCCGGCACAGGGATGATCGGACTCCCGATTGCGATGGCTCTCGGTGCGCTTGTCGGAAAATCTGCTTATGGTCTTGAAGTGCTCAAGGATGTAACTCCGGAAGCCGTTGAGCGCGGGGTAAATTATATTTCGGAAGGACGTGTGGCCATCTCGCACGATGAAGCCGCTCCCTCGAAACTGCATGTGGATGTGAGGGTCACTGACGATGACGGACATACGTCGCGTGCAGTAATTTCGTGTGAGCACACTCATTTCATTCTTCTTCAGAAGGACGGAGAAGTGGTTCTCAAGGAAGAATCGGCAGGTGATGCGGCGGAAAATGAGGATGATATAGCTCTTGATCTCG
This sequence comes from Bacteroides sp., assembly GCA_014801945.1. GTDB lineage: Bacteria > Bacteroidota > Bacteroidia > Bacteroidales > Muribaculaceae > Duncaniella. The sequence continues at coordinate 21,618 of JAAVDF010000016.1, forward strand.
CCACTGTCTATGAATTTGCTTCAGAGACACCGCTGGATGAGATTTCCTTTATCCTTGAGGCCAAGGAACTCAACATGGCTGCTGCGGAGACAGCTCTTTCGGGTGACTACGGCCATTCGCTTGGTTCAACTATCCGAAAATACGGTCTGAAATATTACGGCGATACCCCTGTCGAACACATGATTTCCTATACTTCGGCCGCCTGCGATGCCCGCATGAGCGGTGCGCCTGTCGCTGTTATGTCCAATTCGGGTAGTGGCAATCAGGGTATCACGGCAACAATGCCTGTGGTAAGCTTCGCCGCCGACATGGAGGCCACCGAGGAGCAGACCATACGTGCTCTGATTCTCAGTCATCTCACGAGCATTTACATCAAGCAGAGTCTCGGTCGCCTCTCGGCTCTTTGCGGCTGTGTCGTTGCTTCGACCGGTGCGTCGGCTGCTATTGTCTATCTCATGGGCGGTGGCTATAATGAGGTCTGTGCGGCGGTGAAAAATATGGTCGCTAACCTCACCGGCATGATCTGTGACGGAGCGAAGCCCTCATGCTCGTTGAAGATTTCATCTGGCGTATCGACGGCCATGATGTCGGCCATGCTTGCTATGAACGGCAAATGCGTGACCTCCACCGAGGGCATTATAAGCGATGATGTGGATGCTACCATACACAATCTTACCTCAATAGGCCGCGAAGCAATGAACGAGACAGATCGCCTTGTGCTCCGCATCATGACCTCCAAATGATCGGGTAAGGAATTATTGAAGACAACATTACACTGTGAGTGCGTGTCAGTCGTCATGATGGCTGACACGCACTCACATATTATATGGTTTGAAGTCAGGTTTAGAAAATGACTTGCAGACGGGCTTCGATGGTGTTGACGTGGCGTTTTGGCAGCAGGTTCTCCACATCGCGGTCATGGACATTGGTGTAGGAGTAGCGCAGACGGGCAAGCATCCATGAATTGATATAGTAGTTGAGAGTGCAGTTGATATCGTTCATTATACCTGCGCGGATACCTGCCTTTTTGTCGGAAGCGTCGGTATAGTTGTAGCCGAGCACGAGTTCAAGAGATCCTTTAGCCGGGGTTGCTACGCCTGCATCTGCATGGGAGTAGTTGTAGCGTGAACCGATCAGGAGGGTGCGCACGATACCGTATGCTCCATGTGCCTGATAATTTCTGAAGCCGTCCTTGCGGCTTACGTTCATGTAATAGTATTGAGCCTCCAAAGCCCAGTTTCCTTTTATGATAAGGAGTTCGGGTGTCATTTTGAAGAGTCCTCTGGCATTGTCGATATTTGCTTCAAGGAGAGTGACTTTTGATACTCTGGAGGGAAAATTAGCGGAATAATCGAAACCTGTATGGTCATCCGCGGTCGGAGTCGAATAATTGAATGAAGATCCGATCTGGAACACGTCCCCGTCGCTGTGGCGCGGACGCCATACGAGACGTGTCTCCGCGCCCCATGCCTGTTTGCCCATTTCCGAAGCGTTCTGTGTCATGACTCCCTGCTCGGCGAAGATTGATGTACCGGCAAAATACTGGTCCTTGTCATAGACCCACATGGCAGCCAGAAGACGGGGATTGGCATAGAAGAATTCATTTGATGTCGGCTCTTCGTATGTCTGTTTCATTGATGAGCTGGTCTCTGAATTCAGACCCCACTGTGGGACGAAATAACCTACGCGGACGAGATTGGCAGGATTGAAATCATATTCGAAATAGGTGTCTTTAAGACCTACCTTACCGTATGAGAAACCGACATCTATTTTTGCTTTCCATTTTCCGTAGGTGGCTTTCGCTCCAAGACGAACGTCGGGGATAGCCACACCGTTGACGAATTTCGTATCATTCTCATCAGTGACATTACCGTTACCACCGAGATAGACTGCTCCATCCATAAGGATTCGGCCGGTGGGAGAGAATGAGAGCTTGGGCTGTGAGTCGGAATCTTCAGCAAAGACGGGAAGAATGCACATTGAAGCAGCAGCGAGTGATGTGAGTATATTTTTCATAGCGGTGAAATTTTTCAGTAGTGATTAAATAAAGTAAGAAGACTGATGTCCCTGTAAAACAGGGGAAGGGCTTGGCGAGTGAAGCGTGAGGATAAAGGAGTGATTGGGAGAGAGGAGATGAGCTATGAATATAATGTGTGTCCTTGTTGTTCGCCATTCGGACTTTGAGTGTGTGAAACGTATTTTCAGTCAGTGGTTGTAGGGGTCGGTACGGGAGTTCCTTTGGCCACCTTGCCGGCCTTTTTGAGTTCCTTGAATTCTTTTTTCGCTTTTTCAAGTTGCTTCTGGAAAGCGGGATCGGCATGCAGACGGGCCACTGTCACAGCTCCCGTGATGCGTCCTGCATCGACATCGCTCTGGAAATGGTAACCGCAGATGACACGGCTTTCGCCCATTTCATAACCGCGCTTCAGGATTTCGTTCTGTCGTTCGGGATTGATTTCTGCAAGGACAAGTGCGGTTGCCCAGCCGATTGAGGTATGGCCTGAGGGATATGAACCGTTGGTCGAGAGTTCTTCCTGCTGTTCGGGATTACACGTATCCTCGTTGTAGAAGGAGAATGGACGCTGGCGGTTGTAATAATTCTTGGCCTCACGAGTGCCGAGATCTCCGGCATCTTCACGCATTCCAATCACGAGTTTGAGGATCTCAGGTGCGGTCGCCTCGTCGATTTCCACGCCGAAAGCCTCCGAGAAAGCTTCGGGGACACCGTTGCCCTCGACGCGGGCGTCACTTACAGCCTGATCACCTCTGGGGGTGTCACGCATGGTCTTGCCCCAAGTGTAGCGGGCTTGATCATTGAGGAATGTGATTGATGCACCGTCCGGTGGAGGTGGCAGGAGCAGATAGCTGTTGGGGGCATCACCCTCCTGAAGGAAGAACACGTCGGGATTCGTGCGGTGATCCTTGATTGTCTTCGCTGTGGTCTCGGTTTGACCAAATGCGAACGCGCTTGTCACGGTCATTAACAGAGCGCAGGCGGTGGCGCGGAGTGCTGAAATGTGTGTCGTCTCCATAAGTGTGTGTAGTTTGTAGATTAGATGAAATAAGTAAGAAGATTGCTGAATCGGGAGCGTCGCTCCGCATGAAATGGTGTGGAGTGGTGACCGATATATCAAAGAAACATAGCCCGGTTAATAATAGTTGCGGAATTTTATATGTTGTTAGACATATCCACCGGGATTTAACAAATCTCTTTAACAATAGTGAAATTGTCGATAAAATCGGGTTGACTGGCAGAAGAAAAAAACTCCGTGAAGGATCGCGGTGATGCGAATCCTTCACGGAGTCTGTTATTTGGAATCCGTCGGGGTGGATTAGATCCAGCGGACGAATGCGAAGTCCTGACGGTGGGGGAGTGCAGGATTCGAGGGATAGAGACGGTAGCTGTAGCGGAACACGCCCGGATCACGGAATTTGTCCTCAAGCTGGAATGTAACGATGTTGCCATCCTTTGCAGTCACCTTGAAGGGAACAGAGCCGAGACGTGCTTCCTGATTGTCATGGAGCTTGTCGCAGACAAGTTCGAGAGCGAGATCATCGGCAAGGCCGTTGGCATCGATCTTGACGGTGGTGACGAACTTGTCACCGCTGTTGCCCTGCTGGCTTACATCGCGGTCGGTTGTCACGTCGAGCACCTTGATACCATCCCAAGCGGCTGCGACTTTCTCCTTCCAAGCGGCGATCTCTTTGGCAAGCTTGCAGTCATCGGCAGAGAGCTTGTTGAAACGCTTGGCTTCGGGTTCGTAGAAACGCTCGATATAGTCTTCGATCATGCGCTGCATGGTGTATTGGGGTGCGATATGACCGATAGAACGCTTGATGTACTGAATCCATTCAGGAGAGTAGCCCTTCGAGTTCTTAGCGAAGTAGAGGGGGATGATCTCGTTTTCAAGCATAGAGTAGATGGTAGCTGCGTCGAGCTTATCCTGCTGGCTCTGATCGGTGAACGTACGTTTGTCGGTGAGAGCCCAGCCGGCCTTTTCGTCGAGCTTGTAGCCTTCGTACCACCATCCGTCGAGCACTGAGAAGTTGAGCACACCGTTCATCTCGGCCTTTTCGCCTGATGTACCGGATGCTTCGAGAGGACGGGTCGGGGTGTTGAGCCAGATATCTACACCGGTCACGAGACGCTTGGCCACGATCATGTTGTAGTCCTCAAGGAAGATGATCTTGCCTTGGAACTGGGGCATGCGTGAGATCTCCATGATGCGCTTGATGAGGCCCTGACCTGCGCCGTCGGCGGGGTGTGCCTTACCGGAGAAGATGAACTGCACGGGGAACTGCTCGTTGTTGACGATGCGAGCGAGACGCTCAAGGTCAGTGAAGAGAAGATGTGCGCGCTTGTATGTTGCGAAACGGCGTGCGAAGCCGATGATGAGAGCGTTGGGGTTGATGCGCTCAAGGATCTTGATCACGGCAGAGGGGTCGCCCTGATTTGCAAGCCACTTGGCCTTGAAATCACGCTTCACGAAGTTGATGAACTTATTCTTCATCGTGGTGCGCATGTTCCAGATCTCTTCATCCTTAACTTTGAAGATGCCTTCCCAAGCCTTTGGATCGCTCTGGTGGCTGAACACCTGTTCGCCGAGTTTCTCGGTGTAGAACGCCTTCCATTCGCTTGCGGCCCAAGTGGGCATGTGGACACCGTTGGTGACGTAGCCTACGTGGCTTTCTTCCCAAGAGTATCCCTTCCAAACGCCGGCAAACATTTTCTTGGACACTTCGCCGTGGAGCCAGCTCACACCGTTGGCTTCCTGACAGGTGTTGAGTGCGAACACGCTCATCGAGAAGCGGTCCTGACTGTCGGGGTTCTCGCGGCCCATGTTCATGAGATCCTGCCAAGAGATGCCCAGACGAGCGGGGAATTCGTTGAGGTACTTGTAAGCAAGACCTTCGTCGAAGTAGTCGTGACCTGCAGGGACAGGGGTGTGGACGGTATAGAGGCTTGACGAACGTACGAGTTCGAGAGCGGTATTGAAGTCGAGACCTTTCTCAACATAGTCAACGAGACGCTGGAGGTTGAGGAGGGCTGCATGGCCTTCGTTTGCGTGGTAGATGGTGTTGTGGATGCCGAGCTTCTTGAGGGCGAGCACACCACCGATACCGAGGAGGTATTCCTGCTTGATACGGTTTTCCCAGTCACCGCCGTAGAGCTGGTGAGTGATAGAACGATCCCACTCGCTGTTCATGTCGAAGTCGGTGTCGAGAAGATAGAGCTTCATGCGGCCTACGTTCACACGCCAGATGTGGCTGTAGATGATGCGGCCGGGGAAGGGCACTTCAAGGATCATGGGATGACCGTTTACATCAGTTACCTGCTCGATGGGGAGCTGGTTGAAGTTCTGCGGTTCGTAGTTGGCAATCTGCTGGCCATCGACGCTGAGTGACTGGGTGAAGTAACCATAGCGGTAGAGGAAACCGATAGCTGTCATATCGACGCGGCTGTCGGAAGCTTCCTTGATATAGTCACCTGCGAGTACACCGAGACCACCGGAGTAAATCTTGAGGCAGTTGCAGAGACCATATTCCATAGAGAAGTAGGAAACGGAAGGAATGTCGGTGCGCATGGGCTTTGCCATGTACTCATTGAACATGGCGAAGACGCTCTGGATGCGTTCCATCATTTCCTCGTCCCTCATCACTTCTTCGAGACGCTCGTTGGAGAGCTGCTGGAGGAGCATTACGGGGTTTTCACCGGTTGCGCGCCAGAGATCGGGATCAAGGTCGCGGAAGAGGTTCTTTGCTGCACTGTTCCACACCCACCACAGGTTGCGTGAGAGTGTTTCGAGGGGTTTCAATGCCTCTGGGAGCACTGATTTTACAGTTAGGTCGCGCCACACGGGGGCATTAGTTTTGCTTACGGGCAGTTTCATATTCTTTAAAAGTTATGTTTTCTTGATAGCCGATGGAATGACGCTGTTTTTTTCTGATCGGCCATTTCATCGGATTGATGATATAAGTGTGTTAAAGTATTATTGAAAATCCGTTTGGAATTATATAAGTGGTGCGGACGCCGGAAAGATCATGGTTGGCTTTCCGGCATTCCGTTCATGGTCGGGTCAGATATTCTTGGACTGCTCCATGCGCTTGGCTGCTTTCTCCAGAGCGAGGTGATATGCTTCATCATAATACCTCATGAATTTTGCCCAAGCTGCTTCTGAGGCGGTCTGCATGGCTGCTTTATGGATCTTTTTGATATCCTTCTCGCTGGCGCAGGTCAGATATTGGATCGAATGAGCGATATTTTCGACAACATTGCTGTAGTTTGAATCACCACGGCCGATGACATTCACGCCGCATTCGTCAAAGTAATTTTCCGAAGTCTTGAGTGCCCACTGGCCGAAACCGGATAGCGAGGTCGTGACTGTCGGGACACCGAAAGCAACGCTTTCAAGAGGAGTGTAGCCCCACGGCTCATAGTAGGAGGGGAACACTGTCGCGTCAGCTCCCGGCAGGAGATCATAGTAGGAGAGATTGAACACTCCGTCAGTCCCGTTGAGATAACAGGGGACATAAATTACAGTGACTCTGCCGTCGGGGTTGGCGAAGCCGAGCTGATGGATGCGGCAGTTGACGGCATCTGAGTCCGGATTGTTGAGCCAATGGGTTAGGACGGGATCGGCAAGAGGAGACTCATCATTGACAAACGGAGTGTCGTTCATGGTGCTCATGCGCGCTTTCAGATCCTCGCGGGCCTCCTTTGACCATGCGGGAACCATCACGAAAGCAACTACATTACGGCAGGTGTCCAAGTGACGGAGACGGTCACACACGTCAAGGAATACATCGAGTCCCTTGTTGCGGTATTCGCAGCGTCCGCTGGAGATGACGATGAAAGTGTTGTCGTCCATGCGCTTGCCGGTGAGGGCTGAAGCTGCGGTTAGCATCCGGTCACGGGCCTGACGGCGGGCTGCCGGAAGTTTGGCTGCTGAGGGTACGAAATTCTTTTCAAAACCATTGGGGGTCACCACGTCGGGCCGACGCTCAAGCAACTGTTCACACTCTGTGGCAGTGATGTCACTCACGGTAGTAAAGACATCGGCTGCGTGTGCGGCTTGCTTTTCAAGCGAGTGCTTGGCTTCCATGTTGAGTTCGCGGGCCATCTGGTCACCGTTATAGCCCTTCATATAGTCATAGAGGGGCTTGTTGTTGCCGCAGATGCTGCGGCCTATGCTGGTTGCATGAGTGGTGAATACGGTGGCAACCTGCGGAAGCTTCCACTTCACGTAAAGGAGTCCCATTCCGGTGGTCCATTCATCGAAATGAGCGATGATACGTGTCGGGTTCTTACGGGAAATGCGTCCGGTAGGAGTAAGGTTTGCACCGTAGCCGCTTGCAATGATTGATTCGATTACGATGCCGGATGCGTGGGCGAAGGCACAACCTTCGTCATAATCTCCGTAGGCATGCAGTGAATCAACACCGAAACGATTCCACATTTCGCCATAGAATTCATCCTTGACGGCATACATTCCGTCGAATTTAACAAGGACGGCTATGGGACGGCCGGGAACTTCCCAGCGACCGACTCTGACGGCAACTCCGTCAGGGAGTTTGGCTGAAGAAGCCCATTCGGTGAGACCGTCAACCTTGCATTCGGTGAACCAAGGTGAGGGGCTATCAGAGGTCCAGACATCTGGACCAATAAAAATTACTTTATCCGGATAAAGTTTCTGGAGTGTCTTGGCCTTAGTGGACAGGACGGTGTAGATGCCACCAATCTTATTACAGACCTCCCAGCTTACCTCAAACAAGAGGTTGACCTGAGGTACTGCAGTTGTTGTGTCCATCATTCTTCTTAGATATTTACGTTTTCGAGGCGCAAAGTTACGCATTTTTTTGTAAATATCAGCAAGATAGATGTAAAATGACTTTAAAAACGGCCTTAGGAATGCCTCAGATTACGATAGCAGGCCCTTAAAACATCTTAATATTCCTACAATATCCCTTACGTAAGGCCATCTTTTGGCGTTTCGGGCGATTATACTTATCTTTGCAGAAGAATTTTTAACAATTATCGGTAATTTATGAATTTTTAACAATAAACCAACCATGAAAAAATCAGTTATCGCATTAATGCTGGTTTGTGCGCTTGGAGGCGGAGGCTTTGCCAACACCGTGTCAGCACAGTCACAATCGGCCAAGCAGAAGGCCGAGGAGCGTTCGAAAGCCGAAGCCCAGGCTTGGAACGAACTTTATCCGGAAATCGAGAAGGCCATTCTGGCTCCCACTTTCCGCGACAAGGATTATCCTATCTTCAAATTCGGTAAGAAATCCAACACTGAGGGCTATCTCTACACCGAACTTATCAACAGTGTGATTGACCGCTGTTCGCGTGAAGGCGGCGGCCGTGTAGTCATTCCTGCCGGAACTTGGCTCACAGGCCCGATCACTCTGAAGAGCAATGTCAACCTCCATCTTGAGGAGGGTGCCACACTCCTTTTCACTCCCGATCTGAAAGAATATCCGATCGTGCGTACCCGTTGGGAAGGTGTCGATTGCTACAACTATCAGCCGATGGTCTATGCCTATCAGCAGGAGAACATCGCTATCACCGGCAAGGGTACTCTCGACGGTGGCGGTGAGTTCGGAAACTGGTGGCGCATGTGTGGTGCGAAGCATTTCGGTTGGGAAGAGGGCATCGTGTCACAGCGCATAGGCCGTCCGATTCTCCTCGAATGGAACGAAAAGGGTGTCCCCGTGGAGCAGCGTCGTCTTGGCGACGGCTACGGAATGCGTGTTCAGCTCGTCAATCCGATGATGTGTAAGAATGTGCTGATCGAGGGCGTGACCATGCTCCGTTCACCTTTCTGGGTCATACATCCCGCGCTTTGCGACAATGTGACCGTCCGCAACGTCCATGTTCAGAACGAAGGTCCTAACGGTGACGGATGTGATCCCGACGCATGCAAGAATGTGTTGATCGAGGGTTGCTATTTCGACACCGGTGATGACTGCATCGCCATCAAGAGCGGACGTAACCGCGACGGACGTGACGGCCGTCCCTCTGAGAATATCATCGTGCGCAACTGCCAGATGAAGAACGGTCACGGTGGTGTGGTTGTCGGCAGTGAGATTTCCGGTGGCTACCGTAACCTCTTCGTGGAGAACTGCAAGATGGACTCACCCCTGCTTGACCGCGTGATCCGTATCAAGACCAACAATTGCCGTGGCGGTATCATCGAGAATATCTATGTCCGTAACGTTGAGGTGGGTCAGTGCAAGGAAGCCGTTCTGAAGATCAATCTTATCTATGATCCAAAGGAAGTGTGCAACCGTGCGTATGCACCTATTGTCCGCAATGTCTATCTTGACAACGTGAACTGCAAGAAGAGCCAGTATGGTGTCTATATCGATGCTTATGATGACCGCTGCAATGTCAACAACGTAGAGGTGCGCAACTCAAGCTTCGACGGTGTGCAGAAGGGTGCGTTCCTCCTCAATGGTCAGGCTTCCGACGTGCGTTTCACCAATCTCAAGATCAACGGCAACGCCATGTGATCCATACGGGAGACCGTGTCGGAATAATTGATATGCGGGTTCTGCAACCGGTTGAATCCGGACAAGATCCCTTGGAAAAACGAAAAATGGCGCATGAAATCTACGGGATTTCATGCGCCATTTTTGCGTTTACGAATATCATTTAAGAGGATATGCTCCGTTCATTTAAGGATATATACCCCGAAGGTCTTGGCGGGGAGGGTGACGCTTACTTCCGAAGCTTTGTCAGGAACGGCGATGAGGGTTTCAACCGGAGCGATGCGCGAGGGATTGTCGAGCGTATTGTCCGCGTCCGGGTCATCGGCGGAGAGTGTGATGGCACGGCATTCCGTCATATATTGATTCCGTTTCAGCCCTTTGAATGTAAGCGTGAGTTCACGTGGGGAATCTGAGGTGTTGACAGCTTTCACGATATATTGGCCGTCGTTTTCATCAATGACAGCCGAAGCGAAAAGTCCGTCCTGACCTTCCGTACCGGTGACGGGCCGGCCGCCGAGTGTGAGCGGGAGGACACGTGTTCCCTTGTTGACGGAGTAGAGTTGCTGCACGTAGTAGCTCGCTGTGGGGATTGAGTTGAGATTGTCGAACCAGATCATGTCGGGTCGCCATTGCCATCCCTCTACGTGGGCAAAAAGCGGTGCGTAGGTGGCCATGTGGACGATGTCGGCGTTACGTTCCAGACCTGTCATGAATGCTGCTTCCATGAGGGCGGCATTGAAATGGTTGTACTTTTTTCCCTTGCCGTGGCAGGCATACTCTCCGGCAAAGACTTTCGGACCTTTACGGTCATAGTTGTCATAGCGGTCGGCCTGAGTGAGGAAGAAAGTTTCAGGTGCGTAGTAGTGTTCATCGACTAGATCGGCATTGAGACGCTTCATCTCCGGCCATAGGTAATCGAATTTGTCTCCTGACGCGCTCGGCCCGGAAGAGCCTACGATGTTGATGTCGGGGTAGCGCGAGCGGATGGCGTCGATGAAGGGGGCGAGGTGTTCAGGGTATTCCGGTCCCCACTGTTCGTTGCCGATGGCTATGAATTTCAGTCCGAATGGTTCGGGATGCCCCATGTCGGCGCGCAGTTTTCCCCACCGGCTGTCGGCAGGGCCATTGGCAAATTCGATGAGGTCAAGTGCATCGTCGATATATGGCTGTAGGCTATCGACAGGGACATGCGCGGCCATATCTTTGTTCTGAAACTGACATGCGAGTCCGACACTCAACACCGGCAGGGGTTCCGCCCCGATTTCTTCGGCAAGCAGGAAGTATTCGTAGAATCCCAGTCCATAGCTTTGGTAATAATCCGGGAAGTGGCGGTGACGGAATGTGTAGTGCCAGCGGTTTTCGTTAAGCGGACGGTTTTCGACCGGCCCGACACTGTTTTTCCACTGATAGCGGGTGTCGAGATCCGTTCCTTCGACGATGCATCCGCCGGGGAAGCGGAACACTCCGGGATGGATATCGGCAAGTTTCTGCGCGAGATCACGGCGAAGACCGTTTTCATGGCCTTTCCATGTGTCGGTGGGGAAAAGCGATATATGTTCGAGGTCGCAGACGCCGTCTGATTCGAGGAATATGCGCAGCCGGCCGTTGCTGACAGTGGCTTCCGGAGTAAGGGTTACTGTGTAACGCTCCCAGTCAGCCGATTTTATGCTTATGGATGCCGAAGCCATCACCTGTGTCTCGCCCATCGAGGCAGGATCGGTCAGCTCGACGCGGATTTTGGATGGACGGTCGCTGACGGCGCGCGCCCACACGCTGAAACGGTAGCTCTCACCTTTGGTGAAGGCCACACCGAAGAAGCCCTCGTTGGTGAGACCGGTGAATTTGTGCGGATGGCCTGATGGCAGGAGACGGACGTAGTGTGGATTACGCTCAAAAGGGCCTCCTTCGTCACGGACGCTGACTTTGCCGAAGCTTTCCCAGCCCATGAGTGACTGAGGAAATTCAAAGGAGCGGTTTTTGATCATTTCGGCATATAGGCCGCCGTCCGCAGCATAATTTATGTCCTCGAAGAAGAGGCCATACATGGTGGGCTGTATTTCCGCTCCGGGTTTGTCGGCACGGATGATGAGCTGATCATTGGCCGCTACGCCCTGCGAACAGATCAGCAGGAGTGAAAAGACTGTTGATTTTATATTCATAAGCAGATGGCATTAGATTTATGCAAAGGTATGAATAAAGTTTAAGAGTTTAAAAGTTTAGAGTTTAGATAATACTTCAGGTAATATCATTCTTTAAACTCTTAAACTTTTAAACTCCTTAGACCCCAAAATATAGCCGCCCGGCTGCATCCTTGCGTAAAGGTCAGCCGAGCGGCATTCAGATTGAAATAAAGGGGCAGGGTTGGTTGGAGGCGTTTTAGTTTAGGAGTTTAAGGGTTTAATAAGTTTAGACATACAATCGCACGAAGTATTTTCTAAACTTTAAACTCTAAACTCTGACCTCACTTAACCACCGTAGCGGTGTAGGGGAGCGAGCTGAGGTTGAGAGTGATGGTCACTTCACCGGTTTCAGGAACAGGGATATTGTCTGCGCCGGGGGTGAGATCGTCGAGTGAACCGCCGAGATTGATGTCCCAACCGTTGTTTGCACGGAACTTGAACGTACCTTCTTTAAGCGTGGTCTTGACTGTCCAAGTCAGGAAGTCAGCCGAAGGAGTCATGACAGTCTCGTTGTCCCATCCGCCGGGAGTACCGTCACCGATGATGCCGATGGTGTTGATTGCAGTGGCTGTATAGGTCAGGCCTACGATGTCGGCTGTACACCAGTAAAGACCGTTGCCGAGGGCTTCGTCGTTCTGTGTCACCTTCAGATTGCCTGCACCGGGATCGGTCGAAAGTTTACCTGCGCTTGCAAATCCGAAGTTGGTGTGATCCCAGTCGGGAGCAGAGGTGAACTTGAATTCGCCGTCGATGTGGACGTAACCCTCATAGTTCTTATAGTCGTTGGTGTAGAGGAGCTGCGATGCACCCTGATTCCATCCGTTTGCGGGGCCGGGAGTCCAGAGGTTGGGGATGGCGAGCTGTACGGAGTAAGAGTACAGGTCATCACTGTCAGGACGCACGTTCACTGTGATGAGATGCTTGTTGCTTGCATTGATCACACCGAAGATGCCTTCGCTTGCATCGCGGTTGACAAGATAGCCTTCGAAGTCACTTGCAAGTTCGGGATCGCTGGGCGCGAGGACAGTACCCTTGCCGGCCGAGAGGGTCGAGCGGGGAACTACGGCCCAGTTGTAGCCGCCGGCTGCTTCATCGGAAGTGATATCAACCACAACAGAGAATACTGGATCATCGTAAGGACTTGCACCGCTGTTGGTCATCTTGATAGCCTTGCTTGCATCAATAGAGCCGTTTGTGCATGTGCCGATGATGTAATACTCCTCCTCGACGGTGAAGTCAGGAGCAAAAGGTTTGATGCTTGCGGTCATCGGACAGTAATACACGTCAGCACCACCGAGACGGACTGTCGAAGCTCCGTTTACAGCATAAGCTTTAAAATGGATATCTACGGTTTTTGCAGCAGGATCGAGGGTTGTGAATATTTTATGGAAAGCTGCATCGAGATCATCGGGATTCGCGTAGATTTTATTATCGGTAACGGTTGTCGAAAATTCTGCGGGAGCATTGAAGGAATTATCTGCTGCCATCTGACCAATAAACGAGAGGTTGTAATTCTCCGGCAAATTCTCTACGGCTTTGATTTCGGCAATTTCGACGAGTGCGTTAGCGTTGTTGATCTCATCAAGATTCACTGTTCCTGAGACGAGTGAGGTGAGTTCGAGACTTGATGCATCAAAAATGGTTTCCTGAGGATTTGACTGACCCGGTGGGTTGGGGAAATCAAAATCATTGTCGCAGGAGGCCAGTCCGAGACCAAGTGCAAATATGCTGAATAATACTGATTTTTTCATTATCGTGTTTGTAATTACGAGTTTTTATATGGTGAAGCGTCATGTAAAGAAGATTGTCCAAGGTTGTAGGGTGCGCGGGTAAACCGTAATGTATAAATCGGTTTAATCGCAGACCCTACGACCTGACTGTTACTTTTTAGTTACTTCAGCCTGATTATTTATTCAGTAGCGGGGGTTACGGTAAGAGTTGCCGGATCTGATGTGGTATCAAGCGTAAATGTGATCTTTCCACCTGTCCAGTTGAATGTCCAGCAGCCTTCACCTGTAGCGCACTTGTAAGCATCTCCAAGAGTCATCGTGAGGTCTGCGCCACCATTGTCCGAGGCATAAGGAGTGGCTCCCCAGCCGGTGAGTTCGGGATATACACGGAAGTAGAGATCACCGGCTGCAATATCAAACGTATTGCTGTAGATGCCTGATCCGCTGTTGTCTATAAGACGCCAGTTGTCATATACTGACTGACTTGCCTCACTGGGTTCAGCCCATCCAGCCATAGAGCCGACGAGATAAACGTAGCTTTCCTTGACATACTTACCTTCCTTGACAGTGATGACAGGATTTTCGCTGTCAGTGAGATTAATTTCAAATGTCACGTCGCCACCGGCCCAAGTCTCCGGAGTAGTCCAGTTGTCCTGAGTGAATGTGATCTCAGGGAGTGTGATTGCGGTTGAAGTGATATTGACCACTGCCTCGTTGGTTGCAGGACCATAGGATGTGCCTCCCCAGCCTTCAAGTTCGGTATATAGACGGAACCACTGCTTGCCGGCAGGGATGTTGACAGAACCGATATAGAGATTTGTTCCTACGCCCGTCTCTTCAAAGCTCCATTCCTCGTAGAAAACGGCGTTTGCTTCTGACGGTTCAACCCAACTCGGAGATCCGACATAGTAAATATGTCCGGGCAGCGGAGAGAATGGATTGTAAAGCTGCACGGCATCAAGCACGATGTTGTTGGATACACATAGGCTTGAGGATACATCGGTAATCCATGCGTGGGCACGCATAGTCAGTTTGACAGGCGCGATACCCTCTTCAGGATATTTTGCATAGGTTTTGATGCCCATCATCTCACAGATAGTTTTGTCGAGTGTCTTGGCATCAAGCATAATTTTAGCCTGTGTGGGCTGGGTCGGGGTGATTGTGACGTAGTTTGCCTCGGTATCTTCTGTAGCTTCAATGAAGTCGTCAGCAAGCGTGACATCGACAGAGTAGTTGGTGACGGTTGCGATACCGTAGTCGGGCTGTGATGTCGTAAGTTCTACTTCACCTCCGTTTTCAAGTACATAAAGCTGATTGGCCAGCGGAGGAGTGTTGAGGACAAAAGTTGCAGGGTCGGGAGCGTAGTAAACCGGTTCTTTATCTGCTTCACATGAGGTGAAAGTCAGAGCACCGACTGCAAGAGATGCTAAAATATATAATTTTTTCATTGTTTGGAATCAGATTAGAATATTAGTATCCGGGATTCTGACCGAGAGTCGGGATGAACTGTGTCGGGATAGCGTAAAGGTTACGGGTGACGGGAGTTGAAGCACCCTTGGCATCATTACCTTTCCATGACCAGTTGTAAGCTGAACCTGCGAACTTGCCGAAGCGGATGAGGTCTGAACGACGATGACCCTCCCAGTAAAGTTCGCACATGCGTTCACGAAGGATATTGTCGGCAGAAAGTGTGCTCACGTCATTAAGGCCTGCACGCTGACGTACGCGGTTCATGAGTTCAAGACCGTTGCATCCGGTAGCTCCGTGAAGCTCACATTCGGCAAGCATGAGATATGTGTCGGCAAGACGGAAAAGAGGGTAGTCGGTAGGATTAAAGACCGTGTTGCAGTAAGGATCGTCCTGTAACTCGTTATAATAGTCTGTTTCCGGAGTATAGACGAATTTTGTACACATGTAGCCTTGATTCTTATCACCGAGGTCGAGGATCTGTTCGGTGTAATCACCCTCGTAGATAAGTCTGCGCTGGTCATTTGCCACGAGTGCCTGCGAAAGTTCCTCACGTACACGGGGACCTTCCCATCCGGACACAGCTACACCAAGAGTCTTGAGCAGATCTGAATCGCCACGGTAGCTACCGCCTGAGAGGTAGGTTGTGCCTCCATAGGTAGTGAGTGTGGTGGCATCCTGAGGAATAGCCCACAGGATCTCACCGTTGCCTACATACTTGTCATTTGTAGCACAGAAAAGATATTTGTAGGTAGGAGCGAGGGTATCGATGGTCTT
Source organism: Bacteroides sp. (assembly GCA_014801945.1). GTDB lineage: Bacteria > Bacteroidota > Bacteroidia > Bacteroidales > Muribaculaceae > Duncaniella. The sequence goes on from JAAVDF010000016.1 coordinate 37,270, forward strand.
ACGGATCTCGTTGCATGCGTTGGCACATTCTTGCCAGCGGGCCACTCCGGTATATACTTCCGAGTTGAGGTAGAGTTTGGCGAGGAGCATATAACCGGCTTCGCGCGAAACACGGCCGTAGATCTGCTGTGATGCGGGTACGAGACTGGGGATGGCATCGGCAAGGTCGGCAACGACAGCATCGAAGAGTTGAGTACGGTCATAGGTAGGAGGAGTCGCACCAACAGTAGATGCTTCAGTTGTCCACGGGCCGCGACCGAAGATGTCAATCATGTGATAGTAAGAGAGTGCGCGGAGCGTGCGTGCTTCGGCTGCAAGAGTCTCTTTACTGAGATTTCCGTCGGTTGGAAGCAGGTTGCCGAAGGTATTGATGTCGCGGAGGAACTGATTGACAATGGCGATCTGATAATTGAAACGGGAGAAACACTCGTAGAGCCAGTGGTTGTCAGTTGACCATGTCGAAAAGACGAGTTCGTTGAGACCTGCGTCACCCCAGTTTGAGCCGATAAGAGTCTCGTCCGTGCAGAGTTCCTGAAGATTCCAGAACTGACGGCTATAGACACCTGCACCACCGTCGTCAACAGTGATGCCACCTTCAAACACAAGACCGCCGTAAATACCGGCAAGTTCGCCGTAAAGCTCATCGGCACTCGTGATTTCAGTCTTTGTCGTAGGATTCTCAGGCATAATGTCAAGGTCGCCGACGCAGCTGACAGATGCGGTCGAAGCGATGGCGATTGCGCCGAGAACAATGTATTTTGATAATTTCATATAGATTCTTCTGAATAAAAGGATAATGAATTACTTAGAATGAAGCCACTATGCCGAATGATACGGTAAGGGGATGGGGATAGACATTGTTGTCGATACCTGAGAAAATTTCCGGATCAAGACCTTTGTATTTTGTGATCACGAACGGATTCTGCACTGCACCATAAAGGCGGAGTCGGAGATTATCCTTCAGAAGATTCTCCCAAGTGTAGCCGAGAGTGATGTTGTCGCAGCGGAGGAACGATGCATTCTGTACGAAGTAGCTGCTACATGCGAGTTCGTTTGTGGTCTTGTTGAAAAGGAATGAGGTGTTGTTGAGGTTTGAAAGGGGAAGTGAGTTGTTGACCTCTTTCACTGATGTGCTTGCCTGAGCGTCGTTATATACCCAGTTGCCGAGGCTTGCACGGAGAGTGATACCGAAATCCCAATTTTTGTAATTGAAGGTATTGCTCCAGTTCATCGTTACCTTTGGATCTCTGCTGTGATAGATGATCTTGTCAGCGGCATTGATCTCACCGTCGCCGTTCTGATCGACGAACACTCCTTCGAGCGGATTGCCGTTTGCGTCATAGACCTGCTCATAGACATAGAAGCTGAACGCTGATTTGCCTACCTGATGCTTCTGGATCTTATTGCCAGTACCGAGAGAGATACCAGAGTCATCTACCACTGTGTCCGCACCGTCGGCGAGATATGTGATCTTGTTCTTGTTCCAAGCCACATTGAAAGCGGAAGTCCAGCGGAAATCATTGGTGACGATGGGGCGGGCGGTTACATTGAACTCAATACCGATATTTTCGAGGTCGCCGAGGTTCATAGGACCTGCGTTGGAGATATTTGAGCCTGCGGGGTAGGGTGATTTGGTGAGAAGATCCTTGGTCTTGCGCTGGTAGAAATCAAGGCTACCGAGGATACGGTTGTTGAGGAATCCGAAATCAACACCGGCATTCCATGTGTGGGTTTCCTCCCATTTGAGGTCAGCGTTGTAGGACTGTGCATAGAAGGGATATGTGTTCTGTCCCTGACCTGTCACTGAAGGATAGACAGCACCGCCACCGGTCCACTGGATATAGACGGGGAGATAGGGGAAGAGATAGTCATCACCGAGATCCTGCTGACCTGTGACACCGTAGCCGGCACGGAGTTTGAGTTCGTTCATGAATCCGCGTGCACCTTCCATAAAGTTTTCTTCGAGAAGCTTCCATCCGAGAGCTACAGAGGGGAATGTACCCCAGCGGTTATCTTTCGAGAATCGTGAGGTACCGTCACGACGTACGGTTGCAGTGATGAGGTACTTGTTGAGAAGAGTGTAGTTGACACGTCCGAAGAACGACACGAGCTGATGAGGCTGGATGGTATAGTTGGTAGGATTGGCCTGATTGCCGAGGAACTTCTCATTGGCGGGGTCAACAACTTCAAACACGCGGCTGTAGTCACGCTTCTTGTTGTGGAATTTCTGCCAAGAATAACCGGCGGTGACATCAAGGGTCGAGAAATCACCGAAAGAGTGGTTGTAGTTGAGGTAGAAATCGAGAAGGAGGTTTACTCGTGTCTGGAATTCATAGAAACGGCTTACACCACCGTCCTTGATATTCTTGAGGTTGCCGTTGTCGAGAACAGAGTAGCCAGTGTTCCAAGCGGCAGGAGTGTTGACGAAGGGATTAGAGTAGTTTTCGCCGTGCTGATAGTCATAACCGAGGTTAAGGTTTGCGCGGAGGTCGGTGAGGAAAGGCATCTTGAGGTCAATCTGGAGATTACCTACTGACTGGTAAGCCTTGCCTTTGGAGATTTTTGCTGCATTGTCAGCGATAGGGTTGAGAGGAGAAGTAGTGGAGTCGATTGTTGAACCGATTGCGTCAGGACCGGCAAGGATACCGCCATTGACGTATGAGGTATAGTAACCGAAGAGGGGAGAACCGTTGGGATCGATGACGGGGAGTGTGGGGTTCATGCTCGATGAAGCGCGCATGGTGTTACTGCCATAAGTGTTGGTGATATATGCACCCTTCACATTGGCATTTACCGAAAGAAGATTGTCAAAGAACTTCGGTGTGAGGTTGAGCGAAGCGGTGACGCGGTCCATGTCGGTGTTTTTGATGATACCGTTGTTGTCGGTATATGAAACCGCTACGCGATAGGGGAGCCATTTGTATGTGCCGCCTACGCTGAGAGTGTAGTCAGAGGAGAATGTGGTGCGTGTAAGTGCCTTCTGCCAGTCGGTATCATAACTTCCAAGCTGACCTGCCTGAGCTGAATCTTTGCCGTAGCTATCGAGGATAAAATCGCGGAACTGCGATGTTGACATCATGTCCAGATAGTTGCGCGTGGTGTTGATGTAACCGTTCATGGTGAAGTTGACCTGCGGTTTGCCACTTGCGCCGGATTTTGTGGTGATGATGATGACACCGTTTGATGCACGGCTACCGTAGATGGCTGTTGCCGAGGCATCTTTAAGAATTGTCATTGATTCAACATTGTCAGGCGATACGAGAGCGAGGGGGTTGGAAGAACCGACAACACCTTTTGTGTCCATCGGTACACCGTCGATCACGATAAGGGGTGCATTGGATGCTGCGAGCGAGGCTCCGCCGCGGATCTGGATATCTGCACCGCCTGAAGGGTTACCGGATGTAGTCACGACAACACCGGGGCTTGCGCCTACGAGGAGGTCCTGAGCTGATGTCGCAAGTCCTGCTTCGATTTCCGAAGGCTTGATAGTTGCCACAGAACCTGTCGCATCGCTTTTCTTTACTGTACCGTAACCGATGGCTACGACCTCGCCGAGGAGGACTGAGTTTTCATGGAGTGTGACGTTGATCTCTGTACGGCCGTTGATGGCGATTTCCTGAGTCTCATAACCGACGTAAGAGACGAGGAGAGTGCCATTGGACGGCGCGGAGATTGAGAAGTTTCCGTCGAAATCGGTGGCTGTGCCGAGGGTTTCGCCCTGTACCACAACACTTGCGCCGATCAGAGGTTCGCCCTCTTTGTCAACTACAGTACCCTTGACTGTAATCGTCTGCGCGAAAGCGGGGAAAGCTGCACACAGAGCCATGAAGGCTACCAGCCAGACTTTCCGAGTCATTTGAAAACAAATGTTCTTCATGCACGAAATGTTTAGAAAATTTAGTAAATATGATATTCTCAAAAATAATGTTCCTTAAAAAATGCGATTCAGGTGTGCCATTGCACATACACGTGAGGAGTCTGACTGTGCTTCTGAAAGGGGGGTGAGGAGGCGCAGCGGAGCAGGAGCGGGGAAAGAAATCCGGGAGAAACACGGTTTGACACGTCTAACGATCCGCATGGTGACCGGATCTGTGGTCAGGATAGATGACTCATTGCTGAATGACTACGGTGGAGGCAGGATGTGAATGACGATAATTACTGAAGCATCTTAAAACATGCTGCAGCTCTGCCTGAAGGTAAAAATCTCTACAAAAAGTGTACTGATAAATGTTCCCTTATTTCAATCTCTGTTCTCTACGATCTGCGGGCTTTCAAAACCCTCAGTCAATGGAAAGGTATTGATGAATTTCACTCTTGGACCTATGCCGTGAGTTAAATCCGCGACAAATGTAAAGATTAATTTTGTTTTATTCAAACAGTTTTGGAGAAAATATCCCAAATGTGTTAAAGAACATATAAATTGCCGGCCTCGGCCTCGGATTGCCGCTGTTCAGCGGTTGACGGGCCATGGATATGAGTGGAGTTTCCTTATGAGTTCGCGTTCGCGGCCTCCGCAGTAGCGGTCGCAGAGGGCATGGAATGTAGGAGTGTGGCCCGGCTCTGTCAGATGGGCAAGTTCATGGTAGATTATGTAGTCACGGAGTTCAGGCGTAAGGAATACGTTGAGATACGACAGACGTATGCGCCGCTGACGTGGATAACATGTGCCGAGCACGCTTGTGCCGTGGGCCGTCTCCCATTTATCGACTCTAAGTCCGAGACGTGAGGCTATGAGGCGTGCGCGTGGGATGATGATGCGCGGGGCAAGGTTGCGTCCTGCGAGTTTTACTGTATGGTCGAGCCGTTCCTGAACGGCGGGATCGCGGAAGTCAGTCTTTGGGCTTACGAGGAGATTGAAGCGGAGATGATTGCCTTCCGTCGATGTTGTGACAAGTGGTTTTGAGTCAATGCGCGGGTCGGTCATGATGGCTATGGCGAATGTCGGATCGGTTTCCGTTACATTTGCACCCGGAATGTCGATCACAAGGCCGTCATGATAACGCGGAGCGGGACGGATGGCTTCGAAATCGCTTATGTGGCGGTCAATTGCAGCGGAGATCTGCGACCGCGTCAGTCCGGCGGGCACGTTGACGCGCAGTTGTCCGTTCGTCCAGCGTGCCGACAGTTTTTGCGAACCTCTGCGCTCCACTATCGTCACCGGTCCGAGAAGCGGATGGTCAAAACTGAGAGTTGCCATGCGTGGAGTTCGGGTGGTGATTATTCGTCGCGTTTTGAGATGCCCCAGAGAAGTTTCTCGCGCAGAATTTCGATGAAGTTATGGTTGGGTGTATGGACGATCTTGGTGACGAAAGGCGCGCGACGGAGGCGCAGCCCGACGTTGATCGGGAGTATCAGCGAGCGTCCGTCGAGGGTGACGCGGTAAGTGTCGGTGCGCGATTCGACGGTTATGTCGATGACATGGCTGTCGGCCACCACGAGCGGACGCATGGTGAGCGAGTGGGGGGCGATGGGACTAAGGACCCAGCAGGGTGCCGTGGGCTGTACGATAGGGCCTCCGACTGAAAGATTGTAGGCCGTCGAACCGGTCGGGGTGCTGACGATGAGGCCGTCGCCCTGATAGGAGGCCACGGGCATACCGTCGAGATTGGCATTGACGGTTATCATGGATGCGGTGTCCTGACGGAGTATGGCGATCTCGTTAAGTGCGAATCCCCAGCCCGACACTCCGGCTTTTACCTTTCCTCCTGTCCCTTTGCCTTCGAGAAGCGAGCGCGACTCGACAATGTAGTCACCGTTGAGGAGGCGTTCGACCATCCGTGGAGCGTCGGCGATGGACTGCTCGGCAAGGAAGCCGAGATGACCCGTGTTGAAACCGATGATCGGAATTTCCTTTGCTGCCACGCGGCGCGCCGTCCGGAGGAAAGTGCCGTCGCCTCCGATGCTGAAACAGAAGTCGGCTGAGAAATCATCGCCCTCAAACACATCGTCGGCTTGGAGGGGAGTGCCTGCGGCCTGCGACATAGCCTCGAAAAATCGACGGTCGATGCTGACGAATATATCAAGCTTTGCAAGGCAGTCGGTCAGGGCGATTATGTGGCGCAGGTCGTCGGGGTTCTGACGGCGTTTGCCGAAGATGGCTATTTTCATGAGCGGTTCTCTGTTGGGGGTAGGGGGATGACTGGTGGAAATGTGAATGGTGTATATGACGTGGAGTGAGAGGGCGCGATGCGGAGATCCGGGTGGAGTGGTCAGAGTCCGAGATAGCGCATCAGTTCGTCGTAACGGTCGCGCATGAGTGAATCGTCGGCCAAAGGTGACCCTTCGGCGTCGATGACTTCGTAGCCGTAGCGTTCGAGCGAACGGCTGACTGATTCGGGATTGCGGTGGCTCACACGCAGCTCTGCTATGATGCGGCTGTCGGCCTCGCTGTCGGCCGTGACGTTCAGGTTAAGTATGTGTGCGTCGCAGTCCTCCACCGCACGAGCGATACGCGACGCGCTGTAGTCGCCGCGTCTGCAGGCAAGCAAAAGAGTACTGCTTTCCTCGACGAGAGGGAAGAGGTGGCCGAGACGGGCCTCTGGTGAGACCGTAATCGCGGGATTTTGGACAGATATGTCGTCTTTTCGGAGCAAAATATTTCGATGTTTTAGTTTTTCTGCCTAATTTTGCAATCACAAACTTGTCGGGAATTGTGATACAAAATTAATAATAATACTTTATATATAGAACCACTCACCCCGACAAAAAGATTTCATCCAGAGGAAAAATGACAAATCTAAGTGTAAATATCAATAAGATAGCTACTTTGCGCAATGCGCGAGGTGAAAACGTCCCGGATCTGCTTAAAGTGGCCGCCGACTGCGAGGCTTTCGGTGCGGACGGAATCACGGTTCATCCCCGTCCGGACGAGCGTCACATACGCCGTGACGACGTCTATCGTCTGCGTCCGCTCGTCAAGACAGAGTTCAACATCGAGGGCTATCCGTCGCCTGAATTTATGAAGCTCGTGCTGCAGGTCAAGCCTGAGCAGGTGACACTGGTTCCCGATGCTCCGGGTGCGATCACGTCCAATGCCGGATGGAATGTCGGTGAGAACATGGATTTCCTGAGTTCGATTGTCGATCGTCTCCGCGAGGCCGGAATCCGCTCGTCGATTTTTGTCGGGACAGATATTGAGAATATTCAGCTTGCCGCACGTGCCGGAGCTGACCGCGTGGAGCTTTTTACAAAGCCCTACGCCGATCTTTACCCGAAAGATCCGGAGCAGGCGGTGGCTCCCTTTGTCAAGGCTGCTCAGGCTGCCTTCTCGGCCGGTCTCGGTGTGAATGCCGGCCATGATCTCAGCCTTGTCAACCTGAAATTTTTCCATGAGAGAATCCCGCGTCTCAGCGAGGTGTCCATCGGTCACGCGCTCATCTGCGACGCGCTCTATCTCGGTCTCGAAAAGACCATCAAAGAGTACAAGGCTTGCCTTAAATAACGGGATTTAAGGTCGAGGATTTAAAAGTTTAAAGGCCGGTCGGTCCGGCAAAACCACATTATCAATTAAACTAAAGAGATGATTCAGCAGGAATTTGTCGATACAGTGGCCACGGCTGCTATGAACTATAATGAAGCCGTTCAGGCACAGGCCGAGACCATGGCCCAAGAACTTTCAGTGTGGGATCTAACCATGCGCGGCGGATGGATCATGATACCGCTTGCCATCCTGTCGCTGGTGTGTGTCTATATATTCGTGGAGCGTTGTCTGGTGATACGCCGCGCTCAGAAGGAGGACAATTCATTCATGGATCGTATCCGCGAATATATCCATGACGGTGAGATCGAAAGCGCACGCCGTCTGTGCTCCAAGACCGACACTCCCTACGCCCGTCTCATCGGCAAAGGTATCAGCCGTATCGGCCGTCCTATGAACGATGTGCTCGTCACGATCGAGAATACGGGCAACATCGAGATCGCCAATCTTGAAAAGGGTCTTCCTTGGCTTGCCACCACTGCTGCGGGTGGTCCGATGATCGGCTTCCTCGGCACGGTGATCGGTATGGTGCAGGCATTTTTCAACCTTGCATCCGCAGGATCGAGCGCGAATATCGCTGTGCTTGCCGACGGTATCTATTCGGCCCTAGTGACCACCGTGGCCGGTCTGATCGTGGGTATCATCGCAATGTTTGCCTACAATTATCTCGTGGCACGTATAAATAAGGTGATGAATGCCCTTGAGGCAAGAACCATGGAGTTCATGGATCTTCTCAACGAGCCTGCGTGATCCGCCGGTTCACCGATTTATCTCTGTCAAACCTGAAACACAGCTCCACCTGTTGCTATGGCACTGAAACGACAAAACACCATGATGGCGGCTTTCTCGATGGCATCCATGACCGATGTCATCTTCCTGCTGCTCATATTCTTCATGGTCACATCGACCTTTGTATTTCCGACCGCGCTTGAAGTGAATCTTCCGCAGAGTTCAAAACAGACGGCTCTCAAACCCTCCACACGTGTCTATATTGACAAGGCCGGGATGATCTATGCCACGGCTGACGAGAGTGAGCCGGTGGCTATGGATATGGCTGCGCTCCTTGACTTCCTTGGCCGTCAGGCATCGCAGCCAGAAGGTGCGGATGAGTATATCGCTGTCTATGCCGACGAGGAGGTGACCTACGGTACACTCGTGAAGGTGCTCGACCTCGGTGCGCAGAACAATCTGAAAATGGTCCTTGCTACCAAGCCTGCGCCTGCATCCGCTCGTCCGGCGGAAGATCGCTGAACGTATTTCTTTCGGATGCGAAACAAACAGTAACCCCTCAATCTCTCCATTCATCTTTTTCCTTATTCCAAAAATCAACATGTCTGACTCCAGCAGTGACCGTCGGCGTCACCATTTGATAGCATTATTCGTCACAGTGCTCTTCCACGTCCTGTTGGTGGTGGCACTGATCACGCTCTGCCTGCGTCCGGTCGCTATTGATACGGAGCGCACATGGCCGCCGGTCGATTCAGCCGAGGTTCTTTTCGGTGGAGAATATGTCATGATCGGTGACCGTCCGGAGATAGCCGAAAGCAATTCTGAACCTGCACCCGCTGAAACCGAGGCCGAGGCAGTGCCCGCTCCGGAGGTGGAGGCACTTGAAAATTCAGGTGAGGTGGCCAAGCCGTCGCCTGTTGTGAGCAGTGAACAGCCATCACCGGCTAAGGTTGAGAAAAAAGCTGTCCCCGAAAAGACCGGTCCTACCGCCGCTGAGATTGCCGCCGCTGAAAAAGCCAAGCGCGAGCAGGAGACACGTCAGGCTATAGCCGGAAAGGTGAAGTTCGGACAGACCGGCACTTCTACCAAAGGGACTGGCAGTGCGGGGAGTCCCGACGGCAATGCCAATGTAGGTGCTGTCAGCGGAAGTCCCGGATTCAATCTTAAAGGCCGAACTCTTGAGGACTGGCATAGACCGGCTTCTGCCCCGCTCGGCACGATCACCATACGTGTCAGCGTCAACCGTCAGGGTAAGGTGACGGCCGCAAGTTATCAGTCAGGCACAGGTGCGGCTGCTGCAAGTCAGTCGGCGCGCCAGAGTTGTATCGAAGCTGCAAAGCGTTCGCAGTTTTCTGTCGATGAGGATGCCCCGGCCAGCCAGACCGGCACGATCACATATAACTTCAGATAAATAATCCCACCCCGTATAATTGTGGGATAGATAACCACGATCCCATATAAAACAGTGGGATGAATACTCACAATCCCACATACAATATAACTTTGGGGTAAATTAATCCCGTAACTTTGGGATAAATTTGTAGGGACGCGGCGTGCCGCGTATGCCAAATGGAATAGTATAGCCTAATGGTTCAGGCTGATGTATTTCTTCCGGCATACGCGGCACGCCGCGTCCCTACAAACAGAATATCAGCGTCTATTCCTCCTCCGGGATTTCGAATATCGAGAAGTTCACCGAACCGTAAGCGCGGTGATCAATGAAATGCGGCAGGTCGGAAAAGTCATATTTTTTTGAATGCTCTATGATGAATATGCTTCCCGGATGCAGAAGCTTGGATTCGAGCACCATTTTCGGGATATCGCCAAATCCGTCAAGATCGTAGGGGGGATCAGCGAATACGAAATCAAACTCCGATGATGAATCGCGTATGTAACGCAAGGCATCAGTCCGCAGCAGGTGCAGATTGCGGTCATTGAGTTCGCCTTTCACTTTTTCAATGAAGCGGGCCTGCGTGGCCGACTTTTCCACCGATGTCACCGATGCCGCTCCTCTTGAAAGCAGTTCGAAGCTCACAGCTCCGGTCCCGGCAAAGAGGTCGAGACATTTCAACCCTTCGATATCCACCAAGTTTTCGATTACATTAAATATGTTCTCGCGCGCAAAATCGGTGGTGGGGCGTGCGGTTATGTTTGTGGGGACGCTGAAGCGGCGACGTCCGTATTTACCTCTGATTATTCGCATAGGGGGAGTGTTATCAGTTCAAATGGCGCGAGCATTGCATCCTTCCCGGCCTTGAACATCTGGGGTGGGAAGATAACGGGCATTACCCGTGCCACAAAGTTTCGTAATGTCTGTGTCAGGGCCTCACGTGAATCATGATCGCCGGCAAGGATGATTTCATCGTTTCGGGGATCAAGACCGAGACGCTGACGTGTGGATAATAGATAATAGACTGCATCATCCGGCCGCTCGTAGGTGAAAGTGTTTGCGAGCAGCAGCCGGTGTCCGTCTGTCACGACAACGTCAAGTGAATTACGGCGCACATTAGCTATCATCTTTCTTTTGTTGCCGTGGGTAGCATTCATCCCGGCATAGCGACACAGTGCGGCGATATGGCTGACCGTACTTACGCGCTGGAAGGTTCTGTTGATGAATCCGCGCAGGTCCGGCTCTATTCCACACAGGACAGTGGCATTGTTCAGTCCTGTCTCATCGGCTGTCATTTCAAGCCGGTTGCCCGGAAATGCGGCATCGAAAAGCATTTTCTGCTGACCCGGATTTCGGCACAGTACGGGTACGATGGCGTAGTCGCGCGTTTCAAGGACGCAATACACACGACGGAAATCGCTCAGTATGGCAGGATGGTCATAGATCACGTTCTGAATCGCACTTAGGCGTGAGGATGAGGTCGTGTCGAGTTCAAGTCGGTGATAAATCAGCGAATTGTCCTCGACAACGGAATAAATAACCACGTCGATTGCATCGTGGCTGATCCGCAAGAGCAGATTGCGGATTTCGGGTCGGTCTATCTTGTCACTTAGTGCGGTTGTAGTCATTCAATATGGATTATCCATAGGCAAAATTAGTCAAAAAACTCCTATTCCGCAACCGGCCTGCAGGTTTTTGTAATCAGTGTCGCTTACACACTGTCGTCGGTAGCTACGGTATGTGTGTGGATATCGGATTCATACGTGAACAATCCCGCGTATGATCATGGTCATGCGCGGGATTGTCTTATAAGGTCGGATTGATTGGTTCTTATCTTTCCACGAGGTTAGGAACACCGCCCCACTGGTTAGGTACAGGCTGGCTGGGCTGTACAGTAAAGTAGAGATAGATCAGTGTGCCGATAACAGGAATAAGGTTTATGAAGATCCACCATCCCGAACGTCCGGTGTCATGGAGTCGGCGTACTGACAGACCTAAGCTGGGTAAGAGGATGGCCAATGAAAAGAGGCCGGAAACAATGTATTCGGCAGTATCACTCCAGCAGAAGAGTATGGTGAGTACCCAGCTGGCTACAAATGAGAATAGACAAAACCACCAGTAGTCCGAGCGCGATGCACGACCCTGAAAATTGCAATAGTTGACAGTGAGCGCATTTTTGACAGCCTCACTGAATGTAACTTGTCTTTGATACATGATTGATATGAATTTGTTGGGTTAGTAAAATCGGTAGTTGAGATAAATGATTTATTGTCAACGGCAAAAATACTATTATTCCAGCTGAAATCCAAGCGAATTGCACGATTTCACTCATTGAGGGAACACATTTTTCACTAATTTTCGCTAATTTTGCACTCTTGACGGCGGATAGTCCGTAAGTCCGGACTCCGCTTTATCAATAAACATCACAATATCCAATAATTACACATAAATACAGCAATGGCAAACTGGTTTGAGACAAAAGTCCGCTACGATAAGACGATGGAAAACGGTTCCATCAAGAAAGTAACCGAAGCATATATGGTGGATGCGCTTTCGTTCACCGAGGCCGAGGCCCGCATATCGGAGGAGATTTCACATTTCACATCCGAATTTTCTGTTTCGGCAGTCAAGCGTACTAAGATCGCCGAGATTTTCCGTGAGCGCACCGGCGACAAGTGGTATCTTGTCAAGGTGGCTTTCATCACACTCGATGAAAAGACTGCCGTAGAGAAAAAATCAATTTCTCAGATTCTTGTCGCTGCTGACAGCTTCAAGGAGGCGTTTGACAATTTCATGGAAGGCATGAAGGGTACGATGGCTGATTTCGAGATCAACACCATTCAGGAAACCCTCATCATGGATGTCTATGACGCCAATCTCGGTGGCGAAAACAAGGAAGGCTGATTGAAGAAATCGGTCATAATCTCACATTCGGAAAAAATAATCTGAAAAAATTATGGCAGGCTCTGTAAGCAAGCGTCTCATCGAACTCCGCAAGACCGTTCCCGAAGGGGTGGAGCTTGTGGCTGTGTCCAAATTTCATCCTGCATCAGCATTGATGGAAGCTTATTCGGCCGGTCAGCGAGTGTTTGGCGAGAGCCGTGCGCTTGAACTGGAAGCCAAAGCTGCTGAACTGCCGCCTGATATAGTGTGGCATTTCATCGGCCATCTGCAGACAAACAAGGTGCGCAAGGTCATCAATCACGCCTCGCTCATCCATAGCATTGATTCCGAACGTCTGCTCCGAGCCGTTGATCAGGAGGCTGAGAAGGCAGGTCGCAGGATCGGAGTGCTCCTGCAGCTCCACGTTGCAAAAGAGGAAACCAAATTTGGCTTTACTCCTGAGGAACTGTTGGCATTTGTGACTCCCGAACTTCTCTCGTCGCTTAAAGCAGTCGATATCCGAGGAGTGATGGGTATGGCCTCGAATGTCGATGATGACGCGCGCATCCGCGATGACTTCCGCGAGATCCGTGCGGCCTTTGACAGCTTGCGTTCAGGCGTGATGGCCGGCACTCCGGACTTTAACGTGGTCAGCATGGGTATGAGTCATGACTGGCCCTTGGCCGTGGAAGAGGGTGCGAACATGATCCGTGTCGGAACATCTATTTTCGGCGAGCGCGAATATTGATCTTGAATATTGTTTAAAGTGCATGACTGAAAAATCAGCCGATAGCTCAATGACAGAAACACGCCGCATAGCCATAGCCACAGGTACACGTGCCGACTGGGGACTTCTCAGCGGGATTGCGAAGGCTCTTGCCGCCCGCGCGGACTGCCGTGTGGATATCTTGGCCACGAATATGCACCTCAGCCATAATTATGGCCACACAATTGACGAGATAATTGCCGATGGTTTCACTCATCCGGTGTGCATCCCGATGTCGGAGGCTACTGATTCGCCTTTGGGGACGGTTCGGGCGATGAGCGAGTGCATGACGGGTATGGCCGAAGCACTGACGACCGTCCAGCCTGATCTGATAGTGATACTCGGTGACCGTTTTGAAATGCTTGCCACTGCCACAGCCGCGCTGATGCTTCGCGTGCCTATAGTGCATATAGCCGGTGGCGAGATTTCCGAGGGGGCTGTCGATGACAGCATCCGTCATGCCATAACAAAGATGTCGTCATTGCATCTGACAGCCACCGAACCTTATCGCCAAAGGGTGATAGCGATGGGCGAAGAACCATCACGCGTCATAAATACCGGAGCGATAGGGGTCTATAATATCATGCACGAAACCTTGATGTCGCGCGACGAGCTTGAGAAGTCCGTGGAAATAAAACTTCCGGCAGGCTCGATGCTCGTCACCTACCATCCCGCTACGCTTGACGATTCTGATCCGGGCGAGTTGTGCGACAATCTTCTTGCCGCGCTTGACCGCTTCCCCTCGTCCAACGTCATCATCACTTATCCTAATAATGATTCGCGCGGACGCGTGATCATTGACCGTATCGAGGCTTACGGCAGGCGTAATCCGGAGCGTGTGCGTGTCATTCCCTCGCTCGGTAAGCTCCGTTACCTCTCGGCTCTCCGCTGTGTCAGTGCCGTGGTCGGAAATTCATCGAGCGGTATTGTGGAAGTCCCGTCGATGCATATCCCTACCGTTGATATAGGCATCCGTCAGCGCGGACGTCTCAGCGGGCCGAGCGTGATCCATTGCGGTGATTCGACTGATGAGATAGCTGATGCCATAGCCTATGCCCTTTCTCCGGAAGGTCAGTGCATGGCACGTGAGGCCGGAAATCCCTATTTCCAGCCATCAACTCTTTCAATAATGGTCACGGCAATAGCCGAGACTCCTCTCGAAACCCTCAGAACCAAGAAATTCCATGACATCACCGACTGACGACCGCACCGCATCGCTCCGCCCGCTGTTCATCATACCGGCGCGTGGCGGAAGCAAGGGTATCCCGCGTAAGAACATCAGAGCTTTGTGCGGACGTCCGCTCATACACTATTCAATCGACGTGGCCCGTGCTCTTGCCCCGGACAGCCATGTCATTGTCTCCACTGACGATGAAGAGATCCGTAATGTAGCCGAAGCAACCGGTCTCCCTGTCAACTACATGCGTCCTGCCGAATTGGGTGGAGACAAGATCGGTTCGCGCGAAGTGATCCTCGATGCTATGGACTGGGCCTCGCGGTCGGGGATCGAATATGACTGCGTGGTTCTTCTGCAGCCCACCTCTCCATTGCGTACGGTCGGTGACGTAAAGTCGGCACTCGATCTCTACACCCCGCGGGCAGACATGGTCGTGACTGTGACCGAGGCATCATGTAATCCCTATTATGACTGCTTCGAGACAGCGGCCGACGGTACACTCCACGTATCGAAAGGCGACGGAAAGCTGACGCGCCGGCAGGATGCCCCTCCCGCTTGGCAGTACAATGGTGCGGTCTATGTGATCAATCCTGATTCCATCCGCTCCATGACGCTCGGTGAGTTTCCCCGTCGCATCCCATCCGTGATGCCACGGTCACGTTCCGTGGATCTCGACACCCCTCTTGACTGGATTATAACCGAACACCTTATGTCACATGAAAATTGACCGTCACCGGATTGCCGACAATGCGAGGCTCATCGACGCACTCGGCCGACTTAATGAACTTTCGGGGGGAGTGATGACTCTCCTTGTCACGGATGAAACGGGCCGTATGGTCGGAACACTCACTGATGGAGATGTCCGCCGTGCGCTTCTGCGTGGCGTAGGGCTTGACGCTCCGGTCTCGGATGCCATGTTCCGTAAGTTCCGTTACCTTTTGGAAAACGAGGTTGATCCGGCAGCCCTGCGCCGTCTGCGCAGCCATAGCTTCGCCCTCATTCCGGTGCTCGATAGGGACGGACATATAAGCCGGATAATCGACACCCGCGTGACCAAGACCATACTTCCGGTGAGTGCCATACTCATGGCCGGCGGTAAGGGCGAACGGTTAAGACCTATGACGCTCTCAACTCCCAAGCCACTGCTGAAAATAGCCGAAAAAGCCATAATCGACTATAATATAGAGGCACTTGCGGCTGTGGGCGTGACGGACATAACCGTGACTGTCAATTATCTGGCCGAGCAGCTTGAAGAGCATTTCTCAAAACCCGTGGCTGATGTCAGCGTAAAGTGTGTGCGTGAGGATCGTCCGCTCGGCACCATAGGGTCTGTGGCTCTCGTGGATATTCCTGAGACGGGTGATACCATAGTGATGAATTCCGACCTGCTCACGACCATCTCATTCGAGGATCTCTATCTCCATCACCGTGCGCAGAAAGCCGACATCACTATTGCTGCCGTGCCTTACAATGTCTCCGTTCCTTACGCTATACTCGACACCGATGGCGAATGTGTGACGGCTCTTGAGGAGAAACCGTCATATTCCTATTATGCCAATGCGGGGATATACATTTTCTCAAACGAACTTTTGCATACTCTTAGCGCGGATGAACGCACGGATGCGACCGACCTGATCGAAAGAGCCATTGCAAGGAAGAAACGAGTGTGTTACTTCCCGATCAACGGTACGTGGATCGACATAGGTTCGCCCGCCGACTTCGCCCATGCGCGTGAGCTGATGTGCCATCTGCGTCAGACTCTTGATTCATGATGCTGCGCCTCTCTCAGCCGGCTGCCGACGCTGTCGAAATCAGGCCTGTATAAATCCATTCGGCCTAAAGCATTGTTATATTAATGTGGATCTCACGTTCCGCAATTATAATCATCAATTCTAACACTATAATCATCCCTGTTGTATGGCTGATTCCAACTTCATAGATTACGTCAAAGTCCTCTGCCGTTCGGGTAAAGGCGGTGCTGGTTCGCGGCATTTCTATCGTGCTAAATATATTCCGAAAGGAGGTCCTGACGGTGGTGACGGAGGCCGTGGAGGTCATATAATCCTCCGTGGCAACTCCCACATGTGGACACTCCTCCCGCTGCGCTATCGCCGCCACATATTTGCCGGTAACGGCCAGAGCGGATCGGGTGGACGTTCGTTCGGTAAGGACGGAGAGGATGTTATCGTTGACGTTCCGTGCGGAACAGTAGTCTTCGATGCGGAGACAGGCGAGTATCTGTGTGAGGTGACATCCGACGGCGAGGAAGTAAAGCTTCTTCGCGGCGGACGCGGCGGCCTCGGCAACTGGCACTTCAAGAGTGCCACCAACCGCACTCCGCGCTATGCCCAACCGGGTGAACCCGCCATAGAGAAATCCATCATTCTTGAGCTGAAGCTTCTTGCCGACGTGGGTCTCGTAGGTTTCCCGAATGCCGGTAAATCCACCCTTCTGTCATCAATCTCCGCAGCCCGTCCGAAGATTGCCGACTATCCGTTCACGACGATGGAACCTCAGCTCGGCATCGTTTCCTACCGTGGAAACCAATCTTTCGTGATGGCCGACATTCCCGGTATCATCGAGGGTGCGAGCGAGGGTAAGGGCCTCGGCCTGCGTTTCCTCCGCCACATCGAGCGCAATGCCGTCCTGCTGTTCATGGTTCCCGCTGATGCCGATGACATCAAGGCGCAGTATGACATTCTTGTCGGTGAGCTTGAACGTTTCAACCCGCAGCTGTCCGACAAACCTCGTGTGCTCGCCATCTCAAAGAGCGATATGCTTGACGAGGAGCTGATGAAGGAGATCGAATCGACTTTGCCTGAGGGTGTACCCCACATTTTCATCTCGGCGGTTACCGGTATGGGCCTTACGGAACTGAAGGATATGCTGTGGCGTGAGATCACCGATGAGCGTAACCGTATCGAGGATAACCCCATCACCCACCGTCCGCTTGACGGTCATCACCGTGTGCGCGAGGAGGATGAGTTTATCTTCGAGAATGCTCCCGACGCACCTGACGATGAGGTCGAGGAGGAAGAGTATTTTGACGATGAGGATTTCGAGGGCGAAGATTTCGACTACGGAATGCTCGATGAGGACGGTTACGTCGAAGACGAAAAGTGATCCGTTATGGCTGACCACAATCAGCTCGGCCAGTGGGGCGAACAGGTTGCCAAGGAGTATCTGCTGACGCAGGGCTATGCCATCAGTGGTGAGAATATCCGTATAGCCGGTGTCGAGATTGACTTCATAGCCATGAAGGATGACATGATCTGTTTTGTCGAGGTCAAGACACGTTCGACAGATTTTTCAGATCCGGCTGATGCCGTTGATAAACGAAAGAGAGCGAGGATCGTGCGTGCGGCCGATACATATATCCGTTCCTACGATATTCCGCTTGAACCTCGTTTTGATCTTGTGCTTGTAATCGGTTCTCCCGCTTCCTATACGATTGAACACATTCCTGATGCTTTCCTGCCAAGTCTCAACAACAGGTGATATGGAGGTATAGCATCCGACATGGTATTTTAGAAAAAGAGATAATCCAAGATTCCGTCATCATTCAGAATCTTGGATTATCTCTTTTTCTAAAAGTATGTACACCGATCTCTTTATACTTCGTCAGGAAGCGGAAGCTGATGGGTGTTCTTGACCTCATCGAGAACAAAAGAGCTGTTGAGCGATCCGATGCAGTCAAGCTCACCGAGGATGCGGAGGATGAATTCCTGATAAGACCTCATGTCCTTGGTGTAGATCTTGAGGAGGAAATCATGATCTCCTGACACGTTATAGCATTCGGCTATTTCCGGTATGCTCTTGACTGCGGTCATGATCCGTATGGCATTTTCGTATGACTGCTGTTTCATCTTCAGATAGCAGAACGCAAGGAAACCGCAATCGATTTTCTCGGCATCGAGGACAGCCATGTATTTTGTGATATAGCCCTCGCGTTCGAGGCGTTTGACACGCTCGAATGTCGGGGTAGGGGAGAGATGGACGGCGGCTGCAAGTTCCTTTACGGTTAGCCGGGAATTCTCCTGCAGGACTTTGAGGATGCGTATGTCGATTGCGTCAAGCGATGTTGATGATGACTTCATGGTGTGCGGGATTTAGAATATTATTCTTTAACAGAGGGTGCTGTCCGGTGATATAAGAATAAAAGTATTAATTTGGATGCAAAAATAGTGATATTTTCTAAATCCATGCAACAGATAGATGGAAAACATTAAATTTTATTACTTTTGTGAATGTATCAGGCTTGCCAAAGTGTGAGTCAGGTACGCATTAGGTAATCATTAAGTCATTAGTACTAAGTTTTCGCTTACATTAACAGAAACACATTTTTCTCTTAACGGTAATGCGGCATGAATGTCATCAGGATTGATGTCGAGTGTCCGTCTTACCGGCGGAATCGGAGTGATTGAGGGCAGAAGGCCTGAGCATCTCCGTTTCACTTGTGAAAGTGGAAAGATTCCGATGATTTCATCCGATCACTTCAGTAGTCACCTGTCAGTGGACTATCATACTCTCCGGATTAAGGAAGCCGATCCCTGAAGAGGGGATGCCTTCATGTCCGGAGAGCATTTATTTATAAGGTCGGGCTCATCAGGCTTTCATTTTATTAGCTCCTTGCGTTGAAAATACTTAAAAATCTTGTAACTTTGCAAGGTGATACGCACTGACTGCCTATGTCGTTGCCGGAGTTCGGTCCGCAATTCCATTACGGGTGGCTGTGCGGAATAAATAAACCTAAATAATATTGATAGATATGGATTTATTTGAAAAAATTTCCGCCGATATAAAGAGTGCGATGCTCGCACGCGAGAAAGTGCGCCTTGAGACTCTCCGTGGTATCAAGAAGGAATTTCTTGAAGCCAAGACCGCCAAGGGTGGCGACGGTTCGCTTTCAGACGAAGCCGCGACCAAGATTCTCGCAAAGATGGCCAAGCAACGCCGCGAGACTGCGCAGATCTATGAGGAGCAGAACCGCCCCGAACTGCGCGACAATGAGCTTGCCGAGGCTGCCGTGATCGAAGAATATCTTCCCAAGCAGCTCTCCGAGGAGGAGCTGACGGCCGAACTCAAGAAGATCATCGAGCAGACCGGTGCGACCTCCGCAAAGGAAATGGGCAAGGTGATGGGCGTGGCTTCCAAAGCTCTCGCCGGACGTGCCGACGGTAAAGTCATCTCTGCCAAGGTGCGCGAACTTCTCAACAATTGAATTTAAGACATAGATACAATAAAGGAAAATGCTTACCCTACAGCAAATCAAAGAGGATCCCGAACGCATCATAGCGCGCCTCGCCGTCAAGGGCTTTGACGGAAAGCAGGGAGTCAACGATGTGATTGATTTTGATGATCAGCGACGCAGTCTGCAATTCCAGTATGATAACCTCGCAGCCGAACTCAAGAAGAAGGCCGATTCGATAGGTATGCTGATGAAAGCCGGTCAGCGCGACGAGGCTGAGAAGGCAAAAGCCGAGGTGGCTGAAATCAAGGCTGAACAGAAGGAGATTTCCGATCGTCTGACGGCAACGGAGAATGCTATCCGTGACATTCTTCTCGGTATGCCCAACATCCCCTGCGACGCAGTTCCCGAAGGCAAGACTGCCGAGGATAATGTCGTGGAGAAAACCGGTGGACCGATGCCCGATCTTCCCGCCGATGCGCTTCCCCACTGGGAACTCGCCAAGAAATATAACCTCATCAACTTTGATCTCGGTGTGAAGATCACCGGTCCGGGTTTCCCCGTATATATCGGCAAGGGTGCACGTCTGCAGCGTGCTCTCATCCAGTTCTTCCTCGATGAGGCTGGTCAGGCCGGCTATCTTGAGATTCAGCCCCCCTACGTCGTCAACGAGGCGTCCGGCTACGGTACAGGCCAGCTTCCCGACAAGGAAGGACAGATGTATTACATCAACGAGGACAAACTCTATCTCATCCCGACGGCTGAAGTCCCCGTCACCAATCTCTACCGCGACGTCATCATCCCCGCTGATCAGCTTCCGATCAAGAACTGTGCTTATTCGGCATGTTTCCGTCGTGAGGCAGGTTCTTATGGCAAGGATGTCCGTGGTCTCAACCGCCTCCACCAGTTCGACAAGGTCGAGATTGTCCGTATTGAAAAACCGGAGAACTCCTATGCAGCTCTTGAAGAAATGAAGGATCATGTACAGGGCCTCCTTGAAAAACTCGGTCTGCCTTGGCACATACTCCGTCTCTGCGGTGGCGACATGAGCTTCACTTCAGCCATTACATTTGACTTTGAAGTCTATTCAGCCGCACAGGGCCGCTGGCTTGAGGTGTCGTCCGTCTCCAACTTCGAGACTTATCAGGCCAACCGTCTGAAATGCCGTTACCGTGGTGAGGATAAGAAAACCCATCTCTGCCACACTCTCAACGGCTCGGCTCTCGCACTCCCTCGCATCATGGCCGCGCTGCTTGAGAACAACCAGACTCCGCAGGGCATCGTCGTCCCCGAATGTCTGCGCAAATACACCGGTTTTGATATAATCGACTGATAACTTGCTGTTGGTGGCCGGATTCATTCCGGCCTGCCAACCTTTGATGCGGTCGGCGCGTTGTAATAAGTGACAGCGGTCATGGACGGGTCTCCGGATTTGCCGTGACGACATCCGCATTCCACCTTTTTTCCTTGGCCGCAACCTCACGATCACTTAAAACTATTATAAAATTATGGAATCAACACGTCAAGCAAAAATATCGCGTCTGTTACAGAAGGAACTCAGTGAAATATTCCGTCTGCAGACGGCCAAGACCCACGGCACTCTCGTGTCCGTCAGCATAGTTCGTGTATCCCCCGACCTGAGTGTGGCCAAGGTCTATCTTTCGATCTTCCCCTCGGAGCGGTCTCAGGAACTTCTTGAAAGTATCCGCGACAGTGCGAAGACCATCCGTTATGAACTTGCGCAGAGGGTACGTTTCCAGCTCAGGAAATGTCCTGAATTAAGTTTCTATCTGGATGACTCGCTGGACTATATTGACAATATCGACAAACTCCTGACCAAGTAAGGACAGGAATGAATCAGCAACTGATTCAGCGTGGTTGCAGGGACGCTCTACGGAGTTTCCATTGACTGTTCGGGCTTAATCACGGCCCAGTGTCAGGTGGAGGCTTTCAGGCAGCGTCCCTGCCGTCGCTTTTTCGGGCAGGGAGTCCCCCCGTCCATCTCCCTCCCGCTGTTTAAGGGAGGATTCTTAACATATAATTAAACCACATCGGATCACAAATGCCTGCATTCAGAATTGCCCTCCGCTATCTTCTGGCAAAGAAAAGCCATACGGCAGTCAATATCATTTCCTACATCTCCATGGCCGGCATAGCTGTAGCGGCTATGGCTATGGTATGTGTGCTCTCGGTGTTCAACGGTTTCACGGAGCTTGCTTCCGACAGGCTTTCGTTTGTGGATCCGGATGTAAAAGTCACCCCGGCCAATAACTATATGATAGCCGATGCCGACTCGCTTGCGGCTGTCATCAGCGATATTGACGGTGTGCGCGTGGCCGTGCCGACCATTCAGGCCGAGGCACTTGCCATCTATGACGGCGTACAGCTACCGGTGCGCATAGCCGGAGTGCCTGACGGATTTGGAGAAGTTTCGGCGTTGAGTTCGCTCATGATCGACGGTGTCATGGACACGATCACCAATGAGCTTGGCGGAGCGGTGATCGGCGTGGGTACAGCCGTGCGGCTCGGCGCACGTCCATCGATGATACCTGACCTTCAGCTCACCGTCCCCCGCCGTCTCGGACGCATAAATCCGGCCTTCCCCATGTCGGCGTTTATAACGGACACGCTCATGGTCAGCGGAGTATATCGGACGAATCAGCCTGAGTTTGACAACGCCATGATCTATCTTCCGCTCCGCAATGCCCGTGAACTTCTTGACTATACCACCGAGGGGACGGCCGTGGAGATAGCCATAGAGCCGGGATACGATGTCGGTCATGTCGTCAAGGCGATTGAAAGCAGACTGGGGGACTCATATATTGTGGCAGATCGCCTCAGACAGGAGTCACACTCCTTCCGCATGATAGCCATTGAGAAATGGATCACTTTCCTTATGCTCGTGTTCGTCCTCGTCATGGCCTCGTTCAATATCCTGTCATCCCTCGCCATGCTCATAATAGAAAAGGAGGAAAGTCTGCGCATACTCAGCGCGGTAGGTGCGCCGGATTCGATGCTTCGGCGTATATTTCTTGATCAGGGCTTGCTCGTGGCTCTTGCCGGAGGTGCTGCGGGTATCGTGACAGGTGTGATCCTCTGTCTTGTTCAGGAACATTTCGGCATCATCACGCTCGGAGGTGACCATTCGCAGATGTCCATCGTCACCTATCCCTGTGTTCTCGAATTTACCGATGTGCTCGTGACCGCCGGAGTCGTTGTGGTTATCGGTTGTATTTCCGGATTCATAGCCTCGCGCAGTGTCCGCCCTCCCTTCGGTAGATGAACTGTGGATTATGGATAAAAATCAAGGTGGTGAAGTTTGGCTATTGATAATAAATTTCGTAATTTAGCAGTCATAAAAATTTGTGTTATCAAACCTCAGGCATTTTATTAAAAGATCAGATCATGTCAACACCAACCAACCATAGATATTGCGTCATCATGTGTGGCGGAGTGGGAAGCCGTTTCTGGCCCTATTCACGAGAGGACTGTCCGAAGCAGTTCATCGACTTCCTCGGCACGGGACGTTCGTTGCTCCAGATGTCTTATGACCGCGTTCTTCCGATAGTACCCAAGGAAAATGTCATAGTGGTTACAAATGAAAAATACGCTCCCCTCATCCGTGAGCAGTTGCCCGATGTGCTCCCCTCCAACATCCTTCTTGAACCCGCACGCCGCAACACTGCTCCCTGTATCGCATGGGCGGCCTACCATATAGCGGCTCTTGATCCCGAAGCGTCAATGATTGTCACTCCGAGTGACCACCTGATCACGCGCGAAAACATCTTCCTCGACTGTGTGCGCCGTGGCTTTGAGTTTGTGGAGTCAAATGACGCGCTTCTTACCCTCGGAATCACACCTACACGTCCCGAAACCGGCTACGGTTACATTCAGGTCGGTCAGGAAGCTGAACCGGGCATACTGAAGGTGAAGACATTCACCGAAAAGCCGAATCTTGAGCTTGCGAAAGTGTTCCTTGAGTCAGGTGAGTTCTTCTGGAATTCAGGAATCTTCCTTTGGAAAGCATCGACGATCATTGATGCGCTCCATAAATACAATCCCGATCTTACGGCTCTCTTTGACCGTGGAAAGGCCGACTTCGGCACTCCGGAAGAAGAGGCGTTCATAAAGGCCAACTTCATTGCATGTCCCTCCAACTCGATTGACTATGCAGTGATGGAGAAGGCCGACAATGTCTATGTAGAGTGTGTCAGCTTCGGGTGGAACGATCTCGGAACTTGGAGCGCGCTCTATGACAACTCGCCCCGCAACAGCGACAGCAATGTGACGCAGAACTGCAGCGTCCTCGCATACGAGAGCAAGGGTAACATCTTTGCTGTCCAGCAGCCCGATAAACTCGTCGTGGTCCACGGGCTAAAGGATTATATCATAGCCGACGCAGGCGATGTGCTCCTTATCTGTCCCAAGGCCGAGGAGCAGCGGATCAAGCAGATGGTCAACGACGCCAAGATTTCGTTTGGCGATAAATATCTCTGAAACAACAACCGATACACACAATAGCCTTACGATCAATATGCAGGAATACAAACTCACTCCCCAAGAAGAGGATGCCTATGTGGAGCAGCAGTTCCGCGATCTGCTTGACGGCTACCTCGCCAGTAACCACCGTAAGAAAGTGGAGATCATAGAGCGTGCCTTTCGCTTTGCAAAGGATGCTCACAAGGGAGTGCGCCGACGGTCCGGCGAGCCTTACATACTCCATCCTATCGCCGTCGCCAAGATCGCGTCGCAGGAGATAGGTCTGGGATCGACATCCATCTGTGCCGCGCTTCTCCACGATGTGGTGGAGGATACGGAATATACCGTGGAGGATATCGAGCAGCATTTCGGTCGTAAGATAGCACGTATAGTCGAGGGTCTGACAAAAATTTCCGGAGGCATCTTCGGCGACAAGGCTTCGGCTCAGGCTGAGAATTTCCGCAAGCTACTGCTTACCATGAGCGAGGACATACGCGTGGTGTTGATAAAGATGGCCGACCGTCTTCACAACATGCGCACCCTCGGTTCGATGGCTCCTAATAAGCAGTACAAGATTGCGGGCGAGACCCTCTACATCTACGCTCCGCTTGCCCATCGCCTCGGACTTTTCGAAATCAAGACCGAACTGGAGGATCTAAGCTTCAAGTATGAGCACCCCGGTGAGTACAGGCGCATAGCCGACCTGATCTCACAGACCGAGGCCGGACGTGAGGTGGTCTATAATGATTTCGCCACTCCTATCCTGAAGCGTCTCGACGCCATGGGGCTTGACTATGAGGCCAAGGCCCGGTTGAAGTCCGTTTATTCCATCTGGCGCAAGATGGAAACCAAACACATACCCTTCGAGGAGGTCTATGACCTGTATGCCATGCGTATCATCTTTGATGTGCCGGAAGGAGAGTCCGAAAAGGAGATGTGTTTCAAGATCTACTCTGCGTTGACCGATCTGTACCGTCCGCATCCTGACCGCACGCGTGATTGGATTACAAATCCTAAGGCCAACGGTTATCAGGCTCTCCACGTGACCCTCATGGGCCCTGACGGAAACTGGATCGAGGTGCAGATCCGCAGCCGCCGCATGGACGAGATTGCTGAAAAGGGTTTTGCCGCGCATTGGAAATATAAGATAGGCGAGCATGAGGAGGAGAGTGAACTCAATGTTTGGCTGAAAACCATCAAGGATATACTTGATGATCCTACTCCGAGTGCCATTGACTTCCTCGACACACTGAAACTCAACCTGTTTGCCACGGAAATCGTGGTGTTCACGCCCAAAGGTGAACTCCTTACGCTTCCCGCCGGTGCGACTGTGCTCGACGTGGCGTTTTCGCTCCACTCTGAAATCGGTATCCACTGCATAGCCGGTAAGGTCAACCATAAACTTGTCCCGCTCTCTCATCGTCTCAATTCAGGTGATCAGGTGGAGGTCCTCACCTCCAATTCGCAGTCTCCGAAACCGGAATGGATGAATTTTCTCGCCACCGCAAAGGCCAAAACCCGTCTCCGCAAGGAATTGCGCCGTGTGCAGCAGCCTGTAATCGAGGAAGGAAAGAAGATCTTCGATGAATTCATGGTGCAGAACGACATTATTGTCAATAACAGCGTTATGACAAAGATTCTCGGAACGTATCATGTAGCCTCGCGCGAAGAGCTTTTCTATAAGCTCGGCAGCGGAGAGGTGTCGATCGACGATTATCTCAACGTCAATACCTCGCGTGGTGCGCGTTCGCTCGTGTCGCGTCTCTTCCGTCTCGGCTTCGGTGGTGATAATAAGAAAATGAAGGTCAAGAAGCTCCTTTCTGCGACCGAGGAAACCGGGGCTGATAAGCCTAAACAACCGGAAATAAACACAAAGGAAACATACGTCCTGCGATTCAACGAGCAGGAGAGCAATTTCTCTTTCGCCGAGTGCTGCCGTCCGATACCCGGCGATGAAGTGATGGGATTCATCACGGATGAGGGAACGGTCGAGGTACATTCGCTCACATGTCCGCGTGCACAGGTGCTCAAGGCCAGCTTCGGTCCGCGGATCCTCGCCACCAAGTGGGATGAGGTTACAGGAAGCTTCCTTGCCAACATACGCATCGAGGGCATTGACCGCCACGGTATCCTTCAGGAACTCACCCGCATGATCTCTACCGCGCTCAATATCGACATCCGTCGTCTGAACATTGCGGCCGACAAGGAAGTGTTTACCTGCGAGCTTGATGTGCTTGTTTCCAACACCGAGGCTGTCGATGAACTCTGTAAGAGCATCATAAAGATCGAAGGTGTCAGCAAGGCCGACCGCGTCCGCTCCTATGAGAAATAAGATTTCCTATCGAGGAAGTTGCGTGATAACTTTAAATGATGGCGATGGATGGATTTCGTATTCAAGAGTTTTATAAGAGATTTCCAATCCTCTTGTGGCTTATCCTGCTGTTTGCAGCCCTTGGATCTGTCGCGGACATAATTGAGTATTATTCCAATCTCCCGTCACGGGTATTTAATATCTTATGTATTGTGGCCGTAGCTGTGTCTAAGGCTACGGTACTGACAGGTCTATATGTTTTTTCAAAACGGTTTAATTGGCTGTATTATTTGACTATAGCTGTCATTATCGTATTCATACTGCTGTCACTTGTCAACGGACTTTCCACTCTTCTATACGGATTTGGAATATCGCGGAAAATGTTGACTATTCTTGCCGAGACGAATGCTGGTGAAGTGCATGAATTTCTTCCCGGACTTGCTGTCAGATTTAGGGAAATGCTGTTTTCATGGAAAACTTTCTGTGTCCTTTTGGGCGGGGTTATTTTCGTGTGTGCCGTTATAGCTGTTCCGAAGCGGTTATTTTGTATGCTTGTGGTCGGTATCTCATTTATAGGGATCGGATATTTTGGATATGTCAGCCTGACATCTTCATGGGGGAGGGCTAATTACATAGTCTGTATGAGGACTTATAGATCGGTATCTGGAGTATTGAGAAACATGACTAAGGTCCGGGAACTTAAAGCTGTTCCACGCGTGTTTCCGGATGCTGAGAGCCTGAGCTCCGCCCATCTGATAGATAAACTTGTGGTTGTCATAGGGGAGTCAGCCTCTCGCGATCATCTCGCTGTTTATGGCTATCCATTGCCTACCACTCCGGAACTGGAAGCCAGATCTTCTGACCTGATACTGTTTAATAATGCTGTGGCATCTTCCACTTCAACTGCCGAGAATATGCCCCGTCTTCTTTCATTCATGACAGATGAACCGACTGAAAAAGAGTGGTATGATTATCCGACTGTCATACAGGTAGCCCGGTTGTCCGGTTATCGTACATACTGGTTGTCCAATCAGGAGCGTACTGGCGAATGGTCTAATCTTTCAGGGATTCTTTCCATGGATGCTGATGTGGTTAAATATGTTGGAGCTGAGGATTCTGAAGATCATCTGCTTTCCAAGTATGACGAAGTTCTGTTGCCACTTTTATCAGACGCGATTGTTGCGGACGATTCATTGCAGGTGATATTTCTGCATCTGATGGGTTCGCATATACAGTATGAAAATCGCGTTCCCCCCTCAATGTACAAATTTAAGTATGATGACATTCTGAAAACCACCCCGCGTGAGTGGTTGGATAAGCGTAGTGCCGGTGTGGTTGCGGCCTACGATAATTCGATCCTCTATACTGACAGTATTTTAGGTGTGGTGATGGATATGGTTGATTCTGTCGGAAAACCTGCGGTAATGGTCTATTTGTCTGATCACGGCGAGAATGTCTATGATGACCGTAAGTATAATGGGCGTGATCCAAAATTCACGGAAGTCCCTTTCATCATATATATGAATGCCATTTGCCGAAATGCTAATCCAATTTTGGCCGAGGAAATGAGAGATGCCCGTTCACGAAAATTCTCGACTTCAGAGTTGCCGCAGATGATAATGCACCTTACGGGTACGCGCCACGCACTTTATGATTCTGTAAGAGATCCTCTTTCATCATTTTTCAGAGAGAGACCGCGTTATGTAGATGGGAAGCCATTCGGATCGGAATGATAGTTTCTGGAATGGACATTGGGATTTTTTACAGTTGAAGCCACGTTATCTGCTAAAAATGTCGTAACTTTGCGGCCGGGAAATAGTGCGTCCCATAAACTTCATAATCCATCAACCGCATGCGACAGTCTAAGCGCGCCGTTCTCATTCTTGAAGACGGCACAACGTTTGAAGGGAAATCCTTTGGCTATGAAGCCTCTACTGCCGGTGAAGTGGTGTTCAACACTGCTATGATCGGCTATCCCGAAAGTTTGACCGACCCGTCATACGAAGGTCAGATACTGGTAACTACCTATCCGATTCTCGGAAATTACGGCGTCCCGCCACGCCGCGAGAAAGACGACGTCAGTGAGTATTACGAAAGCGACAACATCCATTGCAAGGCCATCGTGGCTCAGGATTATTCCTTCGATCACTCCCACTGGCAGGCAGACCGCTCCCTTGCCCAATGGCTCAAGGAAGAAAAAATACCCGGAATTTACGGCATCGACACACGTCAGCTGACCAAGCATCTCCGCGAACACGGTTCAATGCTCGGAAAGATTATAATTGACGGCTGTGACGATGTCGATTTTTATGATCCCAATCTTGAAAATCTTGTCGGGAAAGTTAGCTGCAAGGAAGTGGAGACCCACGGAAGCGGTGACAAGACTGTGGTGCTCGTGGATTGCGGTGTCAAGCACAACATTATACGTTGTCTGACGCGCCGAGGCGTCAAGGTGATCCGTGTGCCTTGGAACTATGATTTCAACACCATCCCTTACGACGGTCTTTTCATCTCCAACGGTCCGGGCAACCCCGATATGGCCGAAGAGACCGTGGTCAATATCCGCAAGGCAATGGAAAACGGCAAACCCATCTGCGGTATCTGCATGGGCAATCAGCTTCTCGCCAAAGCGGCCGGTGCAAAGACCTATAAACTGAAATACGGTCACCGAAGCCACAACCAGCCCGTGCGTCTTGCCGGAACTGAGAAATGTTTCATCACATCCCAGAACCACGGTTTCGCCGTCGATAGCGAGACTCTGCCCGCTGACTGGGAACCCCTCTTTATAAATATGAACGACGGTACTAACGAAGGTATCCGCCACAAGTCGAAACCGTATTTTTCCGCACAGTTCCATCCGGAGGCAAGTTCCGGACCGAAGGACACGGAATTTCTTTTCGACGAGTTTATCAAAATGCTTTAACGTCATCCCTTCAGGTAATTATTCACCATGCGTAACGAGAACATCAAGAAAGTATTGCTGCTTGGTAGCGGCGCGTTGAAAATCGGTGAGGCCGGTGAGTTCGACTACTCCGGTTCGCAGGCTCTCAAAGCCATGAAGGAGGAGGGGATCACGACCGTCCTCATAAACCCCAATATCGCCACCGTCCAGACATCCGAAGGTTTTGCCGATAAGATCTACTTCCTGCCGGTGACACCTTATTTTGTTGAAAAGGTAATCCGTAAGGAGAAGCCTGACGGCATTCTGCTTGCATTCGGCGGTCAGACCGCGCTCAACTGCGGAGTGGAGCTTTATCGTTCCGGAGTGCTTGAAAAGTATGGGGTCGAGGTGCTGGGAACCCCCGTGCAGGCTATCATGGACACCGAGGACCGTGAGCTTTTCGTAAAGAAACTCGATGAGATCGACGTCAAGACCATCAAGAGTGAGGCTGTCAACTCTATTGAGGATGCCAAACACGCCGCCGCTACTCTCGGCTATCCCGTGATTGTCCGTGCGGCCTACGCGCTCGGCGGTCTCGGCAGCGGTTTCTGTGACAATGAGGAAGAGCTCGTATCCCTCGTGGAGAAAGCTCTTGCATTCTCTCCGCAGGTCCTTGTGGAGAAATCACTCAAAGGCTGGAAGGAGGTCGAGTATGAGGTTGTCCGTGACCGTTATGACAACTGTATCACCGTCTGCAATATGGAAAACTTCGACCCGCTGGGAATCCATACCGGTGAGTCCATAGTCGTAGCCCCCTCGCAGACCCTCTCAAACGAAGATTATCACATGTTGCGCAAACTTGCCATAAAGATCATACGCCACATCGGCATCGTCGGCGAATGTAACGTGCAGTATGCTTTTGACCCGACTTCGATGGACTATCGCGTCATCGAGGTCAACGCCCGTCTCAGCCGTTCATCCGCACTCGCCTCGAAGGCTACCGGTTATCCTTTGGCATTTGTCGCGGCTAAACTCGGTCTCGGCTACGGTCTCTTTGACCTCCGTAACTCAGTCACCAAGGAAACGTCGGCGTTCTTCGAACCCGCGCTTGACTATATCGTCTGCAAGATTCCCCGCTGGGATCTCGGTAAATTCCACGGTGTGCG
This sequence comes from Bacteroides sp., assembly GCA_014801945.1. GTDB lineage: Bacteria > Bacteroidota > Bacteroidia > Bacteroidales > Muribaculaceae > Duncaniella. The sequence goes on from JAAVDF010000016.1 coordinate 67,717, forward strand.
CCGCGAGATCGGGTCATCCATGAAATCAGTCGGCGAGGTCATGGCCATCGGACGTACTTTCGAGGAAGTGATTCAGAAAGGCCTGCGTATGATCGGTCAGGGTATGCACGGATTTGTGGGAAATAATCAGCGCGATCTTCCGGATCTGGAACATGCCCTCAAGGAACCCACCGACAAGCGTATCCTTGCCATTGCACAAGCTTTGTTCAAGGGCTACACGGTTGATCAGATCCATGATCTCACTAAGATCGACAAATGGTTTCTCTTCAAACTTCAGAATATTATCAACACCGCACGCGAGCTGCGTGACTATGATAAACTTGAGTCACTCCCCGAATCACTGCTGCGTCAGGCGAAGGAACAGGGCTTCAGTGACTTCCAGATCGCCCGTGAGATCTATCAGGATCGCCTTATAGAGCCTGAAAAGGCACTCCTCGATGTCCGTGCCTTCCGTAAGAAGCTCGGCATCCTTCCGGTGGTCAAGCAGATCGACACTCTTGCAGCTGAATATCCTGCACAGACCAATTACCTCTATCTCACCTACAACGGCCGTGAGAACGACGTGAAGTATCTCCACGACCACCGTTCGATCGTGGTTCTCGGTTCGGGAGCTTACCGCATCGGATCGTCCGTAGAGTTTGACTGGTGTTCGGTCAACGCACTCCTTACCGTCAAGAAAGAGGGCTGGCGTTCGGTGATGATCAACTATAATCCGGAGACTGTCTCCACTGACTATGATATTTGTGACCGCCTCTATTTCGATGAGTTGACATTCGAACGCGTCATGGACATCCTTGACCTCGAACAGCCTCACGGCACAATTCTCTCGGTCGGCGGTCAGATCCCTAACAACCTTGCGACACGTCTTGACGCTCAACACATCAACATCCTCGGAACGACCGCGCAAAGCATCGACAATGCCGAGGATCGCAACAAGTTCTCGGCCATGCTCGACCGTCTCGGCATCGACCAGCCCCGCTGGCGTGAGCTTACGAGCCTCGAAGACATCAACGAGTTCATCGATGAGGTAGGCTTCCCCGTGCTTGTCCGTCCGAGCTACGTGCTTTCAGGTGCCGCAATGAATGTCTGTCACAATCAGGAGCAGCTGACACGCTTCCTCCAGCTTGCGGCCAACGTATCCAAGCAGCATCCGGTGGTGGTGTCACAGTTCATCTCCGGAGCAAAGGAAATCGAGATGGATGCCGTGGCGCAGGACGGCGAGATAGTCGCATACGCCATTTCCGAGCACATCGAATATGCCGGTGTCCACTCAGGCGACGCGACCATCCAGTTCCCCCCGCAGAAGCTCTATGTCGAGACCATGCGCCGCATCCGTAAGATCTCGCGTCAGATTGCCAAGGCTCTCAATATCTCCGGTCCGTTCAATATCCAGTTCCTCGCCAAGAACAACGATATCAAGGTGATCGAGTGTAACCTGCGTGCATCCCGAAGCTTCCCCTTCGTGTCAAAGGTGCTCAAGATCAATTTCATCGATCTCGCTACCCGCGTCATGCTCGGTCTGCCGGTCGAGAAGCCTTCGAAGAGTGCCTTCGACCTCGATTATGTGGGCATAAAGGCATCGCAGTTCAGCTTCTCGCGTCTGCAGGGTGCTGACCCCGTCCTCGGTGTCGATATGGCTTCGACTGGTGAGGTGGGCTGCATCGGTGTCGATTCATCTGAAGCTCTCATCAAGGCCATGATCTCTGTCGGTAACCGCATTCCATCCAAGGCCGTGCTGATGTCAACCGGTACTCCCAAGCAGAAAGCCGACCTCCTTGATGCCGCTCATGAACTTTCCAATCGCGGATATACCATCTACGCTACCGGTGGCACGCATACCTATCTCAATGACAACGGTATCCCGGCTATCCGCGTTTATTGGCCGTCGCAGCCCGACATGCAGCCGCAGGCCATCGAACTGCTCCATGACCACAAGGTGGATATGGTGATCAATATTCCCAAGAACTTCTCGACTACCGAGCTTACCAACGGTTACAAGATACGCCGTGCGGCCATCGACCTCAACATCCCGCTGATGACCAACGCCCGTCTGGCCTCGGCATATATCGATGCGTTCACAACCCATCCGCTCGATGATATCGAGATCAAGAGCTGGGACGAGTATTGAGGCGGGACTCTGTAGTGATAGCTCTTTTAATGCTTAACTAATCATTAAAATTCTTAGCTTTTACAAAATACAAGAAATTTTAAACGGCCTCTTGTTGCAAAGCCTGCGGAGATTTTGTAAATTTGCCTTCCATTTACGCAAAATCATCAATTCGCCTCAACAAGGCCAAAACTAAGGTGAAAATTTCAACCAAACATTAATTATAGACTATGAAGATTGAAAAAATTATCGGTCGTGAAGTCCTTGACTCACGCGGCAACCCCACTGTAGAAGTTGATGTAACCCTCGAATCAGGCGCATTCGGTCGCGCTTCTGTTCCCTCTGGTGCTTCTACCGGTGTAAACGAAGCTCTTGAGCTCCGTGACGGTGACAAGTCTCGTTACATGGGCAAGGGTGTTCAGAAGGCTGTTGCCAACGTGAACGGTCCTATCGCTGACGCTCTCAAGGGTATGAGTGCTCTCGATCAGATCAAGATCGACGAGACCATGATCGCACTTGACGGTACTGAAACCAAGTCAAACCTCGGTGCAAACGCTATCCTCGGCGTATCTCTCGCCGTTGCAAAGGCTGCTGCCAACTATCTCGACCTTCCCCTCTACAAATACATCGGTGGCTGCAACAGCTACGTGCTCCCCGTTCCCATGATGAACATCATCAACGGTGGTGCTCACTCTGACGCTCCCATCTGCTTCCAAGAATTCATGATCCGTCCCATCGGCGCATGCTGCTTCAAGGAAGGTATCCGCATGGGCACTGAAGTGTTCCACAACCTCAAGAAAGTTCTCCATGACCGCGGTCTCTCTACAGCAGTAGGTGACGAGGGTGGTTTCGCTCCCGCACTCGACGGAACTGAGGACGCTCTCAACGTTATTATCAAGGCTATCGAGGCTGCAGGCTATGTTCCCGGTAAGGACGTGACCATCGGTCTTGACTGCGCTTCTTCTGAGTTCTACAAGGACGGCAAGTATGACTACACTTGGAAGCAGGGTGCCGACGCTCCCCGTTACACTTCTGAGGAGCAGGCCAAGTACCTTCAGGAACTCGTCAACGCATATCCTATCGACTCTATCGAGGACGGTATGGCAGAAGGCGACTGGGAAGGCTGGAAGATCCTTACCGATCTCATCGGCGACCGTTGCCAGCTCGTAGGTGACGACCTCTTCGTGACCAACGTTAAGTACCTCGAAAAGGGTATCGAGATGGGTTGCGCTAACTCAATCCTCGTTAAGGTTAACCAGATCGGTTCACTCACCGAGACCCTCCGCGCCGTTGAACTCGCTCAGCGTAACAACTACACTGCTGTCATCTCTCACCGTTCAGGCGAGACTGAGGACGCTACTATCGCTGACATCGCCGTTGCTACCAACGCCGGACAGATCAAGACCGGTTCTGCAAGCCGTTCTGACCGTATGGCCAAGTACAACCAGCTCCTCCGCATCGAAGAGGAACTCGGTGCTGCTGCAAAGTACGGCTATGGCAAAAAGACCAAGCGTCCTGAGTAATCATCGCGCCTGATCCGAATCAGCCAATGATCCGAGGCTAACAAAGCCTTGACATCATAAAAAAGCAAAACCCAAAGGGGACATACTGAGCTATTATAGCTCGCTATGTCCCCTTTGAATTTTTGGTGCTTCACTGCCCTCTATAAAGTTACTCCCTTTTGAAGAAGGTCTCTATGACTTGATGGGAAATAATACCAATAGAAAAACCACGCACCTTTGTGGACAATTCAGTCAGCAAAGGTGCGTGGGTTTTATTGGATTGTAGTCTGAACTATGTCAGAATTCTTACTTGGCGATTTTAAGAGTGTAGTTCATACCCGGAACTGTGGAAGTTTCAAGATCTGAATTTGCCATTGTAATGGTCGAGTCAGAATCGATGATGAAATACTGTACGGCATCTGCTGTGCTGGCTGATGAATCCTTGTCCTTGACAAGCTTCAGGTAAGTCTTGTCGCCCTGCTTTCCGATGGTGAAATCACCTTCGCTTGCGAAGCTTGCAATGTCGGAATATCCAATAGCACTTGTTGAGTCAGACTGGATATAGGTTTCCAGAAGCTGAAAATCGCCCTCGGCACCGGCATCNTCGTAGTCAAGGAAGACAGTGTAACGGATACCGTCGCAGTCAGCTGCGGGAATTATACCTGTATATGCTGCTTCTTTACCATTGTCCTTGGTGCAAGTTGAACCGTTACAGCTACCGTTGTTTGAACAAGCTGCGAGAGAAAGCATTGCCATAGCGGCAGCTCCCATTAAAATTGATTTCTTCATATCCTTTGAATCTTTTATTGTTTTTTAATATAAACANAAGGACNGAAGAAAAAGTTTAAAACCAGATGATTGATTTTCAACCGATGACTTCTGATTCCTGTCTGATTATGGACAATAAGTGCAATACAGGTATAAGAGGGAATGCCTCCTNATCCTTATGGCCTACTCNTTACTATCATTCAGCGGAGGATTGTCGGCAATGAAATTTTCATAAAAGAGTAGGGCGGTGGATGGATTGTCGAGCAATTCTTTCCTGTGAGCNTTCGCATCTTTACCTTTGTGATAGTATTCCTCCCATGCTTTCTTGAGTTCGGGATATTTCTTNTTCAGATAATACCTCAGTAGTGTGTCATTGAACCTGCCATTTACCGCTATAATGAATGCGGCTGGCGCACCTTTGAATTTTACACCTGTCGCGGGTACGAGTCTGCTNGTACTGTTCTGTCCACCGGTTGACTCCCATACGTCCCAACTCAGGATGGAGCCGCTGTCACGACGGTTGAGTTGCCATACGAATCCGCGGATGTAGTTTAACGCTTTAAACATTTTTGGCGCATTTATTATCTCCGAAATGCAGACGGAGCCGTCAGGGTAGGCTTCAGTCGGTTCTAAGAATCTGTATTCCCTGACCTCAGATGCGCTGTAGCGTTTTGTCTCNCCACCTTTAAGCTCAGATCCGACGTTGATGTACTGACGCAGTGAACCNGTTTTTGAGAAAAGATTTTTCAGACCTGTTTTCAGGTCGTTGTGTATGTAACCGGTTATGGTATCGCCGTTGGCNAGCACNACTTGAACNTGGTAGTCGTCAGGATCTTTTTCGGCAAATGCTGTGAAGCATGTCGCTACGGCGATGAAAAGAGAAATGAGCTGTTTGNCTGTCATGGTNATATTGATTTAGTTTAGGTTATATGATTGATTTTACAGCTTTTCAGGATTGTAGTTTACGAGACTTCTCAGGATCTTGTCACGCCTGCCTTTGGCCTTGNTTATANAAATGGATAATGCGGGGTCATCNGCNACCAGTGATTCGAGTTGTGTAAGCATTTTCTTGTCAACCTTTTTGTCCGGCTGACCGAACTCATATATCTTTCCGTCCTTGATGACGAGNATCTTGCATTTNCCATACATCCATAGTCCGCCGTTTCCGCCACAACGATAGCCTTTNGGAGCATAGCAGCAGACTGAAATGTAGGGGNTATGCTCGGCTTCGAAACACCAGCCGTATTCCTTGATGAACCTGAATTTGTGGGGATGGTCAGGTGCTGTCTTTGACCATACTATAAGGGAGTCAACNGTCTCAGGTTCAATGGTNCGTATGATCCTGTTNTTGCCGGTATAGGCATCGGAGATTATACGCAGTTCCTTTTTCTTTTTCTGAAGACCGACNCACAAATTGCCGTCGGCAATTATGGAATCGCCTGANTTAAGATATACGCGCCCGTATAATGCGGGATAAATCTTCTTTGCGTCAGCCGTCATANAGAAACATACCGCCAGACATAAAACTGTGAAGATTCTCGATAATCTGAAAAAGNTAGCNGGATAGAGTCTTTTCATATCTTGTCGTTTGTNGATTGATCCCATTAAATNNTGNTNTGTCAGANTNTANCCATTNNGACACNNNAGCCNGCATTTCTGTCGGCAAAGATATGAGAATAANAGGNTAGNNGATGTGACATTTGTCACATTAGTNGTGCTGCTGTTCTTTTAGGATAGCTTCCCTGATCCTGTGGAGCTGACGGTAGGATATNTTNAGATANGANGCTATCTCTGCAAGAGNGACAAGNTGTGTGATCNGNGGGAAGCGTCNGATGAGCTGACNGTAACGCTCGGTCGGTGTAAAGCGGTAGTCNTTNAGNATATGATTGTAGGCTTGGTCGAACAATGCTTGGGCAAANCAGATGTTGAGAGTCGGNTCGTAAGCAAGTCTTTTCCTGATTATTTCAGCCGGAATCACCAACACTTCNGAATCTTCGAGGGCGATNATGTCAGTNTGCATTGGCCGNCNGAGCATTNCNCTCTGATAGTTGNCGAGTACCGANNCNTCAAAAACGAANCCGACNGCTTTTNNATTGCCGGCATTGTCGATCAATGAATGTTTGAATCCTCCTGACACTATCCATCCTACCTCCTGAAGCANAGTGCCGGTGTGAGTGAANTAATCGCCACGGCAGTAACTGCGCCGAGTNCCGTATTCCTCACAAATCTCTCTCCAAAACGAGAAATCTATCGCATTCTCAAACGAGTTGAACTGTGACATCTTTACGAATATTATTTGAAAAAATTTATGAGTGAAATTACCCGCTGCTTATCAGGTCTCGGCATCTACTTCAGCTCTCAGACGCGACACACANGCAGNACACCANGGCTTGGATTTCCGTAATACCGTATGATCCGGAAAGGACGCNGAAAGTAATGATAAAAATAAAAGTCGCTGGNTCTCAGCGACTTTNGATTNATANTNGTGGTCCCACTTGGGCTTGAACCAAGGACTCCCTGATTATGAGTCAGGTGCTCTAACCAACTGAGCTATAGGACCTTACGCNNTTGCGTAGCTTTGAAGTGTTAACGGTGTGCTTTGCACACTCTGACTTTTAGCGATGCAAAGGTAGATATTTTTTTCATTCCTGACAATAGACAGCGAATATTTTTTTGCTCCAAAAGATATTTTTTCTTAGGTCGGGTTGACATTATAATTGGGTTGACATTATAATTGGGTTNACATTATAATGGAGTTGATATCGTAATTGGGTTGATATCGTGATAGGTTTAGATCNGTTCTAAAGTTTTCCGGTCTTGGTGGGGNTNTTTTTGAAAGATTGTCTATTTTTGCANGAGATANTATTTTTCAATTTATCCGGNGATTGAATTATGGATGAAATTTTGAATATCTGGCAGGATATGCTTGCCGATGAAGTGATTGAGGGNAAGCGCGAGGTGCTTCAGCGTTTCTTCAAGACCGCTCCGGGAGAATATGGTGAAGGAGATGTGTTTCTCGGTGTTACTGTTCCCGGTGTGCGNAAGGTGTCGCGTCGTATAGCCGATGCACCGTTGGATGCAGTGGAGGCAATGCTTGCGTCAGAAATCCATGAGCATCGTCTTTCGGCATTGCTTGTGCTTGTGGAGCGTTACAAGCGTGCGTGTAAGGAGAGGAAACGTAAAGCGCNTAGCGGAGCTGATGTCAGCCCGTATTCCGACGAAATNAAGGACATTGTTGACTTTTATCTTGCGAATGCCCGTCGATGCAACAACTGGGATCTTGTGGATCTGAGCGCGCCGAAACTCCTCGGTGACTATGTGGGTGAGTCAGGGAGAACGGATATATTGTTTGATCTGAGCCGTTCGNCNAACCTCTGGGAGCANCGTATCGCCATCGTGGCCACATATTCATTGTTAGGTNGGGGTATAGCAGGACCGACAATAGAAATTGCCACATCTTACCTGACACATCCNCANGATCTGATACANAAAGCTACCGGCTGGATGCTCCGTGAGATGGGCAANAAGGTCGGGGTTGAGGTTCTGACTGATTTTCTCGACCGCCATGCGGCCCGGATGCCAAGGACCATGCTGCGCTATTCGATAGAAAAACTTCCGGCAGACGTAAGGCNANACTATATGAGCATTCCGCGAGAGAAGTAAACCTANAGAGTAATCACCGTTGCACGTATGAGCTGTTAGACGTAGGCAGAGGCATGATTGTNTGGATAAACAGAATGATTTTTGGTCTGTTTTTCGCAAAACTCTAANAATNTTGAAAAATCTTTTAAAAATATTTGCACAGTTCACGCGACATTCATAACTTTGCACTCGCAAAACGGCAGTAACNGCGACGCCAAAGGGCGACAAAATCCGGACGCTGNACGATGCATCTCAAAACCTTGGTGTGGTAGTTCAGCTGGTTAGAATACCTGCCTGTCACGCAGGGGGTCGCGGGTTCGAGTCCCGTCCATACCGCTGAGGAGAGAGGAGAATGAGTAAT
>JAAVDF010000017.1 GCA_014801945.1 Bacteroides sp.
GGGGTAAAATAAAAAAAGATGAAATAACTTCCCAGTCACTTCATCTCATTTAACCTAACTTTTTTAGTTGACTTTGTGTTATGCGTTGCTTAGATAGTAATGCTAATGCCTACCGGCATTTTATTGCGCTACAAAGATAGCAAAGAAAAGTGAAGATTTACCCCCCCCGAATAGTTAAAATTTGTTAACCATGGCTGTTTTTATTTCTTTTTGATTTTGTATAGTGATCATAGTTTGAGGCATTAAATCACGGTAATGGGGGTATTTTTTCCGGATTTTTAGATCACTTTATTGTGAAGGGAGAGTCATCCAAAATGGAGTCCGCTAACCAGTAGATATACATACAAAATAATGACTGAATGGCTATGTGTATGTGGTGACAGCAAGGCTCGGTGAGCTTTGGCATAATTATAAAAAGCTATGGAAAAAACTAAAAATAAAAAAGATGAGGGAACTTCCCAGTCACCTCATCCCATTAACCTAACTTTTTTAGTTGACTTTGTGTTATGCGTTGCTTTGATAGTAGCTATAAGCCTACTGACGTTAGCGATACAAAATTACAAATAACTGCTGAATTATGGTATAAATTATAGGATTAAAATTTGTTAAATATGCACATTTTAATAGCTTTTTGCTTTTATCCTTGGATTAATAGGATGTTTTCCTGTGTTTAAAGAGGATAAACAGAATAAATATTCTTCTTTACGTGACATAAGGAAACAAGTTCAATGAAAGTTCCTTTATAAGTTTTTTTGATGCGGGTCATAAATTTAATGTAAAATTATTCTCTTTCTGAAATATTTCATTTACATTTGTAATTGGTTAACGCTGTTACTGAGCAATGAAAAAAATTTCTGCCACAATACTTGCCTATAATGAAGAGAGGCACATCGAAGCCTGTCTGGAATCGCTGCGTGGTGTGGCGGATGAGATAATAGTGGTTGATTCCGGTTCGACCGATCGGACAATTGAAATCTGTAGGAAGTACGGATGTAAGGTGAGCACGCGTAAATTTGACGGTTTCGGTGCCCAGCGTCAATACGCCACTTCGCTTACGACACATCAATATATTCTTTCGATCGATGCCGATGAGCTTCTATCGCCGGCTCTTCAGGAGTCAATAAAGCGGCTCAAGGAGGAGGGGTTCGGTCACAGAGTCTATAGCATATCGCGCCTGAATTTTTATTGTGGTGTCCCGGTGAAACACTGCGGATGGTATCCTGACCGCCAGATAAGGCTTTTTGATAAGCGTTATGCTAACTGGAATCTGCGTGATGTTTCTGAGACGGTGATATTCCGCGATTCGGTCAGACCGGAATTACTTGACGGGGATATACTCCATCATCGCTGCGATACGCGTGAACAATATGAAAAGGTAGCCGTCTCACATGCGGCTATGAAAGCTAAGGTGCTTGCTGCCCGTGATGAGAACATAGGTCTGTTGAGTCCGGTGGCTCACGGAGTGAAAGCTTTCTGGAACAGTTTTGTCAGCGAAGGGGGACTTTTTGAAGGAAAGGTGGGTCGTGAGATCTCCTTACAGTCCTATCGGTCAGAGATCATCGCCTATAAAACGGCTCGTAAACTTAAAAATAAAGAGAACAGGCGTAAGGACTAAAGGCTGACCTCGGCACGGGTCAAACTATACAATTTGCCTAAAGATTTATTGAAATGATCAGAGGTAATTGTAAGGAGTCCGGTTATCAAATCTCAGAATCAGGCAGAAGCCTGAAAGTCATACGATGGAGTGGGGAGGGACCGAGTTTGGCGATTGCTGCGCGATGATCACGCGTAGGATAACCCTTGTTGATCTCCCAGTTATATCCCGGATATTCCTTGGCTGCATTTTCCATAAAGGCATCACGATAGGTTTTGGCAAGAATTGATGCCGCGGCAATGTTGCCGAGTTTAGAATCACCCTTGACAACGGTGACGTGGGGGATATCCTTGTAAGGTTTGAAGCGATTGCCATCGACGGCGATAGCACCGGGAACGACATCGAGTTTGTCAAGTGCGCGGTGCATGGCAAGGATTGAGGCGTTGAGAATGTTTATGCTGTCAATTTCTTCATGATCACACCATGCAACGGCCCATGCGACAGCATCACGTTCTATGATCGGGCGAAGTATCTCGCGCTGACGGGCGGTAAGTTTTTTCGAATCGTTAAGAAGATCGTTAGTATATCCGTCCGGAAGAATCACTGCCGCCGCGAATACCGGTCCGGCCAGACAGCCGCGTCCAGCTTCATCGCATCCGGCTTCGAGAATGAAGGGTGTGGTTGATGAAGGGAGCATGGCAGGAGGGCTTTTAGAGGAAAAGAATCTATCGCTGTATGATAACCTTACACAGCTTTTTTTACATGTCCATGAATCCGTAGCCGAGACCGGAGCGGTTGACTATATTCTGGCCATAGGCACCGAGCTTTTTACGCAGGCGTGAGATATTCACATCGACGAGACGGGGATTATTCATTTCCTCGCCGGGCCACGCGGTGGCAAAAATCTCCTCACGTGTGAAAAGTTTGTTGCGCGAGCGCATCAGGCAGGTAAGGATTGTAAATTCGGTCGGTGAAAGAGAGATTGTATCACCGTCGATAATGAGACCTCTGGAATCGACATTGAGGATCAATGTGCGGTATTCAATAGTGCGGGCTGTGGCAACAGGCGCAAAATTCCTGTGACGGCGTAGCACCGAACGGACACGCGCCATGAATTCACGCAGGGAGAATGGTTTTATCACATAATCGTCGGCACCACTGTTGAGTCCGGCAATAATATCGTTTTCAGTATCGAGGACAGTGCAGAACACCACAGGAATATGGCTCGTCATACGGTCCTCTTTCATGCGGTCAAGGAGTTCGAATCCGTCAATTTCGCCGGGGAGTCGGATTTCGGTTATGACGAGATTGAAGGTTTCGAGTGGAAGCATGAGCGCATCCTCTGCTGTCGGAACGGACATGACGCGATAACCCTCGCTTTGGAGATTTCCCTCAAGAAGCGAAGTTATATTTCTGTCGTTGTCAACGAGCAGAATCGAAGGCGTATTTTTAGATTCAGAATTGCTCACGGAATTAAGTGAGAAGAGGTAAGTATAGGGTTAAACGGTTGACAATACAAAATTAAAAAATCTCACTCTATTAGAAAAATTTGTAACCAAATTGTGTAAAGTTTGAAATCAAATTGTCATGTATAATTCACGCGTATATATTATAAAAAGGTGGAATTAGATAAATTTTAGCGGTTAATGATTGGATAATTCTTGGAATATTCCTTACCTTTGTTGAAATATCAAAAACATATACCCGACAATATAAAAAAGCTAATATTTTTATGGAACCGAAATACAGAAGAGTCCTGCTCAAACTCAGTGGCGAATCATTGATGGGCAAGCAGGGTTACGGAATCGATACCGACCGTCTGAATGATTATGCCCGTCAGATCATGGAGATCTGTTCGATGGGCGTACAGGTGGCTATTGTCATCGGAGGCGGTAATATTTTCCGTGGTGTCTCAGGTGCGGCCAAAGGTTTCAACCGTGTGAAAGGTGATCAGATGGGTATGCTTGCGACTGTCATCAACTCGCTTGCCCTCTCGTCGGCACTCGATGCGATCGGTCAGCCTGCAAAGGTGTTCACCGCACTCAACATGTATCCCATTGGCGATTATTACTCCAACCGTGTTGCGATCGAAGCTTTGCAGCGCGGTGAAGTGGCCATCATAGCCGGTGGCACCGGGAATCCGTTCTTCACCACAGATACGGGCAGCGCGCTGCGCGGCATCGAGGTCGAGGCCGACGTAATGCTGAAAGGCACACGTGTGGATGGTATCTATACGGCTGACCCTGAGAAAGATCCGACTGCGACTAAGTTTGACAAGATAACTTATGATGAGGTCTATACTCGCGGACTGAAAGTGATGGACCTCACTGCTACAGCTCTCTGTAAGGAGAATCATCTGCCCATCGTGGTATTTGATATGGACACTCCCGGCAATCTCCTTAAAGTGATCAAGGGTGAGCCTATCGGCACACTGGTATATTGAAAAATTTAATTCTTACCGATAACTTAATACATTAAATAATATATGGAACCCTCCGACTACTTACTTCCGGCCGAAGAAAAAATGGAGCTGGCCGTGGCTTATCTCGACGAAGCTCTGGCTCACATCCGTGCAGGTAAAGCAAATCCGAAGATCCTTGATTCGATACGTGTGAGCTACTATGGTACTAATGTACCTGTGTCACAGGTAGCAAATGTTGCAGTTCCCGACGCACGCACTATCACTATCACTCCTTGGGAAAAGGCAATGTTCAAGGAGATTGAAAAAGCAATTATCAATTCCGAACTCGGCATTACCCCTGAAAATAACGGTGAGATCATCCGTCTTTCCATTCCCCCGCTGACGGAGGAGCGTCGCCGCACTCTCGTGAAGCAGTCAAAGGCTGAAGCCGAGACCGCCAAAGTCAGTGTCCGCAATGCCCGTCGTGATGCAATTGACGGTCTGAAAAAAGCCATCAAGCAGGGCATGAGCGAGGACGTTGAGAAGGATGCCGAGAACGATGTTCAGAAGCTCCACGACAAATATCTCAAAAAGATTGATGATCTTTTTGCAGCAAAGGAGAAGGAAATCCTTACCGTGTGATGCTGTTGCAGAAAAGATGATTGCTTGCAGAATTGGAAAAAATCTGTCAGGCGGTCTCATGAATTAAAAAATGGTGGTGAAATTCCCGCAAAGGAGTTTCACCACCATTTTTTAATTTATATGCCATCCCAGTCTAATAATAATGGAGTAATAATGGAGGATGGGAAGGCGATTTATTTTTTGTAAAGCACAGGATTGGTCGAAGGATCGTTGTACATCTTCATCTGACGATAGACTTTCATGTATTTACGTCCTGCAGCGATATCATCAAGGAGTTGGTCAATAGCGGTGGTTAGATCCTGTTCCTGCTGGAGAAGAATGTCAAGTTTAGCCTGACACTTGGCTATATGTTCGGGTGAAGCGTCTGTACGTTCCACCTCACGGGCCATGTGGTAAATCTTGAGTGCGAGAATAGAGAGGCGATCGAGTGCCCATGCCGGACTTTCGGTATTGATGGTGGCATCGGGGAGGGGAGCTACGTCAGCATATTTCTCGCGGAAGTATGTATCGATTTCCTCCACCATGTCGGTGCGGTCCTGATTGGACTTGTCGATACGGCGTTTCAGGGCGAGAGCGGCCACGGGGTCAATGTTGGGGTCACGGATAATATCTTCGAGATGCCACTGCACGGCATCAATCCAGTTTTTAGCAAAAAGTGTAGCTTGGATGCTTCCTTCGGGATATGGATTGGCTACATGGGCATCGACATCGTCGGTGACATGGTAAAGAGCTGTAGTATCAGCAAAAATTTTGAAAGAATCACGTGCGAAATCCATGAAATATTCCTTGTTGTTAGAGTTACGGATGATTAATAAATGCAAAGATGGCGATTTTTATTTCCAAAACAAAGCACCGCCCCGAAAAAAATGCTTAATTTTGCTCTATACCTATATTATTATAATAGGAATTGTCAAAGGTAAACTTTTTTCACCTACGTCTCGATGGAAATTCAACCGCGAAACCGTAGGCACAGGATAAATTTTTCAACATGCAGACCGTACTCTTCCACTCCACTATTTTCGGCCCGATCCGTTCACGACGGCTCGGAGTGTCGCTCGGTGTCAATCTGACCCCTGACGACGGTAAGATATGTTCGTTTGACTGTCTCTACTGCGAGGCTGGATTTAATGCGCAGGGGCCCGGCACGACGGGATTTCCTCCGCGCGAACGAGTGGCACGACTTCTGGAGACACGTCTGAAAAACATGAGCGAGGCCGGAGAGCCGCTCGATGTCATCACTTTCTCCGGTAACGGAGAGCCGACGCTGCATCCTGAATTCAGCGGTGTGATCGATGATACTCTCCGTATCCGCGACATGTACTATCCGGCAGCGAAAGTGAGTGTGCTGAGTAATTCCACCCGTCTTGACCGACCTGAGGTGGCCGATGCTTTGCGGAAAGTCGATAACAATATTCTGAAACTTGACTCTGCCATAACGGAGACGATGCATCTTATCGATCGTCCGAATAACCCTGAATTTACTTCCGGAAAGGCGGTCGAGGATATAGCGCGTTTCGGCAGTCAGTGCATAGTCCAGACGATGTTTCTGCGTGGCGAATTCGATGGAAAGCATATCGACAATACTACTCCAGCCGAGGTCGATGCCCTCATTGACGCATACAAGAAAATCGGCCCGCGTGAAATCATGATCTATTCGATAGACCGCAAGACCCCCGCAGAGAATCTTGAGAAAGTCGGGCGTGATGAGCTCGAAAGGATAGGGGAGAAGATAGCATCCGCTACCGGAATACCGGTGCAGGTGGCATGATAAAAATTGATTAAATCAGAGAGAGCATAATGTCAGACCTTCCAGTCCTAACTCCGCGTCCGCTTCGCCGTGGTGACCGCATAGCCATCGTGTCGCCGGCGGGTATCATCAAGCCTCAGCTTGTCTATAATTGTCTGCCGGTTCTTGCCGATCGCGGATGGATTCCGTATGTCGGCGAGAATACCTTTAACCGTGCGGGGACGTATGCGGGAACGGATGAGGAGCGTTACGAAGATCTGGCAAACGCATTGCTCGATCCCGATACACGTGCCATCCTTTGTGCGCGTGGCGGCTATGGATGTGTCCACCTTCTTGAACAGCTCGACCGGCTTCCGTTGCGCGACGATCCCAAGTGGGTGGTGGGTTACAGCGACATTTCCGCTCTCCATGCGCTGATGACATCCAAGGGCATAAAATCGATTCATGCACCCATGACGAAACATATAGCCCAGTCGGCAGGACTTGACGATGACTCGCTATTGCTGTTCAGCGAACTTGAGGGTGCCACTCCTGATCTCGAAGTTGAAGGTAGTTCTTTCAATCGGAGCGGAGTTGCCGAGGGACTTTTGGTCGGCGGAAATCTTGCTGTTGTTGCCGGACTCGTATCCACACCTTTTGATGTAATCAAGCCGGGTCGCATACTTTTCATCGAGGATATCGCTGAACCGATCTATAAGGTTGAACGTATTCTCTACACCCTTCGGCTTAGCGGTGCTCTTGGTTCACTCGCAGGATTGATCGTCGGTCAATTCACGGACTATGCTCCCGACAGAAATTCACAAAGCATGGAGGAGATGATCTCGCGGATGGTCGCTCCCTTTGATTTTCCCGTGGCATATAATTTTCCGATCGGTCACGTGGATCACAATGTTCCGATGATTTGCTCATCGACCGTCCGGCTTGAAGTCACAACTGAATTTTCAAAATTACTGACAATAGGGTAGGGGAGAGGTCAGCCTGCTGAATTTAATTTATTGCCCATATTTAATAGTTTTATATATGGATTAATGTGTCTATGTAATTAATAAATAAATTATGGGTATGGTTGATGAAATTGTATCACTTGTATATTAGGTGTGTTATTTGGTAATATACTTACATATTTAATATAATAGTTTTCGCGAATTAACCCGCTGAGAAGCCAAAAATCACGCATAGGTGTGCGAATGTTTTGAAATATTCGATTCTGAAAGGGCTAAATTTGATGTAATATGTTTATAGTTAATGCATTATCTTGATTTTCGGCTATCGTGATCATGAGGCATCTAAATTTTTTGACGTTAATTGAAAAATTGACTAACTTTGTAACATGAAGAAAATAGAGTGGCTGACCGATGGCACTACAAAAATGCCTGATATTGACACCGCACGCCTTGAACGATGGATAGCAGCGGTGGCGGCTTCACACAACCGTATAGTCGGTCCTCTTACCTATATTTTTTGCGATGATCCGAAGATCATCGAGGTAAACCGTCAGTTTCTCAATCACGATTATTTTACGGATATCATCACCTTTGATTATTGTAGGGGGAAGATGATATCAGGCGATATGTTTATTTCACTTGACACAGTCCGGTCCAATTCGGTCATGGTCAATGCCACCTATGAGCGTGAGCTCCTGCGGGTGATAATCCACGGTGTGCTCCACTTATGTGGAATCAATGATAAAGGACCGGGTGAACGTGAAATAATGGAATCATTTGAAAATAAAGCACTTAAACTTTTAGATGAGATTTGACTACGATCTTATAGTCATAGGAGCAGGTCATGCAGGATGTGAAGCAGCTCATGCTGCCGCGCGTCTTGGAGTGAGCACGCTGCTAATGACTATTGATATGAATAAGATTGCCCAGATGAGCTGTAATCCGGCTGTCGGAGGTATAGCAAAGGGCCAGATTGTGCGTGAGATCGACGCACTTGGCGGAATGATGGGGGTCGTTACGGACGAGAGTGCGATCCAGTTCCGCATGTTGAACCGTTCGAAAGGCCCCGCAATGTGGAGTCCGCGTGCGCAGAGTGACCGCATGGAGTTTTCGCGTCTCTGGCGCAACATTCTTGAGAATACACCCAATCTTGATATATGGCAGGATTCGGCCACCTCACTCGTGATAGAGGAGGGGCGTGTCACCGGTGTGAAGACCGCGCTCGGAGTGGTGTTCAATACAAAGAGCGTGGTGCTGACAGCAGGAACTTTTCTCAACGGGCTAATGCATATCGGTCCGGTGCAACTGCCGGGTGGCCGTGTAGCTGAACCTGCCGCACACGGCATAACCGAACAATTGCGTGAACTTGGTTTCACCACTGACCGTATGAAGACCGGTACCCCGGTCCGTATTGACGGACGGTCCGTTGATTGGAGCCTCACCACTCTTCAGGAGGGCGACAATGATTTCCATAAGTTCTCTTATCTCTCCAACGTGCATCGCCGTCTGCGCCAGCGTCCGTGTCACACAGTCTATACCAATCCCGAAACCCACCGCATACTAAGGGAAGGGCTTCCTGACTCACCGCTTTACAATGGTCAGATCAAGAGTATCGGACCGCGCTACTGTCCGAGCATAGAGACAAAGATAGTCACCTTTGCCGATAAGAACGAGCATCAGCTCTTTCTTGAACCGGAAGGTGAGGTGACCACAGAATACTATCTCAACGGTTTCTCATCATCGCTTCCCGTCGATATTCAGATACGTGCGTTGGAGACAGTGCCTGCGCTGAAGAATGTGCAGATCTACCGTCCCGGTTACGCCATAGAGTATGACTTCTTCGATCCGACTCAGCTCTACCATACACTTGAGACCAAACTGATCTCCGGGCTTTATTTTGCCGGACAGGTTAACGGTACGACGGGATATGAGGAAGCAGCCGGACAGGGGTTGGTAGCCGGAATAAACGCTGCGCTCAAGGTCAAGGGTGAAGCACCGTTCACGCTTGCGCGTGACGAGGCCTACATCGGTGTGCTGATTGATGACCTTGTCACTAAAGGTGTCGATGAGCCGTATCGAATGTTCACTTCGCGTGCGGAGTACCGGATACTTCTCCGGCAGGATGATGCCGACATGCGCCTCACTCCCCGCGGACATGCCATTGGACTTGCCACGGATTACCGCTATGAGATCATGGAGAGCAAGCGTCGGCAGCGTGATGCGCTTATCGACTTCTGCAAGGAGTTTTCGGTAAAGGCATCCCTGATCAACCCTTATCTTGAAGGCATGGGTGAGCAACCGCTCAAACAGGGTGTCAAGCTTTATGATCTCGTGTTGCGTCCGGCTCTCAATATCCGCACTCTTGCTGCCGGCATCGGGCCTTTGGCTGATTTTATCGAGCGTGAGATCGAGGTTGACAGGCGTGATGAAATCATAGAAGCTGCAGAAATCCTGATAAAATATCAGGGCTATATCCAGCGCGAGAGTCAGATCGCCGATAAGCTCCGCAGACTTGAGAATCTCACCATACGCGGTAAGATTGATTATTCAAAATTGACGACACTCTCTACCGAAGCACGTCAGAAACTTGAAAAGATCAATCCCGAAACCATTGCGCAGGCATCAAGAATCCCCGGTATATCGCCGGCCGATATAAATATCCTTTTGCTTCTGTTGGGACGATAAAATTGCTGTTCCACGTGAAACAATTTGGGCGTAAGCACTTGAAAAATTGGTAGAACTTTAAACTTAATACTTATAAAATGGAATATCTGAAGCGACGTATCCGCGATGTCTATGATTTCCCTCAGAAAGGAATCATTTTCCGTGACATCACCACACTCTTGAAGGATCCCCGTGGTCTGCACATAATAGGCTGGGATCTCTCGCAGCTTTACCGTGACAAAGGTGTCACGAAGGTCGTCGGTATTGAATCGCGTGGTTTTATCGGTGGCTCTATTCTTGCGTTTGAGCTCGGCGCAGGCTTTGTACCTGTCCGTAAACCCGGAAAACTTCCTGCCGATACTATCAGCACTTCTTATGACAAGGAGTATGGCAAAGATGTGATCGAGATTCACCGCGACGCAATCACTCCCGATGACATTGTAGTGATCCACGACGACGTGCTTGCCACCGGTGGAACCATGGCTGCTGCTTACGAACTCGTGAAATCAATGAACCCGAAAAAGATCTATATCAACTTCATCATTGAGCTCCTTGATCTCAAGGGTCGTGAAAATCTTCCGGCGGAGGCAGAGGTCACCTCTCTTATCACCTATTGAGAAACCTACTGACGAAACATCAATAACATCCCTCGCAGGACTACGCTTGCTCGCGGTCCTGCGGGGATTCATCTTACTATAAGGAAACACACTTTTTTATACGATTATGGCCAAGCACAAGAAATCGGCTTCACTGACTGAGAAAATATCCATCCTTCCCGATACCCCCGGTGTGTATATGTACTATGATTCCGAGGGTACGGTCATCTATGTCGGAAAAGCTAAAAACCTAAAGAGACGTGTCAGCTCATACTTCAACCGTACCCACGATTCGCTCCGGACGAATCTCCTTGTGCGGGCCATCGTAGATATGAGCTATATCGTAGTCCCCACCGAGCAGGATGCGCTTAATCTCGAAGCATCCATGATCAAGGAGTATCAGCCGCGCTACAATGTGCTCCTGAAGGATGATAAATCCTACCCGTGGATCGTGGTGACGAATGAGCCTTATCCGAGGGTGTTCATGACGCGTCAGCGCATCAAGGACGGGTCGAAATACTATGGCCCTTACACCGACACCGGGTCGGCACGCGCAACATTGGAACTTGTCAAGAAACTCTATTCCGTGCGTTCATGCCGGCAGCCGATGACCCTCGATTGGGTCAAGGCCGGAAAGGGACGTCTGTGTCTCGACTATCATCTCAAACGCTGCAAGGGATGCTGCACGGGGCTAATCTCACCGGAGGAATATAACAGGGATATTGACCGTATCCGCACCATACTCCGTGGCGAGACGGGCGAGCTTCTGGCATATCTCAAGGGCGAAATGGAGAAACTTGCCATGGAACTGCGTTTCGAGGAGGCTCAGGAGATCAAGGAGCAGTATGATCTTATAAAGCGTTATCAGGCCAAGAGCGTCATTGTCTCGCAGACCATCGAGGATATCGATGTGTTCGGTATCGATGATGAGGAATCGGATGTCTATATTAATTACATGCATGTCCGGCGTGGAGCTGTTGTCCGTTCAGTCACTCTTGAGTTCAAACGTCGCTTGGACGAGTCGCGCGCGCAGCTTCTGGGCTATGCGATGTCGGAAATTTCAGCGTCGCTCGGTGTGAAATTCAATGAGGTTATAGTGGCGGAGGAACCGGATGTCGAAATGCAGGACGTGAAGTTCATCATACCCCAGCGTGGCGATAAGGCGAAACTTCTGGAAGTGTCCGAAAAGAATGCGCGTCAGCATCGGGTGGATAAGATCAAGACGATGGAGAAGCGCAATCCTGAGACAAGGACCGAACGGATTCTCACCCGTATGCAATCCGATTTTCATCTTTCCGAACTTCCGCGACACATCGAGTGTTTCGACAACTCGAATATTCAGGGTACGAATCCTGTGGCCTCCTGCGTGGTCTTTAAGGATGCGAAACCGAGCAAGAAGGATTACCGTCATTTCAACATCAAGACCGTCGTCGGCCCGGATGATTTTGCCTCGATGAAGGAGGTTCTGACGCGCCGCTATACGCGTCTGATGAACGAGGATCGCCCCTTGCCGCAGCTTATCGTGGTCGATGGCGGTAAGGGACAGTTGTCGGCGGCAGTGGAGGCTCTCGATGATATGGGACTCCGTGGAAAGATCGCAGTCGTGGGCATTGCAAAGCGTCTTGAAGAGATCTATTTTCCGGGTGACAGTATTCCACTCTACATCGACAAGAATAGCGAGACTCTGCGTGTGGTGCAGCATCTGCGTGACGAGGCCCACCGCTTTGGTATCACCCATCACCGTGACCGTCGCAGCAAGAGTCAGGCCGTATCCGAACTGGATGGCATAAAGGGTGTCGGTGAGAAAACACGCACGGCATTGCTGACCCATTTCAAGAGCGTCAAGCGGCTGCGTGAAGCAGATATTGATACTATCGCGGAAGTCATCGGTCCGGCCAAAGCATCCATTGTCTATGGTGCTCTTCACGGCGAGGAATAGATCTGACTCAGCATACTTTTTTACGGAACAGACGAGCCTCCGGAATTCGATTGCAGGATTCCGGAGGCTCGTCTTATATGGTTCAGAAAACTGACAGTCGGTTTTCATTATCGCACCCTTCCTTGTAGTTGCGGGTATTACTTTTGCAGGCGGATGTCGGACTATGAATGGGACTATTCATGAACTTTAATTCAATTATTCACAAAATCTAAAAAAATGCTCCTCGTTATTATTGATTACTTCTGTGTGCTTATCGCTGTTCTTGCCGATCTCGTCAGCGGTCTGCGTAAAGCTAAAAGTCGTGGTGAAAAATGTACGTCCTCCGGATTACGCCGGTCCGTTGATAAGATCGGACGCTACTATCTCGCGCTCTTCTCCATGAGTATAATCGATGTGCTGATTCTTGCATCACTCCATTGTCTCAAGGAATCCGGAATTGATCTGATGCCCTGCTTCCCTTACATGACCACCTTCGGTGCAATATCGCTCACGCTGATTGAGGTCAAAAGTATCTGCGAGCGTTCTGATGAGAAAGGTGATCTTCGCATGACCGTAACAAGGCTTTTAGAACTTCTGACACGCCTCAATCTTCGCTGAACGCTTCATTCGCCGAACGGTTATGTTGACCCTGTAGGCATCGATTTTAAGGCTGACAGAATCTATTGAAATATCTTGATCCAATCCTTCCGCATCATGTCGGTTTATGTGATTTCACCAGTTGATAAAATATGTCGGAAAGATTAGGTTAAGACTTGTTATTTGTCTATTTTGAATTGAACGAATTCACTGATGAATATGTTAAATTATAAAATGGGTTTTCCACAAGAACACACACAATAAACATTTTTTTAATTGGATTTAAAGATGAAAAAATTCTTTCTCTTTCTCACCGTATGCGTCTTTGCATGCATGGCATGGAGTTGTTCCGATGACGATGACAAGGATACTCCCATCTCTGTAAACGATCTTCCCGTAGCGGCTAAGAATTTCATATCCCAGTTCTATTCGTCTGATCAGGTCGTTATTGTTACCAAGGAAGTGGATAAGGCCAATTCCTCCTATGAGGTCAAGTTTAAAAGCGGGCAGGAAGTTGAGTTTGATGCTGCCGGAGCGTGGACCGATGTTGATGCTCCGACCGGCAAGACCATTCCTACCGGAATCGTACCTGAGATTGACCAATATGTCGAACAGAATTTCCAGAGCGTAGGCATAAATGAGATCTCACGTGATTCACGTGGCTACGAGGTTGATCTGCTTAACGGCCGTGAACTCCTCTTTACACTTGATTTTGTCTTTGCTGGTTACGGAGACTGATTATAGACATTTGTAAAAGAAACTTTATTCTCAGAGCTGATCCTTTTGATGTGAGTGGATCGGCTCTGTTTTCTTGTATATCCGGATAATTTTTAGGAACTTTGTCGTTGAACTGAACTAAGAAACTCTAAAAATTATATCTGTTCACCATGAAAAAGATTTTTATTATGCTGACGGCAGCTTGGAGCGCATTGTCGGCATTCTCTTCGGCCCCTGTGCTGTCACCCGCCCCCTCCGCTGGCAATGTAAATGTCGATACCCGTCTGTCAATAATGTTTGACTCCGACGTTACGCTCGGTGATAAAGGCATGATAAGGATCATTGATGCGGAGACGGATATCTGTGTCGATAGTCTCGATCTTTCTATTCCCGCAGGCCCCACTGAGAGTACAAAACTACCTAAACCTCCCTACACGCTCCGTCCATATATCTATGATCAGCCCCGCCAGACAAACCGCACGGCTAAACCCGGTACACCGTCAGGAACTGCAGCCCCGACGACTGACAAGTATCAGCTGACGATAATCGGTGGCTTTACGGATGGCTTTCATTTCTATCCTGTGATCACTGACGGCAGAAAAGCCGAAATCTATCCGCATAACAACATGCTTGATTACGGCCACACCTACTATGTCACTGTTGATCCGGAAGTGTTTTCTACTTCTAAAGGTCAGTTTAAAGGAATAAGCAAGAAAGACGGATGGCAGTTCTCCGTCAAGCCCTCCGCTCCCTCTGCTGAAAACCGCAGACTCATTGTCGCCGCTGACGGGTCGGGTGATTTTAACACACTTCAGGGTGCAATGGATTTTATCCCGGACTTCAACGATGATCACTGGACGGTTTTCGTAAAGAACGGAGATTATGAAGAACTGGTGTATTTCCGCAACAAACGCAACGTGACCATCGAGGGTGAAAGCCGTGACGGTGTCTATGTGCATTATGCGAATAATGAAGTGTTCAATCCCCATCCCGACGATGTCAGTACCAATGAATGGCTCGGCACATTTCCATCACGCCGTGCCGCCTTCATGATGGATAACTGTACAGGCATGGTGCTCCGTAATTTCACCGTAGCCACCACTCTTGTCGGTCAGGCCGAGGGTCTGCTCATTATGGGTGAACGGAATCAAGTGCTGGATGTGACGATAAAAGGATCGGGAGATGCTCTGCAGGTGAACGGCTCGACTTATTTTGACAACTGTGTCATTGAAGGTCATGGTGACAGCGTCCTTGGACGCGGTCCTTCCTTTTTCAAAAACTGTACGCTGAAATCACGCAACGCTTTCGTGTGGATACGCAACACGGCTTCATCGCACGGCAACGTTTTTGTCGGATGCACTTTTATCGGCATAGGAAACAGATCTGTGCTTGCCCGCACGAATGATAAATATCCGCATAGCGAGATGGTGCTTATCGATTGCAGACTTGACAATGTCCCGTCTGAAGGCTGGAGCGGAATTGATAAGGATAATTGTGATTATATCCATTACTGGGAGTTCGGAAGCACGGATCTCAACGGAGCACCTGTTGATTTTAGCAAGCGTGCTTATGGATCTCGCCGTCTCGATCCCGTGGCCGACAAGGCCATTATTGATGCCTACCGCAATCCTGCTTTTGTGTTAGGTTGGAAACCGGAGTGACGTGTTGAATAAGAATCACGGAATTTTAACAGAATAAACGAGCGGATGACTATTTAAGTCATCCGCTCGTTTATTCTGTATCTTGTCGGGGTGGCGAGATTCGAACTCGCGACCCCCTGCTCCCAAAGCAGGTGCGCTAACCGGACTGCGCTACGCCCCGATAGTCCTTTAAGCCGTTTATGGGCTTTGAACGGTGCAAAGTTAGTTACAAAAAATCACTTATGCAAGCAGTAGAGCATCTATTAAATGGCCTATCGGGAATTAATTTTAATTTGATTGATGATATCTCATACGAGATTCTGCGGTGTGCCCTCACAGAACGCCTTCAGATTGTCGCAGGATATGTTGATGAGACGTTCACGCGCCTGTGATGACTGCCATGCAATGTGCGGGCTTATGAAGCAGCGTTCACAGCCTATCAACGGTGATCCTGAGCGTGGAGGTTCTTCGCAAAGCACGTCTATTCCGGCGGCCGCAATCTTTCCCTCACGCAGGGCTTCGGCAAGAGCGTCTTCATCCACGAGTGGTCCGCGCGATGTGTTGATCAGGATGGCCGTAGGCTTCATTATTGCGAGAGCTTCACGGTTGATTATATTCTTTGTCGCCGGGGTCAGAGCCGAGTTAAGTGAGATCACGTCGCTCTCACGGAACAGATCTTCCAACTCCACTCTTCTTACTCCTTCAGGTAATTCCCGTCTTGAATTGGTGATGACCTTCATGCCGAACGCACGTGCTATTTCTGCCACGCGGCGTCCGATATTTCCCATCCCGATAATTCCCATGGTCAGCCCTGACAATTCAGCGAATGGGCGCAGCCGGTAACTGAAATCGCGGTTTTCCGACCATTCACCGTTGTTGACGGAGACAGCATAGTCAGCGATACCGTTGACTATATTGAGCAGATGCGCGAACACCACCTGAGCTACTGATTCGGTGGAGTAAGCCGGGACATTGCATACGGCTATTCCTCTTCTGCGGGCAGCCTCGACATCTACATTGTTGTAGCCGGTGGCAAGCACGCCGATGAATTTCAGCTTAGGAAGTGCCTCCATGATTTCATCGGTGATGATGACCTTGTTGGTATAGATAGCCGATGCTTCCTTTGCACGCTCAAGTACCTCGTCAGGTGCTGTGCGGTCATATACTGTAAGCTCACCAAATTCTTTGAGCGCGTCCCATGAGAGATCGCCGCTGTTGGCCACATAGCCATCGAGAATCACAATCTTTTCCATGCTTCAAATTTACATATCCTCCTTTACATTTCCAAATCGGTGTCTATCCCATACACGGATTCTTCCCGTCAGTTCTGTTGTCTCAACCGATGAGTATCACCGTAAGCGATATCTCTCCTTGCGCGCCGGTTATATGTACAGCCTCTATGTCAGCCGTGGCTGATGGGCCGGTATAGAAAGCACCGTAGCATAATTCTGAAAGGTCGAGAGCTTCGTAAGCCTGATGCATACCGGGATAGATCTTGTCGGTTTCAAGCAGCAGATAAAGATCCGTCGAGAACAGCGCGCAGGCGGTAAGCCCAAGTGAATTTTCAGTAACCCATACAGAGCCTGTCTCACCCACTCCTATTACACCTGCCGCGATGCAGATATCAACCGTGTGGGCTGAATGAGGATCTGTCGTATCATACACCTCAAAGTTTCCTTTGAAATCCGGTATGGCCGAATAGACCTGCTTCCCCTCGGTCACGAGGTTGGTCGCAAGCCAGCGTAGCGCATCACCGCGCGAATCCACTCGCACGGCTTTTCCATCGAAGCTTTCAAGTTTGGCTATGAAATTCTCCACCGGATCTCCTTTAGGTTCGTATAACGGAACCTCCGGCAGTGCAATTTCATCATGCGAGGCACATGCGGCCTTTATTCGGGACATGAACTTTTCACGTGCCGGCTCCTGAGAGGATGCATAAACTATATCCTTACCCATAAATTTAATTTCATAAATAGAAGTTGCGACTAATTTAATCGTTGGTTAAAGGATGCTAACTAAATAAATCGGTCTCACCTGCCCTGCTACGGGCTACTTCATATTAAATTCTAAACTAAAATATTCTTCTCAAATAGATACTCACAGAGGATTTATTTTGTCCTTTTGTAATATTCTCTGAAAGTTTCTTTCGGCGGCTCAGGATTCGTGTGATCTTTGGCCCACGGATTGGCCGGCGAATTCAGCAGCCATTGAGGGAAAGAGCGCAAGGCCCACAGACCGAGTTTTTCCGCGTGTGAAAGGTTGGTGGCATTCCGGAGCACCAATTCCATTCCATCTTCTTCAATCCGGTGTGAGAGTTCATCCTCGTGATGATCCACCACGATGTTGCGCCAGTAGAACACATATTTCGGGATAGGAACTTTAACCGGACATACGTTGCCGCATGAACCGCAGTGAGTGCATGAGTACGGCAGACGTGCATAACGGTGGAGATCATAGCTCGGTTCGAGCACTATACCGATCGGTCCCATGTAGGGAGCGTCATAGCTTAATCCGGATGTGCGCCTGAACACGGGACATGTGTTCATGCATGCACCGCAGCGGATACATTTCAGAACCTCGAAATATTCTGCTCCGAGACGCTTCGAGCGTCCGTTGTCAACAATTATCACATGCATCTCCTGTCCTTTTCGCGGACGCGTATAGTGGGAGGTGTATTGCGTTATGTCAAATCCCAGTGCACTGCGTGAAAGCAGACGTATGAACAGCGGTAGATCACTCTGGCGCGGGATGAGTTTTTCTATACCCATGCTGGCCACGAACAGCGGCGGCACGTTCGCACTTATGTCTGCATTACCTTCGTTTGTCGCCACGACTATTGTACCTGTCTCGGCAACTCCGAAGTTCACGCCGTTCATTCCGGCATCCACCTTGATGTAGTTTTCACGCATTGATTTGCGCATTACACTGTTGAGATAATGCGGATCGTCGTTGTCAGGATCACTACCGAGTTTTTCTGCAAAAAGCTTGGCCACATCTCCGCGAAGCTTGTGGATGGCAGGCATTACTATGTGCGATGGCCTCTGACGGTCGAGCTGCTGAATGCGTTCGCCCAGATCCGCCTCATAGATATCTATACCACGCTCTTCAAGATATTCCCTCATGCCACACTCGTCCATCAGCATGGATTTTCCCTTTGTGACAGTCTTGACTCCGTGTGAACTGAAAATCTCATGGACGATGCGGTTATGCTCCTTCGCATCCTCAGCCCAGTGGACATGGATACCGTGTTCCTTCAGCCTTGTCTCGAATTGTTCGAGATACCGGTCCAGATGCGTGAGGGTGTGCAACTTTATCTGCGAAGCGAGTTCGCGCATCTCCTCCCATTCGGGTATTTGAGATGCCGTCTTGTCGCGTCGCATACGGGCTTCCCACAGACAGCGGTCATGGCTGACACGGTGGGGTGTATCGGCGATGAACTTCGCCCCAAGTTTCACTTGATTGACCTGACTCATATTTTATAGGGGTTGTTCAACACACAATCGATCATTATGAATTATGCATTGAGCATTATGAATTGAATATTATGCATTGAATCTTACTCTTCCGCCGTCCCGTTGAGAAGTTCGGCAATATAGAAAGTCTTTATATCCACTCCAAATTTCTTCGCCACGCCCTGCTGATGCATCAGACATGAGAAATCCGCGCTTGTGACATATTTCAGACCGTTGCGTGCGTAATCGTTCACCTTATCAAGACCCTGCTGTCCGGCACAGCTTTGGTCCCAGATGGCAAAAGTGCCGCCGAAACCGCAGCATTCGTCGCGCCGTGTCGCATAGCATACCTCCAACCCTTCGACGAGGTTAAGCAGATCAGCTGTCTTGGAGAAATCCGGGATCATCAGTTCCGTCGGTCGTGCCTGATTGAGATAGCGGAGCGAATGGCAACCGTTGTGGAGTGCGACGCGGTGAGGAAATTTCGCCCAAGGGAGACTCTTCACCTGAAGCACATCGTGGAGGAAATCCACTATATCGTGCGTGGTATTCATTATGTGCTGCACTTCCGGAGTCTTTTCGAGTGAATCAAGATGATTGCGCACCTGATCCGTGCAGATCCCCGACGGGATCACCACGTAGTCATAACCGGAAAAATACTTCACGATATTCTGCTCCAGATTGCATGCCTTGCGCTCGTAGCCCATATCGGTCATCGGCAGTCCGCAGCATGAAGCCTGTTCTATGTAATGTACGTCAAGATCAAACTTGCGCAGCAACTCATAGCTTGCTATAGCAGCCTGAGGAGCCAGCATATCGACATAGCACGGCACAAAAAATCCTACCTTCATCGAATTGAAATAAATAATTGAAACCTAATATAACTACATTCCGCAGCCGTACATGGTTCACGGTCATGCTGAGGGTCGAGTAAAAAACAGATGACTTTTATCACATTTTATCCAACCGCTTTACGAAATGCTCGCGGAAAGATAGTAAAATTCCACCATATAATTATGCTACTATTGGTTCTTTTTAATTTAGGAAGATACGTGTTATTAATATTTATTCACTATCTTTGTCGCCCTCTAAGAGTGTATAATTTCGGATTTAAACTTTTCTTACAAATGATGTCTATTTTCATATTTTGACTATTTTTAAAACTGTTAGTGCGAAGCTGTATTTTTTAAGATCAATATGGCAAACTTTTTGAATATCATTCATAGAATATAATTCAATATTTTTATTGAAGATTTCTCAGATTTCGTTTGGAATATCTCTTTTAGAGAAATGTGATTGACGGTACGCAGTTTTCTTAAGTTGAGATATTATCTTTACACTTCATTATAAAAAAGACTTAAAATCCTGAAAAAATCAACTCGATGATAGAGCGTCTTCCAAAAAAACTTCTTAAATTTGCAGTGCAGCTTAAATCTATATTGATTTGATAATGCAAGACATATTAAGAAAAGCGTTTTAGCAGGTCACTACTACGAATCTGGACAATTCGGCCCAAGTTGACTGCGGGAAGACGCTCTTTCTCAGTTGTGTGCATATACAGATGGCTTATGCCATTGATATATCAGGCTGAGGATGAGTTGATTTTTTCGTAATCCACTTGGTAGGCAGTCCAGAGCCTGTAGTAGGGATTACTAAAGATGGCTCATCTTTTTTTATTGTGCCTTCTTGAAGATATAAAGTTTAATCTTACCGTAGAGCCATCGGTGAAAATCCCTAACAGTAGGGGCATAATCTATGACTCAAAATAATATTGTATATCGCCCTATTTGGACTACAGGTCGATATAATGAAGAACATAGAGTTGCGATATACTATAACTTGCTTGAAGGTATGTCGTATTTTTTTGAGAAAGAGAGTGCAAAAGTTATTGAGGCAATATTAAATATTGGGCGGAATAAGTGTGTAAGTATAGATGATATAGTTCAATTTACAGGTATAGAGGTTACGATGCTTCAACCCTTTTTGGAGGAGTTAGCTCAATTGAATCTCATAACTTTCAGCCCGATAACAAAGGAGGGTATTGAAAACTATCGGACTTCTCTATCAGAATGGAAGAAAGACAACTTTTCATTTAATGACAGGGTTGTAAAGGATAAGTTGCCATTTGAGACTACATCTGCAGAAATGGCTTATGCGGATAAAGCAAAAGGCATATTTGGGGTAATGTTTGAAATGACTTATAATTGTAGTGAAAAATGTATACATTGCTATAATATTGGGGCAACCCGCAATGATTCTGAAGAGAGTCATCGAGTATCAATAAATGAGATGACACTTAAAGATTATAAAAAAGCGATTGATCAATTATATGCAGCTGGTATTGTTAAAGTGACACTTTCCGGAGGAGATCCTTTTTCTAAAGATTGTATATGGGAAGTAATTGACTATCTTTTTGAGAAAGGAATTGCGTTTGATGTTTATACTAATGGTCAACGCTTGGTCGGTAAGGAGAATAGGCTTGCGTCATATTATCCTCGTTTGGTTAGTATTTCAATTTATAGTCCAGTAGGAGAAATCCATGATAAAATTACTCGAATTAGAGGATCGTTTAATAAAAGTATGAATGTTCTCCAAGGTTTATCGGATTTGGCTGTACCATTAAATATTAAATGTTGTGTTATGCGGCCTAATTTGAAAACCTATCGTAAAATTAATAATATTGCGAAACGGCTTGGAGCTTTCCCCCAGTTTGAATTATGCGTCACTGATTCAGTTGATGGTGATAAGTGTGTATCGAAGTTCCTGAGATTATCGGAAGAACAATATGAATTAGTGCTTAGAGATAGTAATACTCCGTTATATGTTGGATCGGAAGCTCCAAATTTTGGCGGGCAGCCCAAAGATATGAAACATAATGGTTGTGGAGCTGGATATGACACTTTTTGTATTACTCCAAATGGAGATGTCGTTCCTTGTTGCGCATTCCATATGCCTGTTGGTAATATTACGAAAGAGCATATTACCCATATTCTTAAATCCTCTAAATTATTAGAATGGAAGGGCTCTATTCTTATGGACTATGAAGAATGTGGGAAGCATGATTATTGTGCATACTGTAATCTTTGCCCCGGTTTGGGATATGCTGAACATGGGGATTGGAAGAAGGCTGCTGAGAATTGTTGCTTTATAGCGAAAATTCGATATAATTTAGCATTAAAAATGATGGCAGGTAATGATCCTCTTGAAGGAGAATCATTAGATCAGCATCTAAAAGATTTAGAAGAGTATTCGTTTGTAAAAATACAACGAACAATATGACTTGCTAAATGAATAGGAAATCAATGTTTAAAGAAAAAATGATGAAAATAATTATTTGATGACACAATTATATAAATTGATATGAAGTAGAAGACCTAGCTTAATAGGGTTAAATCTACATCATATATATGAGAATGTAGGAGGTGGATAAATGCCATGTCCCTAAACTATGGCTATAACCTATAAGACAGAATAGCTATGAATAAGACGCTTAGTATCTCAGCAGCTTCTAACATTGTTTGTATGTCAGGTTGCTCAAAAGCATTCGAGAGCTCGTGCGGTATTATGTATCGTAACGGTTAATTGTCAAAATTAAATCTTTTAAGGAGTAGGGAGAGAAATCTTCCTACATCCTTTTATTTTAAAATTATGAAATCTATAAGTGCGTCAAAATATCCATATAGAATTTGTATGGCAAATTCTGAAGGTGGATTAGTATATCCTTTTTTTCGTAATGAGAATGGGACGAATAGAATGCTATTGGTTAGTCCTCAACATGGAAGAAGTTTTATCGTTGATCATGTTGAAAGTAATAGGTGGATTGTGAGCAAAGGAAATGGCTTAAGCTATACCTCTAATTCTTTTATAACAACATCTGAACAAGAGTTAGATGTATGGGGATTGCTGTTGATGAATGATGCTAAACGTGATTTTACTCTAGGGAATGAGATATCTTCGTTAGGTATAGTAACAAACAAGATGGAATATGTTATAGAACTAGACCTTCCCTTGGTGGTTAGGGAGCGAGAAATCAAACCCGTATTACTTCAATACTCTGTTGAGTGTCCTTATCGAATTAGTGATGCTCAATTTATGGAGTCTCATATGATTCGTTCTTTTGTAAAGACTTGGGCAGTTAATTATAATCTTGACAAGCATTTACCATATTATCTTCAGGCAGCAGAAGTTTTAATATCTAATTTATCTATATTGCACGGAAATGGAATTCTTCACAATGCCATATCCTCACAGAATTATACTTGGGCTCTAGAATTAGTAGATTTTGAACTTGCGTCATCACCTTTACATCCATATACTGAGGAGGATGCACAGCGACATGTACCTGATTTATTTCAGCGAGAGATACTTCAATCATATCAGATTATTCTAGATATCGCAGGTGTATTACGAGAAAATGTAAGCTTTGAATGTATCTCAAACTTATTTATGAAATATGGGTTTTACATTTAGTAATTACTGTTATCTAAGTCTTTTGGAATTTAATAACGATACACCAAGTGAAATATAACTAGTACCATTATATGAATGACAACAGTATCTTTTTTATTCGATTCATATTTTGCTAGACCATGAAATCTAATGTGTATCATTTTCCGTAATTATATATTTCACACTTCATTATAAAAGTGCTTATCACGGGGTGGCTTAAGTCTTCTTTTGGCTTTATTCGTATCATTTGAAAACTTTGCTTGCGTAAACTGTACAATTGGGAGTGAGAAAAAGGCCGTTGCTTTTTATCGGAATCTTTCTCGCGGAAAGATAGTAAAATTCCGTCATATAAATTTCATTTATTGGAGAATATTGCCTAATTTTGCACTTTAGAAGCTTATAAAAGCTTTTAAATCCGCATTTTATCCTTAAATTATAGTTAATAAATCAAAAACGAATCACATAAAAATGGCAAACAACAAGCCCACAGAAGAAAACCGTACCTCTATCGACGAGGTTAACGACACCCTCACCGGCATCGGTGAAAAGGTCCAGAGCAACCCTAAAGTAGTTGTCTGGTCATGCATCGCCGTGACAGCGGTCGTTGCCCTTATCCTTCTCTATGTATATGTAATCCGTCAGCCGGCGCAGAACGCTGCAAACAATGCTCTTGGTCAGGCCGACATCGAACTGCTCATGGGTAATGACTCTATCGCCCTTGCAAAATATCAGCAGGTGGCAGCTGACCACGGTTATTCCGCCGGTAATCTCGCCAACCTCAATGCAGCCATTCTCCTTTACAA
Organism: Bacteroides sp.; assembly: GCA_014801945.1. Classification (GTDB taxonomy): domain Bacteria; phylum Bacteroidota; class Bacteroidia; order Bacteroidales; family Muribaculaceae; genus Duncaniella. Next base: position 24,165 of record JAAVDF010000017.1, read on the forward strand.
GAAGGGTGACTATGAGAAGGCTCTCAGCTATCTCAAGGACTACTCTTCATCTGAGTCTGTCATCGGTGCGTCTGCAAAATCACTCGAAGGAGACTGCTATGTCAACCTCAAGCAATATCCGCAGGCAATCGACTGCTACAAGAAGGCTGTGAAGATCTCTGACAACAATCCTCACTACACTCCTGCTTTCCTCCTGAAGGAAGCTACAGTGCTCCGCGAACAGAAGGACTTCAAGGCTGAAGCTGCCATCTACGAGCAGATACTGAAGGATTATCCCGCTTACGGAACTGAGATCGGTGTTGATATCAAGAAGTATCTCGAACGTGCACAGGACGCTGCAAAATAAATAGATCGTTCCTTTCTGAAGAACAAGATAACAATGACGGCCTTGCTGAAAAGCAGGGCCGTCATTGTTTTCTGTTATAAGGTTTGATATGTCTCGGACTATTGCGGGATTACGGGATACTATGTAAACGCACACGGAGGTCGGGATTGTGTAGTCGGAATATCTATTAACTGTCAAAGTGTCAGCCTACGATCTGCTGAAGAATATCTACTGCAGTCTCGACTGTATCAACATCGGCTATTGCGAATGATCGCTTGCCGTTGCGTTCACGTATCTGCACGCGACGAGGATTAGATGTGAGATAGTTAAGCATCTTACCGAACATTTCAGACTGATAGTAAGCCTTGTTGCTTTCATCGACGAAGAAAGTGTACATCTTACCTTGCTTGAGCGATACTTTCTCGATGCCGAGACGGCGCGCGAGACGGCGCAGACGCGGGATGCGCAGCAATTCGGCCGTCACAGCCGGAATCTTACCGAAACGGTCGGTCAGACGGCTCTTGAAAGCCTGTAGATCCAGCTCGCGCTCTATTCCGTCAAGTTCCTGATAGAGGGCTATGCGCTCGCTCTCGGTGGGAACATAGCTGGCCGGAAGCAGCAATTCCATGTCACTTTCGATCACGCAGTCAGCCACGTAGTCGGTGCTTTCCTCCTCACCAAGACGGTCGGCCTGTTCAAGATCCGAAAATTCTTCCGTACGGAGCTCGGTGACGGCTTCTTTTAGGATTTTCTGGTAAGTCTCGTAGCCGAGATCAGCGATAAAGCCTGATTGTTCCGCCCCAAGCAGATTGCCCGCGCCACGGATGTCGAGATCCTGCATGGCTATGTGGATACCGCTGCCGAGATCGCTGAAACTTTCGATGGCCTGCAGACGGCGTCTCGCCACCGGTGTGAGGGGGATGTGGGGTGGAACGAGAAGATAGCAGAAGGCTTTGCGGTTACTTCGGCCTACACGTCCGCGGAGCTGATGGAGTTCGCTTAGGCCGAAATTCTGCGCGTTGTTGACTATTATGGTGTTGACATTCGGCATGTCGATACCGCTTTCGATGATTGTGGTTGCGATCAGCACGTCGTAATCATGATTAGCGAAGTCGATTATGGCCTTTTCGAGTTTTTCGGGTGGCATCTGACCGTGGGCCACGATGATGCGTGCGTCCGGCACGAGACGTTTCACCTGTGCTTCAAGCTCATAGAGACCCTCGATGCGGTTGTTGATCATGAATACCTGTCCGTTGCGCGAAAGTTCGAAATTGACAGCCTCGGCTATGATGTCGTCGCTGCCGGCACTTACGGAAGTGATGATCGGGTAGCGGTTGGCGGGAGGAGTGTTGAGCGATGTGAGGTCACGCGCACCCATGAGCGAGAACTGGAGTGTACGGGGGATAGGGGTCGCACTCATAGTGAGGGTATCGACGTTGACCTTCATCTGTTTCAGTTTCTCCTTGACGGCGACACCGAATTTCTGCTCCTCATCAACGATCAGGAGTCCCAGATCTTTGAACTTGACATCCTTCCCGACGATTTTATGAGTGCCTATGAGAATGTCTATCTTGCCGTCGGCGAGATCCTTGAGTATTTCCCTAACCTGTTTCGCGGTACGCGCGCGGGAGATGTAATCGACTCTTACCGGAAGTTCCTTCAGGCGTTCGCGGAAAGTGTTGTAATGCTGATAGGCGAGCACTGTAGTGGGTACGAGTACGGCAGTCTGCTTGCCGTCCGCAGCAGCCTTGAAGGCCGCACGTATGGCTATCTCCGTCTTGCCGAAGCCTACGTCACCGCAGATAAGGCGATCCATCGGCTTCTCACTCTCCATGTCGGCCTTTACAGCTTTTGTAGCTGTCAACTGGTCGGGGGTATCTTCATAGATAAAGGATGCTTCCAGTTCCTGTTGGAGATAGCTGTCCGGGGCGAAGGCGTGGCCTTTCTCCTCTTGTCGGGCCGCATAGAGCTTGATAAGATCGCGTGCGATGTCCTTGAGCTTGGATTTAGTGCGCTCCTTGAGCTTATTCCATGCTCCGGATCCGAGTTTGTTGATTTTCGGTGGCACACCTTCTTTGCCACGGTATTTGGCAAGTTTGTGGAGGGCATGGATCGAAACGAATATTATGTCGTCGTTGGCATAGACGAGTTTGATCATTTCCTGTGTCTTACCGTTGACATCCGTGCGCAGAAGTCCCGCGAATTTACCCACTCCGTGATCCACGTGTACGATGAAATCGCCCGGCTCGATCGCGCTAAGCTCTTTCAGCGAGAGAGCGAGTTTGCCTGAACGCGCACGATCGCTTTTAAGGGTGTATTTGTGGAAACGGTCGAAAATCTGGTGGTCAGTGAATACGCATATTTTCAACGAATGGTCGGTAAAACCTTCATGAAGAGTTGTTATGACCGGTGCGAAGTCTATTTTGTCGCCACGGTCGGCGAAGATCACTTTAAGGCGTTCGATCTGCTTCTCGCTGTCGCTTAATATATAGATATTGTAGCCGTCCGCGAGAAATTTCGTGAAGCTTTCGCTTATCAGCTCGAAATTTTTGTGGTAGATCACCTGTGGAGAGCAGTGGAAATCTATTGAGGCCTTGGCCTCAGGATCGGGCTGTGCTGCGGAAGTGAAGCGCAACTGAGGGAATGTGGCGAATTTTGCCGCGAACGCCTCGCCATCGACCACCTGCTTCATGGCATTGGTGTCCGCCTCGCCAGCCACTATCGCACTTTGCGAGATCTCCTCGTTACCGATGGCACGTATGCGTTCCAGAGTGAAAGAGGCATCACGGACAGCGAAGAGTGTCGATGGGGATATGAAGTCGAGCAGCGATTCGCCTGAAGCTTGTGATGCTACGCCTGACGTTATGGCTACTTCGTCAAGCTGGCGTTCGGATAGCTGGGTCTCGATGTTGAATGTACGGATCGAGTCAATCTCGTCACCGAAAAAATCCACTCTGAATGGCAATTCGTGGCTATAACCGAATATGTCAAGGATTGAACCACGGGCGGCGAACTGCCCCGGTTCATAGACATAATCCACAGGTGTGAAACCGTTTTCACGCAGCCATTTTATCGTCTCCATGAGATCCGTAGCCTTATCCTTACGCAGATGGAGTGTATGGCGGTCGATCACTTCGCGGCGAGCCACTTTCTCAGCAAGAGCTTCGGGATATGTAACCACATAGACCGGCGGATGCTCCGAGTGCCATTGATTGAGGGCTTCGGTACGCAGTATCTGCGAGGGTGGATCTATCTGTCCGTACTTTATGTCGCGCTTGTAGCCTGACGGAAACATCAGGACCTTATCTTCGCCGACGAGGCGAGATAGATCGTGATACAGATAACCGGCATCGTCGAGCGAATCGCCTACTACGATGGTCGGGACTTTACGTGGTGGAAGCGCACCGAGCAGCATGGCCGGGGCTGATCCCGCAAGGTTATAGACGGACACTATCGCAGCCTCGCCGCCGAGAGCCTTTTTCAAGGCATCACGGCGGCGGGGAGTCATGAATTCATTGCAGAGTTCCTTTATGGTCATAAGCAGCCTCTAAATCCTATTTCTTTCCGAGAATTTCATTGAAACGGGGAGTGGAGAGAACCTCTACGGCGGAGTCAACGGCTGCATCGTCGCGGAGCGAGTAGATGACCTCTCCGCGGTTGAAATAGTAGCGGTTGAGGATCTCGCGGGCTATGTAGGGCGACAGATTCTTGCGGTTGAGGTCGAGATCGTGTTTCAGATCATGTTTCAGCAATGAGGCGAGACGGTCAAACTCAGCTGAGGTCGAGTCATTCATATAGCCTTCTGCCTTGGCGATCTCACGCAGTTGCTCGACGGCATTCTCACACACCTTGTCATAGTTGAATTTGTCAGGATTGATGAAATCCTTGAATTGCTCGTAGATCTCATCGGTTACCTCGAATGTCTCCGGTGAGGCTACCGAGTCATGTTCGGAGGCATATTTCGTAGCGAAATCGAATGCCCAGTTATCGCGTACCACATTGTAAGTCATGCGGTTGACTTCCGGATACTGTATCTTGATGTCAGGTGTGATGCCTCCACCGTCGCGCACCTCACGTCCACCGGCGGTCTTGAATACATTGGTGAGGCTGTCCGGGATGCGCGCCACAGATCCGTCAGGATTGCGGTGGGAATAGTCGATGGCCTGAATGAGACGTCCTGAAGGGATATAGTATTTGGCCACAGTGACTTTCAGCAACCCGTCGTAGGGGAGTTCGCGTGTGCTCTGTACGAGCCCCTTACCAAACGAACGGTTTCCGATAACTACGGCGCGGTCAAGGTCCTGAAGNGCACCGGTGACGATCTCCGAAGCTGAGGCTGAATTTCCGTCAACGAGCACCACGAGAGGGATCTTGGTATCCACCGGATTGACGCTTGTGCGGTAGATCTTNTCATTCATCACACCTTTGCCACGGGTAGTGAGCACGGTAGTGCCTTTCGGCAGGAACATTCCGAGGATTTCAACCGCGCTTTCGACAAGNCCGCCGCCATTGCCACGGAGGTCGAGAATGAGGCTCTTGGCACCATCCTTGATAAGCTCCTCGACACCTGCACGCACTTCAGGATAGCTCTTTTCAGAGAATGTGGTGAGTCCGACGTAGCCTATGCCCGGACGGATCATGCCGAAGTAGGGGACGGACGGCATCTGGATCTTGGCGCGTTTGAACTCGAAGTTGAGGATCGAATCAGAGGTCCACGGACGTTTCATGACGAGGCGTAGCGTAGATCCGCTCTGGCCCTTGAGCTTGGCACTGACACGGTCTGAAGTCCATCCGGTGACTGTGTCACCGTCGATCTGAAGAAAAATGTCGCCGGGACGCAGACCTGCCATCTGGGCGGGGCTTCCCTTGTAGGGCTCGACAATGATCACACCCTTCTCGTTCTGCTGGATGACCGAGCCTATGCCACCGTATTCGCCGGTTGTCATTGTCCGGAACTGATCCTGCTCNTTTGCNGAAAAGTATTCCGTATAGGGATCAATATCGTTGAGCATGGCGGCGATNGCCGTGTTGATTGACTTCTCGGCATCGATGGAATCGACATAAAATGTCTGTAATTCTTTATAAAGCGAATTGAAAATATCAAGATTACGTGAAATCTCGCTTTTTTTGCTGCGGGTAGCGGCTGAAGCGAGCAGGCTTATGGTGACAAGCAGAGCGGCGACGAGTGTTAGTTTCTTCATAAAAATCGTGGCTGAATTTGTGAAATCGTTGAAACGGAGACCAAAGTTAGTCAATAATTATAACAAACGAACTACTGAATAGTCAGATTTTTTGAAAAAAATCGTAGAAAAAAGAGTTTAATATCAATTTTTTTTGGGAAAAGGTTGCACAATTAAAAAAAACAGTGTAATTTTGCATCGCAAAAATCGGAGTAAACAGCTGATTTCTGCTTCCGCCACAAGCGTGTTGACGGACTTATTGCTTCAGTAGCTCAGTTGGTTAGAGCACCTGACTGTTAATCAGGGGGTCGTTGGTTCAAGCCCATCCTGAAGCGCACGATTAACAAAATTCTTTTTTCGTATTACAAACTACTGCTTCAGTAGCTCAGTTGGTTAGAGCACCTGACTGTTAATCAGGGGGTCGTTGGTTCAAGCCCATCCTGAAGCGCACAAGAAGAATCAAATCCAGCAGGATGAATGTCGTTGATGACATTCATCCTGTAATTTTTTTATACGATATATCTTTAAATAGTCTTGGAGAGCTATGTAAGGTGCAGTAGGTGTATGTAAGACGCAGGATGCTGTGTAAAACACAACCCCGAATTGTATTGATAGATGATCAGGTGGTACGGTAAAGTGGAAATACTATATCCCTTTAATTCTCGCGGGAGATTACGAAGTCAAGCAGGGCGATGAACTCCTCGGTCACGGGTGAATTGAATTGCTCAAGGATTTTCACAGCTTCTGTCCTCATACGCTGCATTGTGGCGTATGCATAGTCGATACCGCCGTTGGCATGAGTGAAATCTATCAGGCGACGTATGTCGGCATCGGAAAGTACGTGCTCCTCGCGGAGCATGGCGCGCATTTCATCCGCTTCCGGAGTGGTAGTGTTGGTGAGGGCATAGAGCAGGGGAAGGGTGACTTTGCCTTCGCGCAGATCATTGCCGGTCGGTTTGCCTATGATGTCCGAATCGAAATAGTCGAATATGTCATCCTTGATCTGGAAACAACGTCCGAAAAGTTCGGCAAATTCACGTATAGCACCGAGTCGCCAGTCATCCACTCCTGTACAGTAAGCACCCATCGACACGCAGGTCACGAAGAGTGAGGCTGTCTTGTGGGANATAACCTTGAAATATGCCTCCTCGTTGAGTTCATGGTAACGCGCATTGTAGATCTGATCCATCTCGCCGAGCGAAAGCAGGGCACCGAGATCGGCTATGGCACGGATTACACGCAGATCGGAGGTCTCTGTGGCAAGTTTGAGCGAATTGGACACGAAAAAGTCCCCGACGAGTACGGCCACATGATTGTCCCACACCGCATTGATCGTCTCGTGTCCGTGGCGGCGGTCTGAATCATCGACCACATCGTCATGGATGAGCGACGCATTGTGAAGGATCTCGACAGAAGCTGCCGCCGTGACAGCGAGATCATTGACACCACCGAAAAGCTTGGCTGTAAGCATCACCAACATAGGGCGTAACTGCTTGCCTTTATGGCTCAAATAGTTGCTGATCACCTGATCCATCAAGGGGTTTGACGAATCAAGCGTGCGGCTGATGATAGTGTCCAGCCTTTCAAGCTCCGGCTTTAGAGATTGCCTTATGTCTTTAATGGCGCTCATAACTGAGGTGCAAATTTACGAATTTTCACTGAATTGCAAAAATTATGTAGATGATGTGAGCATGATAAATTTTATTTACGGAATGAAATAATGGTCCTCCGTATGCAGCCCGGAATAATCGACATGCATACGGAGGACCATGTTTTTCCTGTTGTTTGTGGCTATCGTCGCCGGTAGTCGAGCGAGCTGTTGCCGAACTGATTGCGTGTAGCGGCATTCATGAAGGGATCATCGAAGAATTCATCGTCCTCCTCATCCTCGTTGTTGTCATCAGGATCGTTTTCGCCACGTTTGCGTTTGGGTTTATTCTTCTTGACATCCAGCGGCTTCTGGAGGTCGATGGGGAGTTCGTAGATGTCCCAAGGCTGTTCGATACCCCAGTTCTTTTTCAGCGTGATCTTCTTGGGGTAATAATAGACCTCCTCAGGCTGGATGGAGTCAAGAATACCGGTGGAATAGACACCGTTGGTGTCCGCGTCAATGAACAGTCGGGCATAATACGTTCCCGGACTCAGGTATTCTACACGGCCTATATTACCTTTGACCGGAGCGGCCGCTACAACCTTGTCAGAGCCGTCAAGAACTTCTACAACGGCCGGCCGGCCCTCAAGTCCGGTGATATTGAATGCAAGTGACGAATACTCGTCAAGCTTCTTTACGGTGAACTCGTGACTTATGGGATCGTTCGTAAGACCATAGATGTCATAGATGGCGGCGGAGTCAACGGTAAGCCTGTATTTCTCGCCGGGCGACCATTTGTAATCACCTATGTACTTCAGCGTATTGAGCGAGTCGATCAGACTGATGACAGGAGATGGCAGGGGATACCATACGGAATCAACGAGCCATTCAAGTTTTACCGTGGTAGTATCAAACGAAGCGACAGGTGTCTCCGACGTGAATACGAGCGGACGATGGACATCCTGACTGCTTCCTGAAGTGATCTTGAAGCTGATGGGTGTGGGGCGCGGGGGGATGGTGTCGGCTGCGTCAAGCGAATCNAGATCCACGCCTTGTTTCTCAAGCTCTTTCCGCTCCTTCTCGCGCTCTTTCTCGCGTTGCTGAGCTTCCTTTTCGAGCTGTCGGCGACGGTTGCGCGCGCCTTTATCGACCAGACGGAGTGTATCGGTGGTCATGGAGAGCTGTTCGAGCGTATCGGTCATCAGATAGCGCGCTTCGATCATGAGGGTGTCCATACCGATGAGGGTGGTGTCGGTGATCCAGTAGCGCAGAGTGTCCAGCGTGGGGTTGGCCTGAATGACGGCCCACTGTGAGATCTCCTCGCCTGCGCGATGTGAGTTGATGAGCTTGATGATGGGGAGTGTATCTGCCTTGGCTGCAAACTCAAAGTCGATCTGGTTAGGGTTAGTGCGTGCATACGAACGGAGGTACTGTGAGCTGTAGCCTTCGTTGAACCAAGTGAGAAGTATGTCGTCGGGGAGGAAACGCGTGCCCGCACGTGTTACAACCGAATCCTCGCCGGCAATGTTGACAAGCGTATCGGTAAATTCAGCCGGAGTGGATGAGGGAGAGATTGTCACATCATAGAATGCCACATCCTCCGATCTGTCCCAGTGATAGTCACGGTTGACATCGTTGATGGCATATATGCGGTAATCACCCGGTTTGAGACCGCGGATGGTGAACTGACCGAGCTGATTCGTCTTGGTGATGCGCTCAAGCGGGAGGGTTTTGATGGCTGTGTCGGACAGGTTGGAATAGACTCCTACGATCATTCCCTGTGCCGGTTCGAGAGTGCGGGCCTCGAAGAGCATTCCGGATATGCGTAGAGTGTCGATGGAATCGCCGGTCGCGAAATCAAGAGCGAAACCGTCAAGGATATTACCTTCGTTGAGGTCCTTGATGGCATCGGCAAAATCAACGGTATATGTGACATTGGGTATGAGTGAGTCGCGCAGTTCAACGGTAGCACGGCGGCCGTTGGCACTTACGGAGGGAGTGGTGCGCTGCGGTGGTGAGACCACGACCTTGTTCATTGCGTCGTCGAGAGAGACGTTCTCATCAAATTCGATCACGATTCTGTTGCCGGAGACATTTACCTGTCCCGGCTTAGGTGTCGAACGAACGAATACCGGAGGTGTGACGTCGCGCGGACCTCCTTCCGGATGGCCGATGCTGGCACATGCGGCGAGAAAGGCAGTCACGACAAGTATGAAAAGCAGCCTGAGAGCTGAGTCTGAGCGCATAGATGTTAGTGGGTTTGGGAAATTGCAAAATTATGAAATTTCCTTAAAATAAATGCTTCCGACCGCGTTAAATAATCATTAAGGCCGCTTTATGACTCACATGATCACGATTGAGGGGCGTTGGCTCAATGCCAAAATGATATCATGCAGAGTCTCACGACTCCGCATGACCTATTGTAGTCTATAGAGTATCACTCTGACAGGCCTGTAGGGGGTATGTTACGTTAAGGATATGATGTAAGCTTACTTTTTCTTGATATTGATGCCGTTCTTGTCACCCATGCCTTTGGTGACGCGGGCGATATCCTCGATGGTGAGATTGCCCTCGATGACGATCATGTGGGCGTTGTCCTTGCCAAGCACCGAGATGGCATACTCGTTTTTCGATCCATTCAACGGGATTCTGAACATTACCATGTCTGAATTAGGATCGTTGATCTGCATCAGTATCTCATGATTTTTATTGTCCATATAGTTCTTGCGCAGATCGCGGAGGAATTTTACACCCTTGGCATTGTCGGTATTGACTATCACTACGTTGTCGATCTTATCCTTTAGCAGGGCCATGGCTCCGCTGTCAACATTGCCTGCCTTGCCGTCGCCGATCATCTGAAGCATGGTTTTGGATATATAGACGGTCGTGACGCTTTTTTCTTTCTCACATTTCTTGTAGATGTCATTTTGGGCGGAGACAGTCACGCATAGGGTGAGGGTGAGAAATAGTAGGGTGAGTAATCTTTTCATTTCTGACGGATTTTTGAGGGATGAGTATTCGGCTTAGGATTTTACGAATTGTATTTAGTCGGCGGGGAAATATATCCCTATTGCCGCGAGAGCTTCGGCTGTTTTTTCGGACGCATCGGCAGTGGTGGCATCTGCACGTTCGATGGCTGCATAGCCTTTGTTGAGTGCATCCGAAAAGACCATAAGAGCCATTGTTGCCTGCTCGTAGGTCTCTTCCGGAGTGAGTGGTGTAGGGTGGGGAGTCGGAGTGGCTATCCTCGTCAGGGCTGTGACGGCTATAAGCATGGCAGCGGCGGCAGTCATGAACCATTGGATGACCGATGCGCTGTGAGGCTTGACTGTCTTCTGACTTTTATCAGTTTCCTTTGAAGCGAGAGAGTCGATTCTCTCCGACAGCCGTGTCTCAAAGCCATCGGGAGGAAGCAGGGAGGCCATTGAGGAAAGCGATTCACGGTCAGGCAGGAATTCTTCCGGTAGGTCGGTATCTGAAAGCAAATCCAACAGGTGTTTTTCCTCATCGGGGGTCGTCTCAGCCGCATAGTAACGGTCGAGCATATCACGGAGTTCGTTTATCTGGTCGGTATTCATTGCGTTGATAGTTCAATTGTTGGAAAAATGGCTTCTGATGGCTTTTCGTGCACGGCTGAGGAGTTGGCGGATGTTGTCTGCCGAAAATCCTGTCTGTCTTTGGATCTCATCCTTCGAGTAGCCTTCGATGTCATGCATCGTGATCACCTGACGCTGACTGTCGGGGAGCGATCCGATGACGCCGAACACCTTGCATACGCGGTCGCGGCTCTCGATTTCATCATGGGGATCGGGACTGTCGTTTCCGATAGAGCTGTTTCCGGATTCCGTTTCCATCGTCTGATTGCGCGCGATCGCATTGAAAAGGTTTAGGCAGTGATTGCGTACCATTGTCATTGCGTAGGCTCTGGGGTTGTCGATAGTCCGGAATTCGTCCCGGCGTTCCCAGAGCCTGACATAGACATCCTGTACGGCATCCTCCGCATCTTTCTGCGAGTGCAGGATTCGCATGGCCTCGGCATACATCATGCGTCCGAGAGGTAGGAAAATGGCTTTGAATTCTTCAGCTTCCATCATTGGGCGTCGTGGAGAGGATGGGGGTTGAGGATAGTTTCATTTTCTGCTATTTCTTGGCAAAAATAGTAAAAAATGGCGTATGGATCACAATTTTTCAGGCGGTTGACCATTTTAACGTCCTGCGGCTTTCACCTGATCAATCTCGTCGGAGCTTTCGATAAGCTTCTTGGCTGCTTTGCGCTGTTTTCCCCAGCTGAAATTGTAGGCGAGGCGGATGAATGGCATTTTGTCGAAGTGATTGCTGCGCAGTATGTTTTGATTCTTGTTGTAGCGGTTGAGCGACTTGCTCGACATGCTGTAACGGGTAAAGGGCATGAACATGCCGACAGCCATCTGCAGTCCCTTGAGCCGGTAGCTGAGGGTGATATCCGATGTCTTTTCACCTACTGTGATGATCTCACCTGAAAGCACGGCGGGATTGCGGTCGAATGACGTTATAAGCGAAAAGTTACGGTAAGTGCCCGAAAGCGATACGTTTCCGCTCCAGTCGTTGATGGTGTGCCTGTAGCCCGTACCATCGCTTGTGCTATGTATNTATCTCACAGTGCCGGCGAGGGTCAGGACATTCGGGATGANCTCGATCTGCGGGGCGAGGCTTACCTGCCAGTCAGTCTGTCCGTGGCTATTCTCGAATGAGGTTATCAGNTTGTCCTCTTCCCATTCCATCCACGGGGCTATCGCTCCGGGTCGTCTGGTCCAGCGACCTTCAAGTTTTGCGTTTACGCGCGGAAGTGACAGATTGTATTGAGCCGAGATGCGGTAGGTGCTGAACGTGTGCAGGTCGGGATTTCCGATACTGTACTGTAAGCCGTCGATCTGTTGCGGCTCGTCATCAGTCTGTGAGAGTGTCGGGGTGGTCTGCCAAGTAGTGAAGTTGACCCTGAACTGCGATGTGCGGTTCAGTCGGTAGGAGGCCGACAGGCGCGGGCGCAGCGACCACGATGAGGTCGCAATGTCGCTTTCAGGCATCGAGAGGTCGGTGTATTGCGCTCCGATACCTCCTGTGAGCGTCACAGCTCCGACAGCGCGTAGATATTCACTGAAGATATACGTCTGGTTGCGTCGCTGATGTTTTCTGCGCCCGTTTTCGCGTGTTGACCGGTTGCGTGTGCCGTTGTACTGTATGCCGCTTGTCAGGCGTCCGTTGGACCACTGCTTGATATAGTTGCCTTCAAGACGCATGGTGTAGGTGCGCTCGTCGATAAGGGTTCTGACATCTGAAAGAGTCTCGTCATTAAGACAGGACTGCTCGTTGTAGATGTGTGAGGAGTGACCGTTGAATATCGAGCCGCTGGCATCAATAGCTATAGTCTGGCGATGAGGAAGCCGCTGCTCTATGTAGGCGTGAAGTCGTGGTCTCGTGCCGGATGATTTGTCCAATTCCCTTAGTGTCAGTGCATCGGAGTTGTCCGACAGTTCCATCCGTCCCTCACTGTAACGCTTTGTTGGCCAGTCTCTGTTGACAGAGAAATCAACCCATACCGTGGTTTTGTCAGGGATGAGGTAGCTGTAACACACCTCCGGATTGATATTAGACATCGACACGTAACCGTCCAGCGGGGTCTCCTTACGTGTAATTGAAGATCCGTCGGGGCGGGTAAAAGTTTCGTAATATTCACGATATGTCCCGATTTTGTTGGTATAGCGGCCGAACAGACCTATTTCCCATTGAGATGCTCCATGGTTAAGCTTGAGGTTCAGATAACCGTTGCCCCACGGCTCGTCGAATGCCTGCATCCCCTGAGCCATGAATGATCCGCCGGCTGTGGGATTGACTGTGATGACATTGATCACGGCAGGTGCATCGCCGTAGCGCAGGCCGGGATTGTCGATCCACTCGATGCGCTTAACGGTGGAGGGTGAGAGGGTCATGAGTTGGGTGGGATCGGCCTGACGGCCGTTGATCCTTATCTCGACGTTCTCGCCGCCGGTGCGGACGGTATTGGTTATCTCGCTGACGTTAAGTGAGGGTATCATGAGATTGCGAAGAAGCGAGAGGCCGTTTTGCGACACTTTGATCGCGTTTTTGGAGGGTACATAGACATCCATGTCACTCTTGTGGAGCACTCTTGAAGCCTTTACGGTTACTTCACTGAGAGTGATTTCAGGCATGATTGAGTCAGATGCCTCGACTGGTGTCCGGGCATAGGAATTAAGACCGGTGGCAAGGACGGGGAGCAGAACGGTGACATATTTACTGAGAAAGCCGTATTTAATCATAATGTCATATTGAGGTCTGTGGTGATGAATGTTTTGTTTTCACAGATATGACATGGTAAGGGGGGCGTTTGTGACAAAAAAATGAAAATTTTTGATTTTTATTTCCGTAACTCCTACGTTTTCACCTGAATATTGGAATATTTTTTCTAACTTTACACTCCTATATCAGATTACCCTTAAAATACTCCATGACAACATGAAAGAATTATTGTTATCAGCATTGCTTTTGGGGTCGGGTGTGACTGTGGCGGCTCAGAGAATCGATTTTGATTTCCCGAACCGTAACACTTCTGAAGTCACCGAACCTGACTATATTCCGTGGCCTGTCAACCGTTGCGAACAAGAATCAAAGACATTTGACAACGGTATGACCATAACTGTTTCCGGCGGTGAGGGGGCTTCAGCTGTAGCTTCCAACTGGAACAAACAGACTGTACAGGCAGGCATGAAACTCTTCGGCGACGGTGTCTATGCCTGTACGCTCGAAAACGGCAACGCCATCAAGATCACGGAAGGCCCGACTGCTATAATCCTTACGATCGAGGGACTCGCTCCCGGACAGCATTCTGTCATAGCCTACCACAATAATACGGACAAGAATCAGACCTTACCGCCGATACGTGTGGATGTCAACGGTGAAATGCGTCTTGAGAATGTAAAATACTCCACTAACACGGACAATCTCAAGGCTTCTGAAGTGGGCCGTTCCTACGTTGAATTTGAGGCCAAGGAGGGTGAACCGGTGGTCATCAAGTATATGACCGTCCCTGCTGAGGGGCAGACATATTCGACCACAGCCGTGATGATCAACGGTCTGGAATTTGACACCAATCCTTACGGGATAATGGATGAATTTCCTGAGAATAATGACCGCCACGTGGCTGCCGACGACGGTTCGGTGACCTTCACGTGGAAGGGTGCGGATGTGGCCGCNGTCCATAAGCTTGTCTATGGCACGGATTCGCTCACTGTAGCTAATTCAGTCGCTTATCAGTACGAAGGTCCTGCCGCTGAATTTAAGGCCGATGGTTTCTCTCCGCTTCACCGTTACTGGTGGCGCGTTGATGAAGTAGAGGCCAACGGCACGGTGCANAAAGGCAAACTCATGACATTCCAGCCCCGCCGTCTTGCCTTCCCCGGAGCTGAGGGCTACGGACGCTTTGCCATCGGTGGTCGCGGAGGTATCGTCTATCACGTGACCTCTCTTGCCGATGACGGACAGCCCGGCACGCTTCGCTATGGTATCGAGCAGATCCATGAACCGCGTACCATCGTCTTCGACGTTGCCGGTGTGATCGCTCTCGAATCGCGTCTGGTGATCTCCGATAAGTATGTGACTATAGCCGGACAGACCGCTCCCGGACGTGGTATCCTGCTTCGCAACAAGGCTTTCGGTATGCAGAGCGACGGTATCACCCGTTTCATGCGTCTCTATCTCGGCGGTGCTGACGATTGGAATGAAAGCATGGGCGGAAATCCCAATACTTCCGACGGTATGGGTATGACCGGCAACGACCATTCAATCATGGACCACTGCTCGATCGCATGGACTCTCGACGAGGGTTTCTCCTCGCGCAACGCCAAGACCAT
This sequence comes from Bacteroides sp., assembly GCA_014801945.1. GTDB lineage: Bacteria > Bacteroidota > Bacteroidia > Bacteroidales > Muribaculaceae > Duncaniella. Next base: position 39,165 of record JAAVDF010000017.1, read on the forward strand.
GACTCTCCAGCGCACCATCATCAGTGAGGCTCTCAACTATGCCGGTCACGCCACTCAGTATGAGAATCAGGGCAAGCACGTCAGCCACGGCTATGCCGCGACAATAGGCGGTGGAGAGATGGGCAGTCAGGTCGGTTCTTATCACCACAATCTTCTCGCCCACTGCGAAGGCCGTAACTGGAGTCTCTCCGGAGGTCTTGACGGCGCAGGCTACTATGACGGTCACCACGACGTGTTCAACAACGTGGTCTATAACTGGGGCGGACGTGCTACCGACGGTGGTACTCACGAGCTTAACTTCGTGAACAACTACTACAAGATGGGTCCTGCCACGACTCAGAAGTATCTCCTGCGCCACCAGTTCGAGGGTGTTGGCAAGGGATCGCAGAGAGCCTACGTCAGCGGTAATATCCGTGAGGAAAAGAACGGAACGAAGACACAGGACAAGGAGGGCACAACCTATCAATATACACTCTCCAACGGTCAGGANCTCAACTGGGATCCTTGGAACAGTGAGCCTTTCTTCCCAAGCCACGCGACAGTTGAAACTGCCGAGGCTGCTTTCAAGAATGTACTTTCGGATGTAGGCTGCAACATGCCAGAACTCAATAATCACGATGCCCGCATAGTCAGCGAGACTCTCAACGGCACCACTTCCACCGTCGGCCGCTACACAAAGAAAGCCGGTCTGCCCGACTGCGAGAGTGACGCCGAAGGATTCGCCGGTCTGAATATCATCGAGGCAAGCCGTGAAAGCGGATGGGATACTGATAATGACGGTATCCCCGACTGGTTCGAGCTTATCGTCGGAACTGACTACGCTACCCCCAACAATAATGAGGACCGTGACGGTGACTTCTTCACTGACCTTGAAGAGTATCTCGCATGGATCTCTGTCCCCAACTTCCGTATTGACGGATCAGGTGACGTGACTCTCTCCACTTACTTCGCAGGCTACAAGACACCGTCATATCAGATCACGGGACTTCCTCCGACAGTAAGTGGCGAAATCCGTGACGGAGTGCTGACAGTCACTCCTTCGGCCGACGCTCCGGCTCTCTTTACTGTTGAGGTCAAAGCTTCGGAGGATGGTATCAGCCTCACACGCAGTTTCAATTTCGCATCTGAAAACGGAAACTCTGCCATCATCCCCGTCTTTGGTAACGAAGATGGTGAGGATGCGCCTCTTTACGACATTCTCGGTCGCCGTGTCACCGATCCTCAGCGCGGTCTTTATGTCCGCAAGGGTGAGAAGGTAATCGTCCGCTGAGTACGCTGACGGCATTCGTCATTGAAACCCCTTTAAGACCTCCGTAATAAGGCGTGAGGTCTGAAAAATCATCATTGAAACGGCAGACACATCCGGCAAAATCAGCCGCCGGATGTGTCTGCGTCGTTTTATAGCCGGACGGGCGCGTTGATTTTAGCGGATAATTTGTGTATAGTTTGCCGAGATTTCGTAACTTTGCACATCATTTTGCATTTTCTCGCCCTTTTGTGATTTCACTTAGGAGCGGCGAAATGCGATGAGCCAACCTCAATGCATATTCCAACCATTGTCATGAATATATCATATAACTGGCTAAAAAAATACCTCGACTTCAATCTCACCCCCGACGAACTCGCGGCGGCACTGACATCGATCGGTCTGGAGACCGGTTCGGTTGAAGAGGTCGAGTCGATCCGCGGTGGCCTCCGCGGTATTGTCATCGGTAAGGTCCTCACCTGTGTCGAACATCCCAACAGTGATCATCTCCATATCACCACAGTAGATCTCGGTGACGGCAAGGAGACGCAGATTGTCTGCGGCGCGCCCAATGTGGCTGCCGGACAGACAGTGGTTGTGGCCACCGTCGGTACGACGCTTTATGACGGCGACAAGGAGTTTGCCATCAAGAAGTCCAAGATCCGTGGNGTGGAGTCGTTCGGTATGATCTGTGCCGAGGATGAAATCGGTGTTGGATCGTCGCACGACGGTATTATCGTTATCACCGATGATGTAAAGCCCGGCACACCCGCCGCCGAATATTTCGGTCTGACTTCGGACTATGTGCTTGAAGTCGATCTCACCCCCAACCGCATTGATGCGGCTTCGCACTACGGTGTGGCCCGCGATCTTTCCGCTTGGATGGCCGCTCATACCGAACCGGGTGATCTCCACCGTCCGGATGTCACTCCGTTTGCCATTGAAAAGCCCGAAGGTGGAATCACGGTTGAGGTNGAGAACACAGATGCCTGNCCCCGTTACACCGGCGTCACCGTGCGCGGAGTCAAGGTTACCGAGTCGCCTCAATGGCTCAAGGATGCACTCTCGACCATAGGTCTGCGTCCGATCAACAATATTGTCGATATAACCAACTATCTTCTTCACGGCATGGGTCAGCCCCTCCACTGCTTTGATGTGGCCAAGATCGCCGGCGGGAAGATCNTTGTCAAGAATGCCCGCGAAGGGGAGAAGTTCGTCACGCTCGACGGAGTTGAGCACACACTTGACTCGCGTGACCTCATGATCTGCAACACCGAGGTGCCCATGTGCATAGCCGGTGTGTTCGGNGGTCTTGATTCAGGTGTGACCGAAACCACAACCGACGTATTCCTCGAAAGTGCATACTTCAATCCTACATCTGTCCGTAAGACGGCNCGCCGTCACGGCCTGAACACGGATTCATCATTCCGTTTCGAACGCGGTGTCGATCCCAACAACACCCTCTATGTGCTCAAGCTCGCGGCTCTCATGGTCAAGGAGCTTGCCGGTGGCGAGATCACAGGCCCGCTCTGCGACAATTATCCCGTNCGCATCGAACCGGCCTTCGTAAGCCTTGCGTTCGATTATCTCGACCGTCTCGTCGGTAAGCATATCCCTGCCGATACGATCGTGTCGATTCTCAAGAGCCTTGAAATGGAGCTTACTGAAGTGACCACTGAGAAGGCCGATATGAAAGTGCCTACCTACCGTGTGGATGTCACCCGTCCCTGTGACGTGGTCGAGGATGTACTCCGTATCTACGGCTACAACAATGTGGAGATCTCNTCATCCGTGCGTTCAGCCCTTTCATCACAGTCATTCGAGGATCAGGACAACAAACTCCGCAATCTCATCAGCGAGCAGCTTTGTGCCGAGGGCTTCAACGAGATCCTCAACAACTCGCTCACAGCCGAGGCATATTATACNGATCTCACCGTCTATCCCGCCGATCACTGCGTGAAGCTNCTCAATCCGCTCAGCAACGACCTCAACGTAATGCGTCAGACCCTCCTTTTCGGTGGTCTCGAATCNCTCAGCCACAATATCAACCGCAAGAGCGGCGATCTGGCCATGTATGAGTTCGGCAATGTNTATTCATTCAATCCTGCTGCGGAGGCTACNGCCGAGAACGTGCTCGCTCCTTACCGTGAGGCTTCTCGCCTTGCCATCTGGCTCACGGGAGCTCTCCGTCCCGGTAACTGGGCTCGTCCNGAACAGCCTGCGACTGTCTATGACATGAAGGCTGTCGTGGCCAACATCATGGCCCGCCTCGGCATCAATCCTGCGGAAATCAAGCTTCAGACCTCTTCGTCAGAGCTCTATTCGGCTGCTCTCGACATCAACACCCGTTCNGGCAAGAATCTCGGCACACTCGGCATCCTCGCCAAGAAACTCGCGTCGAAATTCGACATAAAGCAGGAAGTGATCTACTGCGAGCTTGACTGGCATGCGCTCGTCAATCTCTCGCTCCGCAAGAGCGTCAGCTATTCACCTCTCGCCAAGACAATGCCTGTCAAGCGTGACCTCGCGCTCCTTCTGGACAAGGCTGTCGGTATGGATCAGGTTGAGGCTACCGTGCGCGAGAGCGAACGCCGTCTGCTCAAGGATATCACTCTCTTTGACGTGTATGAAGGAAAGAACCTCCCCGAAGGCAAGAAGTCGTATGCTATCGCCATTACGCTTCAGGATGCTGAAAAGACCCTCAACGACAAGCAGATCGAGGCTGTGATGAGCAAGATTATCACCAATCTCACCAAGAAACTCGGTGCGGAACTCCGATAATCCCTCATTCTTCTGCAAAAGAACGAAACAATAGAAAATACAACAGAATAAAAAACTCAATTGTAACCACTCCACATTATGGGAAGAGCATTTGAATACCGTAAAGCACGCAAGCTCAAACGTTGGGGTAACATGTCGCGTACATTTACCCGTATAGGTAAGGAAATCACTATCGCTGCCAAGGCCGGCGGTCCTGATCCTTCCACCAACCCCCGCCTCCGCGCTCTCATGCAGAACGCCAAGGCTGCAAACATGCCCAAGGACACCGTTGAACGCGCCATCAAGAAGGCTACCGATAAGGATGCCGGCGATTACAAGGAGATCACTTACGAGGGATACGGCCCCCACGGCATCGCTATCTTCGTAGAGGCCGCTACCGACAACAACACCCGTACCGTAGCCAACGTCCGTTCATATTTCACCAAACATGGCGGTTCACTCGGCACTCAGGGTTCGCTCACTTTCCTTTTCGACCACAAGAGCGTGTTCAAGATCAAACCGAAGGACGGTGTATCGCTCGAAGATCTCGAACTCGAACTCATCGACTACGGTGTTGACGAACTTGAGGATATCGTTGACGACGAGTCAGGCGAGGAGCAGGTGATCCTTTACGGTGCTTTCGAGGAATACTCAAACATCCAGAAGTATCTTGAGGACAACGGTTTCGAAATCATCTCGTCTGAATTCGAGCGCATCCCNAACGATCTCAAGGAGGTAACTCCCGATCAGCGTGCCGCCATCGAAAAGCTCCTTGAGAAGATCGAGGAGGATGAGGACGTGCAGAACGTGTTCCACAACATGAAGGAAGAGGATTAATGATCCTTCGCGCTTGAAATGCCCGTCGGTAATGACGGGTACATTTCNAGGAAATATAAACAACAGATCTCCGGCAAGCCTCTAATGTATAGCTAAAGGCTTCCGGAGATCTGTTTTCTATGCCTGAGAGTCATATTTATACCTGACCGTCCATATATGAGGAATGCCGTCTGCCGCATAGCTCAGGCATATTATTCAGAATAAAGTTGTAAATTTGCATATCCTCCCGCCTGATAGGGATGTGCGTCAGTCCGCTTGTCCCGAAAGTGTAATCTCCCCTGATTCATCATGCTGTTCAATTCCGTAGAATTCTTATTCTTTCTTCCCGTGGTCTTCGGGATATACTGGCTTGTCCTGCGGAAAAGGGAAAGCCGGAATCTGTTTCTGCTGGCCGCGAGCTATGTGTTCTACGGATGGTGGGACGTTACCTTTCTGTTTCTGATTTTCCTCACCTCGGTCAGNAGTTTCTTCAGCGGTCTTTATATCGGACGCAGCACAGGTGAAACCGGAAAGCGGATCATGCTTTGGAGCAATGTAGTGCTCAATATCGGCATTCTGTGTGTATATAAGTATTTCAATTTCTTCTCTTCCGGCTTCGCATCGCTGATGTCGGCGATCGGGTGGGAGGTCGATGCTGTGACGTTGCAGCTCATATTGCCGGTAGGGATCTCGTTCTACACATTTCAGGCTCTAAGCTATGTCATTGACGTGAAGCGGGGTCATATCGGAGCAACGACAGATTTCATCTCATTCATGGCCTTTATAAGCTTCTTCCCGCAGCTTGTGGCCGGTCCGATAGAGCGTGCGACCAATCTTCTTCCCCAGTTTCTGTCGCAGCGCGTTTTTAATTATGAAAAGGCAGTAGCCGGTATGCGTCTTATCCTTTGGGGATTATTCAAAAAGATGGTCGTNGCAGACAATTGCGCGCCTGTCGTCGATTCTATTTTCGGGAATTTTGCGGATGCAGGGACTGTGAANCTATGGGTGGGGGCATTTCTCTTCACCATTCAGATCTANTGTGATTTCTCAGGCTACTCGGACATAGCTGTCGGTGTGGCCCGGCTTTTCAGCATAGATCTGATGAGGAACTTTCAGCTTCCATATTTCTCAAAGGACATCAACGAGTTCTGGAAACGATGGCANATCTCGCTTACGTCATGGTTTCGTGACTACATATACATCCCTCTCGGAGGTAACCGTCAGGGGAAGTGGAAGCGGGTCAGAAANACGGTNATAGTCTTTCTGACGAGCGGTCTCTGGCATGGTGCGAACTATACATTTATCGTGTGGGGCGGCTATCATGCCCTGCTCTACATACCTTCAGTTTTCATATCGAAGAAGAAAGGAGCTTCANCGGCTAATTCCACACCCGGTNTTATCAGACCGGTTNTGATGATGGGATTTACCTTTATGCTTGTAATGATCGGATGGATTATATTCCGCGCCTCGACAATCTCGGAGGCTTGTGATTACATAAGATTGATGTTCACTCCGGTCCATGCCAACGTCATCGAGGGTAAACGGGCCATCTGCTGGTCTCTGATAATGCTGGCCGGAGAGTGGGCCGGAAGGAAGTATGAGTCACCGGTTGATCTGTTTTCAAGAGGTATAGGACGTAATACTNCTGTCAGATGGGGACTGTATGTGGCTCTNTTTCTCGTAGAGCTGCTGCTCTCAGGCACAGCGGAGCAATTCATATATTTTCAATTCTGATGAGACTGTTTCTCAAAAAAATACTGATCTTTGCGCTGATAATCATCGTCTTTTTGGCGATGGGAGAGGTTGTGGTCCGTCATGTCGCCACTCCCTACAGTTATAAGTACGGATATATAAAAGAACGTGGCGGGGAGATAGCCACGCTCGTACTGGGATCCTCACATACCTACTACGGGATCATACCCTCCGAACTCGGTGACAGCGTGTTCAATCTGGCCAATATATCGCAGACTCCCGAATATGACTTTCAGCTTCTTAAAGAATATGAGCCGTACATGCCTNATCTGCGTAAGGTAATAATCCCTATTTCATACTTCACTTTTCGAGATCCGAAGCTTGAGGAGCTGGATCGGGGGCTATGTGTACAATACAAGGTGGGGATGGAGCTCAATCTTCATCCGGATTTATCGATCTATAATCTGGCTCTCACGGATTTCAAATCATACACGGGACGTCTGCGCAACATGATNCTGCCGGAGGAGTCAAACCGTTGCGACAGTCTTGGTTTCGGACTCGGTTTCGGGCTTGATCACCGCGATNCCGCTTGGAGGGAGAAAGCGGAGGCACGAGTGGAGGAGCTTACTTTTGCCACTCCCGGACGCGCCGATGAGGTCTATCGGGTTCTTCAATCAATGATAGAGTATTGCGACAGGCGCGGAATCGAATGCGTATTCGTCACGACACCTGTCTCGAAAGAGTTCAGGCAATACGCGGACAAAGCCCAATATGCCGAAATGGCTGACTACGCGTCTGTCCTCAAAGGAATGGTGGATGGGCGATATTTTGATTTTTATTCATCTGCCNCGTTTGATGATGAGGATTTCCACGATGCGGATCATCTTTCTGACGTAGGGGCACGCAAATTNAGCCGTCTGTTGCGTGAATNCATGCGTTGATCACAGGCTGTCTGCTGGTCGGGATATAGTGATAGAGACGGAATCAGATGTAGTATTCGANCATCTCGACGAGGCCGGTGCGGATTGCATATTTGGTNGCCTCATAGACATTGTTGACCTCCAGTTTGCGGAATAGATTTTTCTTATGCGTAGTGATGGTGTGGACGCTTGAATTTCGTTCCAATGCTATCTCCTTGACGGATTTCCCCTTGGCTATCAGACGCAGGATTTCGATCTCTGAATTGGTCAGAGTCGGGGCTGACGGTTCATGGCCGGATGAATTGGATAGCAGGGTTTCGATCTGCCGGCATGTCACCGGCTCGCCATCCGCCGCGCTCAGTAGTGCATCCCTTATCTCTTCTCCATCACACTCTTTAAGTGTCATACCGACATTATCCTCGAAAGACANACGGCGCATCAGNCNNACNGACATTTCAGNNGAGAAGAATATCCANTTCACGCNCTGAAACCGTTTCTGAAGCACCAAGAAANTCTTCGACNCTCCGNAGNTCGAAAAGNCTGTAGTCAAGCACNACNATGCTCTCAGGATGCTCCATAAGGGCGTTTACAAGACTCTTCTTATCTGTCACGTCAATCACCTCCATCTGCACGCGCAGGGGAAGTGCGGAGATGAATCCGTGAATCCCGGCACGCGTGATGGCCTGATTATCGGCTATGACGAAGGTTATGGGTTGGCCGGTTGTCATTGGTGGTAGATATTTGAGATGAATTTAACCGTATGAATTTAAACACGTTGCATGGACTTGTTACGTAATGTCCGTACAACGTGTTCAGATTCATTCAATTGCTATTAACCGTNAGAGGGGATATTCCTCAAAAGCGTAGAGGACGGTCGAGAGATAACGCTCACCTGTGTCGGGTAGGATAGCCACTATGGTCTTTCCCTTGTTCTCCTCACGTTTTGCAAGTTCGATGGCGGCGAAGAGTGCAGCACCGGCAGAGATACCCACAAGCAATCCCTCTTTCGAGGCAAGCAGTCGTGANGTACGGATNGCATCGTCATTATCGACGGTTATGATCTCATCCACCACATCTCTGTGGAAATTGCTTGGAACGAANCCTGCACCGATACCCTGTATTTTATGCGGGCCCGGTTTACCGCCTGAAAGCACGGGGGAATCCTTGGGCTCTACCGCCACGGCTTTAAGCGCGGGATTGTGTTTCTTCAGTCCTTCGGCTGTTCCGCTAAGGGTTCCGCCTGTTCCGACTCCTGCCACGAGTATATCGACATTACCGTCGGTATCGTTCCAGATTTCCTCCGCCGTGGTTACACTGTGGATCTGAGGATTGGCGGGATTGTCGAACTGCTGCAGGATGATAGAACCGGGATGCTGTTCCTTGAGCTCATTTGCAACCCTTATCGCACCTTTCATACCCTCATTGCCGGGGGTGAGTACGAGGGTTGCGCCGAGAGCTTTAAGAAGATTCTGACGTTCTACGCTCATGGTCTCAGGCATGGTGAGGATCAGTTTGTAGCCCTTGACGGATGCCACCCAAGCCAGTCCGATGCCTGTATTGCCGCTTGTCGGTTCAATGATCACCGCTCCGGGTTTCAGCTCCCCGCTCTTCTCGGCCGCTTCGATCATNGCAAAGGCTATNCGGTCCTTTACGCTTCCNCCCGGATTGAAATATTCGAGTTTGACGATCACCTTGGCCTTCAGATCCTCGGTCTTTTCAATGTTGCTTACTTCAAGCAGTGGAGTGTTACCGATGAGTTCGGTCAGACTTTTCTTAATTTTTGCCATGATAATAGTTGTTTTATGTTTCTGTTGCAAAATTACAAACAACTATATCACCAAAAAATACCATTGATGTGGTATTTTTATTCAAATANGCATTATTTACTTAATAATTGTACTTCTATTATAGGTCTGTAGTGCTGATTTGACAGATTATTCCTCGTCAAGGAGGAATTTGATTTCATCAAGCATACTTTTGCAGATGGGATGTGTGAGAGGCGTTCCGGAGGCGAGTTCGGCTTCCACAAACGGACGGATGTCAGCCGGGCGCGAGTAGAGCAGATTGAACATGAGACGGAAACCACCGTAACGCTCCATTTCCGAAGCGGAGGTCACGGCATCGGTTGCGAGATCCATAGCGTAGGGGAGATGTCGGAGCAGACGGTGGCATAGTATGTCGGCAACCTCTGTCGNAGAGACCTCACGGAGCATTTCTGAGGCACGTTCGCGTGTCAGTTCCTCACGGGGATAGATCATCGGCGCGAGAAGCATGCTTTCGCGTGTGCGTGTGTCGGCCCAGAATTGTTCCGCAAGCTCCCGCGAGGGAGTTATGTCAGCCGCGATCTCTGTAATCTGCGGAAGATTAAGTCCGAAAATCATTTTATATTGCAGGCCGGCCTTACGGATAGTGTCGGCCACAATACCGTTGCGCATAGCAAAAAAGCGGCGTTTTATCTCCTGCGTTTGATTGAATTCTGCCATCTTATTTCTTTTCTTTCAACAAAATTACACTTTTTTAATCATTTTGCATAATTGGATTGTTAGAAAGATAAATCACTACACTTACCCTTCTTTTTTTATTCATCACGTTTACAACTTATTCAGCTATGAGACATAATATCCTCCCGATGCTTGTTTCAGTCTTTGCCGCTTTATGCGGACAAGTTGCAACTGCTGTTTCTGCGACCGACACTGTTCCTGTGGTAACNCCCGAAGGCTTCGTGACTGCGGGTGGGGCTATCGGTACTCCCCCGCGTCCCGACCGTCCGAGCGTAGGACTTGTGCTCAGCGGAGGTGGTGCGAAGGGTATCGGCCACATAGGTTTCATTCAGGCTCTGGAGGATAATGATATACCTATCGATTACATTACGGGTACGTCGATGGGAGCTATCGTCGGCGGTCTCTATGCTTCGGGATTCAGTCCTGCCGAGATGCTTGAGCTGATAGCTTCAAAGGGTTTTGCCTATTGGAGTACCGGTAAGATTGATCCGTCATACACCTACTACTATTCTTCGACTCACGATACACCGTCGTTCGTAACACTTAATCTGGGTAAGGATTCCACACAGATCACATCGGTGCTCCCGATAAGTCTCATAAATCCTATTCCGATGAACTATGCTTTCATCGAGATATTCTCGCCTTACACCATTCAGTGCGGGGCTGATTTCAATAAATTGTTCGTCCCTCTGCGCACGGTAACTTCCGATGTCTATGCCAAGCATAAGGTCGTGCTCGGTCGCGGACCGCTGGGTGATGCAGTGAGAATGTCGATGTCATTCCCGATGATCTTCGAGCCTATCCTGCTCAACGGTGTNCCCATGTATGACGGCGGTATCTATGACAATTATCCTGTNGATGTGATGATGGANGAGTTCAAGCCGGATGCGGTGATTGGNGTGAACGTGGGNTCAGGAAAATCCGCCCCGGATACCCGCAACATGATGGATCAGCTTGAAGAGATGATCATGCAGCCGAATGATTATCCTTTCCCGGACAATAAGGGTGTCAACGTGCGCATAAACCTTGATGAGTTCGGGCTGCTTGCCTTTGACAAGTATCAGGAGATATATGACATAGGTTATCGCCGTGGTCTTGAAGTCATGGATTCCATCAAGGCTAAGGTCAAGGTGCGCAAGCCGAAAGCTACGCTTGATGCCGAGCGTAGCCGTTTNAAGGCTGCCACACCGGAGGTGCGTATTGACAAGGTCAATGTAAGCGGTGGCACAAAAGTCGAAAATTCATACCTGAAATCATTCTTCGATCACCGTGACGGTCCGATGAATCTCGTCGAAGGACGCGATGCCTACTATCAGGCCATCAGTTCCGGTAAGCTCCAGAACTTCGTGCCGACCCCTATGTACAATGAGCGCGACAGTATGATTGATCTCGACTTCAATGCTATCGTGCGTGATCCGTTCACTGTCGGTGTCGGAGGTTACATCTCTTCATCGACCAACAGTATGCTTTTCTTCAATGCCGGTTACAATACGCTCAACTACAATTCGATCAAAACGAACCTTAATGCATGGCTCGGACAGAGCTACATGGCTGCTGAAGGTGATTTCAGCCTTCAGTTCAACACTCGCCGACCTTCGGCTTTCCATGTGAAGCTGGTCACCTTCCGTCAGAAATATTACGAGACCGAAAAGCTGTTCTATCAGATACATGAGCCTGATTTCATCCGTAAATCGGAGTCTTTTGTCCGTGCATTCTATTCAACCGCGCCGACACTCCGCAGTGTGTTGACGGCGGGTGCTTCATACGGACGCCTGACCGACAGCTATCATGTCGATATGGTTGAGGGACAGTCCAATCCCGACAACGAAAAGGGCATCTTCGATCTCGGACAGGTGTTTGCGACTTGGGAGAAAAACACGCTTGACAACGGTTATAACCCCACGTCGGGCATTGATCTCCGCGTGAATGTCACAGGCATCATGGGGCGTTACCATTATCGCCCCGGTGGTGACGGAGAGCGCGATAAAAGCAGTAATGTATCGTGGGTGCAGACCCATGTCAAGGTCGCTGACTACTTAAACGTCAACAAATACTTCTCGCTCGGTCTCACCGGACAGGCACTCCTCTCCACGCGTAAGCTACTACAGAGCTACGACGCATCCATAGTGGCAGCCGAGGCTTTCCATCCTACACCTTCGAGCTACAATCATTTCAACGCCAAACTCCACGCAAATTCATTCATTACGGCCGGGTTGGAACCGATATGGAAGATCTCCGGTTCGTTCCAGATGCGTGGTTCGTTTAACTGCTTTCTGCCTCTACGCAAGATCCAATACGTCTATCCGGATGAAACAAATGATGGTCCGCAGCGTTCGCTCGTCGCCACGGAAGCTGCTGCCAAATATGGTAAGTGGCTGAGCAATCCGGAATTTTTCGGCGAAATACAAGCCGTGTTCGCTCTTCCGTTCGGTTCAGTAAGTGCCTACGGTAATTATACCTCCGCCCATGACAATAACTGGAATTTCGGTATTTCAATAGGTGCATTTATCCTCGCCCCCCGGTTCATGCATTGACGGAGAGAGGTGACACATACGAAAGTAAAAAATTCGGATTGCAGAACAAATATAAGGTCTGTAATCCGAATTTTACTGTCTATCAATGTGGAGAACAAGTTNCCTCTTGACTGGACGGAGGCCAAGGACGGCCTTCGATCAGGAGAGTCTTGCAGCCGAGCGATTGGGCCGGGACGATATCCTTGCTGATACTGTCGCCTACAACCAAGACTTTTCCGGCAGGGAGTTTCAAGGCTTCGAGGGCGAGACGGAAGATTGCGGGGTCGGGTTTTCGCACTCCTGCTGTCGCGCTTTCGATCACTGCCGTGAAGCAGTCGGCTATACCGAAATCGGTCAGTACGGCATTGATGTTTCCATAGAAGTTCGTGACGAGTGCGAGAGGATAAGTCCGGGCAAGTCTCCTGAGCGTAACGGCTGACTCTGCCGTACACCTGCGGGCGTAATCGTAACAGTAATCGGCGATATGGTCCGATTTCCCTCTGTCGGTCTCCGTGATGAATCCATGAGCGAGAAGATAGTCCGTCTCAATGGCGATTTTCTTGCGCATGAGCGTCCTGAACGTATCGGCCGGGGTGATGATAGGTTTGGCCGCCAATTCACGCTCTGCGTGGATATATGCAGCGATAAAGGCATCAATCTCCACCTGACAGCCGGCCTCACGGTAGCCGTCGAGGATTATGTGGCTCCAGTGGTCACCGCGCGAGTCGAGCGTTCCACCGTAGTCGAAGATTATTCCTGCAGTATCCCTGTCGATATTTATGGAATCAATACCTGCCATTATGAATGTATAGGGGTCATGTCACTGCGGCGAGTAGCGACTGTCAAGCTCGCGGACGAGGGCTTTGCAGTGACGTTCGTGTGTCACGACAAGATAGATGAGTATGCCGTTGAACACCGTCAGCTCGGCCACGAAGTAGAGCCAAGGCTGTCCGATGAAGAGTGTGATGAAGAGTGTGATCACACGCCAGTTGAAGGAAAGGATATTGGTGTACTTCATCAACGGCAGTGAACGGCTGCGCACATCATCATAGAAGTCAGCGGGAATATTACCATCCGGATAACGACGGTGAAGTTCGCGGCGCAGATCCTGCATGTGGGGGGCAGTTGCCTCCTGCTGACGCGTGTAACCAAGATAGAACGTCATGGTGAGACGTTTCCAGAAGTTATTGCTCCATGTTATTCCACTCTCCTCAAGCTGCTTTTCGAGCTGGTCGGCACTTTCCAGTTCGTTGAGTGCATTGCCTTTCAGGAAATAGAGATGGAACTGTCGGTAATAGTCGGCCATGGCTGCCTGTTTCGTATGACAGATCCCTGCCGTGCAGGCNAGAAGCCATATAGCCCAAGGATGGGTGCTGAAAAAGTCGGAGAAATTGATTTCACGGAATATGATGGCGAAATAGATGGTAATGAACCATAGATCGCCGCAAAGACCGTCGAGGATGCGTCCGATGCGTGAATATTGTTTGGTAAGGCGGGCAAGCTGTCCGTCGGCACTGTCAAATGTATTGGCCAGCACGAGCAGCAACATACCGATGACGTTGATCCGCAACTCCGGATAATAGAACAGGACACCCGCAGAGATTCCAAGGATTATCGCAACGATGGTGAGCGCGTTAGGACTGATGCCGAGACGCGCGGAGATCTCCGCCCAGCAGTAACCTATGGGGCGGTANAAGAAGAGGTCGATATGCTCTTCAGTGTCGAGCGACTTGAGCGAACGGCGATATTTTTCCTTCAGAGAATTTTTCATCGGTTGCCCGGAGTTGGGGAGGTGATATAGCGGGTGTAAGAGTTAATGAAACGGTTGAAAGCTGGGATCTTCATCAGGCCGTATTCGAAGATCACGTAGCCGATGAGCGTACAGAGTATGCCCGACATCACGTCGATGATATAGTGATGCGAGGTATAGACAGCCGTGAACCATATACCCATGCAGATGATGGCGAAAAGCACACGCAACCACTGCGGACAGCGGGCCTTGAGGGAGTAGATGAAGGCTATGAGCATGTAGGCGGAGTGGAGCGACGGCAGTGCGGCAAACACGTTGGCGTTGCGTGAATAAAGGCCGTGGAATATATTGAGTCCGGTCATTTCATCCCAGCGTCCCAGTCCGGCAACTTCGCCGGGTGTTCCGAGGATGAAATCGAAGCCGTGAGAGGCCACATACCACGGCGGTGCGGCGGGGTGAACGTAGTAATATGCGAATCCGAGGAGATTGACGAATAGAAACACCAGTGAGAAGTGGAGATAGACCTTGTACTGACGCTTTAAATACAGCCAGAGTCCGAAAAGAATCGGGACAGGGACCCAGCAGAGATAGAAGATCCCTGCGAAGAAGTCCATGATCTTGTTGGTGTGTATTGCAAAAAACTCGTTGGGAGTGAGCGTTCCGGCTGCGGTGGCGATACCGAAAAGGCTTTTCTCGTTCTCGTAGAGTCCGCGTATATCCACCGGATTGACCTCGTAGTTGGGGAGGATGTTCATCCAGTCGTATGAGATTCCGAAAACTGCAAACGGGAGCAGTGCCACGACCAGTCGGCGCGTGGTGTCAGTGGCAAAGAGCAGCAGGGTCAGGGCTATGGCTATGTAGAGGTGCTCCGGCCGGAAACCTACGCAAAGGCAGGTGACAAGCAGCCAGATGAGCACAGCCGGGATTATTATGAGGGATTCCCGACGTGACGGAAGGTTGATTACGGACATTTTCGGTGTTTGGTATTCAGCGTGGGTTAGCCGTGACCGGCACGGCATCAGGTGTTGGAAGGGTTTATTTTCTGTCCTTCAGCAGACGGCGGCAGTGGTTTATGCGGGCGAAGGCCGTGATGTTGGCAAAGACTGCGATGACAGTCATGCAGACAATGAGAATGATCACGGCATTGAAGTCCTGAGGATTGACACACTGACCGACGATACCGGTGGCAAGTGCGCCGATGGTGGTCACGACAACTCGTTCGGGACGCTGCATGAATCCGACCTTGCATTCAAGACCGAGCCCCTCGGCACGGGCGCGCACGTAGCTGACCATGATCGAACCGACGAGGGCCACGAATGTGATGAGTGCACCGATGATGTAGCCGGTCTGGATGAGGTAATAGCTGAGGCCACCGAGAGTGAAGAGTTCGCAGTAGCGGTCGAGAACGGAGTCATACATCGCTCCGAAGGTCGAGGTCATGTTGCCGAGACGAGCCACTTGGCCATCGAGCATATCAAAGAGAGAAAAAAGGATGATGACTACACCGCCCCAAGTCAGGAGATCATAGTTCATGTCGGTGGCAGTGGCGGTGTAACCGGCATAGACAAAGATGAGAGCTGCGGCTATATTTCCGAGCAGGCCGACTGTGGTCACCATATTGGGAGTGACACCGATACGGATCAGGAAACGGACAAAGGGATTGATGACAAAATAGATGCCTTGCTGGAGGCTGTCACGGAATCGCTTGAACATAGAGGTTTTCTGTGAGATTGTTATTTGGGATTCAGACATTTTTCTTTAGATCTAAGAAAGTTTTGGGAAAATATGTATGATATTATTTTGTTTTAGCGGGATTATCCTTGCTCGGCCGGCTCCTCCGGAGAGTCGGCTTCCTGAGCCTGTCCGTGGTGTCTGACTATCAGATCCACAAGACCTATGGCATAGCGGTCAAAACCGGTGGGACGATAGACGAAGTTGCGCTGCAGGACGAAGTTCCATCCCCATGACACGGCGAGTGAGGCTACCAGTCGGGAGGCCGCGAAGATACCGTCGGGTTTGAAGCCGAAGTTGATCAGCCACTCCCAGTGGGAGAGGAGTGATGCGAGTCCCGTCGTGCCATACATGTTGAGCAGCAGCGATCCGGTCCATACTAAAAAGTATTTTACGCCGACGGCCTTAACGCTCTGTCCGGCCGCATGGAAGGTGAAGCGGTAGTTTATACAGCAGTTCACCACACCTCCGGCTATCGCTCCTACGGCAACCGAGAGGTTGGAGCGGTAAAACGGATCAAGTGCCACAAAGACGAAGGAGTAGAACAACATGCTCATACCGAGATCGATCCATGAAGCCACCTGCGAGGAGACNGACGATCGCAGGAAGGTCGAGATCAGACCTCCGCTGTGAAGGAATTTGTCTTTGAGTTGTGAAAAGTTCATCTTCTTGTTTTCAGTATGTTGTGGTGCATGAGCTCTATTCCCAGATCGGGAGATCGGTGAAGGTGTACATGGCAACAGCGAGCACAACCGCACCGTAGATACCAGCCAGTATATCGTCGGCCATAATTCCGACTCCTGCACGAAGTTCCTCCATCTTGCGGACGCCGAGAGGTTTCACGATGTCGAAAAAGCGGAATAGAATGAGTGAAATGACGGTCCAAAGCCAGAACGAGCCTGATGCGAGGGGCGACGGAGTCATGGCGAAGATCGACAGGGGGATCATGGTGATCCACTGTCCTACGGTCTCATCCATGACCACACGCGAGGGATCAGGCCCCCAGAAATCCTCGGCTATTGTCGCCGACCATATTCCGAGTATGGTGAATATGACGATCAGTCCGAGAGTGGAGAGCACGGTGGCGGTGACGCTTCCGGTCAGTACCAGAGGAAGCCAGAGGATCAGACCTACGACTGCTCCGGCTGTGCCGGGNCCCCAAGGCCAGTAACCTGCNCCGAAGGACGTGGCGATGAATCGGGGGAAAAACGGGAAGTGGCGGCTTTCGGTCATTTCTTTACGTTTTTAGCAGCGTTATGTTTCTTGATTTCAGCGAGTATCGCACGTGCGATCACTCCTGAGGCTTCTGCGCGGCATGGAGCGAAACTCGGCCAGTCATTGAAATCTATGATGGTTATAGAGCCGTCCTTGCCGATGATGGCGTCACCTCCGTAGATCTTTATGTCAAGAGCCTCTGCCGCACGGTTGCAGATGGCCTTTAGAGCTTCGATGTCGAAACGGGGCATATCCTCGTCCATCCCTTGTTTGTCACGCGCACCGTGATGGTAGAAGCAGTGGAACCAAGGAGTGCCATAGACACCGTAGAATTTCAGGAGCTCGCCTTCGATGTGACGGCTGACGACTGCACGCTTGATTCCGCGCAGGAAGTATTCCTGAACCACTTCCTGTGCTTCCTCCGGATGACGCACGTAAGTGACATCCTCCTTGTGCATGGTGTGGAAGTCACCGCGCTTGACCCAAGCGTTGGACATGCCGAGCTGGTTCATGCGGTCGATCACACGCTCGTCCGTATTGACCATGATGCTCTCGGCTGTGGGAATGTTACTTCCGAGGAGGATACGCGTGAGGCGTTCGCGGGTACAGTTCTCCACNCCGTAACCCGAATTTATGACGAGAGCACCGCGATCCTCCATCTGCTGGAGTACAGGGAATGACCGGTGGTGACGACACATGTTGATGACTATATCCTCCGTGACGGCACCGGCCGCGAGCTGCTCCTCGCTGTAGATCCTGACCTCGCAGCCACGTTTGCGCAGCTGGTCGGCGGTGAGGTTGAGGATAGAGGCATCGTTCCCTATATGGTTGGGCGAAAAGATACCGGCCCTCATTATTGCGGCTATTTTGATGTCAGCCATGATTGGTTGATTTTTGGAGGCATTTCCGCCTCGTAAAATATGAATGGTTAAAGCTTAAATCTATCTTGTTCGGTATTGANCTGTTTCGTTATGTGTCACATCCGCTTGTGAAGCGTCGGGCTTCGGCAAGGTCGGAAGGATGATCCACATCAATTATCTTGGTGAACTGCCATGCCTTCAGATGCATTCCGGAGGCGATGAGCGCACGCTGGAAGTCACGCATCCGCGTGACGCCGGCAGCGGCACAGTCGGCAAGGATCTCAAGCGCGGCAGGGCGGAGCATGTAGATCCCTCCGGAGACATAGCGAACACCGGGAACTGCATTGTCAAGAAAACCGGTGATATCGCCTTCGGATGTGGCGGCGACGTAGAGCGGTTTCTCGTCGGCGATATAGGTCGTGACGGCCATGTAACCGTCGCTGTCCGTATCAGCCTCGAAGTCGGCTATGAACTGCGAAAATTCTTCCGGGCGAAAGACACTGTCGGCCGTCAGCAGACAGAATGGCTTTCCGGCGTCGATGTCGGGGGCGAGAGCATGGAAGCTCTCCATCGATCCGCGTGTCGATTTCTCGATCACGTTGAGCCTTGCAGCCGGCTTTAAGGCGCGGAGTGTCGCAGCCACATCAGGCATGGCGGGATTGGTGATCACGCTTATCTTTTCCGCTCCCAGAGAGTCAAGTATCCCTACCAGACGGCTGATCATGGGCTGTCCGTCAAGCTCCACGAGCGGCTTGGGCCGGATTTCTCCGCCTCCGCTCATGCGTGAGCCTTCTCCTGCGGCTATGATGGCATAGTTCATGTGACGTTTGTGACAGTGATTGGTCGGGTTGTTTAGGATTGATGATCGGTTTTCTCAGGAGTCCGTGGCGTGGCAGGATCAGCGTTCAGGCTTTTCTGCGGGAAGTCTGTCGTTGCCTTTGTCGTATGACTGACGGCGCAGCGGATTGGCTGTGGCCTCGGCTTCGCGGCGACGGTTGCGGAAGATGTCGATGGCTGTATAGATGGCCTCACGCATCGACTGTTCGTCGGCCTTACCTTGTCCGGCGATGTCGTAGGCAGTTCCGTGGTCGGGCGAAGTGCGGACGTAGGGGAGTCCGGCGGTGAAATTGACACCGGTCTCTCCTGCAAGTACCTTGAAGGGGATGAGTCCTTGGTCGTGGTACATGGCAAGTACTCCGTCAAACTTACGGTAGGCACCGCTGCCGAAGAAGCCGTCGGCGGGATAAGGACCGAACGCAAGCACACGGCGTTTGTTTGCCTCGGCGATGGCGGGTGCGATGATCTCGCTCTCCTCAGTGCCGATCACGCCTGCGTCACCTGCGTGAGGATTGAGGGCGAGGACGGCTATGCGCGGTCCGTGGATGCCGAAATCCTCGATGAGAGAGCGGTTGAAAGCCATGATCTTGTCGGTGATGGACTTTGAAGAGAGATTTTTGGCTACTTCAGAGAGGGGGTCATGAATGGTGACGAGTGCCACGCGCAGCCCTTCGGCACACATGATCATCATGGCCTGACGGCCTTCGCCGATGCGTTCCTGAAGATATTCCGTATGACCGGGGAAGTTGAACTCCTCGCTGTGGATGGTGTGTTTGTTGATGGGAGCGGTGACAAGCACGTCAATGAGACCGTCGCGCAGATCAGAGACGGCGCGTTCGAGCGCGGCGAGCGCAGCTTTACCTGCAGCTTCCGTCGGCTGTCCTATGTCGATTTTGCAGTCCTCCCCGACAACATTTATGATATTGACCTGATCCGGAGCGGCATCGTCGGGCGAATCAATCTGGAATAGCTTGAATTCGGGAAGTTCCATCCCTTTCCGGTGATAGTTGGCTATCTTGGCTGAGCCGTAGATGACGGGGGTACACAGCTCGGTGATGCGTTCATCGCTCAGAGCTTTGAGCAGCACCTCGTAGCCAACACCGTTTATGTCACCGTGGGTAATGCCCACGCGTATTTTTTTATCTTGTTCCATTGCTTTGGTTTAGGAGTAGGGTGTGTAGTAGGATGATATGTCCCTTCCGATGGATTCATCAGAGCCTATTATCCTCAATTAATCGGTAAAATTACTAAAAAATCCCTGATGGCGGGAGTTGAACCTACGAGAGGAATTTGTTTTAACATTGTTTAACTGTGAATTGGCCTAAAATATGACGTGCCGCGTATGCCGGATAGTCTGTTTTTAAGGCAGATACTATTCCTTTTCGGCATACGCGGCACGCNGAGTCCCTGCAATTAGTTGGAAATTAAGATATTATTCAGGTGTTAAAGCGGACGTAATTCAGTATTAAATGGGGGATAGGATTATTATGTGGGTTTTTCACCCGGTGCAGGGAATTATTGTGGTGGATGGATCAGAGGGATTTTTCGAGAGCGACGGTAAGTTCGTCAGGATTGAATCCGGCATGGATGATGCGTCCTTCGGGATCAATAAGTAGCATGAACGGAATGCCACGGATCTGATAGGGATTCGTGACGGCTTCGACACGTGACTTGTCGGCCCACAGCTGAGTCCACTCCATCTTTTCCTGCTCCATGGCCTTACGCCAAGGATTCTCGGCACTGTCAAGCGACACGGAAAGGATCTCTACCTTGTCGGCATACTTCTTATGCAGTTCGCGCACGTGAGGAATGGCCGCACGGCACGGGCCGCACCACGAGGCCCAGAAGTCGATGATCACATATTTCTTTCCGTCAGCAAATTCAGAGATGTGACGCTCCTTTCCGAGGGTGTCAAGGACAGCGAAGTCCGTAAATTTGCTTTCGCGGAGGAAATTACGGCTGTTTTCGATAGCCTTGTTGACCTGTGCGAGACGTGCGGTGTCGGTCATCCCGCTGACTGCGGAAGCCATTGCGTCGAGTTCAGCTGCAGTGAAGAGGAAGGGGGTAGAGAGATCATTGAGAAGATACGCGCCGGAGATGCTGTAGGTGGGATGAGCGGTAATGAAAGCCTTACGGGCTTCATTCTCGACTCTTCCGGCCTTGTTGTAGGCATCTTTCAGTCGTTTCTGTTCCTCCTCGCTTTTATTATCATCCTCGTCATAATAGAGATTGTAGTGAGCATCGCGTGCGGCTATGCTCGAAGGTAGCATTGCGGCCTTGTACTCGGCATATTCTTTCTGAGCCTGCCCGCCGGTGACGGTGACGTTCTTCTCGCGTTTCAGCTCGTGAGAACCGAAATAGAAGGTGGGGGGTATGCTGTCGATATGCGCGGCAGAGATGGTCATCGGAACATTCTCGACCATTATGCTGACACCCTTGTCGATTGACTCTGGCTTAGGATTGGAGATGCGGATTTCGCTGATGGTAGGCGAGGGGACTTCACCTGTTAGGACGAATGCACCGTCAGTAGCCGTCGTTTCGGCCAGTGTGCCGCCACGACCCGATTCGCGGCTGACGAGCTCTACTTTTGTGCCCGCCTTCAGGCCGGGAATATTGCCCGTGAGCGTGAAGCCACCGGCTGCAGCGCAGGTCATGACAGCAGGGAGTATGAGAATCGATGATATTAAAGTCTTTTTCATTTCTGGATGAGTGAAGATATGGATTAATTTGTGGTTGGATCAGATGATGGATTACTCGCCGAGATGTTTTGCAAGGCAGGCCGTTACCTCGTCGGGTCTGTTAGTCGAGCATATCACCTGTCCTTTGTCATCAAGCAGGATCAGACGGGGAATGGTGGTGATGAAGAAGGCCCGCGCTCCTTCATCCATCTGCTTTTCGCCGTCGAGACGGAGCTGTGCCCATTCCATCTGCTCTTTTTCCATGGCATTGCGCCATGGTTTCTCGCTTTCATCAACAGAGATGCTATATACATCGAGCTTGCCGGCATATTTGTTGTGGAGTTCGCGCACATGTGGGATTGCCGAGCGGCAGGGGCCGCACCATGAAGCCCAGAAGTCAATGAAGGTATATTTACCGGGGTTNATGAGCGATGAGAACTGTTCCACCTTGCCGTCGGCATGGGTTACCTCGAAATCAGGACACTGACGGTTGAGGGCATAGCGCATGGCGTGGTTCTTGCGGCGGTTGACGATGGCTACGCGTGCGGTGTCGGGACAGACTTTCACCAGATCGACCATAGCGTCGATCTCGTCGGCTGTGTAGGCAAAGAGTTTTTCAAGTTCCTTCTGTGTGAGGTAGCCTGAAATATTNTAGGAGGGATTGGCTGCAATAAATCTGCGCTTGGCCGCGACCAGTTCGGCAATGGCCTCGTTCTTGCGGGCATTATAGACGGCCATTGTATCCTTGTTGTCGTTGGTCTCAAAGTATTTTTTAGCCGAGAGATATGACGCATCGCTTTCTTTCCTTTCGGCGGGATAGACCTGAGCGAAGTACTCGCAGAATTCATCGTGGGCCTTCGAACCTGTGACCTTGACAAGGCCATCCACTCCGCGCGAGTTGCACAATGAGTCGAAGGTAAGCTCGGTCGAGAAGGTCATTTCTGCNGGTTCGGGCATGACACGTGTCGAGAGGATGGTGACATAACCTTCGCGTTTAGGCGAATAACGCTGGAAGGCAAGCTCGCACATACGCGGAGATTTCAGGTCGCCTTTAAGTTCAAAATCCGTACCTGTGATCATTGTCTCGGCAATGACCTGACGCTTGCCGTTGGGGTCTTCCACATCAATAAGAGCCACACGCGTACTGTCGGGCAGTCCTGCGAGTGATCCTTTGAGCGAGAATTCTGATGCAGCCTTTGACGGAACGGTCATTGACAGGGCAATAAGCCCTGTCAATGAAAGTGAAAAAAAGTGTTTCAGCATGGAAAATATTTGGTAAAAAGATTAGGCATAGCTGTTTATTCCACATCCTTGACCCAACGCACAGACAGGTAGCAGTCCGAGCGCATACATTCGCGCGATACGGTCCCGATGTTGGCTGTCAGACGACGGTAATATACGAATGTCTGTTCGGCCTCATAGGAAGGTTCGATGGTCGAGGTCCAGTAGTAGCCATACTCACCGACCCACTCCCAGTCCATAGAGATCCAGCCGTAAGTCTGCACAGGCACTACGCTNCCTCCAAGATTCAAGCCGAGCTCACAACCGGAGTCGGTGGCCTGCATTGCGTAGGCGACACCTTCGCCACGGAATCCCTTACGATCCGGATCNGACATGCCGAGAGTGCGTTCNAGTTTCTGCCAATCCTCATCGGACGGGAGACGCCAGCCTTCGGGTGCGGAATTCATCGCATCATCATAGGTCATGAGATTACCATAGATTGGCATATACTCCTCCTGATACTCATCGACCTGACTTTCATCGAGGACGTAGGTCCAGCTGTAATTGTCATAGTACTCCGCATCGGCCAGATCCGAGCCGTTCTTGGCATTGGAGGTGGTCCACATCTGATCCCCGATACGGACCCATTCATAGACGTTGCCGAGATCGTCGGTGACGGTGCCACGGTCGGCAGGCTTTATGTCAGGAAGTTTATCGTCATCGCTGCAGGAGCTGAAAGCGAANGCCGAAAGAGCTACGGCAGCATATATAAGTTTCTTCATATTCATTCTGTTACGGCGTTAAGGTTGAGACCAAGATCCTCGATAATTTTCTTGAGGATNTCATACTTTTCAATNATTTTGGGATAATCGGCCCATTTCTCGCGGAATTCGGCCTCATCCTCGTTGAAGATTGCATCCTTGAAGAGACGGAAGTCGGAGGACTCATACGGAAAGGAGTCATAGTCGGGGTCGCCGTAGTAATCCGGGTAATACCTGAGGAAGCCGACTTCATAGACGAGGGTTTCNTCCTGATANTCCATCCATCCGGGGAAAGCCTCGGCAGGATAGGAGTCGTAGTATTCCTNACTGACGGCATAGAAGTCGTCAAGAGCCGGGTCAGAGTCGCTAAGATTATCATCGACGATACTGCGTACGAGCGAGCGGCTCAGCGAGCGGGCATCCTCGGCATCAATGTCCATCCATTTGGCAGCATTTATGGCGAAACAACGCCAGCAGCTCAGGAAATCCTTTGATCTCCAGTCATCATCATTGTACTTGTCAACCTCAATAGTCGCAGGGATAAGTATAGAATATGGTTTGAATTTTCCTCCCTCCACGTTAATGTAGGGCAAGAAATATTTTTCGATCATTGCGGTGACGTTCTCCTTGTCAGTCTGATCCTCAAGATATGAGAAGCGATAATACTGCTCCATNNNCGAAGTAAGATTCCAATCGAAATCAATCGTTTCTTCCTTGATCATACCGTAGGCGTCAGTATAAGTGGCAAGATGATCGTTAAAAAGGAGATAGATTCCGGTGCGCTCCTTGAATTCGCGGCGCAGCTGTGCTTCCGGACTGTTGTCGGAAGCATCTACTTCGAAATAATTGGGAAAGGCGGGACCGGGAGTCAGATTCTCATCGTCGGAACAGGCGCAGAGTACCGGTGAGATGATGGTCAGGAGACCTGCCATGAATTTATTTATGGGTTTCATTGTCGTTGCTTGAAAAATTATTTATAAAAAACTTTACGGATAATGCTGATCACCAGTCGTCGTCATCATCCCAATCATCGTCCCACCAGTCGTCATCATCATCCCAGTCATCACCGCCGTCACCCTCCGGCTTGGTGGAGAGATAGGGGCTGCGTGACGGACGGCTGGCGTTGCCCAAGGAGACTTGGAAATTGCGGATGTCGCGTGGCAGAGGAAGCGTGTAAGCACCATCGTTCTTTTCAAGACGATACCAGTCTATGCGGTCAATCACATCATCATAATCTTTTCGGGTTATGTAATAGTACCCGTGTTCGATGACCTTGCTCCACGGATAGGGCTGGCAGACTGTGTAGCGGCGGAGGTCAAACCAACGGTGGCCTTCGATAAGAAATTCACGTGCGCGTTCGTCACGGATAAAATCGATAAGATCGTTGCCTGATTCATCCACGGATACTTTTCCGCTCATCCTCGTAGCGAGAAACTTTTCAAGGGTGGTGCGTGCGGTGGTCTCATCGCCGCTATAGGCTGAGGCTTCGGCGAGCGTAAGGTAAGCTTCGGAGGTACGGAAGGTGAACACGCTGCCGACAGTGTTGATCGGTCCCCATGCCTCGGACTGTCCGTTGAATTTGCGGAATGCATTCGGACGATTGAACTGCGAATTGCCGATGTAACGGTTCTTACGCAGGTCATCAGACGAATAAAGGGCTACCATCTCATCCGAGACGCGCCATTTTGCCATGTTTCTGCGTTCGTCGCTGAATAATGAAGCTACCATGTAGTCACCCATGGAGAACAATACTTCAGGTGACGATGCATCGAGACAGGCATCACCGGGAGCCTTGCTGCTGAGGGAAAGTAGGCGGCTGTTGATATCGAGCACCTCGCGGGCTTTCTTCACGGCATTTGACCAGTCCTGCATATAGAGATAGACGCGGCTCAGAAGCAGCTTGGCCGTAGGGAGGCCGGCGCGGTAAAGCGATTTTGGTGTCGTGCCTTCAAGATATTCTTCGGCGTTCCGGAGATCCGAGATAATGTTTTCGTAAGTCACCTCAAGATTCTCTCTGGTATATTCCTTATCCTCGACCACCTCGGAGTATTTCATCGGGAGACCTACGGTCGATGATGCGGTCGATGGAGCGTAGGGCTCGCAGTAGAGGTTGGCAAGCATGAAGTAATAGAGACCACGGAGGAAATAAGCCTCACCTTTCACACGGCGTTTGGCCTGCTCATCGATCTCAGTGGGAGCGGGCTGCTCGTCAATGAGTGAGATGACCATATTGCAGACGTTGATGCGTGAGTAAAGGGTGTTCCAGTACTGTGCGTCACCGCCGGAATAACGGAGATTATAGTCCGTACCCGTGTCCTGTTGCCATGTGTAGAATGGGAAAACGGTGTAGTCGTAATAAAGGATATCATTACCGGTATATTCCGTCATGGTGATCTCATCGGTCATGTAGTGGAGGAAATCGAAATCCGAGTCACGGTTCTCGGTGCCGACACCGGAATTCGCGCTTACGATACGGCAGGTCTTGATGTAAGCGTCGCCGAGTAGGACTTCATCAAGGTCTTCCCANCCGGTGACCTTGGCAAGATCCTGCGAGTACTCTTCAAGGAAGGAGTCACAGGAGGTGAGGCTGACACCACAGAGCATCAGACCCACACCGTATATGGTTTTCTTTATTGCNTTCATGATTAATAGGTTAGAAAGTTACGTTAAGACCAAATGAGAAACCGGGACGGTCAGAGAGCTGAATGTTGGTGAAACCNCCCTGTGTCGGAGTCTGACCTTTGAGCTTGGAGTCGCAGATGGTGAAAAGGTTTGTTCCGGTTGCAGTCAGTTCAAGACGCTTGCAGCCCCATGGTCTGAGGAGTTCCTTCGGGAAATCGTAGGAAAGGCTGAGGGTCGATAGTTTGAGGTAGTCGGCACTNACGACACGGAGATCNGAGTAGTCATACATATCCCAGTATGATTCTGCGATGGTGTTCACCTCATCCATATTGTCGGACCAGTGGTTGAGATACTTGAAATAACTCGGATGNNTTTNAGCGATGATGGCAGGAATATTGGTGTGCTTCTCGTCGCCGGGCTTGANCCAGCGGTCGAGGTAGTCACGGCTGAGGTTGTTTTCCGACTTGATCTCACCGCTCTTGGCAAATACACCGTCGCTGCCTACGCCTGCACCATACATGCCGAACAGACGGGTGTTGGCACCGAGGCTGTAAGTGAAGTTGGCGTTGAGGCGGAGATTTTTCCAGCGGAGCATGGTCGAGAGGTTGCCTGACATGATGGGTTCACGCGAACCGGTCGCNGTGAGCACGGATGTGTAGGTGTCATACTTGCTGAGACCTTTCAGGTCCTCGGTGTGGTCAAACCAGTCATCGAACATCGGNCCGCCATCCACGGGGCTGAGACCGAGGAATTTGTAGGAATAGAATGTTCCGACCGACTGTCCCTTGATGATGGCATTGCCGTTGAGGAAGTCCTCAAGCTCGTAGGATTCGCCTGC
Organism: Bacteroides sp.; assembly: GCA_014801945.1. Lineage (GTDB taxonomy): Bacteria > Bacteroidota > Bacteroidia > Bacteroidales > Muribaculaceae > Duncaniella. The sequence continues at coordinate 66,126 of JAAVDF010000017.1, forward strand.
GGGGAGACTCTTGATGCGGTTGATGGCACGCGAGAAGTTTGTCGAGATGCTCCACTGCCAGTCGCGGCGATCAATCGGGCGCACGGTGATGCCTATTGAGTAACCGTCATTGTCGATATCGCCACCGTTGACGATGTATGACTCATAACCGTTGACGGTCGAGATGGTCTTTGACATGAATGCGTCCTTTGTGCGCTTCCAGTANAGAGAGGCATCAAGCTGAAGCTTGCGGTTGAAGAAGCCCCATTCGAAACCGAGGTTGTAGCTCGTGGTCTTTTCCCAGCGGAGATCGGGATTGGGATTGCGGCGGACGGTTGACATGTACTCGCCGTAGAACTCATTGTATGCTTCCTTCTGTATGATCATGACGGGTGACTGGTCAGAGAGCATGTTGCCCTGATAGCCGTAGCTACCCTTGATGGAGAAGTAGTCAAGCCATGTGAGCTGCTTGAAGAAGTCGAGNTGGGCNGCATCAAACGANCCNGAGACAGACCAGATCGGGAGAAGCTTGTCGTTGGCGCGGTCACCGAAGCTGTTCGATCCATCGACACGTGCGTTGGCGTTGACNAATATAAGACGTTTCCAGTTGTAGCTGGCGGTGATGTAGGCCGAAAGGATGTTCTCTTTTGAGTTGGTAAGGGTGGGCACGTTGTCGGCCAGCCATGCGGCATAGACGGGATATTTGGTCAGGTCGATACCTGTGGCGAAGCTCATGCCTCGGTCAGGGAAATAACCACGGGTGGTGTTGGAATAACCCTTGTAGTTATCAGAGTTGGCCTCGAAACCGATACCGCCGCTGAAGTTGTGGATGTCGTCGTTGAAATACTTGTTCCAGTCAAGCTGAAGACGCGCGGTCCAGCTGCGGAGATCAGTGGAGGAGTGGGTTAGTTCACCACCTTGCGGCATCAGTGTATCCTCATCAGCGGGTGTGCCGTATTCGCTGCGGCGGAGTTTTGCCGCATGGTATGTCTCGGCACCCCAGAGGCTGTTGACTGCAGTGTTGGAGGCGGTGTAAGAGAATATGGCGTTGGCCGAGAGCCAGTCGGTGATGTTGAAACGGAAGTTGGCATCGAAACTCAGCTGATTGCCGTTCTGATCNACACCGCTGTGATCAAGCTCATTAAGGACATTGAAGTTGTAGCCCACTCCCTGATACTCCCTGCGTTTGTAATAGTAATAGTGTCCGTCGGAGGTGTAGGCGGGGATGGCACGGCTCGCACGGTAGGCATACTGAACCGGGGCGATCTCGTTCTGATAATAGCTGCGGTCGCTGACGGTGCCTTTGAGGCTGAAAGCAGCCGTAAGCCACTTGGCGAAGTTTACGTCAAGGTTGATCATGGCATTGTAACGCTTGTTGGTCGTGCCTTTGACAATGTCATCATCGTCGGTGAAACCGAGCGAAGCGTAGTAGGAGCTGCGTGAGCCGCCGCCACTGAGGGTGAGGGTGTGTGACTGCGAGAAGCTGTCGTGGGTGAGGAGCTTGAACCAGTCGGTATTCTCTGTCTCGAACCATGCAAGCTGACGGTCAAATTCGCTCTGGTCGATGCGTCCGGCGTAGAGTTCGCTTATCAGGTATTCGAAACCGACAAGCGAGTAACTGTTGTCATAGACATAGTGATCATTGAAAAGCTGCTTCGACAGTGCGATGCGCTCCTTGGAGTTGAGGACATCGACCGAGCTGTCGGTGTAGCGCGGACGGCGTTTCCATGTGAAATTGTTGGTGTAGCGGATCTGCGGTGCACCTTCCTTACCGCGCTTGGTGGTGATGACGATGACACCGTTGGCGGCNTTCGTTCCGTAGAGTGCGGTAGCGGAGGCGTCCTTCAGCACGTCGAGACGCTCGATGTCCTGCGGATTAAGACCTGAGATGGCGTTACCGAGACGGTTGATATAGTCAGGGTCATTAAGCTCGTCGGGCGAGATGGGCACAGGATCTTTGACAACGATACCATCCACCACCCAGAGAGGCTCGCGGTTACCGATGATCGACGANGTNCCTCGGATACGGATCTTGGGAGCAGCGGCGGATTCGCCTGAGTTGGACATATACATGAGGTCGGGCACCTGTCCTTCGAGCATCTGGTCAATCGAGAGTGCGTCCGGGCGCAGGATGTCCTCGGCCTTGATCGAGGTGATGGCTGAGGTGGAGGCACGCTTGTNGATGACCTGATAACCGGTCACCACCACGTCGTCGAGCTGATTCTCGTCGTCCTCAAGGGTTATTTTGAGCGGTTTTCCGTTCCAGTTGATGTCCTTACGTTTCATGCCGATATATGAGACCACGAGGGGGACGTTGGTCTGTCCGTCGGCAGGGAGCGTAAAGTTNCCATCCATGTCCGTGGCAGCAGCCACCTTGGGTGACTTCTTCAGCCATACGGATGCTCCGGGGAGGGGTTCGCCNTTGGAATCGACCACACGGCCGGTGATACGCGAGCCGTTGGTCTTGGCGGCACGCTGTTTCGANAATACGATGGACTTGTCGATAATCTCGTAACCGAGACCCATCTGCTCGTTGATCACATGGGTCAGAATAGCGTTGAGGTCCATGTCATGGTATGAACCGGTGACGGAACGTCCGGCGATGTCGTTAAGAATGCCTTTGTTATAGACAAACTCGTAGCCGGTGGCTTTCTTGATGATCTGGAAGGCGGCTTCCGGCGAATCACCGTTGAAAGTCAGGTCGTAGTTGCTGGCGAGGAGCGTCACGGGGACACACATCAGAGCAACCAACAGGGTAAGGATTCTGCGTTTCATCTAATATTTAATGATTGGTTAAATACTTGTGGATAATTTTATGGGTATTATATATTTATATTAGGTATGCTGACGGGTGGATGCGTATCGGGATGATTCTGTCAGTTGTCGGTACGCGTTATCCGCACCTTTCCGTCATCGACACTGAAGCGTATGCCCCCACATTTCTCAAGGATGGATATGGCGGTCGTGAAGTCGGAATAGCGCGGGATGCTCCCCATGAATTCCTCATTTTCCAGTGAGCTGTCGGCAAATTCATACTCGAAGTCGTACCATCGGCTTAGATCCTGCATGATGCGCAGCAGTGTCTGGTTCTCGAAAACGAAACGGCCGTTGCGCCACGATGTGATAACGTCCGTATTGACCTCCCTCACGCTTACTTTTGAATCCGTTGAAGCAAAGACTGCCTGATGACCCGGTGTTAGGAAAAGTTCGCCTCCGACTTCGTCGGCACGCCTGATTGAGACCTTGCCTTTCTCAAGAGTGGTGTAGATCTCGCGGTCCTCAGGATAGCAGCGGACGTTGAACGAAGTGCCATAGACACGGATCATCTGATTGTCGGTCTCGACGTAGAAGGGGCGCAGGCTGTCAGTCGCCACAGCGAGATAAGCCTCGCCCTCGACGCGGATGTGGCGCATATCGTTGCCGAACGCGTTGGGGTAGTAGAGGCGTGAAGCTGAATTGAGCCATACTTCCGTGCCGTCCTCAAGCTGAACCTTGAACTCACCGCCTCTGGGGACATCGAGGCAGAGTTCGTGCCCGATGCTGTCGGTCTCATGTCCTGCAAGCAATATGGTGGTCACTTTGGCGGTGTCAGTCGCGTTCAGGACCACATTGTGACCGGCCTCATCCGAGAGTACCGCACGGGTCACACCGTGTTTGATATCCTCGACACTCTGCGGAATTTCCGTGCGCGAGGCAATCGGCGAGTCAGAGACCCGCATGTCCATCCGGCCGACGATGATCGAACCGGCCACAAGCACCGCGAGCACTACNGCGGCGGCNACGCTCCAACGGCGGATGCGGCTGCTCCACAGCATACGGTTGACCTGATTCTGCATGTCGCGGCAGGGNCGGGAGGAATCAACCATGCGCCACAGATCGAAGGTCTCTTTCAGGACTGCAGGGTCGGTGAGACGTCCGTATAGTCTGCGGTTGGCCTCGCTCTCGTTAAGCCATGCCTGCAGCTCGGCCTCCTCGGCTGGAGTGAGACGGCCCGACATTTTCTTTAATATAAGTTGACTTACGCGCTGCATAGGGTGGGGGGTAGAGGGGGGATGTGGTGTGACGGATCTTGGAGAGAAGACCGGTGACCGATCGGTTTTTATTATATTTTGGTTAAAATGGGTTTCGAAATGTGATTTATACTATATTCGCAATAGGTATCAAAAAGTATATCCCGAAAGGCAGATTTTTTTAATTTTTCTTGTCGCTACTTGCGGTTGACTGACATTTTGCAAGCATTTTTGTAGGTTTTATAAACATATTTCGTAATTTTGTCCTCCCACATCCAGTCCATATCAGAAAAATTGCATACGGCCGACGACATATTCCGAATGTTTGTTGCCGGAAAAATGGCACCGTTCTATGACCGCTATTTTCCGGGAATGGTGATGTATGCCTCACGGCTTTTAGGCTCGGAACTGGACTGGATGGCCGATGACTGCGTGCAGGATGCCGTGCTGGACACCTTCCAGAAGCGTCACACGTTCAAGACGGCCGAACAGTGGCGTGCCCACCTTCTCGCCTGTATCCGCAACAAAGCCGTGTCGGCTCTGCGCAAACTCTCGGCCATGCGTAACTATACTGATTCAGGGGAGACGCCGCTCCACGAAGCTGATGCCAACCGCGCGCTGATCGAGCATGAGACACTTGACCATCTGTATGCGGCCATAAGGAATCTTCCGCCGGAATATCAGGAACTCCTGCGCATGAGCTTTGAAGAGGGATTAAAGAACGCTGAGATAGCGGCTGCGCTCGGAGTGGCGGAAATTACCGTGAAGAAACGCAAGGTCCGTCTGCTCGAAATGCTACGTAAAAGTATGGGTGACCATACGGATTTCATGACGCTTACCGCCCTGCTCACGACAATGGCAAAGGCAGTCTGAACCGTGTCCTGTCCGGCTTCTGTTTTTACCGGTATTGATGATGGTCGGGTGGCGATGATATTGGATANATTATATGTGAATNAATGATAACCATAATGGNTTATAGTTAAAAATTGGCTATTAGTATATTGGGTNTGTTAATAATTGTTAACGATATTTGNGGNGGGTAATTNTTATCCGTACTTTTGTGTGATATTNTGGCGATAGGCTCGCCGGTTATCATCTCCTATATTGCTTTAATCAATCTTTTTGGACATCACATTGTATATTATCGCGGCCGGTAGGGCGGCCAATCCATCATGGCAAATATAATAACATATAGGATAAATCTAAAAAAAACCATGAGTGTATGAATTTAAGTCAGAAAACTCGTTACTGGTTGGCAATGCTGCTGACCTTGACCTTCTCACTTTCAGTTTATGCCCAGAACATCACAGTGACCGGTACAGTAATCGACAATACCGGNGAGCCTCTTATGGGTGCGACTGTCATGCAGAAAGGCACTCAACACGGTGTCGCAACCGACCTTGACGGTAACTACAGCATTACCGTGCCGTCCAACGCTACTCTCCAGTTCTCCTACATCGGCTATGANGACAAGGATGTCGCCGTCAAGGGTCAGACCCGTATCGACGTCACTCTTGAGACCAACGCCACAATGCTCGATGAAGTCGTGGCCATCGGTTACGGTACGGTGAAGAAAAAAGACCTTACCGGTGCAGTCTCCTCCGTGTCGGGTTCCGAACTNGCCAAAGTCCCCGTGACCTCGGCAGCACAGGCACTTGCCGGTAAGGCAGCCGGTGTAAATATTGTGTCGCAGAGCGGTGCTCCCGGTGCCGGAGTCAATATTACGGTCCGTGGTGGTGCTTCGATCACACAGAGCACCAAGCCTCTCTATATTGTCGATGGCTTTGCTATGGATGACGCACTCTCTAACATTGACATCAATGACATCGAGACTATCGACGTTCTCAAGGATGCATCATCAACAGCGATCTACGGTGCGCGTGGTTCTAACGGTATTGTCGTGATCACGACAAAATCTGCAAGCAGCGGTAAGACCAAGATTGACTACAATGGCTTCGTTTCGTTCGATGTCCTCCCCAAGAAGCTCGACGTAATGGACAATGCGCTCAACTATGCCAACTACCAGTATGAGTTGATAGCCCTTCGTAATAACTACGGTCTCTTCACNCAGGTCTATGACAATGATTTCGATTATGCCAACGATCCGTCGTTCTACACAGGTGTGTATGATCGCATGAATCAGATGTATGGTAAAGACGGCGCACTTAACTATGCCCTTGACATGCAGGAAGAGGGTTTCGGCGGAAGTGCAGTGACTCAGAACCACAGCCTGTCAATCTCAGGTGGNAACGANAAGACCAAGTATCTTATCTCATANAACTTCATCGACAACGATGGCCTTCTTGCCAATCACGATTATGCCCGCAACTCACTCCGTGCGAAAATCAACTCTGAACTTTTCAAGGGTGTGAAACTTGATTTCTCATCGTTCTTCTATGGAGCNTCAACACACGGTGGCGGTAAGTTCGATGGTCTTGACGACCTTGTGAAGTATCCGATCAACGGCGGTACCATGCTCTCTCAGGATGAGCTGCTTAACACCCAGACTCTCGGAGTTTATCGAAGCATGACTTCNCTCTACTCCGCTACCAACCAGCTCGTTCAGAATCGTGCGGCTACGAGCACGAATCGTGCCCGCCGTCTTGAACTCAATGCCGGAATCACAGTTGATTTCCTCAAGAATTTCACATGGCGTACTTCAGGCAATTATGTGACATCTTGGGGTAAATCCACATCATTTGCCGGACCGGAGGGNACAGGCTACCTTCTCGACCCGATCAATACAGGTATGTCAGGNTCAATCGGTACATCCGAGGGCTACAACTGGCACATTGCAAATACCCTTACCTATCAGAANACGTTCAACGAGAAACATGACCTCACCGTCATGCTCGGTCAGGAATACTCTTACAGTGAAAGCGAGAGTGTATCGCTCAGCCTGAAAAAATTCCCGAATCCGAACCACGGTCTCGACTACATCAATACTACAGANGTATCAAGCAAATCAACCGGCCATTCACACAGCAATATGCTTTCGTTCTTTGGCCGTGCATCCTACACCTATGATAACCGCTACATCCTTACCGCGACAATGCGTGCCGACGGNAGCTCTAAGTTCGCACGTGGCAACAAGTGGGGCTACTTCCCCTCGGTATCGGGTGCTTGGCGTATATCNCAGGAAAAATTCTGGCAGGAGAACTCAATTGCTGAATGGTTCAACAACTTTAANTTNCGCGCAGGCTACGGTATCACCGGTAACAACGGTATCAGCGACAATCTCTACACTACTGCTGTGACTCTCAGTTCGTACCCGATGGACAATAACGAACAGAACCCGTCGTTAATCCTGTCCAACGAACTTGGTAACCGTAACCTCAAGTGGGAGACGCTCCACGCAACCAACATCGGTATTGACCTCGGTATGTTCAACAGTCGCATAAGTCTTGGCGTAGATTGGTACAACAACCAGATCTCCGACATGCTCATGTCCTCGACCATTCCCTCAACAACCGGTTATAACAAACAGATGCAGAACGTCGGTAAAATGCGTAACCGCGGTTGGGAATTCTCACTCAATACCGTTAATGTTTCCAATAAGGACTTCTCTTGGAGCACTACTCTCAACCTCTCGTTCAACCGNTCTAAGGTCATAGAGCTCAACAACGGTCTCGATTATAAGACTTTCAATGCCGGTAGCTCACTGTCCGGTCAGGTGACTTATTATGCAATGGTAGGTCAGAGTCTCGGCGATATGTTCGGTTATAAGTACATAGGTATCTATACTACAGATGACTTCATTGACAACGGTGACGGCTCGTTCACTCTCAAGGATGGAGTTGTGAAGCCTTTCGGTGGAGAGGCAAAACCGGGCGATATGAAGTTTGCTGCTGACAATGAGGACGGAACTCAGTTCACCAAGGAACTTGTAAAAATCGGTAACGGTACTCCGACCTGTATCGGCGGTTTCGGAAACTCCTTTACCTTCAAGGGCTTCGATGCCAATATCTTCATGAACTTTGCTCTTGGNAATGACATCTATAATGCGACTGCACAGTCCCTCAGCCCCTATGGTCCCTTCCAGAACACTCTTGATAAGTTCGGTTCCAACCACTATGTGCTCATTGATCCTGCAACCGGTCGTGAGGCAACGACCCTTGCCCGTCTCAAGGAACTTAACCCCAACGAAAGCTCACGCCTCTGGTCATTGACTGAAGGCAACTCGTCAAATATCATCTATCCCTCATCCTATTTTGTGGAGGATGGCTCTTACCTCCGTATATCTCAGGTGACACTCGGCTATACTTTCCCGCAGAAGTGGATGAAGGCGGCTCGTATCAGTAAGCTTCGTCTTTACTTCACCGCCAACAACCTCTACACGTTCACACATTATTCAGGCTATGATCCTAATGTGTCCTCAAGCAACGATGACGTGATCTGTACACCCGGTTTCGATTCACGTGCATATCCCGCTTCACGCAGCTATGTTGTCGGCTTAAATCTCTCGTTCTAACGGATTACAACACAAATGAATTTAAAGATGAAAAAATATAATTTCAACGCAGTGCGCAATCTCGTTGCGGCCTTGGCTCTCGTGGGCAGCGGGTCAATGCTCCTTACTTCATGTGAGGATACTCTTGACCTCAAATCCTACACCAAAGATGATGTCGAATTCGCTTTTGAAAACGAGAACAATGCCGATTTGTTCGTGCAGGGTATCTACAGAGGTCTTGTACATGAAGAGTTTTATCGTCAGGCAAACACCGGTGAGATGACAACCATCGCCGCCGAAGATGCCTTTGAGGGTAATAAGCACTATATCTCCAATTATGCTTACGATCCTACCGCTCCTTACGTGTTCGGTTCGACTTACAGTGAGTCATACAAGAAGATTGAGGCGTGTAACATAGCTATTCACCGTCTGAACGGTATGGAGCAGACCGACAAGGTCAAAGCCCTCATCGGCGAGACTGTGGCTCTCCGCGCTTTCCTTTACTTCAACCTCATCCGTCTTTTCGGTGATGTTCCTTTCGTGACAGAGCCTCTTGAATTGCTTGATATAGAATCAGAGGACGTTTTATATCCCAAACGCTATGACCGCGATAAGATTTATGACTTTGTCATAGACGAGATGGCAGCGACAATCGAGGATCTTCCTTGGTTCAGCGAATGTGGCTACACCGAGCGCATCAACCGTAACAGTGCTTACGGACTTCTTGCCCGTATATGCCTCCACGCTGCCGGTTACTCGCTCCGTTGGGATCTTGAGACCAACTCCGAGGCTTCGCTCCACATGGGACAGCGTGAGGATCAGGCACGTATCCGCGAGCTTTATACCATCGCCGATAAAGCCCTTGCTGCGGTAATCGGTAGTGGCGAAAACTATCTTCTCCAGTCTGCCAACGGAATGTCGGGTTTCCAACGTCTGTTCTACAATTTTGATCAGCGTAACTTCGGTGAAGTCGCACCCGAAATGATGTGGTCAATAGCCCGTCTCGGCACGAATGTCGGCAACACGACCCTCGGTGTCTATGTCGGAACTCCCGGCGGTAGCCAGTATGCCATCTATGGGGCACGTCGTGCTCTCCAGTGCAAGCTCCCGACATTCTATCTCTCTTATGATGCGAATGATACCCGTAGGGATGTGACCTGTTGCGCCTACAATCCTCGTGCGCTTGGTGTCACCACTGATTCTGAGATCGCTAATGCAGGTACAACATACTCGTCCATCTGCTCAGGTAAATATCGTATCCAGTGGCAGGTTGAACCGAGTGCTGCCGCACAGCGCAATGTAAACATTCCTATGGTACGCTACGCAGATGTGCTCCTGATGTATGCTGAAACTCAGAACTATCTTAACAACGGCCCGACAGCAGCTGCGATCTCTGCTCTCCAGCAGGTGCGTGACCGTGCCGGAATCGGCTCTATGTCCATTCCGTCAGGCCAAGATGCATTTCAGGACGCGCTCCTGCAGGAGCGTATGTGGGAGCTCTCCGACGAATTCCTTCTCCGCACAGACCTCGTGCGCATGAACCTTCTCGACCGCGAGGTAGGTAAGGCTCAGCAAGCTCTCAAGGATCTGTCCAAGCGCGAGGGTGATTATGCGGACGTTGCCGTGTATCGTCTCTACAAGTTTGAAAAGGATGAGAACAAATATGGCACAACCTTCCTCGGGCTTGATTACATCGACATCACTGACCCTGATGAAATTGCAATCGTTGGCAGATCAAGCATTCCCACAACGGGAACTAACAAAGACAACTTCAATGCGCAGCTTAAGGAAATTGCTGCCGCTCATGGTAAAGATGCTACTGCTTCTTGGTATGTCACCAACATGTTCCTTTCATGGGATAACACTTGGAATANAAACGGCCGTATAGCAGGTGGCTTCCGTATGGGTGGTGAGAACAATCAGCTTCTTGTCGGTAATACGATTGCTCAGAAACCTACCGGCTTCGCTGAAAACAGGAATAATTATCCGGATTGGATCGATGGTCCCTTCGGTCTCTATTTCGGCTATGTCCACAACAGAACCGAATTGAGCCCCTTCGCAAATCAGGCAGCAGGTCATCCGCTGGTTGACAATCCCCGCCTTACCCAGCTCCCCGGATATCCCGGATATTCAGGTGTTCATTAAGATCATTCTCCCTATGCCAGAGGATTCTAAGTTAGATTTTCTTTGGCATAGGGAATCATAAAAAAGTAAATTAATCAACCAATTTTATTACTAAAACATTCTCTTATGAAGAAAACATTACTTTTTGCAGCCGCTCTTACGGCTTTTGCAGCTAACGCTGAAGTTTTTGACTACAGCTTCAGAAGTGAAACTCCCAATGCGCAGTTCCCCTTCTTAAATGAACTCGCTAATGCAGAAAGCCCCTTCTATTACCCCGGTAACTATAACTTAGTTAACCAATATGGTGTAGCATTGCCCGAAACCTACGGACTCAAGGTTCTTACTGTTCCTGAAGGAGAAACAGTCGGTGTGGTAGAAACCGGTCTTGCCATTTCTTTNCTTGACGGTCAGATCTACAAACTCTCAGCCAGTGCCCAGCCCGGTGGCGATGTTGCNGATGTTGAGGTAATGCCCGAAGAGAATTACAAATATCCCTTCCTTTCTTGGGGTTCAAAGGGTGTAACCCGTACAATCTTCATGCCCGGCTGGGGTACTGAGGATGCTTGGGCTGATGCAGACTATAATGCAGCTGTTGAATCTGATTGGGTAGCTACCAAGAACGGTGTTCAGTTTACCCGTCTTGGTACTGATGGTGTCGTTTCCCGTCAGGACACTTACATCCAGTATCCCGCNGTTACAGGCAAGGTAACAGTGACCGTATGGGCCGGCTGTAACCTTGGCGGTACTGCTAACCCCGACAATGTGCTTAAAGTAGCCGTNACCCCCGTATTCGACGGTGTTGCAGACGAAGAACAGACCGTACATATCGAAAAGAATGATCCTGNCANCAAGCGTTACTACAANCTTGANCCCNTNACNTTTGANGCNACCGGCAAGAANCTTGCTGTCCGCGTAGGTGCTGACGGTGCCCAGCTCAACCTCATGTATGTCCGCATCGAAGGTGAACCTGCAACTTCTGCTATCGAAGATATCATCGTTGACGAAGCTAACGAAAACGCTCCCATCTACAACGTAATGGGTATTCAGGTTGACGAGAACTACAAGGGTCTCGTTATCAAGAACGGTAAGAAGTACATCCAGCGTTAATCGCTCCCGATAAAACGGTGGCTTTGTAAGGGACNCATTTCNATGCGTCCTTCCGAAGCAGGAAAGGATCATTNGACAGATAAATGATCCCGGACCGTTGAAAAAACTGAAAGAAAGACATAGGGTTTGTGCATCAGTCGCTCACCTTATGTCTTTTTTCCAACTTCTACATTAAATTAACCAATTATATCATGAAACTATTCAACAATCTCGCCGTCACCTGCGGACTCCTTGGCATGAGTCTTGGATTACATGCAGCNGACGGTGATCTCCTCGCTTTCCCCGGAGCNGAAGGTTTTGGACGGTACACNAAGGGNGCNCGTGCTGTCACNGCTCCGGAAATCTATCATGTGACCAATCTTAATGANGCAGGAGCGGGTTCATTCCGNGACGCTGTCAGNAAGGAAGGCCGCATCATTGTTTTTGATGTCTCCGGAGTCATCAATCTTAAATCTGCCCTCGTTTTCAAGGGCAAAAATACGGTGCTCGGACAGACTGCCCCCGGCGAAGGTGTGCAGGTCTATGGTGACCGCATCAGCTTCTCCAACGCNTCTCAGCTGATTGTCCGCAACATGCGTTTCCGTATGGGCATCAAAGGNACGAGCGGTGCGGATGCCTGNGGAGTGGCCAACGGAACAGACATGATTTTTGACCATCTCTCCGTTCTCTGGGGACGTGACGAGAATTTCTCCGTCAGCTGGGACAATAAGAACACTCGTCCGGCAAACATTACCATTCAGAATTCAATNATCGGTCAGGGACTCCAGTCTCACTCATGCGGCGGTCTGATTCAGACCATCGGAGGTGTGACCCTCTACCGTAATCTATATGTCGAGAATAAGACCCGTAATCCAAAGGTCAAGGGTCTCAACCAGTATGTCAACAACGTCGTCTATAACTGGGGTGANGGCGGTTGCTACATCATGAGTGATTCCGAGGGCGACTCGTGGGCCGACATCGAAAATAACTATTTCGTGAAAGGTCCGTGGAACAGTTCGACAGATCCNTTTGTGCGCGGTATCNAGAGCTTCCGTTACTATGGTGCGGGCAACTATTACGATGCCAATAAGGACGGTGAACTCAACGGTCACCTTATGACTGAGGATGAGATGCGTGGCGCGCAGAACGGCACAGCTCCTTACTCNACTTATTTCAGTTCGCTCGAAGCTCTCAATGCTGACATTACCGAGTACAACAAGACCGCTACCGAACAGATCCAGCTCATTTCACCTATCAGCAATGTATTGTCGGCTGAAGATGCTTACAAATGGATGCTCACNAGTGTCGGTCCTGTGCTNCCCGTGCGTGATGAAGTCGATCAGTANATTATTGATGAAATCGCTTCCTACGGCACTGCAGGAACAAAGAACGGTATCACCAGTGAATCGCAGCTTCCGCATAAGGGNACNGGTGTGCTTTCCGGAGGCGTGAAGCCCCTTGACTCGGACGGCGATGCCATCCCCGACGAGTGGGAAAAGGCCAATGGTCTCAATCCCAACGACGCTTCGGATGCCGTGGCCATCGATCCCGCTACCGGCTATACTTGGATCGAGGTTTATGCCAACTCAATCACCGAGGCATACCCCTACATCAAGAAGCCTGTCAAGTTTGCAGCCGGTGAGCCTTCCAAGACTGCTGTCNCACTCTCTTGGGACGTCAACAAGAACNCCGAAAACGGTTTNGTTGTCGAGCTTTCGACCGACGGCACGAACTTTACNGAGGCTGCTACCCCNGCAGCCGGAGCTTCGTCATTTGAGTTGACCGGACTCACCCCTGAGACAAAATACTGGGTACGTCTGCGTGCCACNGACGGCAAGGGTCTCTACTCGGACTATACCGACACCCTTGAGTTTACCACTATCGGTGATCCCTCCGCTCCCAAAGCNTCTGTCAATCCTTTCCCTGCCGACGGTNCGAAGGAGGGTGTCGCCAACGGCCTTAAACTCACTTGGGAAAACAANNTCAACACCTACGGCGGCGATGTCNCCTACACCGTGATGCTCGGCGAGAACNGNGATGAACTTGCATCCGTNGCNACCGGACTGACCAAAACCGAATGGGACGCTACAGCAGCAGTCGCAGCAGGCAAGACCTACTACTGGCGTGTGGATGCCACTAACACCCTCGGCACTACTCAGGGTGATCTCTGGAGTTTCTCGACCACTGCCGGAGGTGTGCTGTTCTACACTGACTTCACCACGACNCCCGCAGAGTATGCCGAGAAATACGGTTCGCTCACCGGCAATACCGACATCTTCAAGAAAGGCTCAAAGAATTCNTCNATGACCTTCAACGGGATGGTAATAGGTGTCGGCGAGACCGCAAGCCGCATTGTGGCAATGCCCGGATGCTTCTCCGAGGACGGCTCTAAGGATTATGGTCCTGCAAGCGATGACGANAAGGGCGCGACAGCCAACTGTATCCAGTTCATCAACGGTAGCGAATATGTCACCACTCCCGCCGTTCAGGGTCCCTGTGTCGTCACCTATTACCTCGGCAACCCCTCGACATCGCAGCAGACCGTCAAGCTCTACACCATTGCCGGCGGNTCGGAGACCTCGCAGGATCTCGTGCTCGGTGCTAAGAAGAGAATCTTCAAGTTCACCTACACCTATGCCAATGCNGGTGAGGTGCAGTTCCGNCTTGAATCCAACGGCAAGAAAATCGACGTCAACGATATCNTGATCGAGCGNTATATCGCCCCNGAAGGTGAGGAGGCACTCGAACTGACCGCCGGTAGTCTTGAAAACGACGTTGAATACACCGACGGCTCGATTTCGCTCACATTCAATCAGGAAGTGAAGTATCAGGGNGATGCAGTGATCGAAGGTGTGCATCAGTATGAGACCATNACTGTCGGCACNAGCGGTNCCAAACTCAATATCGCTTATGAGGCTCTCGACGCCAACTCGGCCTACACTGTCAAGTTCCCTGCCGGTGTCCTNACCAACGTCAGCGGTGATAAGTCGTTTGTCGGCGACATCNGCATCAACACCGGTGACTTCCCCCGCGAGAAGGCTGACGGTGAGACCCACTGGGGCAAGGCTGCNAAGAANCTCCCGATCAACTTCGCACCCTTCAACGAGACCGCACCCTTCGAGACCGTAGGTTCACTCGTCCAGACTCAGCAGAACGACTATCCCCACTGGTGTCAGGTTGCCGGTGGCGACAATGCCGGTGAGATCACCGCTGACCATGTCACTTTCCGTTCGGCATCGAGCAGCGATAAGGTCATGGCCTACTTCGGCTCTGAGGCCAAGCAGCTCCATCTCGAANTCGAGGCNGCCGAAGGCACTACAGTCCGCCTGAAGGTTCAGGAGACNCGCAATGCCGACNTCGCACCCACATGGCGCACCATCCGTGTCCTCACCGAGAAGGATCTGCCTTTCANCGGCGAGTTTGATCTCAATCCCGCATCNCGTTTCGTCAAGATNACCCCTGCGTCCGTCACCGGTGCAGTAACCGTCAAGGCTATGCGTATCTCGGATGCCACAGGCTTCTTCGGCGAGGATTTCAGNGGTATCTCTGACATCGTTGTNGATGAGAATGCCCCCGTNGAGTATTTCAATCTTCAGGGAATCCGTGTCGATAACCCCGCTCCCGGTCTCTACATCCGCCGTCAGGGTGGCAAGACCGAGAAGGTTATCGTGAAATAAGATCATCCGCGGAGGTTTCTGCGGAAAACCATAAATCAATCCCGCCCCGACAGTAANGNTANCNTTACTGTCGGGGCGGGATTGATTTTGCTGTAAGTGTATAATAATTAGATGATTGTGAATTTGCCAATAATTATTAAAAATAGTTAAAATCAATATGTCGGNACTGAAATTATCAGAAATTATTTGTATGTTTGGGAAAAATTATTAAATAAAGGGCGTGATTAATAAAACTTATTTCTAAACCTGAAAACTATTGAAATATGAAAATTAAATTGAGCTACATCAGTTTTCTGATAGTATGTTTATCGGCAATCTTTCCGAGCAGTGCAAAGACGGGTATGGATGCTAAGAGTTCAGAGGCGCGAGGCGTTCAGAAGCAACAGATACAGAGAGTACCGATGGACCGATGGTGGACCTTCGAAGTTGAAAATCAGGATGGACTGAGACTGCTGTGCTGTGCTCCTAAATCATGGAAATGGGAAGCGAACGGACCCGGAAGCGTGATAGAAAGATATGCACCGGTAGATTCTGTNTGGTACGGTAATTACGACTATGAGGAGACCCCTGAAGCGACTCCTTCATACAAAGTTGNGCGACTCCCTGAAAAGGTTACAATCAAAATGCAGATCGACAATGTAGGGAATGAGATTGACACAGTTGTGCCGGTGGTGGGCTGGGGAGTGGCTACTTTACCATATACGGAAGAATTATACATTCCTTCCACAATGACTATGCGTCTGCATGCCGGAGTTTGCGAGGCATATCTCCGAAGTTTGTACACCCCGATGTTAAGGTCGATACATGTAGATGAAAATAATCCGACGATGACTTCACGGGATGGGGTTTTGTATAATAAAGAGATGACAGTCTTGGGTAATTGTCCACCGCTGAAAGAGGGTGATTTCGTGGTCCCGTCATCTGTAGAAGTGATAGATGAANATGCTTTCATCGGGTCAAGATTTAAGACTATCAAGTTTGAACATCCTTCAAGTCTTACCAGTGTGAAAGGTAATGCTTTTGACTTCCGTAGATATTGCCAAAAACTTACAGGTTCCCGTTTGGATCACATTATAGCCAATGAATTGTCTGACAAAGCTTTTGTGGATAGCATAGTCTTTCCTGATAACGGCAAAGAGATCCGTNTAGAATTCGGTGCTTTCTCCAATTCAAATGTGGGTTACATCTATCTTTCAAAATCTGTAAGGAAGCTCGGACGCTATTCTCTTGACAACGGTAAGGCTATGGTAATTGAAGTGGGCCATGAGTCTCCCTCCGGATTCATTCTNACAGAATACCCTTTTGGTTACTTCGACAAGCCTACAGACAAGGTGCTCATAGTGCCTAAAGGCTGCAAGGCAAACTGGGAGAATGTTGAACCATGGAAATATATGACGATTTTTGAAGCGGGGGAATACGATTCTTCATCCATAGAGGATGTTGTGGTTCCGGAAGCCAAGGCTGACGTGTATAACCTTCAAGGAATATGCGTGATGCGGGNAGCGTCCGGAGATGATGTCTCGCGNCTTCCTTCAGGCGTATATATCCGTAACGGTCGTAAATTCGTTGTCAGATAAAAAACATCATTTTCAGAATAAACAGTTTTNTGCATAGGCAATGCTCGTTACACAATCAGTTATCGTAGTAAAAGACCTTAAANGCAGATNAAATGAAGAAGATTTTTTTAATAATTATATTGCTTTTCGTGTGTGGAATCACATCAATCTGCGCAGAAATCAAAGAANTTTATCCTAAATCCGGTGCGGAATTGAATGGAGTGTTACTAGAAGCACAAGGAGAAACAGATATCAATAATCAATATATTGTTCATCTAAGTAATGGGACGTATGAGTTGGATGAGGATACTATTTTCAAGTATGATATAAACTGCAATTTCACTATGATAGGGCCAACGGGCTATACAGTCGGCACTCTTCCCGTTATCCGGTTAAAGTGTGGTGTTNGCGNAGATGACCAATACTTCGGTTTTGGAGATTTTAATGCTGAAGAAAACAAGTCTCTGAACGTGAGGCTTGAAAACTTCAAGGTTGAATACGCGTACGAAAAGCCACATGNTGAGAATATGATATTCAAGTTTTGCAACATAAATGGAATCACCATGCGGAATGTCGAGGTCGTGCAGAATGTCAGCAACAAGATCACCTGTGTGGATTTCAGACATTGCGATAATATTGATATAGAGGGNTGCACATTTGTGAACTATCAAGGAGAGAAGTTTGCGGATGAACTGGGGGTGGGTGGTTGCCTATGGCTGAGAANGGGGTGCCGGAATGTCTCCATAAAGAATAATGTGNTAAAGAAGAGCGGAAACGACGAGGCACTGTGTTTCTTCTATAGAAAAGAACGCCAGGGTGTCACATGGCAAAACATCTCCGTGACGGGTAACACGATAGAGTANTCGAAAAGGTCGGATGGCAAATCCCTCCCCATAAGTCTGCTGATGGGTGTACATTCGTATTGTAAAAATCCTAATGGAGATTTCAGCACATGGGAAAACTTTGACTTCANCAATAACATTGTCAGATGTGAGGATGTGGTTNTTAGAATATTTAGTTTCGACAACTTCAAATCAGACAATTTCATCAATGTCAGGGTTCACGACAACACTTTCATTAGAAATTATGTGAGTGATGAGGCTACTTACATGGGGGGAACATCAATAGATTTCCTTGTTAAGGAAGAAGAAGCCGGNGATGGAAAGAGCGTCCGCACACCGATAGAGATATACAATAATCAGATCCTGCTGAATCATAGTCTGAAGTATTCAAACTATGCTCAGGGTCATCAGGAGATACTCAACGATGGAAGCAGTGTCAAGTTTTATGGCAATACGGTAGATGGACGCAATTTGCAGATGACTGGTGCTCCGGAAACATTTGATGAAAAGAGGTTTGTTCTCTGTCACATTGCCAACCACGGGGCAGAAACGGANATATTGGGCAACAAGCTGCTNCACATGGGCTTTCTCAGCAATACNAATTCCTACATAAATATACGTGATGCCCGGCTTATGGTGAGAGGCAACTATATTACCGGAGACTGCCGCAGCTACTGGAAAGAAATGGCCGGCATTGATTACACCTTTGCCGGAAATATCTGCGAGGATACAGGCTGGCTGCTGCTTTTCCAGAGCAACAGTCTTGGGAAAGACTGTTCGTTCACTGTCACAGGCAATCTGTTCAGGAAAAAAGCGTCGTCGGCGGACGGGAGCGGCACTATGGGATATTTTGCATCACCGCAGCGTATATCCAGACTGATATTTACGGGCAATACCTTATATCGTTATGGCAGCGGAGTGTTGGACACCGGATGGCTCACTACCGACACGCCCACATTGGTTGGCGACAATACACTCTCTTTTTAGATTAGGAAAAATGAAAAGAGGAATTATGGATTGAGTTGGAGGCTTTCTATTGTATTTGGATTTTTCGAGTATGCTGTGGGACGATTTCAGGGTGGCAAGACTGAAAAAGTCATCGTGAAGTGACACGAGTGAGGCTCTGACCCTTCAAATCCGACATTTAATCATGGCCTGACAGGAGCGACTGATCCTGTCAGGCCATTTTGCATTTACTGTAGCTGTTATTGGGGATGAGGCATTTTGTTAAATTTAGANTTTTGCGTTAAAATTGAAGTTATTTGTNAAAAAGATAGCCGGAATCGATCTTTAATGTGACAATTGTGTAGCAAAATGTAAAATTTTAGATTTATTCTTTGTCATTTACATTTTTTATATATTACTTTGCATACCTCATTGGAGAAATGGAGGATATTGTTGTGTTTCCGATAGCTTACTCTTTCCTGAGTTTAAGAATGTATAGCGTCCTTCAGAACCAAAGAATCCATAAATAATAGTAATTCAGNATAGAAATTTTAACCAAGTATCGAAGCAATATGAGAAAGAATGCAGTGCGACTGTTAGGCATGTTCCTTATCTTTCTTATGGTAGGTGTGCAATTTTCTGTTGCACAAACCGTTACCGGACAAGGGACTCCTCCTAAGACTAAATTCGCCGGCGTGGTCATTGATGACAATGACGAACCGCTCCCCGGTGTTACTGTCGTCGTGGCCAACAAACCCAGCGTAATCGCCATCACCGATGCCGATGGCAAGTTCACCATGTTCTATCAAGGCTCTACGTGCCGCCTCAAGTTTTCATATATAGGTATGAAGACTCAGGAAGTGCGTTGCACAGCCGGAAAGGATATTACCGTCCGTATGGAGCCCGATGCGACCTCGCTCGGNGAGGTCGTCGCCAACGGTATCTATACCCGTAACATAGAGAGCTTCACGGGCTCTGTATCGACCTTCAAGGGTGAGGAATTGAAAAACATTGCCCCTCAGGGTATCATCAAGAGCCTTGCAATCCTTGATCCCTCGATCGTCCTGACCGATAATCTTGAATTCGGTTCTGACCCCAACCGTCTTGCCGACATATCTATCAACGGTAAGATGAACGTNCAGGCACTTTCAGCCGAGTATGAGACCGACCCTAACCAGCCTCTCTTCATCCTCGATGGATTTGAATCTAATCTCCAGACCATCAATGACCTCAACATGGACCGTATCGAGAGCATCTCTATCCTCAAGGATGCTTCCGCCACAGCCATCTACGGTTCGAAAGCTGCCAACGGTGTGATTGTCGTCGAGACAAAGAAACCCACCGCCGGCCGTCTCCGCCTGACCTACAACGGTTCGCTTACCGTGGCTTGGGCCGACCTCAGCGACTACAANCTTATGAACGCGGCCGAGAAGCTGCAGTACGAACTCCTCTCCGGTGTTTACAGCAATCTTAATTCCGACGGTTCTACGCTTGGTCTCGGACCTGACGGTCTCCCGATCAGTGAGGGTATGCGTGCCNAGTACATGGAGCGTCTCCGTCTCGTGCAGTCAGGCCACAACACNTACTGGATGAACGAGCCTCTGCGCACAGCGTTCACTCAGAACCACAATGTCTATATGGAAGGCGGTGACCAGTCATTCCGTTACGGTGCAGGTCTTTCCTACGGCAAGACCGAAGGTGTGATGAAGGGATCGGACCGCGACGTTATCAACGGCAACATCATGCTGACCTATCGTGTCGATAATTTCAGCTTCTCTAACCAGACCACCATCGCGCATACAAACACNAGCAATGAGACCGTGCCTTTCAGCCGTTTCTCTCAGATGAGTCCTTACTATGAGAAGGTCAACGAGGATGGCGAAGTAGCGAAATACGTCTATANTGATGANNNCAACACCGTATGGAATCCCCTTTGGGANCTGCGTCAGAACAGCTACTCCAAAGGTGAGATCATGGGTGTGACCGACAACTTCCAGTTCGAATGGCGAGTGTCAAACAATCTCCGTCTGCGCGGTAACGCACAGTACTCGACCTCAAAGACCACAAACGAGGTCTTCGTNTCACCCAATGAGACCTCGCAGGCCAATCTNGAAGCCATCAAGCGCGGTAGCTACAAAAATTCGTCGATCAACAATAACCGTTGGAGCGGTCGTGTCAATGCCACTTACGGTGTCAACTGGGGTGTCAACACCTTCAANGCTGTCGGCGGTTTCCAAGCAGAGGAGGATCACNCAAAGAGCAACGCCTATGGCGCGCAGGGTTATCTCAACGACCTCTTCACAAGCCCGAACTTCGCTGTCGGTTATCCCGACGGAGGCAAACCGACCGCTACTGATGTCAAGAGNCGCAACGTCAGCTACTATGCCAATGCCAACTATGCCTACGACATGCGTTACCTCGTCGATCTCAACCTCACCCGTTCAGGTGCGTCGCAGTTCGGTGTCGATGATCCCTTCACCACCACATGGTCAGTCGGTTTAGGCTGGAATGCCCACAATGAAAAGTGGTTCAAGCCTAACCGCTACATNTCCTATCTCAAACTGAATGCGTCCTACGGTAACCCCGGTAACCAGAACTATGATGCCAAACTTGCATCAAGNATCTACTCTTATCTCACTGACTACACCAATCCCTTCGGTNTCGCAGCNATCATAAGCCAGTGGGGCAACGCCGGATTGAAATGGCAGAAGACCAAGACATTCAACGTCGGCCTGACCACCACCATGCTTGACAACCGTCTCAATCTTAACGCCAACTTCCAGATCCGCAAAACAGAGCCNCAGCTTGTCCGCATCGAACTTCCAAGCTCAACCGGTGCGACCTCCGCTCCTATGAATATCGGCGGTACTGACAACCGTTCGTTCTCTCTTACAGCCACCTACTACATCATCCGTCATGGAGATTTCAACTGGTATGTAAGTGCCAACCTCAACCATAACAAGACCAAGTACTACAAGATCGGCGATTCGCTGGAACAGTACAATCAGGAAGGCAAGAAGATCGAATCGCTCACGCTCACACGTATGTATGACGGCGCAAGCACTACGGGTCTCTATGCCGTGCGCTCAGCCGGTATCGACCCNGCAACTGGTAATGAAGTGTTCCTCCGCAAGGATGGCACATATACCTACGAGTGGAGCACCGACAACGAAGTGCTCGTCGGCGACAGCAATCCCGATCTGACCGGTGCGTTCAGCACATCGTTCCTCTACAAAGGTTTCAGCTTCGGTGCATCGTTCACTTATCGTACAGGCGGCGATGTAGTGCTCACGACACTCATGGATAAGGTGGAGAACATCTCTGCCACCGANCGTTTCTACAATCAGGACCGTCGCGCTCTCACCGACCGTTGGAAGCAGCCGGGCGATATAGCCAAGTACAAGCGTATCGACGACACCACGCCGACCTACACGAGCAGCCGTTTCATAGCCACCGAGCACACTCTGCAGTGCTCGTCCATCACCATCGGTTACCGCTCCACCAAATGGCCCTTCATCCAGAAGATCGGTGCAAGCTCGNTTGATGTACGTGCCTATATGAACGACATCTTCCGTATCTCCAACATCAAGGAGGAACGCGGTCTGTCCTATCCTTTCCAGCGTTCGTTCTCGATCTCACTTGGTTTGAGCTTCTAATCCACAACAACGAAAGACACAGAAAATATGAAGACAATAAATAAAGCTAAAATATTTGCCGCGACCGCCCTTCTTGGCTTCGGCCTGAGTTCATGCTCGGACTGGCTGGATGTCAAGATGGAGGATCAGGTGATGGAAAATACTCTTTTCAGCAACTATTCAGGCTATCTTGCAGCTCTCAACGGCGCATACGTCAGCATGAATGCCCTCTACAGCACCACATATACTGTCAGCGGTCTCGATGTCATGGCTCAATATTACAACGTGACATCCAACAATGACCACAAGCAGAAGCTGTTTTCGAGCTACAGCTATACCGATACCGGATTTGAGACCTACAACAATGCCATCTGGAGCAAGGCTTACGAGATCATAGCCGACATCAACGTCNTCATCGAACGTTGCAACGGCGACAATCCCCTCACTGCCAAGCAGCGNGCCATCATTCTCGGCGAGGCTCTGGCTCTNCGCGGTTATCTCCATCTGGATCTCCTCCGTCTCTACGGCCCNATCTACAGCGAGGATCCCANTGCCGCTTGCATCCCTTATCAGANCNCTTCCTCACGTGAGATCCAGCCCCTTCTTCCGGCCAGCGAGGTTCTNACCCGTGTTATCGATGACCTCAAGGCAGGNGCGGCTCTGCTGAAGGACTATGACCCGATCATCACCGAGGGCGTGNAGAACACCTCGATTGAGGATGACGGTCTCTCGTCCTACGATATGTCTCTCCGNCAGCTNCGCATGAACTATTATGCCGTCGAGGCACTCCTCGCACGTGCATATCTCTGGNGCGGTGACAAAGCGGAGGCCTACAACATCGCAAAGAATGAGATCATCGACAAGATTNCCACTGACGNCCTCGTGGTGTTCCCGTGGACCACACGCGCTCAGGTGACGGCTGAAACNGCNCCTGACCGNNTTTTCTCATCAGAAGTATTCTTCGCGCTCTATAATTCAAAGCGTTACGACATGGTGCAGGCTGCGTTCTTCGCCGAGACGCTTACTCCGACCAAGAGCCGTCTGACATTTTANGGTGAGAACATGACCACNAAATCGAAGATCACGACTTTCTATGACGATGACAATGACCTGCGCCGGACATTGTGGGAGGTTGTAGAGCCGACTGACGAGGAAAAAGCCGCAGCTTCGNTCTGGTCACCCGCCACTACCTCGCTNGTGCTGACAAAGTACAAGGATTTCAGCGGCACTGCGATGTATCGCTACATGATCCCCCTCATCCGTCTTGGAGANNTCTATCTGATAGCAGCCGAGGCCGCTCCCACTGAGACAGAAGGNCGNACATTCCTCAACACCCTCCGTCAGCACAGAGATTGCCAGAACATAGCGGAGGAGGCCGACTTCGGCAATGCGCTCACATTCGAGATGGCAAGGGAAGTCATCGGCGAGGGTCAGCTCTTCTACTTCTACAAGCGTCGCGGTGCGACGGAGCTTATCGGTGGTACGGGNGACACATGGTCAGGCTACATCCCCCAGTATAGCATGAACAAGACCAACTATGTCTGGCCTCTGCCGCAGTCCGAGAGCAACAAGCGACTTACCAACAATAAATAATCCACATATACATNCGACATTTATATATGAAAAGAATTATCTATATACTTTGCGCGCTGTTCTCTTTGCCGGTCATGAACTCCTGCTCGGAGCATGAAATCCCGATGTACGACGGCAAGGATGCAATTTTCTTTGACCAGCAGTATGGTGTCGCGTGGTTCGACACCGTTCGCCAGAGCCATCAGCTTTANTCGCTCGTCTCTTTCGGTCTCATGATNGATCCGGATTCGACGGTCATGGTGAAAATCGAAACCACCGGCTATCTCAAGAATTATGACAGACCTTTCGGAATCGAGATNGTCAACGACAGTACCACTGCNATCGAAAACACNGAATTTGAACTTCCAGTAAAGAATCCTGTCATTCTCGCCGGACAGAACAGTACATACATCCCCGTNATCTATCACCGTTCCGACCGTATGTCACANGAGACCGTGCAGCTCCAGATCAGACTCGTTCCGGGCGAGCATTTCAGCCTCCCCTTCGGCCCTGACGGAATCGGAGTCATGCCCAAGCGTGCCACCGGTGGCGATGTATTCACCGAATACAGTACCAACGCCGATCCTTCCATCCACAANATATTCGCCAACGCGCTTCTCAAGANGCCCAAGGGCTGGAATGCTTCGCAGTTCGGGGAATATAGCCAGAAAAAGTTCGCCCTCATGCTTGAGATCACTGAGGCGGAGCTNGGATGGACCGTGCTTGACTTCGAGAATGATACCAACAATAAAATGAGTATCTCACGTGCNCCTATTGTCGCTACCCATGTGGCAACCTACCTTATGGAGCAGTATTTCAAGGGCCGCGAATACTGGGTTCTTGACGAAGACGGCTCCATGATGTGGGTGAAGGGTGTCACTTGGACCGAAGGTACTGATCCCAANACCATGACTGCCGCTAATTAAAAAAATAAATNCGTATCGACATGAAAAAGATATATATGTTACCCCTCTTGGCACTCTGCCTCTCTGCTTGTGTGGATGATGAGGGAAACTACAAATACTCTGACCTTAACGAGGTCACGATTGAAAATTTCGAGAGCAGATACAGTGCCATCTCACAGGTGGATCGCATCCAGATAAGTCCTGAAGTCAGCAGTACGCTCTATGGCGANGACANAAGTGACATGGAGTTCACATGGTCTATCTGTCTGGATAACTTCACTCATGAGCACATNGTGCTCTCGCATGAAAAGNATCTTGACTGGCTGGTCGATATCGATCCCGGTTCTTACGATCTTTATTTCACTGTCAGAAGCAAGAGCGAAGGTGTCGAGGATCTGTTCNANGCGTCTCTTACAGTGTCCTCACCNCTGACCACAGGATTCCTCGTNCTTGGAGATCTTGTGNCGGACAACCGNTGCGCTGTCGATATGATCGCTATGCCGACCGGACGTGACACGATGGTGGTCGAGGATGTGTATGACAATTCNCAGCTCCGTCTGCAGAATCCGGAGAAGATTATATTTGCAGGTTACCACTATTCGGGTGCCGAGGGTCACCGACAGGCTCTCTGGATGCTTGCCGACAACAAGGCCCGCCGTATGACTTCCGGCTCATCGTTCGANGATCTCGGNGAATTCAATGACCTTGCTCTTGTCGAGGTGGATTATCCCGTCACCAAACCGGCAGTGATGCGCGACATGTTCCCGCATCAGTCAGTGATTTCAGGTCGTGCGCAGAACCTCAGTCAGATGTATCGAGGCTATGTTACCGANGAAGTCGTGGTCGTAGCTTCCGTGATGATGCTGGAGTACTTTACCGAACCGTGCAACCGATATGAGAGAAACTCGTCCTCTCCCTTGTTCAAGCCTTCGCCCTACGTGTTCTACCGGGCAGCCTACAACAGTGCCTACTCTACCTGTCTCATATACAATATGGATGATGACTGCTTCGCATACGTGCATTATATGGAATATAAGTCCACCAAGCTCAAGGACAGTGAGACCGATCCTTGGAAATTCGATGCGAGGTCGGAAGGCCGTAAGCTCGTGTATGGCGAAAACACTTTCAGCAATGTATCGTATGCNCTCATGACTGACAGCGAGGACAACTATTATATCTATGGTTTCACCGCTCCCACGTCAGCCACGGGNACTGCNGCAAAGCAGGCNCTCGTTACTGTCGATAAGTCAATTGCCACTGATTTCGACAAGGCTTCGAACTACATGTTCTCCGCCACACGTACATCTGTGTTCTACACTGTAGGTTCGCGCCTCTATCAGTATGACTGGGNNCGTAAGATGATCGAACACGTGGATTTCGACGGCGAGATCACAATGCTGAAACCCGANTATCTTTCCACCGGATCGAATTACTATTTCCTTGTGGCTACATATAGCGATGAGGGTGAGGGTATGATCTATAAGATGGAAAGATCCGACGATCCGAACTCTCTCACCATGACCAACCTTCTCAAGTGGCCGACCCGACTGAAAGTGAAGGATATGGAATGGAAGAATGCCAACTAAATCTTTGCTGAGGTAAGATAAACAAAATCCCGTGTGGCTGGGCTAACACCGGTTGAGGTTGCCGTCACGCGGGATTTTTCTTGTTGCTTGTATCGCAGCAATGGTGGCCGGCAGTCCCGGCGTGAAAATATTTTTTTTCATGCGTNTTAATCTTTTTGANTTTCCGTCAGTCATAATAATAATGGCCCTGTCGGAGCAAAGTGAGGAGCAAGACTTAGTTCCGGCTGCAGTCCCCCTTCAATCCAACCATAAACGAATAAATCAATCTTAAAACATATTACCATAAGTTATGAAGAAAATTGCTATCGCTTCACTGCTTCTTGCAGCGACAGCACTTGTGTCTCCGGCGCAGACTGAATTCCGACACATCGGATTTGACGAGGCTCTCAAAGCCGCCAAGCAGGAAAATAAACTCGTGTTCATTGACTTCTTCACCACTTGGTGCGGACCCTGCAAGATGATGTCGTCCAAGACTTTCCCTCAGAAGGAAGTNGGTGACTTCATGAATGCCAAATTCATTCCCCTGAAACTTGATGCCGAGAAGGAAGGCGAGGAACTTGCCCGCCAGTATGGTGTGCAGGCTTATCCTACCTACGTCGTTGTCGATGCTGACGGCAAGGAAGTGGCCAAGTTCACCGGTTACATGGACGGACAGAAGTTCATCGACAAGGTGGATGCCGCTCTTGATCCCGAACAGCAGCCCGCACGCATCAAGTCACGCTATGANGCCGGTGAGCGCACTCCGAAAGTGGTCAATGCCTACGCGATGCAGCTTATGGAGCAGCGTAAGGAAGACGAGGGTTTCAAGGTTGTGGATGAGTACTTCAACTCACTCTCCGACGCCGACCGTCTGAAGCCGGAGAATGCTTTNCTCTTCACCGTCTATACCATCAACCTTGACAATGACCGCGCACGTTTCATGACCGCGCACCGTGATGAATTCCCCGAACCTGTCCGCGGCGATATCAACAAGCTCCTCGGCCGTCTCTACAACAGTTCGCTCAACACATATTTCTCCGGTTATATGTTCCGCGAGGGTAAATATGACGTTCAGAAGTTCAACGATCTCAAAGCCATGCTTGACACGCTTGGCGTTGCGACTCCGGACAATGCTCTCGTCTATGAGTTTGTCGAGAAGCGTCCCGGAATGACCGATGCCGAGTACTTNGACTTCATCAAGGCCAATTACAGCAAGCTCACCCCTCACTGGCGCGACATGCTTTTCCTCAATCTGACCCGCCTTGTCACTCCCGANCCCGAACTCAAGGGCGATATGTCCAAGTTCCTGCGTGCCAACCTTTCCGAACTCAGCCCGATCGGCATNCAGTTCGCCGGCCGTACACTTCAGGGNCTTGAGAGCGAGGATTGATACTCTGAGCANGCTCAAACCATATTCACACTGACAACCCCGAAAACAAGTTTATGTGTAAAAGATTTTTAGGGCTGCCCTTATCCCTGACCGCCATACTTTTTGTCGTGGCGGTCAGCGTCATGTCTGTAAGGGCCGAAGAGAATGCCCGTTTCATCGACTATGCTTCGATGGAGGCAGCCGCGACAGGAAAGCTGCGCAACTATATGAAAGCCCATCCGGGCATCAACAGTGACTCGCTGCGGAAAAATGTGCTCGGTAGTCTCACCGACGGACATGTCGGCAAGGCTTCCGACCTGCTTCCGGCAAAGAAAAAGAAACTTACTCCGCAGGAACTCTACGAGACGGCGCGCAAAAGCTCGCTGATTTTCGGNAAGATGGAGCANAATGACAATTTTCAGGCTGATTCGGCCTACAAGACGGCATCGGCGGTCGTTCTGACCCCNGACGGAGTGTGTGCCACGAATTATCATGTCGTGGCCGATCTCGTCCTCAGCGGAGCTTTAGGCCAGACGGACAGGAATGATCTGATCAATTTCGTCATGGACTGTGATGGGAATGTCTTTCCGCTCACAGGGGTTTTGGCCGTAGATCCCATCAATGACTGGGCGATCATCAAGGTTGATCCCTGCGGACAGAAGCTGACTCCTNCTCCGNTGGGCGACGACGTTGCCCCCGGAACTCCGGTCTATTGCCTTGCAAGTCCTACAGGAAATTATTTCCATTTTACGGACGGAATGGTGTCGAACNGCACACGCACGTTTAACAAGCGTACCGGACTCACGAAATACATTCTCGACATCACTGCCGACTACGGCGTCGGGGCAAGCGGAGGTCCGATTTTCGATGAATGCGGCAACCTCGTGGCTCTGGTAAGCTCCACGCTTTCGGTCTATGCCCAGCCGCAGCAGTACCGTAATTTCCAGATGGCCTATAAGCAGACCGTCCCGGTGTTNCTTATAAAAGAATGTTTCACGGATTAACGCAGGTTCTTATGAAAAATATATGTGTCGCGCTTATCATTGCCGCCGGTTGTGTGCTGCCCTCGATGGCCCAGCATCGTCAGGGNCCCGGAAGACAGCAGAACCCCAATGACATGATGGCGAAGATGAAGGAGGAAGCTGCGGCTTATTATGCCGGAGCAGACACTGCCGACTACGGTGTCAGATACCGTTTCAAATACAAGTTCAACAAGGAGCATGATCTCGGCTANGAGGAGGACCGCGTGGTGCTCGTCCGCCCGGAAGTGACTCTGGACATGAGTTACGAAGGGATAGGGGAGACCCGCTGGCGGCAGGCTCATCCTGACAGTCAGGGTGGCGACATGAGTCTGGCCTATCATCTCACNCCGTCATATTATTTCTATTATCCCGAAAGCGGCCGTTCGGTCAAGACTTACCGTATCATTGCCGAGGAGTTCCTGCTGAATGATTCAACGGGTGAGACCAACAAATGGAACATCACTTCCGAGAAAAAACGGATCGGNGATTATGAATGCCGTAANGCTACTCTTGACAAGGACGGTCGNCGTTGGACCGCTTGGTTCACNAATGATCTGCCCCACAAAGCAGCNCCGCGTACGCTGACCGGACTTCCCGGAGTGGTTCTGGAAGTCTCGGATGCTGANGGNGAAGTGCGNTGGCTGTTCAACGGGATTGTGGAGAATCTTCCCGACAGCAANCTCTATGTCAAGTTTCCCGATAAGTTCACGACAGTTCCTGCTGCGGACTTCCCGAAGATCGTGAAACTTTTCGGGCGTTCGTCCAACAGTACCATTCAGGATAGCGGCATAATGGACAAGTATCCCGGTCATTATCCTGAAAAGTATCGTCCCTCGACCGGTATCGATGGTCTCAATATCGACAATCCAATCGAAAGATANACTACTATGAGTCCGCGGGCGAGCGAACATATAGTCACGCCCGNCATACTGTCCTTACGATGTGAGGCCGTGTCAGAATCAGATTTGATTTCGACACGGCCTCACATCCATTTTCATCTGAAATCGCGTCAGATACAATATTATTTTTGTGGCTACCAAAAAATTAGCTAACTTTGCACCCCAAAGTAGCCAACAATATGGAAACCAATATACTTACCGGGTTAATAGCGCGTCAGGCCGAACGCTATGGTGAGCGTCCCGCGNTGAGCGCACCCGACAGTGAAGGAAAATGGCACGATATCTCGTGGCGTCATCTTAGCGATGATGTCGATACCGCGGCGGCAGCTATGGCNGCCTTGGGTGTCCGTGAGGCGGATAATATCGCCACCTTCTCAGCCAATCGTCCCGAAAATATCGTGACGGACTACGCGTGTTTCAGAAACCGTGCGGTCTCCGTCTCAATCTATGCCACGAGTTCGCTCGAACAGCTTGCCTATATCATCAATGATGCGGGGTGTCCGCTCCTTTTCGTGGGAAATACCACCCAGTATCGCATAGCGCGGGCTGCTCTCCCGCTNTGTCCTTCGCTCAAGCGCATAGTCGTCATCAAGCCTATCGCTTTTGATGATGACGATACGTCGAGTATGCTNTGGGAGGATTTCATGAAGGTCGGCCGTGAGGCGTCGGATGAAATCCGCACTATGGTCAATGCCCGCTCGGCGACAGCTGTNCCTGACGATATCGCGACGCTCGTCTATACNTCNGGNACTACNGGAGAGCCGAAAGGTGCTGTCCTCACACATTCCAACTATGACGCCGCTATGGAGAGCCATCTTCAGCGGCTGACCATGGTCAGTGACAAGGATGTCTCGATGGCTTTCCTTCCGCTGAGTCACATATTCGAGAAGGGATGGTCATACTTCTGTCTGGTCAAGGGTGTGAAGATTGCTGTCAACCGNGACCCGCAGGATATCCAATCGACCATCCAGCAGGTGAGACCCACATGCATGTGTGCGGTCCCGCGCTTCTGGGAGAAGGTCTATACCGCNGTGCAGGAGAAGATCGCCACGATGAGCCCCGTGATGCGTATGCTCGTNGGGATGGCNCTGAAGGTGGGTCGTCGGCGCAATATCGACTACGCACGCGTCGGNCGCAAAGCCCCTTGGTGGCTGGAGGCNCGTTACCGCTTCTTCGATGCCAANGTGTTCAGNCTCCTGCGTAAGGCCATAGGTATTGACCACGGTAACATATTCCCCACCGCCGGTGCGCCTGTNTCACCTAAGATTGTCGAATTTTTCCATGCCTGNGGCATAAATATCGTCGTGGGCTACGGTCTGTCGGAGACCACAGCTACCGTCACCTGTTTCCCCGAAGTAGGGTGGGAGATTGGCTCTGTCGGTACTCCCATACCGTTNGTGAAACTCATGATCGGCGATGAGAACGAAGTTCTGGTAAAGAGTCCGATGGTGATGCGCGGTTATTACAACAAGCCGGAGGAGACGGCNAAGGCTTTCACATCGGACGGATGGTTCCGCACGGGTGANGCAGGCTATATCGACGAGCATGGCTCGCTTTTCCTTACCGACCGCCTGAAGGATCTGTTCAAGACCTCCAACGGTAAATACATCGCTCCGCAGGCTGTNGAAACCCTTNTGTCGGAGGATAAGTACATTGACCAGATAGCAGTCATCGGTGACCGCCGCAAGTTTGTNTCGGCACTTATTGTGCCTGACTATACGGCCNTGAAGGATTTCGCGGCTTCTGAAAANATCTCATATCATTCGATGGATGAGCTGGTGTGCAATGCCCGCGTCCGCGATATGATGGCCACGCGTATGGAGAAGATTCAGAAGGGTCTCGCTTCTTANGAGAAGGTGAAGCGTTTCGTGCTCCTCCCGCGTCCGTTCAGCATGGAGAACGGTGAGCTGACCAACACGCTCAAGATNAAGCGTCATGCAGTCAACCGCATTTACGCCAAGGAGATAGACTCGATGTATGAATAAACGTCAGCGCGATTTCAAAGCGTGTGTAGAAATAAAGAATATATTAATCAAAATTTGAATTACTCCATAATGAAAGTAGCAATCGTAGGCGTCAGCGGCGCC
Source organism: Bacteroides sp. (assembly GCA_014801945.1). Classification (GTDB taxonomy): domain Bacteria; phylum Bacteroidota; class Bacteroidia; order Bacteroidales; family Muribaculaceae; genus Duncaniella. The sequence goes on from JAAVDF010000017.1 coordinate 97,849, forward strand.
GTAGGACAGGAATTCCTCCGTGTCCTTGACGAACAGAACTTCCCTATTGACGAACTCCTGCTCTTCGGCTCAGAGCGCAGTGCAGGTAAGACTTACACATTCCGCGGTAAGGACTATACTGTACAGCTTCTTCAGCACAATGATGATTTCAAGGGTGTGGATTTCGCTTTCGTATCGGCCGGNGCAGGTGTTTCGCGTGAATTTGCCGAAACCATCACCAAGCATGGTGCGGTCATGATCGACAATTCAAGTGCGTTCCGTATGGACAGCGACGTGCCTCTGGTTGTCCCCGAAGTTAACGGTGAGGATGCGTTTGACGCTCCCCGTGGCATCATCGCCAACCCTAACTGCACTACNGCNATCATGGTGGTGGCACTTAAACCCATCAATGATATCTCGCCCATCAAGCGCGTCCACGTGGCCACTTATCAGGCTGCTTCAGGAGCGGGTGCGGTGGCTATGCAGGAACTGGAAAACCAGTATGCGGAGCTTGCTGCCGGCAAAGAGCCTACGGTNGAGAAATTCGCTTATCAGCTTGCCTACAACCTCATTCCCCACATCGATGTGTTCCTTGACAATGACTACACCAAGGAGGAAATGAAGATGTATAACGAGACCAAGAAAATCATGCACGCGCCTGAACTTGAGGTGAGCGCGACATGTATCCGTGTCCCGGTCATGCGTGCCCACAGTGAGGCTGTATGGGTTGAAACAGAGTCGCCCGTCAGCGTGGAGCAGGCCCGTGAGGCATTCGGAAAGGCNGAAGGTCTTGTGGTGATCGACGAACCCGCCGCCAAGAAGTATCCNATGCCTCTTGATGCAGCAGGTAAAGATCCGGTATATGCAGGTCGTCTGCGCAAGGACATTGCCAATCCTAACGGACTCACATTCTGGCTCGTCGGCGACCAGATCAAGAAGGGAGCAGCCCTCAACGCAGTCCAGATCGCACAGTACATGATCGCCCATCCCCGCAAGTAATAGGCGTAAAGACAACAATATGAAATCGAGGTCATCACAGTAGGTAATTGTGATGANCTCGAAATTTTTATGATGATATTTATCCATTTTGCGATGTGTAATTCGATAAAGATGAGTGGCATGTCCCATGAATGAATGCACAAAATTTCAAGATGTATAATTTTATCAAACTATTACCATTGTTTTGCAAAGTTTTTCGTATCTTTGCCGATACGAATTAGTGCATACCATAGGAAACTTAAATTCAATTCTTTAAATAGATTACCCAAAACACTATGAGCAAAGAAAAAAAATTCTTGACCTGTGATGGTAACCAAGCTGCCGCACACGTGAGCTACATGTTCTCGGAAGTTGCAGCCATCTACCCCATCACTCCCTCGTCAACTATGGCTGAATATGTGGACGAATGGGCTGCCGCCGGTCGCAAAAACATCTTTGGCGAAACCGTGCTGGTACAGGAAATGCAGTCAGAAGGTGGAGCCGCAGGCGCCGTTCACGGTTCGCTTCAGGCCGGTGCTCTCACCACCACCTACACCGCATCGCAGGGTCTCCTGCTTATGATCCCCAACATGTACAAGATCGCCGGCGANCTTCTCCCCAGCGTCTTCCATGTTTCGGCCCGTACGCTTGCATCTCACGCCCTCTCAATCTTCGGTGACCATCAGGATGTGATGTCCTGCCGTCAGACTGGCTTCGCCATGCTCGCCGAAGGTTCAGTGCAGGAGGTGATGGATCTCGCAGGTGTGGCTCACCTCGCCACCATCAAGAGCCGTGTGCCCTTCATCAACTTCTTCGACGGTTTCCGTACATCACACGAAATCCAGAAGATCGAGGAGATGGATCAGAACGATCTCGCTCCCCTCATCGATCAGGAAGCCCTCGCTGAGTTCCGCGCACGCGCACTCAACCCCAANAATCCCGTAGCCCGCGGTATGGCTGAGAACGGCGACGTATTCTTCCAGCACCGTGAAGCTTGCAACGAATACTACAACCGCGTTCCCGAAATCGTAGAGGCTTACATGAAGGAAATCACCCGTATCACCGGTCGTGAGTACGGTCTCTTCAACTACTACGGCGATCCCGAAGCAGAGCGCGTGATCATCGCTATGGGCTCTGTAACCCAGGCTGCTCAGGAGGCTATCGACCATCTCCGCGCACAGGGCGAGAAGGTTGGTCTCGTTGCAGTTCACCTCTACCGTCCCTTCTCTGCAAAGCACTTCCTTGCAGCAGTGCCCAAGACTGCCAAGGCTATCGCAGTGCTTGACCGCACCAAGGAACCCGGCGCAAACGGCGAGCCCCTCTATCTCGACGTTAAGGACTGCTTCTACGGCAAGGAGAATGCTCCCGTTATCGTAGGNGGCCGCTACGGTCTGGCTTCTAAGGACACCACTCCCGCCCAGATCATCGCAGTGTTCGAGAACCTCGCCCTCCCCATGCCCAAGGATCACTTCACCGTGGGTATCGTNGATGACGTTACTTTCACTTCACTTCCTGAGAAAGAAGAAATCGCCCTCGGCGGTGACACTTTCGAAGCTAAGTTCTACGGCCTCGGTGCTGACGGTACTGTAGGTGCCAACAAGAACTCTGTGAAGATCATCGGTGACAACACCAACAAGTATTGTCAGGCATACTTCGCATACGACTCCAAGAAGTCAGGCGGTTTCACCTGCTCTCACCTCCGTTTCGGTGACCAGCCCATCCGCTCTACTTATCTCGTGACCACTCCTAACTTCGTTGCTTGCCACGTTCAGGCATACCTCCACATGTATGACGTGACCCGTGGTCTCCGCAAGGGTGGNACATTCCTTCTCAACACTATCTGGGAAGGCGAGGAGCTTGCAAAGAATCTNCCCAACAAGATCAAGAAGTACTTCGCTGACAACGATATCACCGTTTACTATATCAACGCAACCAAGATCGCTCAGGAAATCGGCCTCGGTAACCGTACCAACACCATCCTCCAGAGCGCGTTCTTCCGCATCACCGAGGTTATCCCCGTTGATCTCGCAGTAGAGCAGATGAAGAAATTCATCGTCAAGAGCTACGGCAAGAAGGGTCAGGACGTGGTTGACAAGAACTATGCAGCCGTTGACCGCGGTGGCGAATACAAGCAGCTCGTCGTTGACAAGGCTTGGAGCAACCTCGAACCTGAGGCTCCCGCAGCTAACAACGATCCCGCATTCATCAACGACATCGTACGTCCGATCAACGCACAGGATGGCGACCTTCTCAAGGTCAGCGCATTCGCCGGCCGCGAGGATGGCACTTGGGAACAGGGTACCGCTGCTTACGAAAAGCGTGGTGTCGCAGCTTTCGTTCCCGAATGGCTCGAAGAAAACTGTATCCAGTGTAACAAGTGTGCATTCGTTTGTCCTCACGCTGCTATCCGTCCCTTCGTGCTCGACGCAAAGGAAATGGAGAACCTCCCCGTCAAGTCAGGTATCCCCGCTATCGGCAAGCAGTTCGCAGGCATGACCTTCATCCAGAGCGTTGACGTGCTCGACTGTCTCGGTTGCGGCAACTGTGTCGCTGTCTGCCCCGGCAAGAAGGGCGTGAAGGCTCTCGAAATGAAGCCCCTCGAAACTCAGCTCGAAGTCCAGAAGGAATGGGATTACTGCGTGAAGGAAGTTGCTTCCAAGCAGAACCTCGTCGATATCAAGAGCAACGTCAAGAACTCACAGTTCGCTACTCCGCTCTTTGAATTCTCAGGTGCTTGCTCCGGTTGCGGTGAAACTCCCTACGTTAAGCTCATCTCTCAGCTCTTCGGCGACCACGAAATCGTGGCTAACGCTACAGGCTGTTCTTCAATCTACTCTGGTTCAGTGCCCTCAACCCCCTATACTAAGAATGCCAAGGGTCAGGGTGTGGCTTGGGCCAACTCACTCTTCGAGGACTTCGCAGAATTCGGTCTCGGTATGACCCTCGCTCATGAGAAGCTTCAGGCACGTATCGCCGGTCTCATGCAGCAGGCTCTCGACTGCCCCGACTGCAGCGCAGAAATCAAGGAACTCGCCGGCAAGTGGCTTGAGAACCGCAACGACTTCGACGCTACCTCTGAGGTTGCCGAGAAGCTCATTCCTCTCTGCGAGGCTTGTGGCTGCGACATCTGCAAGGCTATCCTCGCCAACAAGGAGCACATCGTTAAGCGTTCACAGTGGATCATCGCCGGTGACGGTGCCGCATACGACATAGGTTTCGGCGGTCTTGACCACGTGCTCGCTTCAAATAAGAACGTCAACGTACTCGTTGTCGATACTGAGGTTTACTCTAACACCGGCGGTCAGTCATCAAAGGCTACTCCGCTCGGCGCAATCGCCAAGTTTGCCGCTGCCGGCAAGCGCATCCGCAAGAAGGACCTCGGCCTCATCGCTTCGACCTACGGTTACGTTTATGTTGCTCAGGTTGCCATGGGTGCTGACAACGCTCAGACTCTCAAGGCTATCCGTGAGGCAGAGGCTTACGACGGTCCCTCACTCATCATCGCTTACTCACCCTGTATCAACCACGGTATCCGCACAGGTATGGGTCACGCACAGGAAGAGCAGGCTAAGGCAGTTGAGTGTGGCTACTGGCACCTCTGGCGTTACAACCCCGCTCTCGAAGAAGAAGGCAAGAACCCCTTCTCACTCGATTCGAAAGAACCGCAGTGGGATAAGTTCGAGGACTTCCTCAAGGGTGAGGTGCGCTACGCTTCTGTAATGAAGCAGTATCCCGCAGAGGCAGCTGAGCTCTTCGCTGCAGCCAAGGCTAACGCACAGTGGCGTTACAACAACTACCGCCGTCTCGCACAGCAGCAGTGGGGTGTTGAGCCCGCTCCCGAAGTTAAGTAAGAATAAACTTACATAACATAACCGATATGACAATCCCCCTGTGGCGGAACCCACAGGGGGATTTATCGTTATCATAGGAGTTAATAAAATATAAAAACCATAAACATGTATTGGTAAATTTTTAATTTTAAATTATTTATTATATTTTTACGAAAAAATCAATATCATGAAAAAATTATTTTATATACTTGCTCTTATCCTTTTGGCGAATAGTGTATCTGGACAAATTATATCTCGAGCATTGCATATGTTTGCCCCATCTCAAGAAAAATATATAAACATTCCAAATATAGAAGGAAAGAAAACTGTAGGTTGCTGCATACAAAATACATCCTCTGTTAAATATGCATTCTTTGCCTATAATCTTGGGGATGGATATGGGGAAGAAATAAGGCTTGGACCTTTAAAAGAAATCCATATTGTATTTCAATGTGAACCATCGCTTAAAATAAAATCTACTTATGATATGGGTATAAATGTAGTAGGGGTATATGTCGATATGCCAGACTCACAATATGCAAACGGTTTAAAAATAGAATAATATGAGAAAAATAGCCATTAATTTAGCATTAAGCCTTATAGGTTTCATGGTCATTGGTTGTAGTTATGATGATTCTAAGAATCATACTGATTATACTTTGCCTGAAAATATTGCCGAACTTGAAAAGTATGCTGTCGAAAATAATATTTTTATAGATGTGGACGGGGACGCTATTCATGAAGAATACATGAATAATCTCGCAGGTAATTTAGAACCTACGCAGGCTTTCTTACGGGAAAAAAAACTTTGTGAGATTGCATACCAAAGATTCTCAAAACATGTCACTCTTGTCGATAAGATAGAGCAGATTGATATAAAATCCGGTGCTGAAATTAATATTTCAGAAGTACTTTTTCAGTGTTTCATGAAAAATCTCGAAGAAAGCAATGAACATGTCCGTGAAGTGCTGAGAAATGGTGGTGATATTATTGTCTGTGATCCTAACAGTCCGATTATCTATATGGTAGTAAATGAAAATGGTGAATTGGTTCAGGTAGATAAATCGCCACTCGAAGGAATGGATGTCATCGAAATACCGATCACAGTTGCTGAAGCGGTGGAGTAATTCAAGCGATGTAACAAGATTTAAGAATAAGGAGGAGTTACTGATGCCCCTCCTTATTTTATTATAATAATATAACGATTATCTCCCTAGATAAAAGATATGACGGCAAATTCGGTATAATCCTGTTTGACGCTATGACGAATTTTTTGTAATTTTGTCTCAATATATAACCTCATCAATAGCAAACAATACCATCATGGCTACAACATTGGTTAACACCGACTTTCATTTCCCCGGTCAGACCGCGGTATATCACGGCAAAGTGCGTGACGTTTATACCATCAATGATGATCTTCTCGTAATGGTCGCTACGGACCGCATTTCAGCGTTCGACGTGATCCTTCCCAAGGGTATTCCTTACAAGGGACAGGCTCTGAATCAGATCGCAGCATCATTCCTCGACGCTACGGCCGACATCGTTCCTAACTGGAAGCTTGCCGTGCCCGATCCGATGGTCACCGTCGGTTACCGTTGCGAGGGTCTGCGTCTCGAAATGATCATCCGCGGTTACCTTGCCGGCAGTGCTTGGCGTGACTACAAGAACGGTATGCGCGAGATCTGCGGCGTGAAGCTCCCCGAAGGAATGGTCGAGAACCAGCGTTTCCCCGAACCCATCATTACCCCCACTACGAAGGCTGATGCAGGCCATGACGAAAACATCTCGCGCGAGGAAGCTATCGCACAGGGAATCGTGACCGAGGAGCAGTTTGACACGATGGCCGCCTATACCCGCGCCCTCTTCAAGAAGGGTACTGAAATGGCTGCCGAGAAGGGTCTTATCCTCGTCGATACCAAATATGAATTCGGTCTGCGCGATGGCAAAGTAATTCTGATTGATGAGATCCACACTCCCGACTCATCACGCTACTTCTATGCCGAAGGCTACGAGGAGCGTCTGGCCAAGGGTGAGCCCCAGCGTCAGCTCTCAAAGGAATTCGTGCGCGAATGGCTCATGGCCCACGGATTCATGGGTAAGGAAGGCCAGCAGGTGCCCGAAATGACTGACGCTTTCTGCGAGGAAGTATCGGAACGCTATATCGAGCTTTACGAACACATCACAGGCAAGAAATTCGAGCCCGCTCCCGAAACAAATCTTGCCGACCGTATCGCCGACAACGTGCTCAACTGTCTCAATACCCTCAATCCCTGATCGGATAGTCAGACAGGCTGTCGCACGGTCTTTAAGATCAACTCTAACCGTCACACACACACCATACCACTTTCCAACCGCAGATGCAGGTCGAGAAGATAACACCTTATACCGATGATTCGCGCCACAAGTCAGAACAGGTGCGCGAGATGTTCGATGCCATTGCGCCGGCTTATGACTTCATGAACCGCGCCATGACATTCGGCATTGACCGCCTGTGGCGACGCAAGGCCGTAAGGCTCATGCGTGACATCCCACACGCTGAGGTGCTCGACATCGCTACCGGTACGGGCGATCTCGCCATACTTATGGCAGAGCGTCTCGGCGGCTCGCACATCACGGGTGTGGATCTCTCGGAAGGAATGGTGGAGATAGGATGCCGCAAGGTGGCCGACCGCGGTCTCTCCGACCGCGTGACGCTCACGACGGGCGATTGTCTCTGCCTCCCTTTTGTGGATAATTCATTTGACTGCATCACCTGCGCCTACGGTGTGAGAAACTTCGAGGATCTTGCGGCAGGTTACCGGGAAATGCAGCGAGTGTTGCGTCCCGGCGGACTTCTCGTGGTGCTCGAACTTTCTACTCCACCTTCGGCTCTGGTGCGCCCGTTCTATGATATATATACGCGCTATCTCATCCCGACGGTAGGGCGGATGGTATCAAAGGATACGCGTGCCTACAGCTATCTGCCGGAATCGATCGCAGCTGTCCCACAAAGGGAAAATATGTGTGAGGTGATGCGTGGTGCAGGTCTGACGGGCTGCAGCTATATCCCGCTGACGTTCGGCACGTGTACCATCTACACGGCTACCAAACCAAACTGAAAAAAGAATCAACTAACATTAAAAATAATCTCAAAAATCTAAAATCTTATGGCTAACAACAACAATAACCCCAATGAAATAAAGATCGAGCTTTCACCCGAAGTGGCACGCGGCATCTACTCTAACCTTGCCGTTATCTCACACGGTGCCAACGAGTTCTTCATGGACTTCATCACCATGGCTCCCAACATGCCTCAGGCCAAGGTGCAGTCACGCATCATCATGACTCCCGAAAATGCCAAGAATCTTCTCGGCGCACTCATGGAGAACGTGAAGAAGTACGAGCAGACTTTCGGTGAGATCCGTCCCAAACGTCCCGTGAACACCGGTGGTACCAACGGCGGCAACGGCGAGATCCCCAACCCCTTCATCATGTGGTGCNAACGGCGGTAACGGCGAGATACCCAACCCCTTCATCATGGGTGGAAAGGCTTAAAGCTTAGTTCATAATTCATTTATTTAATTCATAATNCATAATGCATAATTCATAATAGGCTTACGCGTAACTTTCACCGTATCCACCAGTTATGAATTATGCATTATGCATTATGAATTATGAATTAATATAACGATGATTCCCAATAATCTAACTATCTACAACACCCTGACGCGCAGCAAGCAGCTTTTCGAGCCGCTCCACGAGGGAAAAGTGGGCATGTATGTGTGCGGTCCGACCGTCTATGGCGACGGTCACCTCGGCCATGCGCGTCCGGCTATCACTTTCGATATTCTTTTCCGCTATCTGCGTCATCTCGGCTACAAGGTGCGNTACGTGCGCAACATCACCGATGTGGGTCATCTCGAACACGATGCCGATGAGGGTGAGGACAAGATCGCCAAGAAGGCGCGTCTCGAACAGCTTGAACCGATGGAAGTGGTGCAGCANTATCTCACCCGCTACCATAAGGCTATGGACGCACTCAATGTGCTCCCCCCGTCCATCGAGCCTCACGCGTCCGGTCATATCATCGANCAGATCGAGTANATTAAGAGCATCCTTGACAGCGGNTATGCCTACATCTCGGACGGTTCGGTCTATTTTGATGTCCCCAAGTTCAACAAGGAGCATCCCTACGGCAAGCTTTCAGGACGTAATATCGANGAGCTTTACGCCAACACCCGCACGCTCGACGGTCAGGATCAGAAGCGTCATCCCGCCGATTTCGCTCTTTGGAAGAAAGCTGCCCCTGAGCACATCATGCACTGGCCATCGCCTTGGAGCGAAGGATTNCCCGGCTGGCATCTCGAATGCTCGACGATGGGTGAGAAATACCTCGGTGAGACGTTTGATATCCACGGCGGAGGAATGGATCTCATGTTCCCCCATCANGAATGNGAGATCGCGCAGTCAGTGGCCCACAACGGTCATGAAACTGTCCGCTACTGGATGCACAACAACATGATCACCATCAACGGNAAGAAGATGGGCAAGTCGCTCGGCAACTTCATCACTCTCGATGAGTTCTTCAACGGCACGCATCCGCTGCTCGACCAGCCTTACTCGCCGATGACCATCCGCTTCTTCATCCTGCAGGCTCATTACCGAGGGACGGTCGATTTCTCCAACGAGGCCCTCAAGGCTTCCGAGAAGGCTCTCGGACGAATGCTCGAAGGCTATCGCCGTCTTCAGGAACTGACTCCGTCGGCCGAATCGACCATCGACGTGAGCGAAATCCGCCGCAAGTGCTATGAGGCTATGGACGACGATCTCAATACTCCTATGGTTATCGCCAACCTCTACGATGCCCTCCGTCTGGTCAATCAGGTAAAGGACGGCCATGCAAAGGCTACGCAGGCCGACATTGACGAGCTGAAAGCGGTATTCGACATCTTCCTTGTGGATATTCTCGGTGTGCGCACCGAAATGACAGGCAGCGGTGACAATCCCGAAGCTCTGCGTCCGTTTGAGGAAGCCGTCGATCTTCTNCTNGAAATCCGTGGCAATGCCAAGGCTGCCAAGGATTGGGCCACATCCGATCTGATCCGTGACCGCATGGCGGCNATAGGTTTCACAGTCAAGGATACAAAAGACGGTGCCGAGTGGAAGTTAAGCTGATAAGTGGTTACCTCGCTTGGGCCACTGAAACATTTCAAAGGTGGGGAGTGGGCGATGACCTGCTCCGCGCCTTAGCTACCTTGCTGATAGCCGGTGGCGCATTCCTTATAGCGTGTCTGCTCTACTTTATGCTGACACGCTATGTCATTCCTGCGGTGTTGAAACTCGTGAGTTTCACCGAAGCGCGATGGGACGACGTGCTCTTCAACGAACGTCTCCTCCGTGTGGTCGCCGAACTCGCCTCCGTGCTGCTTATGCAGGCCACTGTCCCTCCGGGGCTTGANTATTATCCAACGTTGCAGACGGTTGCGGTCCTTACGTTCAAGATCCTGATCGTCTGTGTCGGGGTTCATCTCGTCAACCGCTTCCTGATTGCCCTCTACGATCTCGTGGAGAACTCCTCATCGGGACGCACGTCGTCACTCAAGGGTATCCGCCAGATGCTTCAGGTGATAGCGGTGTCGGTGGGTGTGATTATCGTTATCTCCATTCTTGCCGACAAGAATCCGCTTACGGTCATGACCGGTCTCGGAGCGGCAGCAACGGTGCTGATGTTGGTGTTCAAGGATTCGATAATGGGAGTAGTGGCCGGTGTGCAGCTTACGCTTAACGATATGTTGCGTCCCGGTGACTGGATCACAGTGCCAGCACGCAACATCAACGGAACTGTGCTTGAAGTGGGTCTGACGACCGTCAAGGTTCAGAATTTCGACATGACTATTGTCACTGTCCCGCCTTATGCGCTCGTCAGCGAATCGTTTCAGAACTGGCGCGGCATGACNGATTCGCGCGGACGCCGCGTGAACCGCGCAGTGACCATTGATGTGGATAGCGTCGATTTCTGCACGGACGAGATGATCGCTGCTTTCCGTCAGGAGGAGTGGTGGGGCGATCTTGATCCGGAGATGCGCCACGTCAATCTGACCGTCTTCCGCCGCTATCTGGAGCATTATATCTCACGGCTTCCCGATCTGAAATCGAGTCCGGAGATGGTCTATATGGTGCGAGAGCTTGCTCCTACGCCCAACGGCATACCTCTCGAACTCTATCTCTTCACATCNGTGACATCATGGAAGCCTTANGAGCACTTTCAGGCTGCCGTCATCGACCACGTGCTTGCTTCGGTGCATCGTTTCGGTCTGCGCATATATCAGGCTCCGTCGGGACGCGACATCGCGCTTCTGGCCGGCGCACGTCAATAAAAAAACTATTCCCTAAACCAATATTTATGAAATATCGCAAATGTGGGCGGAGCGGTGTCTTTCTGCCTGAAATATCGCTCGGCCTGTGGCATAATTTCGGTGAGGTCAATGACTATGCNGAGTCTCGCCGCATGATCCTTACCGCTTTCAGTAAGGGAGTGTGTCATTTTGATCTCGCCAACAACTACGGTCCGCCTCCCGGCAGTGCGGAGGTGACTTTCGGACGTGTGCTCCGTGAGGATCTTGCNGCTCACCGCGACGAGATGTTTATTTCCTCCAAGGCGGGTCACGATATGTGGCCCGGCGTCTATGGTACAGGCTCGTCGCGCAAGAATCTTATCGCCTCATGTGATGCGAGTCTGCGTCGCACGGGACTGGACTATTTCGACGTGTTCTATTCTCACCGCTACGATGGTGTAACGCCCGTCGAGGAAACCATGCAGGCTCTTATCGACATTGTGCGCTCCGGTAAGGCTCTCTATGCAGGTATTTCAAAATATCCCCCTGAGCAGCAGAAACTTGCTTGCGATATACTCCGTGAGGCCAAAGTCCCTTGTCTTCTGAGCCAGTATCGGGCCTCGATGTTTGATCGCAAGGCCATTGAGGAGAATTTCGACGTAGCGGTAGAGGCGGGGAGCGGAATCATCTGCTTTTCACCTCTCGCACAGGGGTTGTTGACCGATAAATACCTCAACGGTATTCCGGCCGATAGCCGTGCTGCAAATAAGGATGGCTTCCTTAAAATTACAGATGTCACTCATGAGAAAGTCGAGGCTGCACGGATGCTCAACGATATCGCGGCATCGCGCGGTCAGACGCTTGCGCAAATGGCAGTAGCGTGGCTTTTGGCCGACCACCGTGTGACCTCGGTCATCATCGGTGCATCGTCAGTCCGTCAGCTTGAATCCAATCTTGCCGCCATCGACAGCCCGGAATTTACTTCCGGTCAGCTTGATGAGATCCGCCGTATAATAGAGCCATCCCTTTTATAAAATAATCTCTGCTATCGTGTGTAAATGGAGTTTGAAATATTAAAATGATATAAACTAANTTTNACCATCTACTTAATTATTAGAAATATGAAGTATCNGAAACATTTTGAGGCACTGATGGTGCTTGCTCTGTCTTTTATCTTGGCTGCGTGTTCGCAGTCAGCAACTCCTACGTCTGACACTCAGACGGGTGAAGAGATTATAGTGGCTTATGAGGATCCGGAAGCTGAACAGTTCGAAGACGCTATTAAGGATCTTCCAAAAGAGAAGCAGGATGAACTGCGTCTCCGGCGTAAGGCTTCACTTGCACTCTATCCTCACCTTAAACTTGATGGTCAGGAGTACCGTATTGATATCTCTGCGGAGGAGGCTGCAAAGTTAGGTGTTCCCGACTGGATCTATGAAGCGGTAAAGAGGGATCTCGCAGAAACCAATAAAACAATTGCCACCATGGCTGCCGAAGGTGTGGAATTGGATCTCCCCGATCCGGAAGAAATTGTCAAGAAAATGACTCCCATAAATAAGTAAAGACCGCGATGAAGGTGCACTGAAATCAACGGATAACAAAATAGCAGATTCTCAGTCCCATACAGGTAGATGGTTAAAAGTCAATCATCGACCCGGAGTGGAGCTGAGAATCTGCTATTTTGTTATCCGTTGATTTTTTATATCCCTTCTCCGTATTCCATATTCAAGGGTATAAAAACCAAACGAGAAGATGATATCACATCGTCTTCTCGCTTAGATAATAAACCAATCATTATCACATTTCTTGCAATGGAAAAAGTTTTTATACTTTGTCTATAAAACGAATTAGCCTTGGAAATGGTTCGGTGCAACATAAAAAAATGATATTTTATTTTAAATCCCTTGTCTGCTCCCTGATAAATGGCTAACTTAGCAATCGGAAAAATGAAACCGCTGTTAACATTGTTTAGCTGACGTGTGCATGATTGTTGCACATGCCATGTCTTAACTTTGCAGCGAAGGATGAATTGGAAATAATAAAACAAGATAAATATGGCAAAAAAAGAAGCAACCATAAAGGGAGCTAAGGAGAAGGAAACAGATCCCGCAAAGGCCAAACTCAACGCCCTTGCGCAAGCTCTCGGAAATATTGAGAAAAGTTTCGGTCGCGGAGCCATCATGAAGCTCGGCGATGAAAACATAGAGAATGTCGAGGTGATCCCTACCGGTTCGATCGGCCTCAATCATGCTCTCGGCGTAGGTGGTTATCCCAAAGGCCGAATCATTGAAATCTACGGNCCGGAATCGTCAGGTAAGACCACGCTTGCCATCCATGCNATTGCCGAGGCACAGAAGGCGGGAGGTATCGCAGCCATCATCGATGCGGAGCACGCGTTTGACCGTTTCTATGCCGAAAAACTCGGTGTGGATGTCAATAATCTCCTCATGGCGCAGCCCGACAACGGCGAACAGGCCCTTGAAATAGCCGAGCAGCTCATCCGCTCGTCGGCCATTGACATTCTCGTGATCGACTCCGTTGCAGCTCTTACTCCCAAGAGCGAGATCGACGGCGATATGGGCGATAAGAACGTCGGTGTTCAGGCTCGACTCATGTCACAGGCTATGCGTAAGCTCACCGGTACTATCTCACGCACGAACACTACCTGTATCTTCATCAATCAGCTCCGCGAGAAGATCGGTGTGATGTTTGGNCCGTCGGAGACAACGACCGGNGGTAACGCCCTGAAGTTCTATGCNTCTGTCCGTATCGATATCCGTCCCAGCACAGCCATCAAAGACGGTGACGACGTGCTCGGCAAACTCACCAAGGTAAAGGTCGTGAAGAACAAGGTTGCGCCCCCCTTCAAGCGTGCTGAATTCGACATTATGTTTGGNGAAGGTATCTCGCGCAGTGGTGAGATCATNGACCTCGGTGTGGAACTCGGNATNATCAAGAAGAGCGGTTCATGGTTCTCCTACAATGATTCCAAACTCGCTCAGGGACGCGATGCGGCCAAGCGTGTGATTCAGGATAATCCCGAACTTGCCGATGAACTTGAGGNTCTGATCATGGAGGCTCTGAAAAGTAAGGAAGCACGTCCCGGTGCTAAGAAAGACGCTGCTAAGAAGGGTGACAAAAAGGAAGCGGCAGATTCTGACGAGCCTACAGCTGACGACATCAAGGCTGTCGATGACTCTCTCTTTGACGACGAAGATCTCCCCGACGACTTCTCGATCGAGGAAGATATCTGATTCCATACTCTCAAAAGCCCCTCACATCCACTGAATTTGTAGGGACGCGGCGTGCCGCGTATGCCGAATGAAATAGTAATAGCCTGTATTTCAAACAGATTGATTATCTCAGGCTGATGTATTCAATTCGGCATACGCGGCACGCCGCGTCCCTACAAATACAATTGTGATATTGCTGTAAGTCAATTTATTAGATGCGAGGATTTTTACCTGTTCAGTTCACTCCTAATTCCGGATGAGAAAGGTTTGTACCTACCTCTTTGCCTTTGCGGCGAGNAGGCGATGGCCAAGGCGGCANTAGAGGCATTTGCGCGGTTGGCAATAGTTGCGTCGCAGATGNATTAGAGCCTGCGAGGTGAAAGCGTCCTTACTCCCTATTCCGGCCGAACCGAACAGAGTCACTATCGAATTATTCTCCGACGGTAAGTCATGCAGCAGATCCACCGCCCTGCTGCATAACTCTTCATCGCCATGTAGCGTTCCGTAGGCCATCATGAGCGGTGCGGCCACGTTGATCAGAAGAATGTCCGTCGAACTACGGCTCAGACATTCGTAACTGCGTTCGCTGGCCGGTCCGAAAGTGAAATGCGTGGCCCAGTANCCAGTNAGAGGTTCATTGAATATANCACGGAGCGCATCAGCTCCTTCCGACTTGATTATGCGGCTTACCAGACGGGAGTCGGAGGCCACGAGCCGCGCNAGTAAGGCTATGCGACGGTGGGGAAAATTGTGCGGACGCATCCTTGCCATCTTCCATCCGAGAGGCTGGAGAGGCTTCAACGAGAATTTATGTGCAAAAAAGCGGTGTTCACGATCGAGAGTCGCCACGTAAGGGTCATCCTTGGGTGCTTTCTCAAGAAATCCTCCCTGTCCGAACATCAGAGCCTCGATAGCCACGTCTGAATCGCTGTGCTTGCGCAGGAAATGCAGCGGGAGCGACATGGCCAGACGCTCCATCGGTTCGGAATTGGTGCTGAAACCGAGGGCACGGGCAAGAATCACGTAGCAAGTCTGTTCCCAGTCGCCCGCATATTGTTTCAGCAGATCTTCGATATGNCCNGCCTTGGCATAGAGGCGTTCGTAGGCAAGAGAGGTAAGCCAGTCAGTCAGATGGAGACTTGACAGCCCCGGAATCTCCCGCGCGCATGGCAGGTCAATGTCGGCCCTATCCACGAGCTCATGATAACGGCAATGAAATTCCGGCGAGCAGGCCATGCGCATCTGGGGGATCACCTCGCCGTTACTGCGGCAGATCTGCGTGTCGTCCTTATCCACGACGTGGAGCACCACTGAATCNTAAGCCCGGTCANCGTCGTGGCGATGACGGTGCCAGTCGCTTGCGCGGACATGAATCTCCACGTCACCGACCCAGAGATTATCGCCGATCTTTACCTTGGCATTGAAAAAATCAGGCCCCGCGTCGGTATTGAGCCGACCGGGGTCTATGACTGATACCCTGCGGCCATCCACAGTGACGAGATCAGTCTGCACAAGCAGCCGATGTTGCCACACGTATTGCATCAGTCGCTCCATTTTTGCGTCAGGAGTGGGGGATGGGTTGGAGGGTAAGAATGGTTGGTTGTAAGATGGAAAGACAGGAGCTTAGAGATCGTCGGCAATACGGTTGAAAGCCACCATCTTCAGAGCCGTCTCGGCAAATTCCTTGCCTTTGCCTCCTGCGACACGGTCAAGAGCCTGCTGCTCCTCGTTGACAGTGAGCACACCGAATATCACAGGAATGTCGCAATCGGCGTTGAGCTGTGTGATTCCCTGAGTGACGCTNTGACACACGTANTCGAAATGNGGAGTNTCACCCTTGATCACACATCCGATCACGATTACAGCATCGAAATTGCCCGACTCNATGAGTTTCGATGCAGCGAAAGTAAGCTCGACNGCACCGGGGACATCCACGGTAGCGATATCATCGTCNGTCAGACCGTAGTCTTTAAGCATCTTTACGGCATCGTCACGGAGCGCACCTGTGATGTGTGTGTTCCATTCTGCGGTAGCGATGGCGATTCTTACATTTTCAANTTCGGGGAGAGCACTCTGTGGGTTGTATTGTGACATTATTNTAGTTTAAGGTTATTTCTTTAATTTATTTCGGGAATATCTTGTGCCAGATGGCGAGTATGTCGAGCGATGAGCTGCGGGCGTTGAACAGTATATCCACAATTCTGCGGTGCTCCTCGGTCGCGTTGATCTTAGTGGCTTTATGGAGCATGGTGTTGAGCAGATGGATACCCTTTTCCTTCATGGCACTGACACGCAGCATAGCCTCTCCGAGCGATATGGACAGCTGCAGCTGNCGCAGGGTGAAGTCNGGTTCGATCTTGGTCAGATATTTCAGTGCGCGGGTATAGTACTGCATCGCTTCGCGGTGGCGTCCCATCTGTGCGAGGGTATCGCCTTCNGCCTTNATGGAATCTACCAGTCGGCCTGTGGCCTCGCTTACGCCTGCGTTGACCTCTTGCAGATAGGTTGAAGTGGCNACCTGATAGTGCGCGAGGAGTTCGGCCTGCTTCACGCGGTTACGGTAAGTGGCCGTCGCCGCGTTGAGAGCCATCACGTGGAGTGAGGCGTATCGTTCNGGATTGCTCTTGGCGAGACGTTCGAATATTTTCAGAGCCTTNGACAGTTCGCGTTCTGCCTGCTTGTATTCCTTGCGTTGGGTATGGAGNAATGCTATGTCGTAGAGCAACGCGCCGAGTATCTGCAGAAAGGGTTCATCCTTGCGCTTGGCTTCCTGCGAGAGCAGGGTCAGCACCGAGGCTGCGGTTGNTGTCGCAGCTTCTGTGTCCTCCTTCTCGATAAAGAGAGCGGTCANTATCTGNAGNAGGGCTGCATGGATGTCAAGCAGAGCATGATCCTCCTCNCCCGAACGTGTGATCAGCGCGTCGATTTCCTCAACATCTTGTATCGCCTTGTCGATTTCCCCACGTTCGACCATCTCGATGGCTGTCGTGCGCAGAAAATCGTAGGCAGTGTCAAACTCCACCTCACCTATGGCGTGACGGAGTTCCGACATGGAACGGTTGCGCTTNATCAGGGTGCGGAGCGAGGATATGTCGGTGGTCGGTTTTGCAAACAGACCTTCGAGCGAGATAGCTTTCATTTAGATGCTTCGGGGTTGGGGGAAATGGGTTGGGGGATGNTGTTGATCCGTCGGATAGTGCGTAGCGGGGACTGATATTATTTTATGCAGGGATGGCTGATGGTCGTGGCCAGNTCGCTNTGAGCGGTCTCATTGCCGTAAGCCATGATGTCGTCAGCATCGCGCTTTCCTTCGGTGAGCGCGCGGACGATACCTGCGAGTGCGCCCGCACTCCATTGAAATTCGGTATTCGTGGTAGGATGACATTGGCGTGTCCACGACTGATCNCCCTCGAAGAAGCGCATCACTTTGGTTGCGGGATCTATGTGGAGGAAACGACGGCAGTAAAAGAGGATGTGATCCTTGAANACACCATCCATGCTTCCTGTCGGGAAGATGGCACGGATATCGGCATCACGTCCCACGACGAGGTCGGCGAGTTCGAGACAGTCGAACACAGAAGGCATCACACGGGTGATACGCGGCACCTGATGNGATTCAAAATAGGGNAGATATACGAGATAGGCCTTGCGTGCCTTCGCATATTTCAGGAAGTCGATCATACGGGCGTGATTGCGGGTCTCAAGAGCCATGTAAGAGCCGTAGATAATAATATCACCCTCGTCGATCCGGGGCCAGATGGCATTCATCGGTTCGGCCGGATATTTGCTGTGATCGACTGTGGTCGAGGAGTCATCGCCGGCAAANACTCTTACCGGACTCACACCTTCGGTGAAGCGGTCGATNGATTCCGTGCCGACATTTGCCTCCTGAAGATATTTCAGGATATGNTCACCGACTGTTCCGGCCGCAGCTTCTCCGACCCAGATGGTCGGGAGTTCCATGCGTCCGTCGATCACGGCTGCGTTNACAGCCCAGTCTCCCACGCCGGTCTCGGCATGGCCATCGGCACACAGCGAGACGCTGAGTGCCAGTTCTCCGATGTAGATAGCCTTGTTCATATATCTGCTTCCTTTCGTGATTTGTATCCGAGAGAGCCNCCCTGATGTCGTTTGGCATACTCCTCGGCTGTAAAGTCTGTTAATCGTGTNACCGAGGCCACAAGCACGTCNCCGATGACGCTCATGACCGTGGTCGAAGTGGTAGGGGTCAGACCGAGCGGACAGACTTCGTCAGGTCCACCGGTCAAAAGTGTAACGTCTGCCATGCGCGGAAGTTCACTTTTGTCATCGCCTGTCAGGACGATTATCGGAATTTCCGGGTAAAGTCGCTTGGCTATAGCTCCNAGCTCGACCACTTCGGCGGTATGACCGGAGTTTGAGACGAGGAGCATGATGTCGTTCGGCTGGAGCATGCCGATGTCGCCGTGCTGTGCCTCCGATGGATGAATGCTGACGGCGGGCGTACCCGTCGAGGAGAATTTAGTGGCTATGTTCAGGGCTATCTGCCCCGCTTTGCCCATGCCTGAGGCAACGAGTTTCCCACCGCGACGATGTACATGCTCGATTATCAGTCCGACGGCCTTTTCATAGGCGTCGCTGTACGGAATCGCTTGAAGAGCATGGGCCTCTGCCTCTATGATCTGCTTCATTGACTCCCTGATGGAAATCTGATGCATGACCTTGTGTAATCTTTTTTACTTAGATACTGTGTTTTTTCTGAAATTGGAAACGAAAGAAGGGGAGATATAAAGATCCGGACATTGTGAAAAATGACACCGGCTTCCCTACTGCAAATATACGGATTTTAGTCTATCCCTACAAAATAAATGGATTTTTTTGTAATTTTGCACAATATACTGAACTAATACTCTAAATAAAGTTATGAAAATAGCTCTGATAGGTTACGGAAAGATGGGTCACGCCATCGAACGCATAGCCCGCGAACGCGGCCATGAGATAGTTTCGATAATCGATCTCCATAACTCCGCCGATATAGAAGGCGAGGCTTTCGCTACAGCCGATGCCGCCATTGAATTCACCACNCCCTCCACTGCTCCTGACAATGTGATGCGCGCCGCCGCTGCCGGTGTGCCCGTCATCTGTGGCTCCACAGGCTGGGCTTCACGCCGTGACGAGGTGGAGAAGAGTGTCNTGGATNCAGGNGGTGCACTCCTCGCGTCAAGCAATTTCTCCATCGGAGTCAATATTTTCAACATAATCAACCGTAAGCTGGCCTCGCTCATGAGCCATCTTCCCCAGTACAAGCCGCATCTCTACGAGACTCANCATGTGCATAAGCTTGACCATCCGTCAGGCACGGCCATCACTCTTGCCGAGGGTATCATTGCNGAGAACGAGCGCGTCAACTCTTGGGCCGACGAGGGTATGGTATGGATCGATGAGACCAATGCTTCGATGACTCCGCAGGAACTGGCCGCGANGGTCGATGCTCCTGAAATTGCGTCAGACGCTCTTCCGGTGTTGAGTATGCGCGAAGGTGAAGTGCCCGGTACGCACACCATCGATTGGGATTCACCTGTCGATTGCATCTCGATCACGCATCGTGCCAAGAGCCGCGACGGCTTCGCTCTCGGAGCTGTCATGGCCGCCGAGTGGATCGCCGGTAAGAAAGGCATATTCACCATCGAGGAAATGATGTCGGAACTTCTCTGAATATCTTAACCGATTTTTTATACAANACGGTTTCGGCCATCGGTATGGCCCGAAGCATAGCNAAAGCAAAAATTTAAAAATATTCNCCCCTTCTCCGTAAATGTCAACAACTACCTCTCCGCAACAGGAGTCAAAAAGTTTCACCGAGGATTTCATCCGCCGCGTGAAAGATAACCGTCCCACACGCTGGATACGTTTCGGTCTCGTATCGCTCATCTTTTTCATCTGGGTGGCATGGCTCGGAAGCTGGTGGGTGGCCCTTTTCTGGTTTCTCCTTTTCGATATCTACATCACGGGCTATATACCTCTGACATGGTGGAAGAAGTCGAAAAACGCTACCGTGCGTGCNGTCATGAGTTGGGTGGATGCTATTGTCTATGCCCTTATCCTCGTCTATTTNGTCTTTACTTTNATCGGACAGAACTATCAGATCCCGTCGTCATCGCTGGAAAAGTCNCTTCTTGTCGGCGACTATCTTTGGGTAAACAAGATGGCCTACGGNCCCCGTGTCCCCATGACTCCGGTCCATTTCCCGCTCGTGCAGAATACCTTCCCCATCATCAATACCAAGTCCTACCTCGAATCTCCCCAGTGGAGCTACAAGCGTCTTAAAGGTCTGGGTGAGGTGCAGCGTGGCGATATTGTCGTGTTCAATTTCCCTGCGGGTGATACGGTGGCCGTGAAGGTGCAGAATCCCGACTACTATACTCTTGTCAAAATGTATGGCCGTGATGCCATCTACAATAATCCCCAGACTTTCGGCGAGGTGATCTACCGTCCTGTTGACCGGCGTGAGAATTACGTCAAGCGTGCAGTCGGTCTGCCCGGTGAGCGTATCAAGATTGTNGATGGGGTCATNTATATCAACGGTGANCCTATAAAGCAGCCTGAAAATGTNCAGTACAACTACTATTTTCAGGTGAAGAATGGTTCGATGACCGAAGCAGACTGGGAGGAGCTCGGAATCTCTGTCGATGACCGTCATGAAGTGCCGGTCAGTCAGGAGGANACNCCCGGACTTCGTTCGCTCGGATTCACGGTCAACCCTGACGGTTCAGTCCCCTCGATCTATGCATCACCCCTCACCCCTGCAATGGTCAAGGCCCTTGAGTCAGACCCTGATATNGCCAAGGTGATGAAGATGCCNGCACCTAAGGGTGAACCACTGTTCCCCGATGTCGTGAGTCTTGACTGGACGCGGTCGGACTACGGCGAGCTGTGGATTCCNAAAAANGGTGCGCGTCTGGTCATGGGGCCGCGTGCATGGCAGATCTACGGTCGCGTCATCAAGGACTATGAGGGTAATTCCGATGCCGAATACCGCGACGGTAAACTGTGGATCAACGGTGAGCCGCAAGATACCTATACGTTCAAGATGGACTACTATTTCATGATGGGTGATAACCGNGATAACTCTCTCGACTCCCGTTACTGGGGTTTTGTGCCGGAGGATCACATCGTGGGTNGTCCTGAACGTGTGCTCATNTCCTTCGATAAGGATCATTCCATCTTTAACGGGGGCATCCGCTGGAACAGAATCTTCCGCAAGGCTAATGTGGATGAGTATTGATATGGTGTANNNTTAAAGGCTTATCCGGTGGAAATTTCTCTGACTGAAGATATTGTGGTGTTNCCTCCGGTCTTTTGCGGATCGGTGGCCCACTATCTGCGTGTGCGCTCGGCGGGTGCTACNTCCATTGACTGGGNCAGACGTTTTGACAAGCGTTTCAAGGATACACACCGTTTTGCCATAGCCGATACCCGTGGCCGTCTCGAACTTACCGTGCCGATAGCAAAACCTGAGAGCAGTCGTTGCTCGTGGGGAGATGTGCGCATTTCCGATCATGGAAAATGGTGGGATGTCCACCGTGTNGCTCTTGAAAGTGCCTACGGCCGTACACCGTTCTTTGANTATTACNTCGATGCGCTTCTGCCGATGCTTACATNCGGCGTTGAGGAGCGTTTCCCGTTGNTGCGTGATCTTTCTGATGCTTGGGACGGATGGATTCGCNCTAAACTGCTGCTTCCTGCTCCGGTTGTGTCCGCGCAGGATGGNANNCTTGATGAAGCAAGCGGAGGTGAGATGCTTCCCGNNCGNCCNGATNACNGCGCTGTGGNTTACGATGATTTGCCTCCCTACTGGCAGGTGAGGGAGGATAAGCTCGGTTTTATCTCCGGCCTGTCCGTACTTGATCTGATATTCAATCTTGGACCTGAAGCAGTGGTGTATCTTGATCGGCTCTCGGAGTCTCCTNCTAAATAAACCAAAGAGCAATTAACGTCAGAATATAAATTTATAAATGTCATGAGAGTAATTGATCATCTCACTGCGCGTCCCGGTTCGACNGCNTTNTCTTTTGANATCCTTCCGCCGCTAAAAGGCAACAGTATTGAAAAAGTCTATAATATCATAGACAAATTGCGTGAATTTGATCCCAAGTACATCAATATCACCTCTCACCGTAGTGAAATGATCTTCAAGGAGATGCCCGACGGTAGCTATCGCCCGCAGAAGATGCGTAAACGCCCCGGCTCGGTGGCCATAGCGTCGGCAATTCAGAATAAATATGGTNTTACTGCAGTCCCCCACATTATATGTAAGGGTTTTACACGTGATGAGACTGAATATGCCCTGATTGACCTCAATTTCCTTGGTGTGCANGACCTCCTGCTGCTCCGTGGCGATTCCAAAGGACCGGAGAAGACTGCCGATCCCTCAAAGGTNAATCTTCATGCTACCGATCTGCAGNCGCAGGTCAATGATTTCAATCGTGGCATCTATGCCGACGGNGAGACTTTCGAGGCTAANGCCACTCCGTTCAGCTATGGNATGGCCTGCTATCCGGAGAAACACGAGGAGGCTCCGAATATGGAATCGGATCTCTATTATGCCCGTCAGAANGTGGAAGCCGGAGCTGACTATCTGGTGACACAGATGTTTTTCGACAANGAGAAATACTATTCATTCGTTGAACGTTGCCGTGAGGCCGGTATCACCGTTCCTATTATTCCGGGAATAAAACCGGTAGTGTTCCGCAACCAGCTCAATGTGCTTCCGCGNGTGTTCCGCTCCGACATACCCGAACCCTTTGCGGCAGAACTGCGTAAATGCACTTCCGATGATGAGGTGAAGGAAGTCGGNGTCGAATGGTGNATCNATCAATGNCGGGATCTGATGTCGCATGGAGTGCCAAGNATCCACTTTTACACCCTCATGGCCTCNGATTCAGTCCGCCGGGTCGCCTCTGCGATCTATTGATCCGGATGCTCCCCAATAAAGGGGGAGTGNGAATATTGAAGGTTAATNCTGACANAGCCACAAACNGATTGGAATAATCCTGCTTGATGACTCATTTACCTCACGGGCGNAGGNTNTCGAGNAGAGCCGGGGAGGGGGATTCGTGGTTGGTGATGGGGAGTTTGATTTTCTTCAGATCCTCAAGNGGNGTCATCGTGACAGCGATCTCTGAAGGAATTTCCATACCGGAGAATTGTGCGAAGTATTGCAGACAGGCGTCACGCCACCAGCGTGCATCGCGTANTTGTGTCTCCAGTCTGCGGCTCACGTCTGCATGGATGGTCGCATCCACGTANGGANGTGCCGATTCCCAGACAGGTTGATATGAAGCGACCTTATCGACACCGCGCTGATATGCCTTACACAGCTCNTCCCACAGTGTATTGCCCGACTTCATGCGGTGATCCCAAGNCACGTGGTGAAACCATAGGATAAACTCTTCCGGACAGCTATCCATTGAAGCTAACCGCTGACGCAACGNTGCCGGATATTGACNGACAGCATTACTACCTCCCGGCGACCGGTCGAAGCCAAGACCCGCGCTGTCGGCACGGTGATAGTATTTGGGAAGCCAGTCGGGACGTGCGCCTTTGACATCACACCAAGGTTCAGGTCCATAGTGATGGCCGAAGGCAAACAGATGGTGNAGGCCGAGAGGCATCATATAGTCAACNACTGCCTCGCGGCTTGAANTCAGCATATCCTTTAGCGAGTTATAGATACCGGTGGGGACGGTCGCCTTGTTGACAAGCGTTTCGGACAGCCATTCATCGGCGATACTGTCTGCNGACAAATACGGATTCCATGCAAGACGGCCGAAGGCATACCAGTTGGCCTGTGCGAGAGGATTTCCNGTCCAGTTTGCATCATCGCCGATATTCGCCACACCTGCCACGGCCTTGATGGATNCGGGCTTTACATAATCGAAAAATTCGGTCCACATCGGTGCGAGGAANGCAAGGTGATTGGCATGGCCGAGATATTCCTGTGTTATCTGAAACTCCACCATCTCATCAGTCTGCGGCATCGCNCCGAAAAGGGGCGAGTNGGGTTCACGCGGTTGAAAATCGACNGGACCNTTCTTTATCTGAATGATCACGTTGGGTTCAAGCTGTCCGTCAAGCGGTTGAAATTCAAGATAAGCCTGTTTTGCACGGTCGGCNTCGGNAGGTGAATATACAAACGCACGCCACATCACGATCCCNCCATAGATTCCGAGTGCTTTTGCAAGCATATTTGCACCGTCGGCATGACTACGTCCGAAATCCATAGGGCCGGGCTGTCCTTCCGAATTGGCTTTCACGAGGAAACCACCGAAATCGGGGATGA
Organism: Bacteroides sp.; assembly: GCA_014801945.1. GTDB lineage: Bacteria > Bacteroidota > Bacteroidia > Bacteroidales > Muribaculaceae > Duncaniella. The sequence continues at coordinate 122,507 of JAAVDF010000017.1, forward strand.
GGTTATGGATTTCTTCGGCTTTGTCGTTCCACCATCTTATGACCCTGCGGTCGAGCGGATCGGCTGTCGGAAGACCGTCAAGCACCATTGGNGAGGCAAAATTGACCGACAGATATACCTTTATTCCGTATGGCCGAAAGAGGTCGGCAAGNGCTGCAACCTTCAGAAGATACTCCTCGGTAAGGATTTTGGGAGAGGCATTNACATTGTTGATTACCACTCCGTTAATACCGATGGCGGCATTGGCGCGCGCATATTCTTCGTAGCGTGGTGAAAGGACNGANGGAAGCTCATCCCAGTTCCAGAGNGATTTACCGGCATAGCCGCGTTCGANACTGCCGTCGAGATTATCCCAGTGGTTCAGGAGACGCAGATCATAGAAAGGANTNTCGGTCAGATCNTACTTTTTCATGCTGGCCGGTTGACGCAAGAGGGCATAGACACCATAGAGCACACCAAGATCATCGGCAGCATAGATGTNAGCTTTTTTACCATTACGCTTTATCCGGNAGCCGTTTTGTTTCAGNCCGTCGGAGCAATGGCNGTTATGGATAGTGACAGCTCCTCCTTTCCAATGGCGACGCAACTCATTGACAGCTATCTCCAGAGTCGCCGAGGGTTCTTTGGAGTCGTTAATGACCTTTACCTTGGCAGGCTTTTGGTTCAGCTCCGGAAGCCATCCGACGGATGATCCGTAAGTTGTGACCGATGTCTGAAAGATCAGAACAAAGAACAGTATTGTGAGANTAATGTGNCGNGNATAGCGCATGGNATATACAGAAGAGTTGGAAGGAGTGATCGTTTATNTTGTGATTGTTGACCGTCATGCCTGAGGNAAGTAGCGGTCAGAGNCTGTAAGCGTCNTGTAGGGTAGGCGGCNNATTNCGGCTGAGCCGTTATTCTCTGACCTGTGAGGTTGATATGGCCTGTATCGGCAAGCTCACGGATGATAGCTATGATCTTTTCGCGGTCTCCACGCAAGTCTGTGAGAAGACTTCCGACTTCCGCACCTCCCGGTTGCGTCGCACGGTANAGGATGCTTTTACGGAGNTCGTCATCNTCAGCGGATGAAGAGCGGGAGGCTGCTTTCAGNCGTGAGCGGCAGACATCGCATTTGCCACAATCGGAAGCCTCTTCCTCNCCGAAGTAGCGNAGCATACCTNTGACCCTGCATTGCGACGATGAAAAGACAAATTCTTTCATGGCATCGAGTCTCCTTGCCATTCTCTCGCGCTGTCGCTCATAAACTTCTGTCGGGATCACGATATGTTTAGGCAGTTCGCGTGAGGTGGTGTANTATATGTAAGGTGTGGTGCGNCGCGGGATATAGTGTATGGCATGTATGCGGCCGAGGTAGAGGAGAGCCTGATAGACCTGTTCGGACGACAGCATTGTGGAGCGGGCTATGGTGATCTCGCTTATGCGCACATAGTCGGCAAANAGCCCTGTGTAGGTGCGTAGTATGCACTGGAACACATCTTCGGCTTCAGGNGTGAGGTCAAGGTCATAGAGCTCATCTTTTTTCATTATCACCATCATGCGTGACGATGAGGTCGTTTCCTCGATATATTCCAGATAGCCGGCTCGTGTCAGGATATGCAGGGCACTCCTTGTAGGCGCGGGTGGCAGTGAATATGTGCGGCAGAACTGTTCGAGACTGAATTCAAAGANCTGTCCGTAACCNTCGCCGACGGCCACGTCGAGGAAATTTCCGGTAAGCTCATAGACACGCCTGATAAAGTCCTTTTCGGGGAAGCTCTCGCTGAGACGGCGCGAGAGNGAGGCTTTGTCGCGCTGCGAGGCTATCACTACTGCAAATGACTCACGTCCGTCGCGCCCGGCACGTCCTGCNTCCTGATAGTATTCTTCGAGTGACGAAGGGAGGTCATGATGGATCACGGTGCGCACGTCCGGTTTGTCAATGCCCATTCCGAACGCATTTGTAGCGACGATCACGCGTACAAGGTCATTTTTCCAAGCGTTCTGCCTCAATTCCTTCTCTTCCGGATCGAGACCTGCATGATAGTAGTCGGCACTGATCCCCTCGCGGAGTAGCATCTGTGCGATCTCANGGCATCGGCGGCGCGAACGGACATANACTATGGCGCATCCCGTCGTGGCACGGAGCACGCGCAAGAGCACTTCNTCTTTGAAGTCGGTATAGCGNACGATNTACGACAGGTTGTCGCGTGAGAATGAGCGTGCNAACACTTTNGGTTCGGAAAAGTGAAGCTCGCGCATGATGTCGGCGGTGACTTCGGGAGTGGCCGAGGCAGTNAGGGCAAGGACGGGTACGTTATAACCGACGATCTCACGCAGACGTACGACTTTCAGATATGACGGCCGGAAATCATAGCCCCATTGGGAGATACAGTGGGCTTCATCCACCACGATCAGGCTTATCTTCATGGTGCGCAACTCGGCCATGAAATTGTCGTTCTGGAGACGTTCGGGCGANACGTAGGCNAGTTTTGCCTTTCCGAGCCGGCATCTGGTCAGACCAAGCTCAGCCTCGCGGCGTGTGAGTCCGGAGTGGAAGTGAACGGCACGGATGTCGCGTTCGCGGAGATTATCCACCTGATCCTTCATCAGGGATATAAGCGGCGTCACGACAATGGTAAGTCCCGGCAACAGTAGTGCCGGGACCTGAAATGTGATGGACTTNCCGCCTCCGGTCGGAAGGAGTCCGAGAGTGTCGTGGCCTGCAAGCACNGAATCGATTATCTCGCGCTGCAGCGGACGGAANGCGTCGTAGCCCCAGTATGTTTTCAGTACGCTCTGTGGCATCGTCGGAGAGTGGAATGGACTGTCGGGTCTGNCATCGGATTAATGACCGGCCTATTCGAGATGGATCGCCTTGACGAANAGCTGGATTGCCGANCCTCCTTTATGCTTGTTCTCCTCAATGGTGTAGCAGATGCTGAACGGTTTGCCGGAGTGAATGTGGTCAAAGTGCTCGGCACTGTTGAACACAATGCCGTTCATTACCTTGCCGCATGTCGGATCGACAAGATCGAGCTTGATGTGTTCGTTGTGACGNCCCACGAGTTTTGACGTGCCGAAATCGGTGACTCCGCGGGTGCAGAACACCGGTTTGTTATTGCCCGGTCCNAATGGATTGAAGAGACGCAGCAGTCCGAGGAANTCAGGAGTGATCTCCGAGAATGTGAGGTAGGCNTCGATATCGAGCTGCGGTGTGAGCTGATCAGGACGNATATTNTCGGCGACAAACTGCTCGAAACGGCGTGTGAATTCCGGGATGTTNTCCTCTTTNAGCGAGAGGCCTACGGCGTAGGTGTGTCCTCCGAAGTTTTCGAGTAGGTCACGCACCGATTCGACGGCACGATACACGTCGAATCCCTGCACCGAACGCGATGAGCCGGTAGCTAAGCCGTTTGAGAAGGTCAGGACGACCGAAGGCTTATAGTAAAGCTCNGTCAGACGNGATGCGACGATTCCGATGATGCCTTTGTGCCAGTTCTTGTTGTAGATGACTATCGACTTTTTGTCGGAGAGCGTCTCGCGATGTTCCTCAAGGATCGCGTTGGCCTCGTCAGTGATCTGCTTGTCAAGCTCCTTGCGGTCCTGATTGTAGCGGTCGATCTCCTTGGCACGGTTGTAGGCATCCATGACGTCGCGCGCCACGAGAAGATCCACCGCCTCTTTGCCGCTCTGCATACGTCCGGATGCATTGATGCGAGGCCCGATCTTGAAGATGACGTCGCTTATGGTGATCTCGCGTCCTGAGAGTCCGCATATACGGATTATGGCCCGCAATCCCATGTTGGGATTGGAATTGAGCCGTTTAAGGCCATGATAGGCCATTATGCGGTTCTCTCCCACCATCGGCACGATATCAGCCGCGATGGAGACAGCCACGAGGTCGAGCATACCTTCCAGTTCAGCACTTCCGAGACCGTTGGACATGGCGAAGGCCTGCATGAACTTATAGCCCACGCCGCAGCCCGACAAGTGAGGGCACGGGTAGGGACTCCCTTCGAGTTTGGGATTCAGTATGGCCACCGCCGGCGGTAGAGTCTCGTCGGGCACGTGATGGTCACAGATTATAAAGTCGATGCCCAGAGTCCGGGCATATTCGATCTCTTCGGTCGCCTTGATTCCGCAATCAAGTATGATGAAGAGTTTGACCCCTTGTTCGGCGGCCGCGTCGATGGTGGCTTTCGAGATGCCGTATCCGTCCTCGTTGCGAGTCGGGATGAGGTAGTCGATATGGGAGTAGAAATTACGCAGATATTTATAGACGAGAGCGACGGCAGTAGTGCCATCGACATCATAATCGCCATAGACAATTATCTGCTCCTTTGCTCCCATGGCACGGTTCAGCCTGTTGACGGCTTTATCCATGTCCGGCATCATGAACGGGTCGTGCATGTCCTTNAGTGAGGGATGGAAGAATTTTTCCGCCTCCTCGACAGAGGAAATGCCCCGTTGCACCAGCAGCTCGCTAATAGGCGGCACTCCGGCATAGCGTTTCGCAAGGCCGGACTCCACTTCTTGTTCGTCGGATGTAAGGGGACTGTAATTCCATTTACTAGTCATTTATGTTGTTTCTTTTTTATTTCAAAAGAAGGCGGTCGGGGATTGGGCAGATTATACAGGCCATCTGCAATCCCCGATATGTCGGAGGATATCGGAGAGATGTGTATGAGGAGCCGGGGCTTATGTGACGCTTTATCCACACGCCGTGTGGCGGTCTCAGGTATAGTCCGAGTATGCTTTGCACACGTCAGGATATACTGCCCCTATTATTTGCAAAAGTACGGAGAATATTTGGATAAATTGGCATAAGAAATGTTATTAATCCTTTAATCCAAACAAAAAGGAATTATAATGAAAAATCCCGCCCCCATCCGTCATAGGGTCATGTGACGGATGGAGGCGGGGTAGTTGAAATGTCCGGGTGGAATGAGGCCGTAGGACTGAAAGAATCAAATTATCACCTTGAAGGTTTTCCCGGCGATGCGGATGAGATAGATGCCGCGTCCGCCGTCAATGCTGATTGATTCGTCAGTACCACGATAGATACACTGGCCGCTGATGTTGAAGATCTCCTTCATGCAGTCGGAGGCGGTGTGGATAGTGTTACCTTCGACGGTGATTTCATCGGTTGAGTCGGCCGTGATGTCGTCGATTGCCGTGATGCCTTCACGTGTCAGATTGATNGTGAAGTTAGTCTTGCGGTTTGTGGTCACATCGGTCAGGTACTTATATTCGAGTGTGACTTCTCGTCCGGCTTCCTCTGGAATTATGAGGACATCGTTGATGGTCGAAGCTTCCTGATGTTTCGATTCAGTCCCGTCATTCCAATAGATCCACCAATCGGATGCGCGTTTAGGGTCAAAACCTGTCGAAGAAATGGTCTTGAGATTGAGGTTTGGTGTCCCGATGGTGAGATTGGCTTTCTGTCCATGATGTGAATTTGAGATCAGGGCCTCAAAATCTTCCACATGGAAGTGGGTCAGGCAATTGTTGTCAATGTAGATTGTCTTGAGATATGGATGCTGGGCATATTTGAAGTAGGCAATATTGCTGCCGGATGCGTGGAGACTTTGAAGTTTCGGCGAGCCGGATATGTCGAGTGTGCCTGCGATTAGCGGGTTCATATCCATGTAAAGTATTTCCAGTTCGGGATGGTTGGTCAAGATGATTTCCTGAAGTTGATTGTTGTCCAAGTAGAGTTTCCGGATGACGGGACAGTGTGATAGATCGATTTGACCTTCAAGCCGGTTGTTGCTCACGCTGATGGTTTCCAGATCCGGATGGCTGCCAAACACGAGCTCGGAAAGTTCATTGTTGTAAGCGTAGATTGACGAGAGCTTGGTACAGGAACTTAAATCTATCTTGCCGGTCAGCTTATTATTGGATAGTGAGATGTTTTTGAGATTAGCGTGCTTTTTTAATAAGACTTCTTCAAGTGAGTTGTTTTCAGCATACAGGTTTTCGAGATTTTCGAGTGATGTCACGTCAAGGAGTCCTTTCAGTCGGTTGTTCGATAATCTGAGATAAGTGATCGCTTTGTTTTTCTCACTTAAAATGAATTCATCAAGATTATTGTTGCTGACATCACAAGATTCGAGTAGGCCGTAGCCACTGACATCAATTTTGCCGGTCAGTTTGTTGTCGGAAGCATCTAAGGACTTGAGATCCGGATGATCACCGAGAACCAGTTCGGTGATTTCATTGCCCCATACGCTCAGGGATTTGAGTTGATTGAAATTCGACATGTCAAATTTGCCTGAGAATTTATTTTTGGCAACCTCAAGAGCAGTCAGATTGGTGTGGGCAGTCAGATCAATAGTTGTCAGATTGTTTGACGAACATTTCAACTGGGTTAGTTTGGTAAGTCCGGTCAGATCAAGTTCCGTGAGATTATTTTCGCCACATGAGATAGATTGGATGTTGGAAAGTCCACGGATCAGGAGTTTCTCAAGCTTATTCCGCACTAAGTATGGGCTTGTGACCTTGGGGCATCCCGTAAGATCAATTTCTTTCAGGGCGGTATTGTAGATGGTGAAGTACATCAGCTCCTTTCGGTTGCCGAGTGTGATTGTCTCAAGGGGTGTATCCTGAATGGAAAGATAGTTGAACGGACCGCAGGTGCTGAGATCTATTGCCGTACATTTTTCCTGAATGATTTCCACAAAACTTAAATTCGGAAGGAGTTCACATCCCTTGAAATCTGCGATACCGAGGCCATTGACCTGAATTGTATTGGCTTTGTTCAGTTCGGAGGACGAGAGTATTCCGTTATTGTCAAGGTCATACTTCGAACTGATGTAGTCCCTGAATACGGGGTCGGGGAAATTTGTTTCGTCAACGGCTAACACATACTCGTATAGTTCCACGGTCTTTGCCTCGCTGATGAGATTGTTGCAGTAGTCATAGATACCGACGGTGTATGTCCCTGGTGTGGCTTTGCCGAGATTGTAGAGCGTAAGGTCCTCGGTGATTTTCTCACCGGGAAGAAGGTCGAGCATCACATAGTCGGTAAGATTATTGAGGATGTTGCCCTCGGAATCTTTGAACAGGCACTTCACTGCGCCGATATATTCCGTATCGGACGTATTGGTGAAATTCACACTGAAATTCTGATTGGACTTTATCTGCAAGCGGTCAGAGAGAGTGGGGATGTCAGCTTTAAGCAGTACCGGAGTCTTGGGATAGATGTATCTCAGACTGTCACCGAATCGTTCAACGATGACGGAAGAACGACGGCCGGTATCGAATTCTACATCGTGATAGACTCCTTCCGCATCGTTTGAAAGATGATAGACGAGTGAAACCTCATATTTTTCATCCGGACGCAGATCAATGCTGAATCCATTATTGAAAAAAGATATATCTTCAGTATAATATCCCGACTTTATGCCTCTTACAAAATATTTTCCGCCTTTGATTGTGACTTCGCCGGTTGAGAGATTGGTCCATTTGGTCTGTATGATATCATCGTAGCCTATGAAGGAGGCGGCACCTACATTGGTGAAACCGTTGTGTGGCAAACCGTTTTCAGTCTTGAAGTATGGCTCCATATATGAGTAATATTTTGTCGTCACAGTGTCGCGTCCCTCTTCATAAACCCAGAGTAAATCACCGGAAGCCACGATTTTGGGGAGTAATGAAACTTCGTCAACGATATTCTTTTGAGGCTGGATGCCTACGAACAGGGAGACATTGAAGCTGTAACCCTCCTGTGTGCCACCTGTTCCGTAGTCCTCCGGACGGAGTGAAGTCAGACGGAAATATCCGTCGAGATAGCCACTCCATCCCCAGTTGACATGGAAAAAGCCGTCGGAAGTACAGCCGTCGAAGATGAATTCATGTCCCATGCTAATTCCCGGATAGTCTCCGCCGACAATTACGGGGCGTCCCTCTTTCAGTTCGGTATTCAGAATTGAGTGGATTTGTTCGTAGCCGTAGGAGTTACGATTGAGTCTCTGGATTTTTTCGCTGTCGTAGCCGAAGTCTTTGACGAGTGCGGAGAGGATAAGGATGTCGGATGCACCGCTTGCCGACGAACCGTAGGTCATATTGACTGATTTTCCGCAGTGACTCATCAGCTTTGCCACTTGGTCGATAGATTCAGCGGATTCAGAACCGTCGTAGGACGGGAGCATCAGATCCCACTTGTACTCAAAATCATTGTAACTCTGTGGCCATTTATGGTAATTCATGACTTGAGCCATCGCGGTAGCGACGCATCCTGTCGGAGCGTGTTGCGATTCGTAGCCGATTGTCGGGCGGTAAGATCCGACCCAACAGTCATTGTTATAGGGTGCATTCTGCCCCCAAGTGGTGGTAAGCAGCGGAGCGACCTCCGTCATCACAAGCGATCCGCGGCTAAGATGGGTATCGGTATTCTTTTTGTCTGGTATGGCAGACATTTCTTGTTTCATACAGCTGAGCCAGAAGTCGAAAGCGGCATTGGATTTTGCTGATTCGTAGTTGCCGGAATCCGCATAGCCGAGGATTTCATTGAAACGGTCGTCACCGCTGACGATGACATATCCGTTGTCATCGGAGACATTAAAGATATAGTATTCGGCTGCTGTGGATCTGCTTCCGCCTTGAGTTGCGAGAGTTAGTTTAGTTTTGGTCGATGCTGNACTTCTGCTCAAATTGTCTTTTTTAATGAAAGAGGTTGCAATATCTCTGGCTTCCTCGACACTGTAGTTTCGTGCGGATATGGCTGTCGGCGCGAGAAGTGTAAGGGTTACAATAAGGGATTTTAATTTGTCCATTAAGTTGGGTTTTGTGATAATAAGTGGTATTCAACAGTCAAAAAAGTAATGGAAAGAGAGTGGTGACGGCAGAAAGGAGTTTTTCGATCGTCTCGGGTGTCGTTCAGGTCAAGGAAAGTGTGAAAATGGAAGTTGTTGATATTGTTATTGACGTATAGCTGAATAAAATGGATGTCAACTCTTTATCCCAATATGAGTCGTGATTATACAAAAAAAGCGTGGGACGATGGTCGCTGTATATCACAACTGAGGCATCGCCAAACGCCTTGGATAAAATATGCAGCCCACCCCACGCCATGCTGATATATCGATCAGCCCCGCGCTTTGTGGGGTGGAGGATATAGCGCACGCATGGAGCGTTTTGTGACTGCTTCTCTCCTTATCCTTAAAATTTGGCGATTTCCAGTTGAAGAAAAAAGCAAAAACGCTCTATAAAAAATTTGCAGATGGAATGACACTCTAGCCATTCCATCTGCAAATTTACCTATATTATCCGAATAGACAATATATTAGATGGGTATTAACACTTATTTTATTTCATTATCGCACTGTCTGACGCTCGTTGCGTCGTAATTTTGTGTCGGGAAAATGAAGATGTGGGCACACGGTCGGCCTGTCGGTTATGCTACGGGCTGATCGTCCTTGGGTTCGGGGGTGATGTGGACATCGAGCTGCGGGAAGGGGAAGGAGAGATCCGGACGCGCGGTGATGACATTATAGAATTCTTCGTTGTGATCAAAGAACACTGACCAGTAATTTGCACTGGCTACCCATGCGCGCACTGTCAGGGTGACGGCTGAATCGTCGAGTGAAGCGAGATACACTACAGGAGCTGCCACGCTCGGACCATCGGCGGGTTTTTCCTGAAGTACACGCGTATCCTTGCTGAGAAGGTCGAGAATAATTCCGCGCGCGGTCTCGACACTCTCGCCGTATGAGATGCCGATTTTCCACTCTACGCGGCGGTAGGCCTGAGTGGAGTAGTTGTTGATCGTTCCGGTNGAGAGTCCCCCGTTGGGGATGATGATGGATTTGTTGTCGGATGTNCAGATGATGGTGTTGAATATCTCGATGCTGGTCACAGTTCCTGCGAAGCCCTGCGCTTCGATGTAGTCACCGACCTTGAAGGGCTTCAGCAGCAGGATGAGCACTCCTCCGGCAAAGTTCTGAAGCGTGCCGCTGAGGGCCATACCGATGGCGACACCGGCGGAGGCGAAGAGGGCGAGGAAGGAGCTTGTCTCAAGGCCGAGAATGCCGATGACGGTGACGATGAGGATNAAGTAGAGCACGATCCTCACGAGGCTCATGATGAATGTGCCTAACGATGGATCGATCTGTCGTTTGTTCAAGATGTTGACAACGAAGTTGTAGAGCTTCTTTATGATGAATTTGCCCACGTAGAAAACGAGTATCGCAACGGCGAGCGATATGGCGAAATGAACCAAGTCATGTATGAGTGTGTCCATGAGCTGGTCAAATGACATGTTTTTCAGCGCGGTTTTTTCCGCGTCAATCGTGGGGACTGAATCAGTCGGGAGAATGTCGAATTGTAACATTGGTGGTCGGTATGTAATTTGGTCAATTAAGAAGCAGTTATTTGAACAGCGGTGCGGTCGAAACGACATCGTTCCACCATGAAGTCAGTGTGTAGCCGTGGTAATCGCCGTGATTAGCCTTGCGGACCACGTATGATCCGAGGCCGCAGTAATGGATGACGGGTATGCCTGTGAAATCGCGTGCGGTGGTGGCTTTGTAGAGGACAGTGTTGTCAAGAGCCTTTTGCCATTCGGTCAGGAGATCCGGATTATCNAATGTCATGGCCTTTATNTAGTCCTCCATGTCATAGACGGGATGGCAGTCGTTGCAANGCGATGNGGTNNGGAAGAATNNTGAGTGGGTTTTCGAGAGTTCCTGCACATCCCAGAGCGTGAGNGGGAAGGAGGTCTGCGTGGCAAANACCTTNCGCGTNGCATCGGCGAGTGCGTCGAGGGTAGAGGTGTCGATGACGACCATCTGGCAGCTTGACGATGCGCGNTTGTTGTAATATTCGAATGTATTTGTTGCCATCCCGATTACGTCAGGTTTGTCGGTAGCGAAAAANGNAGGAATGTTGAGAGAGTATGGCATGCCTTCTCCCTCGACTTCCGTCGGTGAAGCGACGATGTAAGGNGTGATGTCCCGCAGTTCGTATGCCACCTCGACCGTGCCCATCAGACAGCAGTCGAAGTAGAGGAATGAGAATTTCTCATCCTTCAGGGCCTCGGCCATTGATGAGAGCGTCATCCACTTGTTTCGGTCCGATCCGTAGGAGCGTTTCTTAGGAGCGGCTNCGCTCTCCGTGATGTCCGAGCTNCCGTGGGTCATCCATGCGGTGGCGTGACCCCAGAAGATCATGCCGTAGTCATTGGCCGGAGCGAATGATTTCATGTCGGCAAGAACCTCGCGCATACGGCTGATCTCGACAGAATAGATCGAAGGATCGTCGGGGTAGGTTTTAAGCGTGTCAATACCNGTCGGCGTGATNTCAAGCAGCAGNGGCGGATTTCCTGCGGCNGTGTTGCGGCGGTTGTGATANACGAGCAATCGACCGCCGTTGAGTCCGTGTTGCGCGACGCCTTCCGTCATCTCCTTCAGNTCGCTTGAATTCAGGTATGAACCGAGATTGTTGTCGGCCACCATATAGACAAGGACAGTCCGGCTGCTGATTTCAGGCTCCGGTTCGGGCGTTGGCTGAGGTTCGTCACTNTTTCCGCATGCTGCAAGCGCAAGCAGCGCGGCAAGTGAAAGGAATATATTAAGTAATTTGCTTGTCATTGCTTTAAAAGTGNNNATAGTGAATGATTTCTTAACNTACAAAGTTACGAAAAATGGCTGTATCNCCACTTGATTTCATGATTTTTAACCACTTGTGGCCTTTATGCAACACAGTTATCCTCGTGGTNATCCGNATGGGGACGGTATGGGGCGATGACAGCATCATCTGTCNTGCCCGGAACTGTCGTGCGGTCACTGAACAAATTGGCTGAAATAGCCGTTAAATTCTCATAAAAGGTTTAAATTAACTAAAGTTAACTCCGTTGGAAAATGCCTTTGCAAAATTTAATTAAAAGCATGGTTAACTTTGAAAAATCCTCATCCCCCCAATTTAATTCATCACAATTATGAGCAAGCAACTTAAAGTCTATTGCGCCAATCTTGGCGAATATATCCCCGTCGAAGGTGGAATGACCCTGAGNGATATATACGAGAGCCTCAAAGAGCGTATTCCTTTCGTCCCGGTCTGCGCGCGNGTCAACAACAAGGCCGAGGATCTTTCATTTCAGGTATTCATGCCCAAGCAGGTCGAATTCCTGCCTGTAGATTCCCCTTCNGGTCACAGATGCTACATACGNTCGCTGTGCATGATGCTTTATCGCACGGTTGCATCCATCTATCCCGGCTCACGTCTCGTGATCAGTCACTCCGTGTCGCGCGGCTATTATTGCCGTCTGGACGGAATTCATGTGGATCAGCAGGTNTGTGAAAGTCTGAAAGCGGGGATGATGGAACTTGTCCGCCGTGATCTGCCCTTCGAGCGAAAGGAGCGTCTGACAACCGATGTCATNGACATCATGCGTGCGCAGGGTCTCCACGAAAAGGTGGAGCTTCTGCAAACTCTCCATGAGCTTTATACGGTCTATTACCGTCTGGACGGTATAGCGGATACCTACAACGGAAATCTTGTACCCCGCACNGGACTTCTCGGTGTGTTTGATCTCATCCCATACGAGGAGGGACTTCTNCTGCTCGGTCCGGATCTTGCCGATCCCNCCCGACCTGCCACNCCTCTTCCNCAACCCAAACTCTACAAGGCTTTCACGGATTATCTGAAATTCAATTCCATCATAGGCATACGCGACGCCGGTGACGTCAACGAGGTTGCTGCCGGAAAGGGTACGGGCATGATGATCAATGTCGCGGAGGCTCTCCATACGAAATACATAGGAGCGATCGCCGACCNTATTACCACCCGTTACAACGAAGGCGGAGCGCGCGTGGTGCTTATCGCCGGCCCNTCATCGTCGGGTAAGACCACATTCACCAANCGTCTGGCCGTGCAGTTGCTCACCAACCTGCTAAAGCCTGTGATGATCTCGCTTGACAATTATTTCGTGGATCGTCACCGCACGCCGCGTGACGAGAGTGGTGATTATGACTATGAGTCACTTTTCGCACTTGATCTGGAACTTTTCAACGATCATCTCAACCGGCTCATAATGGGCGAGGAGATCGAGATACCGTATTACAACTTCGAACGNGGCGAACGCGAATACCGTGGCGAGAGCATAAAGCTCGATTCCCGATCCGTCNTGCTCATCGAGGGTATCCACGGTCTGAATCCCGAACTGACACGTGATGTGGATCCGGAGATGAAATATCGTATTTACGTGTCNGCTCTCACCACTCTTGCNATAGATGATCACAACTGGGTTTCAACCACTGATACGCGTCTGCTGCGCCGTATCATCCGCGACTACAAATATCGTGGAGCAAGTGCGTTGGACACCATACGCCGTTGGCCGAGCGTGCGTCGCGGTGAGGAGAAATGGATTTTCCCATATCAGGAAAATGCCGATTCGATGTTCAATTCATCTCTCCTGTTTGAGCTTGGAGTGATGCGCGANGAGGCTGACAANGTGCTCCGCAGTGTCCCCAATGATGTCCCGGAGTATGCCGAGGCTCATCGCTTNCGCAAGTTCCTCGGATATTTCTCACCGATCCCTTCCACTCTCATTCCGCCCACATCACTCCTGCGCGAATTCCTCGGCGGATCATCNTTCCACTATTGATATAATAGCCCAACGAGCCCGGATAAATGTGGGGACGCGGCGTGCCGCGTATGCCGATTAGAATACGTCCGCCTGACATGCAGGCTGCAACTATTTCATTCGGCATACGCGGCACGCCGCGTNCCTACNTTTTATTCACCCAATTTCAACGATAGNATCAGGGANTTGCAGCCGGGCAGACCGGCTTTGATNAGGCTGTCGCAGCGGGCCGTCACATCTGTTGCGCCTACTGNGAAGGGCATTTCATAGAGCTGTGTCACGCGGGCATCAGGGATAATGTTGGCCAGTATCTCCTTAGGGGACGGCGNNGCCGGAAGAGCTGCATACTCCTGATAAGTCCAGCGGGTGAATGCGGAGTTGACNCCGATACCNCTNCGGTCAAGCAGGAAACCGTCGGCAAGCTNCAGAGGCTCACTGTCGCGCAGATCGGATGGGGCAGGATAGGCCACGATGGCATTGCGCGCNTGATTGAGNGTCACCGGGACGNGATCGGCATAATCTCCGTTGGTCTTGTAGATGCGTGTCATGGGGAGGTCTGTCACCTGTCGTTGGCCACCGCTGATGCCATGCGTNGTTCTTGAAGGAACTGTCACTACGGTAACTGAATCATTGACTGCTGTCTCATGACTNCCGTTCCATCCGAGAGCATTTATGCCTGACGGATCGGCGGAGACTGTTGGCTTCTGTGTAGCACATCCGGCCATGATCATGCTTGTGATCATGGCCGGAAATATTAATGACTTGGTCATTGTGTTCATGAAAAAATTGGGGGAGTGGATTGTCACTACTTCTTAATGATCTTGACAGTCTNCATGCCGTCAGCCGTGANCACGCGGCATATATAGAGACCGGAAGCAAGACCGCTCACGTCCAGACGGGCTGTGTTGCCGCTGATTTCTGCCGGAACTGAGACCGCACGGCCGGAGAGGGCCACGAGATCTACGCCGCTGATCTCAGTCGGCGCGGTGACTACGGTGTAATCGAAGGCNGGGTTCGGGNTCGCGGTCGTCACGGCATTGTCGGCGATAACGTCGGCGATACCGCTCCGGTCACCGATTGTGCAGTTAAGAGNCATGGANAGCNGGTGGGCATTTGAAGTGAAGGGAGCTACTTGATATACCTCACCGGCGACAGCGTTGGGGAGNTGAGCCTTAACGGTGATTTCCTTTGTTTCTCCGGGAGCNATATAGACGGTGTTGGAGTTGAACTGACCGACNTTGNNANNGCCNNNNTCGAANAATGCCACAATCAGATTCGTAAAGAAGTAACCGGATGNGCATTTCACCTTGAGGTTTACTANGATATTATCCGGATCGACATTGTTGCGATCTACNATGTTGAAGCTGACNAGTGNGATGTTAGGATCACCGGGATTGTTCTTCAGCGTGGTTTCAATGGGATTGGAGATGATTTTCCAGCCGGTTTCGGCAGTATCGTCAGGTATAGCGAAAGCGAAGTAGTAATTACCCGCAGTCAGACCGTTGGGATAGAGAGTCGAGTTATACTGGCTCAATTTCGACATGTATTCAAATTCCACAGGCTGGTTGTCGGCCGGGAATTCNTGCTGTATCGGTTCGGCGTATGCGATGACTGTTTCTGCGGTGGTACCGGTCATGAGAAGTCCATACACCGTGACCGACGTGCTGAATGATCCGGTCCACTGTGCCTTGCCTTTTACAAGGAATTCCATGCCGTTGTACATGGGNGTNTCAAAAGTTACATCACTGATTGAGTAGNGGCCNACTTCGGGTGCAGTGATTTTNATGTCTTTCCCGTCATTNCTTACGATGAGGTAGCCTGCCTGATTNGTTGTGCAGGGGATGATCATGACGCTCTCGTCNGTGGGCTTGAAGATNGGATANATCCTGTATGTCCCTTGCGGCACACTNTGAAGCGTGAGGCCGCTTATGCCGTAGAGGAAGTCGTAGGTGTTGGCCGTGTTAAAGATTTCCTCGATTTTACCGGTTGATTCGTTTATNAAGCGGAGACCGAACTGACCACTTACGGTAGCGGGAGAGAAGTTGTAGAAACCNCCGGTGATGGATAATTTGCCGTTANCGGTAGCAGTTGCCCAGAAAGTACCNTNGCAAAGGATGTTGAGTTTTATTTTGGAGTCGGCTGTCGGCTTGCGGATNCCGAGTATGGCNGTCTGTTCGATATTGTAGCCTGACGTGCTGCCGCCGATACCCTGTGCGTCAGGGTCAAGGGCTGTAAGAAGGAAATAACCGTCGCTTACGCCACTCCATCCCCAGTTGAAATGGAAATAACCGTTGTCGCTGTAGCCGTCGCAGACAAAGCAGTGACCTGCCGATGAATTGGCTCCGGAATAGACNGCCGGNCCGCAGTTGGCGAGATTGTTGTAGATGAGGTTTTCCCAATCCATGAGGGTGTAGAACTCACGCATGGCGAGTGACGCACCCTTGTCATATCCGAAAGTGTTGACGAGCTGATCAAGCACTGAGTATGATGATGCTCCCGAACCGCCTACGCTGGCGACATTGTAGCTCATATCGACCGAGTAGCCGCAGGCTTTCATGAGGAGTGCCACTGCATCGGCCTGAGTCTCGTTGTAACCGGACTTATAGGAGTCGAGCATATTGTNCCAGTCAAGTCTGACATTGGCCTNCTTCCAGCTGAGTATTGCACCGCCTGCTTCCCATCTGTATGAGAAATTCGCGTTGAATGTCTCCGGATATTTGTGGAAGTTCATGGCCTGNGCCATCGCCGTGGCCACGCAGCCGGTAACNGTGCGCTCNTTGTTAAGTATGGGGCAATATGTGGAGTAGGGAGTNCCCTGATCCCATGTCGTTTTCAAAAGAGGAGCGATGGGANTGCGGGTNGGACGCGACAATTCGNTGTANGTCTGCACTCCGTTGGCCTTGGCTGCTTCGATCTCAGCCTCATACTGTGAGAGCCACCAGCGGAGATTGTCCGGAATATTTTCGGGATCGAAAGTGCCGTTTGAGCTGTAGCCGAGCACCGGAGCAGCCACATCGTCGGCGGGGACNATGANATAGCCCTGCNGACCTTGGTCGAAAACGTAGATGGAGGGGCTTTCGGTTTCACCCATGGTCATTACGGGTGTCTTTTTCGCCGGTGCGCGGAGTGGTTTCGCGCTCGTGGCGTCATTTGATAAGGCTCTTGCGAGAGCCTCGGCCGGAGTCAGGGTGCGGGCGGAGGCCGNAGTNCCGATCAAGCCGGCAATAGTGAGGAAAAGTAGGGATTTTCGCATAAGTGGAGATATGGAATAATATTATTGTTTTAGGGTGTGGTATGTCACGGTTGAATCAAGCAANATGCATCATTGGCTATAGCGAAGACNATCTTTCTTCAAAGCGGATGGTTGGCTTATATGTATAAATGCAGCGGGGACGCTTTTTTACGGCCTGANTTCAGCACATATATCTGTCGCCCGGTTTCGGAGGACAAATATAAGNAAAATATCCTTACGGAATGAAAATCAGGTGGTAAAAAGCGTCCCTGCGGCGTGGATTTTTTAGCGATTACCGGTCCGGAACTTAAAAATTGCCGTTTCAGAGAGGTTTGATCGAGATGGCGTAGCCGCCNCCGGCAAGTGCGTTGAGTGTGAGACGTGATTTTGAGGTCACGGTCTTGNGGGTAATGGTGTAGCGTGTCTGGCCATCGACNGTGTTGGCGTCAGGTGCTTCAGCATAGATTGTCGCCTCATATTTACGTCCCGGATCGAGGAACGAGAGGTCGATCGTGCTCTTGCGGTCAGCGGTTCCGGCTGTCGAGCCTACATACCATTCGTCTGAATTCTTGTCCTTACGCGCCACGGTCACATATTCCATCGGCTCGGCTTCGAGATATACCGAACGCTCCCACTCAACGGGCACATCCTTGATGAACTGGAAGGCATCGAGGTGTTTTTCGTAATGTTCGGGCAGGTCGGCAGCCATCTGGAGCGGACTGTACATGGTCACGTAGAGNGCGAGCTGACCGGGGATAGTNGAGGCGATCTTTGAATTGTTGCCGGGGGTGAATGTCGAGAGGTCAAATTCAAAGATGCCGGGCGTATAGTCCATCGGGCCACCCTGCAGACGGGTGAAGGGGAGTATGGATGTNTGGCTCTTGTCGTTGCCNCCCATTGCCTGATATTCCGTTCCGCGGGCACTTTCGTTGCCGATGAGGTTGGGGTAGGTACGGGCCAGACCGGTCGGACGCGATGCCTCATGGGCNTTGACCATNATCTTGTGCTTGGCTGCTTCCTTTACGGCGTGGAGATAATGGTTGTTGAGCCACTGCGAGTAGTGATACTCACCTCTGGGGATCATGTTGCCGACATATCCGCTCTTGACGGCATTGTAGCCATAGTCGTTCATGAGCTGATAGGCTTTTTCAAGATGGCGTTCGTAGTTGCGGACAGAACCGGAGGTCTCGTGGTGCATCATCAGTTTCACACCTTTTGANTGGGCGTAGTCGTTGAGNCCCTTGAGGTCGAAATCGGGGTAGGGGGTCACGAAGTCNAACACATAATCTTTCGACTGTCCGAACCAGTCCTCCCANCCTTCGTTCCAGCCTTCGACGAGCACTTGGTCAAAACCGTGCTCGGCGGCGAAGTCGATGTAGCGTTTCACCTTCTCGGTGTTCGCGCTGTGGCGGCCGTTGGGCTTGGTCGCAGTGTAGTCGGTCTCTCCGAGTTTCACGGAATAGACATCGTCTGTATAGTTCCACGTACCTGCTCCGGTGATCATCTCCCACCACACACCGATGTATTTCACGGGCTTGATCCACGATGTATCATCGAAGTCCGTAGGATCATTGAGGTTATAGATCAGGCGTGAGGCGAGGATGTCGCGTGCGTCATCGGTGATCATCACCGAACGCCACGGACTCTTGGTTGGTGTCTGCATGTAGCCCTTGCGCCCCTGACTGTCGGGGGTTAGCCATGAACTGAACGTCATGGTGGTGTCGTTGAGGTTGAGGTGCATCGTAGGGTAATCCACTGTCCCCGCCTCGTGGATGTTGAGATAGACACCGTCGTCCGTCTTGAGCTGTAGGGATGTCTGCACGCCAGTAGGTGAGAATGTAGTGGTCGATGCATTGTCGGGATTGACTTTCGAGGGGAAGAGGTCACGGATCTCGCTGAGGCGCGATTTGGTGTAGTTGTATTCCTGCGTGTCGTAATCGCCGGGAATCCAGTAGGCGGTGTGGTCACCGGTCATGGCAAACTCGGTTGCTTCCTCGGCAATGACGAAGTAGTTGAGATTGGGCTGGCCGGGAAATTCATAGCGGAAACCGACACCGTCATCATAGACGCGGAAGCGGACGATCATCGTGCGGTCAAACTCCGGCTGGCGGAGCGTCACGGCCATTTCATTGTAATTGTTGCGGATCTCGGTCTCCTCTCCCCATACAGGGTGCCATGTTTCATCGATACTCTCGCGGGCGGTGCTGACGAGTTCAAACCCGTCTTTGAGTGACAGTGCGTCAGCTCCGGCTTTCTTGCCTTGGTGGTCGAAACTGTTGCGTCCCGATTCGCTGAATAGGTCAAAGCCGAGTCCGGAGGGGGCGATCACTTCCTTGCCCTTGAAATCTACGGAGTAGGTGGGGCGACCGTCGCGGATATCAAATGTGAGTGAGATGTCGCCGTCAGGCGAAGTCAGTTTTTCGGCAGCGGAGATGCCTGCGACACTGACAGCCGCAGATGCAAGAGCAAAAAATAAACGATAGTCCATTTTTGTGTTGTATCAGATATGGGTTTTGATGTTGTAATAATATGTAAGTATGATAGTTATGCAAATTTACAAAAAATCATCGGAATGTCAAATATTTGGCGTGAAAGGTTGAGTTAAAAAGGGTTTATAACACATTTAATAATTTTTTTAGTTTGTAGGGACGCGGCGTGCCGCGTATGCCGGATGAAATAGTTGTAGCCATTGATTCAGGCTGATGTATTTCATTTGGCATACGCGGCACGCCGCGTCCCTACAACCAGTTGGGGGGGGATAATCGGTTGGGAATTAAAATGTTATTGGCGGTTGCCGTTGCGGTTACCGTTTCGGGGACGGCGACGGTCGGTTGCAGGCGTTTTGGCCGCAGTCATATCGAGCTTCACTTTGCCGGCAGGATCGTAGCGGTCGGCCCACTTGTCATAGACAGTGTAAAGTTCGGCGGGATTGTCGTTATACCAGCTGTAGCCGTTACGGCGTTCGTGACCGATCTCTTCGAGCGATCTGCGGGGGATACCGTCGCGGTCCGAGACGTAAATTTTACAGCTGTCAAGGTCATAGAAACGTCCCCACAGCGCACCGGCCTTGGGGTCGGCTACGAGGCGGGTATTGACTTCCTCGGTGTGAGGACGACCAGTACGCTCGATGCGGTAGCCCATGAGCTTGTTTGCGTCAAACCACTTCATCGCGCCGTGGACGGCTGCTTTCACGCGGTCATCAGGATTGGGGAGCTGCATGAGCAGACCCACGATCTGCGCACTCTCAGCCGAACAGAACGACGGCAGTTCGTAAGAGCGTGCCGGAGCCGGAGCGTAGGTCTCGCGGTCGTGCTGCTGACACCACACTGTAGGCTGTCCGTTCACACGGATCTGCGTGGCGAGTATGCACTCGATGCCCTTGTCAAATGCGGTCCGGAGACGCTCGCGGGTAGCGTCATCGACCAGATTATTGCCATAAGGGGCGTCGCCGGTGGCAATGTCGCGGAGGACGGTGAGAGTATTTGCCATCGCGCCGTCATTGTAAGTGATGTGTATCTGATAGCCTTGGGGATCTGGCCAGAACTGAGGCCATCCGCCGTTGGCATATTGTCCCGACAGCAGATATTCCAGTCCGGCGATGAAAGCGTCGCGGTAGCGTGCGTCGCCCGTGGCCTGATACATATTGGCGAGGAAAGTCATCTGTGTAGTCGTTGCGTTGTTGTCCGTAGTCGAGTCATTGAGGCGGTCATGCTCGCTGCGCACCTTGGCCATCTCCTCCGGAGTGTGGGGCCGACACATGTCAATGTTCTTAGGCCATCCACCTGTGACACGCTGATAGGCAAGCACCTGCTCGCCGATGCGGGCGGCCTCCGCTGAGGTCAGAAACTCTTTGTCGGTACGGCGCAGCCCGTAGTTCTTGGGGGCGGCGAGAGCCTCACACGGCATCCCGGCCAGCACGGCTGCTACTAATAATTGCAATAATTTTTTCATGGGTGATAATGATTTTCAGTATGCAAAAGTAGGGAATAAATCGGCAATATACAATTGAACCGGTCTAAACTTATTGTAAATTAAAAATTAAGTCGTCTTATAACGCGCAATTCTTAATTATAACCCGCGGACAACTAAATCCTGTCATAAATTGGGCTTTGAGTATCAATGGGAGCATGATCAATTATCGTATGGCCAGAGGAATGTATGTGGATATATTCACTCTCCGTAATTAGATAGCTTGATCTATTCCACATATTTTAACTGTATTTTAAGCCAATTTTTTATCGGTTTTTCTCATGGTGAAACGGTTTGCGACAGGAGAAGTAAGGGGAGGTAAATTCGGGGATTTACGAGAGTAGTTTCAATTTCTTTTTGTAACTTTGCGGGCGAAAATGGGACGATTACTTGCAATAGATTACGGACGTAAACGCTGTGGCCTTGCTGTGACCGATGTGTTGCAGATTGTGGCGACGGCTCTTGACACTGTGCCTTCGGCACAGCTGATCCCCTACGTCAAAGCCTACGTCGGGCGTGAACCGGTGGATGAAATAATAGTCGGGCTTCCGCGTACACTTGATGGAAATCCCTCGGAATCAATGCGCTATATCACTCCGGCTATCAACCGGCTGCGCAAGGAACTGCCGGGGATGGAGGTGCGGTTTTTCGACGAACGCTTCACCTCGACGCTGGCCCACAGAGCCATGATCGACTCCGGAGTCAAGAAAAGCGACAGGCGGGACAAGGGGGCGATAGACCGCATGGCCGCCGTGATCATCCTCAACGGTTATCTCGAAAGCCGCGACATGATGCGCTGACATTGACCGGCGCGTCGCCCCCGGCATTCAATAAATCAGTATTTATCCGATTAAAACAACATACGAAGAAAAAATGCGTTTACCTGTGTATTTGTACGGGCATCCGGTGCTCCGTAAGATCGCCGAACCGGTGGCAGAGGGCCGCGAAGGCCTGAAGGAACTGTTGGCCGATATGTATGCCACCATGTATGCCAGCGAAGGTGTCGGACTGGCCGCTCCTCAGATAGGCCGCTCCGAGCGTATCGTGGTCATCGATGCTGATCCTGTCAAGGACAGCTTCCCCGAATGTGCCGGGCGCAAGCTGACACTCATCAATCCGGAAATCGAGATACTCGACGGTGACACCGTCAGCCGCGATGAAGGCTGCCTCAGTCTCCCCGGTCTCTCCGAGAAGGTCGGACGTGTGGAACACATCCGTCTGCGCTGGGTGGATGAGGATTTCAATCCCCACGAGGAAGAGATCAGCGGTTTCCTTGCCCGAATAGTGCAGCACGAGTGTGATCACCTCGAAGGAAAGCTCTATATCGACCATATTTCGATGATCCGCAAGCAGCTCATCAAGTCGAAGCTCAACAACATCATCGCCGGAAAGACCCGCTGTGACTATCCAGTGAAGTATGCCCCCAAGTCGAGAAAGTAATTCTCACGCTCCCTGCGAAGCATAGCGGCGACGCAGGATGAAGAGTGCGACAGCTCCGACAAGTGCGAAGGGGACTCCGACGAGCGCGGGCGACGCGAGGCCGAAGCCATGATGGATGGCAAGCCCGCCGAGAGCCGCACTGACGGCGTTGGAGACGTTGAAGGCTATCTGTATGCCCGCACCGCCGAGCATCTCGCCCCCTTTGGCAAAGCGGACTATGAGATACTGCAACGGCCCTCCGATACCGAAGAGAGCTCCGGTGGCGATGAACATGAGCACGAGTGAGACGAACTTCATGTCGGCACAGAAGTAGAGCAGCGGCATCACGACCATCATCAAGGCTGCAAGCATGGCGCAGACACGGGCCACACCGTAGCGGTCGGCAAGTTTGCCGGAGATGGCGTTGCCTGTGACCATACCGATGCCTGCAAGCATCATGATCCACGTCATGTCGGATGTAGTGAAGCCTGTCACCTTGGTCATGATAGGCTCGACGTAGCTGAACCAGCAATAGACGCTCGCCTGTCCGAAAAAGACGCCCGCATAGATGAGCCACGGGGCTGCGCTACGGAGAAACTTGAACTGACCCTTGATGCCGGTGTCGGGCACAGGTGCGAGGCGCGGAATCCACGCTCTGATCCCGATGAGGGCGAGAATGCCGAACACGGCAACTATGCCGAAAGCCATGCGCCAGTTGAGGAGGTTGCTGACGAGCGTCGCAGCGGGAACTCCCGCCACATTGGCCACGGTCATGCCCCCGACCATCACGGAGACAGCCTGCGCGCCATGACCCGGCTTGGCAAGACGCGCGCAGACAATGGCACCCGCGCCGAAGAATGCGCCGTGGGGGAGTCCGGAGATCAGGCGGGCGCAGAGCAGCATCCCGTAGGACGACGAGAGGGCAGCCATGGCATTGCCGGCACTGATGAGTACGGCAAGCATGAGGAGCAGCCTCCGCAGAGGCATCTTGTGAAGGAATATGAGCATCGGTGCGCCTATGGCCACACCGAGCGAGTAGGCCGAGATGAGGTGTCCGGCCTCAACGACATTGACATCGATGCCGCGGGCCACGTCGCCGAGTATGCCCATCATGCCGAATTCGGCTATACCCAGAGCGAATGTGCCTATGGCAAGTGCGATAAGTCCACGCTTCATGATGAAAAAGGATTTTTTTCGTTTGATTC
Source organism: Bacteroides sp. (assembly GCA_014801945.1). Classification (GTDB taxonomy): domain Bacteria; phylum Bacteroidota; class Bacteroidia; order Bacteroidales; family Muribaculaceae; genus Duncaniella. The sequence goes on from JAAVDF010000017.1 coordinate 145,899, forward strand.
AGATACATCACGGATGATCCGGCGCATCACTGCTTCCGGATTTCGGGGGTGCAAAATTATAAAACTCTTTCCGACTGATAAAGATTGACGGATAAATTTTTCCCGGAGATCATAGTTGAAAAGACATAACGTAAATATAAATCTATAACTATACAATAAAGTTCAAGCAACCATTATGGCTGACGACAAGAAAGTGATTTTTTCGATGGTGGGAGTCTCCAAGACCTACCCCCCGCAGAAGCAGGTGTTGAAGAATATCTACCTGTCTTTTTTCTACGGTGCCAAGATCGGCATCATCGGTCTCAACGGTTCGGGTAAATCCTCGCTCCTGAAGATCATTGCCGGAATCGACAAGAGTTATCAGGGTGAAGTTGTGTTCTCGCCGGGCTATTCCGTGGGCTATCTTGAGCAGGATCCTCAGCTCGATCCGTCCAAGACAGTCATCGAGGTGGTCCGCGAGGGTGTGCAGCCCATCATGGATCTCCTTGCCGAGTTCGATAAGGTCAACGAGTCGTTCGGCGATCCCGACGTGCTTGAGGATCCCGACAAGATGGACGCTCTGCTCGCACGTCAGGCCGAACTTCAGGACAAACTCGACGCTGCCGACGCTTGGAACATCGATTCGAAGCTCGAACGTGCGATGGATGCACTCCAGTGTCCGCCCGACGATCAGAGCGTGACCACTCTTTCAGGTGGTGAACGCCGCCGTGTGGCCCTCTGCCGCCTCCTGCTCCAGCAGCCCGACATCCTGCTCCTCGACGAGCCTACCAACCACCTCGATGCCGAGTCGATCGACTGGCTCGAACAGCACCTCCAGCAGTATCCCGGTACTGTCATCGCCATCACGCACGACCGCTACTTCCTCGACCACGTGGCCGGCTGGATTCTCGAACTTGACCGCGGCGAGGGTATTCCTTGGAAGGGCAACTACTCGTCGTGGCTCGATCAGAAGACCAAGCGCATGGCTCAGGAGGAAAAACAGGCATCGAAACGCCGCAAGACTCTCGAACGCGAGCTCGAATGGGTCCGCATGGCTCCCAAAGCCCGTCAGGCCAAGGGCAAGGCCCGTCTTTCAAGCTATGATCGCCTCCTCAATGAGGATCAGAAGGAGAAGGAGGAGCGTCTGGAAATCTTCATCCCCAACGGTCCGCGTCTCGGCAGCAAGGTGATCGACGTTCAGGGCTTCTCGAAGGCATTCGGCAAGAAGCAGCTGTTCAAGGATCTCAGCTTCTCGCTCCCGCAGGGTGGCATCGTGGGTGTGATCGGACCTAACGGTGCTGGTAAGACCACGCTTTTCCGCCTCATCATGGGTCAGGAGACTCCGGATGCAGGTACGTTTGATGTCGGCGAGACCGTCAAGATCGCCTACGTGGATCAGACCCACCATGACCTCCTCCCGGAGAAGAGCGTCTATGAGGTGATCTCGCAGGGTGTCGAGAGCTTCCGCATGGGTGGCCGCGATGTCAATGCCCGCGCCTATCTCTCGCGCTTCAACTTCACCGGTGCTGATCAGGAAAAGAAGATCTCGGTGCTTTCGGGTGGTGAACGTAACCGTCTGCACCTCGCCATGGCACTCAAGGAGGAGGGCAATGTGCTGCTGCTCGACGAGCCGACCAACGATATCGACGTCAACACTCTCCGTGCGCTTGAGGAAGGTCTCGATGATTTTGCGGGCTGTGCAGTTGTCGTGAGCCACGACCGCTGGTTCCTCGACAGAATCTGCACGCACATACTCTCGTTTGAGGGCGACGGCAATGTGGTGTTCTTCGAAGGTTCGTATTCCGACTACGAGGACTACAAGCGTGCCCACAACGACGGCAAGGAACCCACCCGCCGCCGTTACCGCAAACTGATGGAGTGATAATAAACTCTGCAGGTAAAAAAATCCCGCTGTAAGGATGAGCCTGTGTCGGAATCAGATCGGTTGTAGGCCCGACGCAAGCCTGTGGCCGAAAAGATTTAATTACTTTGACACAGCCTCCTCCTGCCGGGAATCCATGGGAAGGAAAATTGAAAAAAAAGATAGTCAATCTGACTAATTTAAAATCTATATTTATCCATTCATCTATCCATTCTTAATTATGGGAAATCATTCATTAGAGAAGAGGGGCGGGATGCACATACTCCTATGTGCAGTGCTTTTGCTTCTGGCTACCTTTCATCCTGTGCGGATGCAAGCCGCTGCCGAGACCGTAGTGGCCAAAGGTATAGTGATCGATATTGAAGGCGAGCCGCTGCCCGGTGTGACCGTGACGCAGGAGGGCACAGCCAATGCCGTCGCAACTGACGTTGACGGTAAGTACAGCATCTCTGTGCCCAAGGGGAGCAATGTGGTGTTCAGCTACATCGGCAAAGACCCTGTCACAATCACTGTCAACGAGTCCAAGGACTACAATGTCACACTCTATGACAACGAGACTATGCTGGACGAGGTTATGATCACCGGTTACTCCACTATCTCCAAGGCACAATCCACCGGTGCTTTTCAGAAAATATCAGGCGAGACCCTGCAGCTGCGCCGCATGGACAACCTCTCCGATATTCTCGAAGGTAATATAGCCGGCTTTGTCGATGGTAAGATCCGCGGTGTCACCACTATGAACGCTATCGCCAATCCGCTCGTGGTGATCGACGGATTCCCTGTCGAAAATTCATCGCTCAACCGCGTAGGTCAGACATCCGAGGGTATGCCCGACCTCAACCCGGAGGATATCGAGAGCGTGACCGTCCTGAAGGATGCTGCCGCAGCGTCGATCTACGGTGCGCGTGCTGCCAACGGTGTCATCGTCATCACAACCAAGAAAGCCATGCAGGGCCGTCCGGAAGTAAGCTTCTCGGCCACATGGACCACTCAGAAGTATTCACAGTATGTCGATAACCGCACTAATTCAGCCGATGTGGTAGCCATCGAGCGTCAGTGGGCCTCGCAGTATCCCGACCTCGTGGCCGGTGGCGAGTCAGCAGCCAAGGTGGCCGATGACCTCCGTCTCGGTGCCATTCCGAGTCAGGGTGTCAGCACACTCCTCGACATGTACACAGGTGCTATCTCGATGGCCGACGGCGATGCCAAGCTTAACGCTCTCGCCGCTATGGGCTATAATTACTACAATCAGGTTGCTGACTACGGAAAGCGCAATCCTTTCCACCAGCAGTACAACGTGCGCGTGGCTCAGTCATCCGACCGCAACAGCTTCAACGCTTCGGCAACTTACTGGAAACATAATTTCGAGGATATCAACCACGGCGACCACTCGCTCGGTATCAATATCAACGACCAGATGAAGATTGCTGACTGGGTGACCGCCGATTTCGGTGCCTACATCAGATATGGCCGCGAGAAGATCCAGAACTACAATCTTCTCAACCCCGGTTTCAACTTCCTTCCCTACGACGGTCTTGTCGCAGCTGACGGCAGCTACATCGATGCCCCCGCTCAGGGCGAGGCAAACCGCCGCGAGACCATCGAACAATATGGCATGGTTCCTGAGACCCTGACTCCCATGAACGAGCTCAAGTGGGATATTTCAAAGGCCAAGTCGCTTGAGACACGTGTATTTGCAAAACTGCGTTTCGACTTCACGTCATGGCTCAACTACACCGTGCAGTTCCAGTATGAGACAGGTAACACCGACACCGAATATCTCCAGAACCGCTACAGTCACGACGTGATCGGAATGCTCAATAATTACGTCACACAGAATCAGTGGACCGGTGGCCTTCAGTACAATCTTCCCGAAGGCGACGTGATGTACCGCACGGCTCAGAAACAGCGCGGCTATGACTTCCGTCAGCAGCTCAATTTCAACTACCGTTTCGGTGATCTCCATAACCTCCTCGTGTTCATCGGTCAGGAAGTGCGCGACAACCGTATCACCTTCACCGACAACACTTACTTCGGCTACGATCCCGAACTCCTTTCATGGAAACCTTACGATCAGGATGCGCTGAGCTATTATTTCTCAGCCCTTCTCGGTGCTTCAAGCCTCGACATGAACAATCTTGAGTCAATGCATGAGATTTCAAACCGTTTCGTGTCGTTCTACGGAAATGCATCTTACTCGCTCGCCGATAAGTATAATCTCACCGGTAGTCTCCGTTGGGACCGCTCTAACCTCTGGGGCACAAGTTCCAAGTATCAGAATAAGCCCATCTGGTCAGTAGGTGCGAGCTGGAACATCAACCGTGAATCCTTCTTCAACGAGATCGACTGGGTGAACAACCTTCAGGTGAGAGCCTCGTATGGTATCGGCGGTAATATCGGCCGAAACACCGCTCCCTACATGACTGCGCAGTACTATCCCGGAAGCCTCGGCACGACCGGTAATGTCATCGCTCCCCCCAACAAGGACATCCGCTGGGAAAAGACACGTACAATAAACTTCGGTGTTGACTTCGACCTGCTCCGCAACCGTCTCTGGGGTAGCATCGATATCTATCACAAGAAGAGTACCGACCTCCTCGCCGTGATCAACGGATCGCCTACTCAGGGCTTCGGCTACATCACCCTCACCACCAACAACGGTGCCATGAACAACTCCGGTTTCGAACTCAACCTCTCCGGACAGATCATCCGCAACAGTGAGCTGACATGGACCTCGACCCTGCTCTACGCACTCAACCACAATAAGGTGAAGAAGATTTCGATCCAGCCGTCGAACTATGATTCACGCCTGACGCTCCCCACCTCATATCCCACCATCGGCAATCCCTACAATGCCATCTATGCTTATCGCTGGGCCGGTGTGAGTGCCGACGGTGAGCCGCAGATCTATGATGCCGAAGGCAACGTGACCACCGAGAACATACGCGACGTGAACGCCATTGTCTATTCAGGTTCCACTGTGCCTGTCCACAGCGGTTCGTTCAACAATGTGGTCCGCTGGAAGGGTCTTGAATTCTCCGCAATGGTCACTTTCGCATTCGGACATAAGATCCGCGAGACCCTCACTCCTAACATCTCCATGACATCAGGCCGCATCTCATCGACCAACAAGGCCATCATGAACGCATGGACGAAACCCGGCGATGAGGCTCATACCGACGTGCCCCGTCTGCTCTTCACCAACGATACCGACAACTATAACTCATACCGCAACTCGCTCTACCGCTATTCGGACCTCTTCATCTATGATGCCTCGAATATCCGTATCCGCGATCTCGGTGTGGCTTATATCCTGCCTGCAAACCTCTCGCGCAGTGCCTACCTGCGTCTGGTCAAGTTCAGATTCTCGCTTGAGAATGTGGCCACTATCGCTATGGATCACAAGGCTCACTATCTCCTCGGAGGCAAGCAGAACCCCAACATTGTCTTTGGTCTAAATCTCGGCTTCTAATCTCTCCCCATTACAAAAAAGATAAAGAAAATGAAACTTATCAATAATATCCTGTCCAAGTTCTCTCTTGGCGTCGTGCTGCTGGCCGCGACTTCATGTGACGGTTATCTCAACGAGATTCCCAAGGGTCAGAAGACACCTACCACATGGGAGGACTATAATGCGTTCATGCGCAACAACAACACCTCATATTTCGAGTCTGAACAGCTTCTGTTTCTCACCGGTGACTACTTCCGCTCGCCAACGGCACTCAACAGCAGTGAGCTGACCCGTGCCAACTACCTCTATCTTGAGGATGTCGATCGCACGCTCATCAACAGTTCGGACTACATGGCGTATTACAGTGCCTACGAGATGATGTTCTACTGGAATCTCATCATCGAGGAGGGTATGAATTCGACCGAGGCCACCGATGATCAGCGTCGGATGCTCGTCGCTCAGGCCAAGGTGCTCCGTGCGATGACCTATCACTATATCGTGAACTATCATGCCGATCAGTACTGGGAGACCACCAAGGATCAGCTTTCAGTGCCTCTGGCAACATCCGCTTCCGTCGAGTCCGCCACTCCGCAGGCTACTCTTCAGGAGATCTATGATTTTATGGTCTCGGATCTCAAGGAGGCTATCCCTTACCTGCCCAAGCATGGTGAGACCATTCTCCATCCCACCAAGGCTGCCGGCTACGGTATGCTTGCGCGCGTGCTTCTTTCGATGGGCCGTTACAGCGAGGCCCGTGAGGCTGCCGAGAGTGCGCTCGCCGAGAACAGCGCGCTCTATGACTGGGTGAAATTCTATAATGACGAAAAGGACCGTATCGAGAACACTGCCGTATGGAACGCCGGTACTAATGTCAATCCTGAGATCGATAACCCTGAGAACTATGTCTATCATCAGGCTTCGTCAAGCTACTGGCAGGGCCAGAGCGGTGGCGCGCTTACAGTTCCCGTCGAGCGTGCGGCCAAATTCGAGGAGGGCGACATCCGTCTCATAGGCCACTGGCGTTACTACGTCACCGGAGCAGGTGTGGAGTATTACCGCGGTATCTATGCCAATGTGCCCAACTACGGTGGTATCCGCTCGGCCGAGATGTATTACATCAAGGCTGAATGTCAGGCTCGCGCAGGTGAGTGGGAGGATGCTCTTGAGACTGTCAATACAGTCCGTCGCACCCGTTTCCTCCCTGAATATTATAAGGATCTGACAGCTGCTGACCAGACCGAGGCTATCAATAAGATCATCGATGACAAGGCCAACGAGTTCATCCAGACTCAGGTAATCTTCTGTGACTACCGCCGTCTGAACAAGGAGGGTCTCTATCCCCGCACACTCACCAAGACCATCGATGATGTGACTTACACTCTCAAGCCCAATTCTCACCTCTGGATTATGCCTTATCCCATTCAGGTTCTCAATAATCCCGGCAATAACCCGATAGTTCAGACTGTGGATATGTAATCGGAAGATAATCAGTCCTGACAGCAGTCGAAACTGAATAGCAAACCCCGCCCGGCGCGATCGTGTGCCGGGCGGGGTTCGTTGTTTTACTTATACTTTTGACCCTTCAGTGAGGGAAGGGATATAGGCTTGTCAGGGATTGTCCGCGTGGCCGTTACGGGATATACCTTTCTTATTTCCTGATTTCGTGGAGATAGGCGTTGACCGCACCGACGAGGAGCGCGCCTCCGACGATGTTGCCGAGAGTGGCGGGGATCAGGTTGACCCAGATGGCTTCGGCCGCGCTTATCTCCGCGCCTTCCATCATGCCGAGGGGTATGAAGAACATGTTTGCGATGGAGTGCTCATAACCGAGGACCACGAAGGCCATCACCGGAAGCCAGCAGCCGAGGGCTTTCTCAAAGAATGTCTTGCCCGAAAGGGCGAGCCATACCGCGAGGCAGACACACCAGTTGGCACCTATGCCCTTGATGAATACCGTCAGCCACGACATCGATACCTTGGCCTTGGCCACGGCGATTATGGCCGAATGGTAGGGCTCGCCGGCTGTCAGGCCACAGGCATATACCATTATGTATGTAAAGGCGATCGCACCGATGAAGTTGCCGACATAGACAAGCACCCAGTTGCGCAGGACTGTGGCGAAGTTGTGGCTTCCCTTCATGTAGGATGGGATGAGGAGGGCGTTGTTGCCGGTGAAAAGTTCCGCGCCGAGTGTCACCACGAGTATGAGTCCGATGGGAAACATGCAGCCGCTCAGCAGTTTCTGCAGCGAGGGATTGGCGGCGTTGAGCCCCGGAAAACCGAAGCCGACCATAAGCGAGAGGATGCCTCCGAGAGCTATGAACGCACCTGCGAGACAGGATGACAGCATGAGGCGTGGAAGACTGTTGACGGTCAGGGTGGCTTTCGCCGCGCCGACTGAGGCGGCTGTTTCGGTTATTTCACGCGGGACTCTTATCTGCATTGTGATGGATGATGGTTTGGATATGGATGATTACTGATTTTGATTGTTTTCAGTTCGATCTGTTTTCCTTCATCCGTTCACGCTTTTTGAGGAAGAAATGGAGTATGACTATCAGGACGAGCGTCACACCGATGACTCCGAAATAGTAAAGGTAATGGCCTTGCTGAAATTCGGGATAGCCGATGTAGCTCATCACACACAGATAGATCAGCAGGACAGCGGGGATGAAGGTTGAACGTCGTATCTTCATGGTATTCTCAGGACAGTAAGGTGAAATGTATGCGTAAGGGGGTGGGGGAGGATCAGCCGCTCATTCAGCCGTATCGGGGGTGTCGGGATGGGCGTAGCTGCATGTGGCCGGATCGAACTCACCGGCCATGAGGTAATTGTAGATGCGCAGGCAGGCCCAAGCGTCGATCGAGGCATAGACCTGCTGCCCCGTGCTCAGTTGCTGGGCCTCCCAGTTGCTCAGACGCTGACTTTTGGAGATGCGGCCGTTGAAGATTATGCCGTAGATTTTCTGCAGGCTCGAATCAGAGATGTTGAAATCCTTCACCACTGCCTGCAGGTCGATGAAATTGGCCGGTTCGAAAGGTGCGATACGGTGGAGCACATGGAAATCATCGCGGAGCGACAGCCCGACCTTCTCGATCTTGTCCGACTCCATGAAGTCGCGCAGTTCCTGAAAGAAACCGAGTTTGTTGAGGCGGAACAGGAATGAGCGTTCGAGGGTTGAAATCTGTATGAGCGAGACGGTGTTGGTCTGGCCCTTGCGGAAATTCGGCTTTGTTTCGGTGTCGAAACCGACCCGATCACATGTATTGATAAAACGCAGGGCTTCCAAAGCATCCGGGAGTGTCTCAATCACCGTTATAGAGCCGGGAAATTCGACCGTCGGAAGCCCCGACAGTTGTTCCTTGGTGATTGATATGGTGAATGAGTTGAAGTCCATTTGTTTATATGTCTCTGTGGGTGTTAGGCTTCCCGTGACAGTGACCGCAAAACCTATCACCGATGAGGAAGCGAATCTTTTTTGATGGCGCAAAGTTAACCATTATTGTTGAAAATCCCTCAAAAAAGCCTCCAAATAGTGTTAAGCCACCTCATCTGATGACGACTGGCCATTCACCCTTTTTCGCGTATTGGATTATCCTGTCATCCCACGGAATTCTTTTTCCACGGCGATACATGAAATGTCTGTCAATCCCATAATCATTCCCAAGATATTTGAATGATTTTGGATCAGCACCTTCTATTAGATATTCTTTAAAGTAGTCGATATCAGAACAGCCTTCGCTATCCGGTTTTGACCAGTCTTCGCAAACAATGCTTATTGGATAATATACATGATTCTTATCCTTGACATAATCGCAGTCTTTGAGAACTTTAAGTGATTTTGCATCAATTTTCAGTGGGTCAGTATATTTTACGCAACAGTGTATCTCATCCACGCTACTGCCATATATTGAGTCGCCGACCCGTATATACCATCCTTCACGTTCCCCATTTTTCAACTGATACCATTGATCAATATCATTCACCTCGTCGTATCCTTCGTGTGTATATGACATCCAAGTGACCACCCCTAACAGGAGCACAATCATTAATATGTCTATTCGCTTCATTGTATTTAGTAGTATTTAGTAGAAATTTGTTTATATCTTCCCTACCCCTGCCGTTTTGCACGTTTCATCATCCGAAAATCGCCTTCCACACCCTGCGGAACCAATCGACGATCCGCTGCCAAAGGGATTTATGGGATTGCTGAGGATTAATTGTAGGGGACACTTTCTCAATGTCCTTCTTTCCGGTAATAGTTGTAAAAAGACTATCCTTCTCCGTCTGGTGGTTTAAAGAGTCAGTTTTAGCATATAGTTTATTCAACCGTATGACTTCTCGGAGCGAATCGAGCTGATTATTAGTTAACTCTCCGATCTCACCTAAAACGTGGAATTTTACTGTATCAATCTTGGTCGTACCATGATTAATAATGATGCGGCTAAGGTAATGGGTGATAGTGGGGCGAATATGACGTTGTGCCTCGTTTCCAATATGCCTTATTAGATCCGTTTCCCACGATGATAATAAACGGCGTAATGCCATCTCGTTTTTATAGTAATTCTCATTTTTAGCAAATTCAAATGAAGTAATGAAGACTGTATCTGGCAACACTGTATATTCGATGAGTTCACCACTATGCCACATATTTAATGATCGCCGACCTTCATCATTTCTAATATTATCTATATAAATGGTGTCAATTTCTCTGATTTTAAAATTCATGATGAGGTTATCAGTAAGAATCTTGTCACTAAAAATCCATTCATCATTATGATCAGGAAAAGACTTTGAATGAAGTGAGAGTAACCACGTACCATCATTGCCCATTTTATAAAGTGGAGCGGAAACCAAAAGCAATATAAAAATCAATACTTTCATCGGCATAGGGACTTTATATAATTATAGATGTTGTTATGCTACCGGTATTCAAACTTAGAACTATTTTTAGTGTGAGTGGAATAAGAATAAGTCCCAAAAAAGCATTCCGGAGAATATTATGGTTATGCTATACCTCTTTTTTCTTTCTCTTGAACTTTCTCTTAAACTCCTCGCCGTTCTGAAATCGATAATACAGCAGACCGTATTTCTTTGAGATGACGAATTTATCAATCTTGTCCGTAACTTTATCTATCTGGTAAGGTGAGTAATATGCATTGGTGGAATCAGCAATAATACAATCATTATAAATCACAGAGTCCATTTCGAAATTGTGGGTTTGTAGGGGGATATAATTGAATTGTTTTATCTCATCGGATGTGAAATGGTTTAAAGAGAAAGCTACCCACAGATTATTTTCATTTACAAATTTGGTGATACTCAAACGGCCTTGAAAAACTGTATCTGATTGAGATATGTCAAATTTATAACTTGCATTTGCCTCATAGGTATATGAGCCGTTCGAACTAATATAGAATCGATTTGTAGAATTCGCAATCCACACTTTTTGATAAGATAACTTTGCGACCTTACCAGACTCGGAAATAAACATAGGTGATGGAAACCGGTTGTAGCACTGAATCCATTCTAAATCATCCTTTGACAGATGGGTCATGCGGAAATACACGCAGTTGGACAGCACGAGGCATATCAGGAATATAAATCCAAATGTACGCCATATAACAGTTCTTTTATACGAAATCATGATATTAAGTGTCTAATATTTTCAATTACATCATCTTCATCATCCGAAAATCGCCTTCCAAAGCCTGCGGAACCAATCGACGATCCGGTGCCAAAGGGATGGGGTTTTATGAAATGAGGAAATATTCTCAGGATCATCACTGGTTTTATTGATTTCAAGGGGATAAGCTGTAGGTACTAATTTGGTATTTTTAATAAGGTGCACTACCTCCCTGATCGAGTCTAGTTGTTGTTGCGTACAGTTATTAAGGTTATCAGAATCGAAATCTAAATAAGTCGTGGTGTCAATTTTAATATTTCCATTATCGATTATAATACGGGTTGAATACTCGTTATATGTCTCAGATGTTACGTTGGTAGAATGGTATTCTTTACCCAGATGTTTTAATACATCTGTATCCCAGTTGGAGTACAACTGTCGGTAGGGTTTATTAAATCGCGGAATGATAATTACCTTATCCGGATAGATTCGAAGATGCTCGTTACTATTCCAGATCAGAGTTGCTTCAGATTCTCCTGCCGAACGATAACTATTTATATAGATAGTATCTGCCCCTTGATTAATCGGGAAGTTCCGTATGATTTGGTTGGATAATATATCGGGACTGACTATATAGTCTCGAATTTCCGATTTAAAGAGTTCGCAATGACGTTTTAGAAAATCAGACAGTGTTATTTCTCCAAATGATAAATTCGGAATAAGCGCGAATAGGATGATTATGATGAATTTATTCATTTTGACATTAATGATCCTCTTGTAGGTCAAGGAGGTGATGAGGGTTCTAATAATACAATGATTTTTGTTTTACAGCATATAATTTATTATTGCTTGGCTTATAGTGATAAGTGGAAATGTCTGATACTAAAAAGTCCCTTTATATGTAAGAGACATGTGCTTCAATCTCACCTGATAATGATATGGTCATCTTTATATAGAAAGAAGTCGGGTATCGTATCGAAATACTTTTGAAACTCCTTTTCAGATATTATGACTAAGCGATTCTTGTAGTCGTCGCGTGCTTCATCATCGGTTATGATTAACCGGAAGGATTCACCGGGTGATAGGAGTTTAATGAAATTATAGCCTAACTTTATTTCATAGTCACCAAATTCAATATTGGGTTCTGTGATGAGATGACCAAAAGCAAAATCATATCCTTCGGGGATTGACCAGAAATAGCATCTGATTAAAAGTTCTGGCGCAATCTGCCCGATAGGAGTAGGATTGACCCAAAAATAGTATTTATTCTTAGTTTGGTTATCAATCTGTATCATCTGTCTTTTTCTAACCTCATCGTTGTAAATATGCGATGCTGAGATGAATGATGGAATGTCGTTTGATGGCCTGCAGATAGTCGTTCCATAGATTTTGCCTACGGAACAGCATAAAAAAATCACTATTACTTGCGTTGCCCTTTTCATGGGGCGCAAGATAGTGATTTATAGGCAAAAAAGCAAATAAATTCAGGCGTTATGCCTGAATTTATTATACGGTGAATACTTCAAACAAGAAGTGTAATGTTTTTCGATTCCCACAGGATAGTTTTTCGATTCCCACAGGATATCTGACGGCTCTTTTCCCACCCTGCGGATCAGAGGGAGGGGATGGAGGCGAAGGGCGTGGAGGGGAAGTGGGTGGCGACGTAGCGGCGGATGAAGGCTTGGGTGTCGGCTGCTATGGCGCGGTCGGTGTCGAAATGCTCATTGTAGATCACGGCTGCGAGGCGCAGTCCGCGGGCCCTGATAGCTTCGAGCGAGAGGATGGTATGGTTGATCGAGCCGAGGATACCGTTGGTAACGAGTATGACGGGAAGGTGACGCGTAGCCACATAGTCAATGGTGAAGAAACCATCGGTAATAGGGACCATGAGACCGCCCGCCCCCTCGATCAGCACCACGTCATAGCGTGAGGCAAGGGTCTCGGTAGCCTTGTCGATTATATCGAGATCGATCTCACGTCCGTCGATGCGTGCGGCAAGCTGTGCGGACGCGGGATAGGAGAAGATGACCGGTGCAGTGGTGTGGTCGATATCCTCCGGGAGCGGGCCTATGCCCATCAGGCGGCGGTGGAGATCGATGTCCTCTGAGAAACCGGTGTTGCCTGTCTGGATGAATTTCTGTGTCACCACGCTTTTCCCTTCCTTCATCAGTCGGGCTGCAAGATAGCCGGTGGCGTAGCTCTTGCCGGCGTCGGTGTCAATTCCTGAGATAAAATATACTTGGCTCATGGCGGGAGAAATAGGGGTTATATTAAGGTATTATAAGTGCATAATAGATGGGTGTCAGGGTCGGCCGAACACGATATAAATGGGCTGGTAGGTGAGGGGAGCGGAGCCGTCGGGCGCGAGAGGATAGGCGGCCATGACACTGCGGGCTGTCGCACCGCCGGCGTTGCGGCTAAGGGCGTTGACTCCGGTGAGACTCACGTGGCGCAGCGCATCGGCCGGGGTGGGGAAGTGTATGGTCTGGATCTCGGAGGACAGATGGATCTTCTGACAGCCCGCCGGAAGCATCTGACCGATGGCTGCATCGTCGGGATACTGTCGCCGTGCGGGCGCACCGCTGATCTCGCGCATGGTCTCAGGACCGAACGTAGAGATGACGGCATGGCCTCCCGGACGGAGCACGCGCAGACATTCGCGCAGGAATGAGCCCGGAGAGTTGAACCACTGCATGGTCGAAGCGGAGAAAATCAGATCCAGACTGCCGTCGGGCAGACGGCGTATTTCAGTCTCGGCGTCACATTCGCGTCCCGTGATCCGCGTAGATCCGATGGAGGAGGGCAGGGAGGCGGGAAGATGCAGATCCCACACCTCAAGGTCGGCAACCGGTATTTCACCGACGAGCATACCGGTGGTCATCCCAGTCCCGCATCCGATTTCAAGTGCGCGTCCGACAGTGGCGGATCTCCGGGGGACAAGGCTTATGAGTTTCCGGGCAATCCTGCGCTGGACCACGGCGTTGTCATCGTAGGTTCGCTCCGCACGGGCAAATCTCTCCGCCACAAGACTCTTCTCGGTGAGCAGAGCGGCAAGCAGCTTGTTGAAATCGGGCAGATGCGGAGCGTCGGTCCGGATTATACCGAACGCTTCATCACGCCACGCGGCTTCCTGATTGTCGGGCGGGATGATGCGGTCACCCTTGCAGATGACGGCGCGGTCCCACACGCCACGCGGGGCGATCGCCTGACGGTCGGCTATGGCTGAAAGCTCCTCGCGTAATTCATCAACCGTCCGCCGGGGATAAGTCTCACTGAATTCACGGAAAAGTGCCGATGATCCACACATCCGGAGATAGAATTTAGAGAGTGATTTCTCCGTCAGCCCTTCGAGCGTCCCCCGGAAGATCTCAGCCGGGATGCCGAGATGGTCATGGACGGGATGCATGGTCCCGTTGATGGCAATGCGTGCCGTGACAGGCAGATCCGGATTGGAAAGTATGAATTCGGTGGCGGCCGGAACGCCGAACGACCATCCGATGACGGCTATCTCCCTGAAGTCCCGGAGCATGCCGTGGAGTTCGGGCGGAAAAGAGCTGTCGCGGTAATCCCAGATGACGATAAGCGTGTAGCCCTGAAGTCCTGTGCGGACAAAGGGTTTCTCGTCCATCCCCCATCCGGCAAAGAGCAGGATGGCGCGGGTGGCTGAGCGGGGATCGTCGGCGGGGAATATATGGAATTTCATTGCGGGTGGGGGATCAGTTCATGAGTTTTGAAAGGATCAGGCCGAGGCGGTCGATCTCGGCTGGATCTATGGCCGAGCTGAGGCTGAAACGCAGCCGTTCGGTGCCCGGTGGGACGGTCGGTGTGCGGATAGGCAGGACTTTGAAACCTTCGGCGAGGAGTCCTTGGGAGAGCGACACGGCTTTTTCCGCCGACCCTACGATGAGGGGCTGGATGTGGCTCGGCGTGATGGCTGTCGAGGGGGCGACGGCCCGTAGGTGGGCATAAAGCTTCTCGCCGAGTGAGCGCAGGCGGTCGCGCTCGCTGTCCATCGGCAGGAAGGTTTCGATCATATATCGCGTCCACGCCGCAGTCATTGGCGGGAGGGATGTGGAGAAGATGAAACTGCGCGCACGGTTGATGAGGTAGTCGCGCATGAGGGGTGATACGCAGCAGAATGCGCCCATCGAGGCACATGCCTTGCCGAAAGTGCCGACGATCACGTCGATCTCCTCGATCAGCCCGCTCCCTTTGCAGAGGCCGAGGCCACCCGGACCTTCGACACCGAAGGCGTGGGCTTCATCGACGTAAAGCATGGCATTAGGATAGTGACGCTTGAGATCCACCAGACGTTCAATGTCAGTGCGGTCACCGTCCATGCTATATACGCTCTCGGTCACGATGAGCACCCGGTCGTGAGAGGCCGCTTCCTTGTCGAGTATTCTTTCAAGGTGATTGAAATCATTGTGGCGGAAGCGGGTGAAGGGAGCTTTTGAGAGCGTGATGCCGTCGATTATGCTGGCGTGGACGAGCTTATCGGCGACGATGAGGGTTTTCGGATCGGCCATGGCCTGCATGATGCCCGTGTTGGCATGATAACCGCTGTTGAAGAGCAGGCACGGGCGGCCGTAGAGTGACGTGAGGAGGCTTTCAAGCTCATCATATTCCCTCTGCCGTCCGCTGAGCAGACGGGAGGCCGAGGATGTCATCGGGATGAGGCGGTTTGAAGCGTCGGCGAAGAATTCGGCTTGGATTTCCGGATTCGCGCCAAGTCCGAGATAGTCGTTGGACGACAGATCCGTCACACGTCCCCCGGCTGAAAGCTCGCCGGGGATGACGCGGAAGTTTCCCTCCGCGTGCAGACGGTCGAGTATGTCGCTGTAGCGGTTCACTTTATGCACTCGATCATATTTTCGATAAGATATTTCAACTCGCTGTCAGAGATAATGTAGGGAGGCATGATATAGACATTGCGTCCGAACGGCCGTACCCAGATACCGCGCTCTACGCAGCGTTTCTGAAACTCTCCGACATTTACCGGTTCTTCCATCTCGATCACACCGATCGCGCCGAGCACTCTGACATCTTTTACCCCCTTCACAAGCGCGGCTGCGGCGATATGGCGTCGGATCACGGCCTCTATGTGGGCTATGCGGCGGCCCATGTCCTGCTTGTTGAGGAGAGAGAGCGATGCAACCGCGACGGCACAGGCCAGCGGATTGGCCATGAATGTCGGGCCGTGCATCATCACTCCCGCTTCACCGCGAGAGATAGTGTCGGCCACCTCGCGGGTGGTCAGTACCGCGCTCATGGTCATGTAGCCGGCGGTCAGGCCCTTGCCGATACACATGATGTCGGGTTCGACTCCGGCGTGTTCCCATGCAAAGCAGCGTCCCGTGCGCCAGAAGCCGGTGGCGATCTCATCAAATATCAGGTATATGCCCGCCTCGTCACACAGCCGGCGCGCTTCGCGGAGATATTCGGGATGATAGAAGCGCATACCGCCTGCTCCCTGAACTATAGGTTCGAGGATCAGGGCTGCAAGTTCGTCCTTATGTCCGCGGATGATCTCTGCGAGTGGTTCGATGTCGGCCGGATTCCACTTGCCGTCAAACGACACTTCAGGCGCAGGGGCGAAGTAGCGGATGGGCAGGGCGGGGCCGAATGCTCCGTGCATACCGGTGACGGGGTCGCAGACACTCATTGCGTTCCACGTGTCGCCGTGGTAGCCGCTGCGGATGGTGACGAAGTTGGTCTTGTCGTGATTGCCGGAACGCGAGACTGATGCCTGTACGGCCATTTTCATGGCCACCTCGACGGCTACCGAGCCGGAATCGGCATAGAAGATGTTGTGCATCGACGGCGGAGCCATGCTCAGAAGAAGCCGACCGAGTTCGATGGCCGGTTCATGCGTCAGACCGCCGAACATCACGTGGCTCATCTTGTGCAGCTGTGATTCGGCTGCTGCATTTATCTCCGGATGGTTGTAGCCGTGGATCGCGCACCACCATGACGACATACCGTCGATGAGTTCGCGTCCGTCGGCAAGACGGATTCTGACACCCTCGGCGGAATCAACCTTGTAGGTGGGTAGCGGATCGATTGTTGAAGTGTAGGGATGCCACAGATGCTCACGGTCAAAGGGATCGTGAAGACTGAATGTTTTTTCAGTGGCTGTATCTTGGGCTGTTGGTATTTCGGGTTGCATTGTGTTGGAGTCGGAATGAAAAACTTTGCTGCAAAGTTACACCTTTTTTGTCATAATGCTATGTGCCTGTCTAATGATAATGCTGCCGGACCACATTCCACCGGAAAGTCCGATTTTTAAATTACGCTTTACTTTTTAAACTTTTTTCAGAAAGGAATGTTTATAAAGGTGAAAGTGTATCAAACACTCCGACACCCGAAAAATAATTAATCATCAATATTCTAACAACATTAAAAATCTCCTACTGTTATGAAGAAGTTTTTACTTATGGCAGTCATGGCAATTATGACTTTAGGCGCATCCGCTCAGACAAAATGGTATTCAGGTGGTCAGCTCACCCTCGGCAGAACTACTACTGAACTTAGTGGAGTAAGCCTCAAGAGCACCCAGATCGCAGTCCTTCCTGAAATCGGTTATAACGTTACCAATAACTTCGCACTCGGTGCTAAATTCGGTGTCGATTACCGCAAGACAGGTGACAGCAAGCTCACGACTTTCCAGATCAACCCGTATGCCCGTGCCACATATTTCCATTCAAAGATGGTGGATCTCTTTGTTGATGGTGAAGTAGGTTTCGGTATCGGCCGTGCTCACAGCCACAATGCAGTCACTTATGAGATCGGTTTCCGTCCCGGTGTGACACTTAATCTTAACGAGAGATTCAGCCTTGTCGCACACGTCGGTTTCCTTGGCTACCAGAGCGGCAACCGTCCTGCAAAGCGCAACGGTGCTCCTGAGAACTGGGGTCTTAACCTCGACAGCACAGACCTTATGTTTGGTTTCTACTACCACTTCTAACAATTATTCCGCTTAAAGGCGATTAAATTAATATTACCGGTCGATGATTGACCGGCTAATTATGAAATTTGCCGGCCGCGATCCTGTCAGGGTTCGTGGCCGGCTGCTTTTGTTGCGGTTTGCAGACATGTCAGGGATGAATTTGATAATATTTGGGATGAATATGACTGTCTGTCTGCGGAAAAATGACTCACTTTGCAAAGTCGTTTAACCGAACATTCTTCTGCTGCACACATAGTATGAATTTTATCAAGTAGGGAGGCTGTGTCAGAATGGATAAATTCCGAGTTGATTTTGACACAGCGTTCTGAAATCTGAAAGCCGAAGTCGGATCTGGGTCGCGGACGATGTGACATGCGCTCATTGTCTCGTCTCAGATCCGTTGTTTTCTATCCTTTGACGGGACAATGGGCAGCATGGATGGGTAGATGGAAAAAGTAACTGTCCGGCAGAAGCAAACGGCATTATTTGGTAATCTAAATGACAGTGTGTCAAATTTTAAATTTTATTAAAACAGTTGGCTAAATTTTTGAGTGATTTCGGAAAAATTTCAGTATATTTGCACTGCGTTTCGTGCCCTCCGCGTCATTATGGTTGCGGTAAGGCTTGTAACTCCATGATACACAGATTCTTGGAAACAAAATCAGTATTTATCACTATATGATAGCATTGGCAATTCAAAATGCGACTTTGGCCGTGGTAGCCCTCCTGACAGGTGTGGCTCTCGTGGCTATTGCTCTTTGGCTTGCGGGACTCATCTCACCCCGCTCATTCAATCCCCAGAAAGGCGAAGCATACGAGTGCGGTATCCCCACCCGTGGCGAGTCTATGGCTCAGTTCAAGGTAGGCTACTATCTTTTTGCCATCCTCTTCCTGATGTTTGACGTCGAGACCGTGTTTCTCTATCCTTGGGCGGTGCGTGTGCACGAGCTTGGGACTTCCGGCCTCACAGCCATAGCAGTCTTTTTTGGAATCATAGTGCTGGGTCTCGTTTATGCCTGGCGGAAAGGAGCTCTTGAATGGAAGTAACCACCAAAGGCATGCCGTATGAGGCATGGAAGGACAATGAATACATCGAAAAGCTCGTGAAGGAGCTTCAGGACAGCGGCGTCAATGTTGTCGTCGGCTCTCTTGACAAACTTATCAACTGGGGGCGTTCCAACTCTATCTGGCCGCTCACCTTCGCCACCAGTTGTTGCGGCATCGAATTTGTGTCGCTTGGAGCAGCGCGTTATGACATGGCGCGTTTCGGCTGGGAAGTTGCCCGCGCCTCGCCCCGTCAGGCCGACTTCATGATGGTGGCCGGTACGATTGTCCACCGTATGGTGCCTGTGTTCCGCCGTCTCTATGATCAGCTTGCCGAACCCAAATACGTGATTGCCTGCGGTAGCTGCGCTATTTCCGGTGGTCCTTTCAAGAAGAGCTACCATGTGGCTATGGGTATCGAGGATATCGTCCCTGTGGATGTCTTTGTCCCCGGCTGTCCTCCCCGTCCCGAAGCCATGATCTACGGTATCATGCAGCTCTCCCGCAAAATCAAGGTCGAGAAGTTCTTCGGCGGTGTCAACCGTCAGGAAAAGCAGGAGGATTTCCTCAAGGCTCATCCCGTCCCCGGCGTAAACGATTGATCCTCGTCCGCGCCTCCGTCAAAGAATCAGAATCAAGAATAACGTTCATACACCTTATTATATATTATGTCCAACATCCGGGAAAAGATTTCAACCGTGTTGCCTGAGGCCGTCATCGAGGATGGCGATATCATGCAGGTGACCGTCCCCGACGCAAAGTGGCATGACTTCGCCAAGACTCTCCGCGACGACAGCGATCTCGCGTTTGACTTCCTCGTGACCATCGTCGGTATGGACTGGAAGGAGAACGGCATGGGCTGTATCTACTATCTCACATCCACACGCCACAACACCCATATTTCAGTCAAGGTGATGGCTACCGGCGACCGTGAGATGCCTCTCATTCATTCCATCCATGACCTCTGGGCCATCGCTACTATCTTCGAGCGCGAGGTCTATGATTACTTCGGCATTATCTTCATCAATAATCCCGATATGCGCCGCCTGTTCCTCAACATCGACTGGAAGGGCTATCCCTTGCGCAAGGACTATAACGATGATCCCAACCTCAACCCCGTCTCCATCGAGAACGAACGTCAGACAGACTTCACTGATGTCTGGACCGAAAATGCAGAGGGTAAGGTCGTAAAGCACGAACGCCGCATCTTCGCTCCGGATGATTTCGTGGTCAACATCGGCCCGCAGCACCCCGCCACCCACGGTGTGCTCCGTTTCCGTACCGCTATCGACGGTGAGATCATCAAGAAAATCGATATCTATTTAGGCTACATCCACCGAGGTGTCGAGAAAATCTGCGAAGGACTCACTTATCCGCAGACTCTCCATTTCATGGACCGTCTCGACTATTTCTCCGCCCATCCTTATCACCACTGCCTCTGTATGCTCATCGAGGAGGCGGCCGGCATTCAGATCTCGCGCCGTGCGCAGGTGATCCGTGTGCTGATGGACGAGCTTTCGCGTATCGCATCCCACTGTCTGTTCATCGGTACTTACTGTATGGACCTCGGTGCGACCACCATGCTCTTCTACACACTCCGTGTCCGCGAACAGATCCTCGACATCATGGAGAAGACCTGTGGCGCGCGCATGACGTTCAACTATGACTGCATCGGCGGTGTCATGCAGGATCTCCATCCCGATTTCGTGAAGGATGTCCATGCTCTTCTTGACGTGATCCCCGCCAATATCAAGGAATACAACAAAATCTTCACCGGCAACGTCATCGCCAAGAACCGTATGGAAAATATCGGTGTCCTTAGCCGTCACGATGCCATCTCTTGGGCAGTAACCGGTCCTAACGGCCGTGGTTCAGGCTGGGCTTGCGACGTCCGCAAGTGTGCCCCCTACAGTATCTATCCCGAACTCGAATTTGACGAGGTGATCCGCGAAGAGGGTGACTCGATGGCCCGTTTCAAAGTCCGCATGGACGAGATGGTACAGAGTGCCCGCATCATCGCGCAGCTCATCGACAATATTCCTGAAGGCGAGTATTGCGTCAAGGTTCCCAAGGTGCTGAAGCTCCCCGTAGGCCACTGGTTCAAGATGGTGGAAGGCTGTCGCGGCACATTCGGTATCTATCTCGAAAGCGACGGCACTGTCAATCCTTACCGTCTGAAGATCGCGCCGCCGTGTCTTCCTGCCGCTGCCGTGGTTGACCACATTACTGAAGGCCAGAAGATCGCCGACCTCATTACCATCGGAGGTTCGCTTGACTACATTGTCCCCGACATTGACCGTTAAGCCGATCATTTCCCCGTTAAGCAATGGATTTTTTCCAAGAGTGAACTAACACAGAGAGAATAAAAAGTAATTTCAATAGACATTATGCAAGACCTATCAGTCGGAACCGCATGGCTTCACTCCTTCCTCACCGGATACATCCCTGAATGGGCGGCAGTCACTTTCGAGTGTCTGCTCATCGGAGTCGGCCTGCTGCTGCTCTATGCAGTGCTCGCACTGTTCTATATCCTCTTCGAGCGTAAAGTATGTGCCTACTTCCAGTGTCGTCTCGGCCCTAACCGTGTAGGCCCTTGGGGCTTGATGCAGAGTATCGCCGATATGTTCAAGATTCTCATCAAGGAGCTTATCTCGCTGAACCATATCGACAAATTCCTCTTCGCCCTCGCGCCTTATCTCGTCATCATTGCCTCGATGCTCGCGTTTGCGGTGCTTCCGTGGGGCAACGGCCTTCAGATCATCGACTTCAATGTCGGCATCTTCTTCCTGCTTGCCGTATCGTCCATCGGCGTGCTCGGTATCCTGTTGGCCGGATGGTCATCCAACAATAAGTTCACCCTTATCGGTGCGCTCCGTTCAGGTGCCCAGATGATCAGCTACGAACTTTCGATGGGTCTCTGCGTCGTTACCATGGTCGTCATGGCCGGAACGATGTCAGTCGGCGGTATCGTTGAAGCCCAGAATCATCTCTGGTTCATCTTCTCAGGCCATATCCCTGCCATAATTGCCTTCGTCATCTTCATGATCGCAGGTACGGCCGAGACCAACCGTGGTCCGTTTGACCTTCCTGAAGCCGAGAGCGAGCTTACCGCCGGTTACCACACTGAGTATTCCGGTATCCACTTCGGTTTCTTCTACCTCGCCGAGTACCTCAACCTCTTCATCGTTTCAGGTGTGGCCGCGCTCCTCTTCTTCGGAGGCTGGATGCCCCTCCACATCCCCGGTCTTGATGCGTTCAACCATATCATGGACTATATCCCCTCGTTCATCTGGTTCATCGGCAAGGCTGTCGCCCTCTCGTTCATCATCATCTGGTTCAAGTGGACATTCCCCCGTCTGCGCATCGACCAGCTTCTGACCCTCGAATGGAAGTATCTCCTTCCCATCAACCTCTTCAACCTCGTGCTTATGGTTCTTATCGTGACCTATAAGCTCTATCTCTAAGCTAATTTCCTCAAAATTATAACTCCAATCCCCCCAAGTAGTCCGGTCGAACGGTCTGCATGCCAAAAAATCTAAACGCGATGAGTGAAAAATACGGTAAAATCGCCCAAGTCATCGGCCCGGTAGTCGATGTGATTTTCGAAGGTGATGACAACATCATCCCGCCCATCTATACCGCCCTCCGTGTCGTCAATGACAACGGTGCGGAGACCATCCTCGAAGTCGAGCAGCATATTGGTGAAGACACTGTCCGCTGTGTTTCGATGGAAAGTACCGATGGCCTGCGTCGCGGAATGCGTGTCGATAACCTTGAGCGTCCTATCGCTGTGCCTACGGGTGATCAGGTGAAGGGCCGTCTGCTCAATGTGCTCGGTGATGCGATCGACCGTCTCCCCGAACTCAAGCGCGATGACCTGCGTGCGATCCATCAGCCAGCTCCTGAATTTGAGGATCTCACGATCGGTACGGAGATTCTCTTCACCGGTATCAAGGTGATCGACCTTCTCGAACCCTATAGCAAGGGTGGTAAGATCGGTCTGTTCGGTGGTGCAGGTGTAGGAAAGACCGTGCTCATCATGGAGCTTATCAACAACATTGCCAAGGGCCACAGCGGTTTCTCTGTGTTCACCGGTGTGGGTGAGCGTACCCGCGAGGGTAACGACCTCCTCCGCGAGATGATCGAGAGCGGTGTCATGAAATATGGCAAGAAGTTTGAGGAAGGCATGGAAAAAGGCGAATGGAATCTTGCCGACGTAGATATGGACCAAGTGGCGCAGTCACAGGCCACCCTCGTGTTCGGCCAGATGAACGAACCCCCGGGCGCACGTCTGCGTGTGGCTCTTTCAGGTCTGACGGTTGCCGAGCAGTTCCGTGATCAGGATGGCGGCGGTAAGGACATCCTTCTCTTTATCGACAACATCTTCCGTTTCACTCAGGCCGGTTCTGAGGTGTCGGCACTTCTCGGCCGTATGCCTTCGGCCGTAGGTTATCAGCCTACACTCGCTTCCGAGATGGGTGCGCTTCAGGAACGAATTACTTCGACCAAGAACGGTTCGATCACTTCCGTACAGGCTATTTATGTGCCTGCCGATGACTTGACCGACCCCGCTCCTGCAACGACCTTCAGCTTCCTCGACGCTACTACCGTGCTTTCGCGTAAGATCTCCGAGCTCGGTATCTATCCTGCCGTCGATCCCCTTGAATCAACATCGCGTATCCTCGATCCCAACATTATCGGTGAGGATCACTACAATACCGCTCAGGCTGTCAAGCAGCTCCTCCAGAAGTACAACGAGCTTCAGGATATCATCGCCATCCTCGGTGTCGATGAGCTTTCCGACGAGGACAAACTCGTCGTTGCCCGTGCGCGCCGTGCACAGCGTTTCCTCTCGCAGCCTTTCCATGTAGCGGAGCAGTTCACCGGTCTCCCCGGTGTGATGGTGCCCCTCAGCGAGACTATCCGAGGCTTCAAGATGATCCTTTCCGGCGAAATGGACGAATATCCCGAACAGGCGTTCCTCAATGTAGGTACTATTGACGACGCTATTGCCAAGGGTAAGAAACTCCTTGCCGAAGTGGCGAAATAATTCGTCAGGTCTCTCAGAATTCCAAATAAAGTCTCTCACACTCATCAGCAGACACAGAAATGACACTCAAAATCATATCGGCCGAAGACATAGTCTTTCAGGGTGAAGTAAAAGTCGTGCATCTTCCCGGTGCAATGGGTGCTTTCACCGTTCTCCCCGGCCACGCAGCTCTGATCTCAACCCTTACGCCCGGCGACATCCGCTACACTGCCGCTGACGGTGAGGAACACAAGGTTGGCGTTGAAGGCGGAATCGTCGATGTCGATTCAAATATTGTGTCGGTCTGCATTTACTAACTCTATGGTGACGATGAAAAGAAACATATTCACGACTCTTATCTTGGCTGTCATAGCCCTTCTGCTCCCCGTCGTGGCGTCTGCCGAAACTGATCATGCGGCTGATGCTAAGGAGGAGGGCAGCGGCAAGGTCGATGCTCAAGGTATTATCTTCGAGCACCTCGGTGACCGTTATGGTTGGGAGATGCCCTTCAATCACCATAAGTCAATTCCGCTCCCCATCATCGTATGGGGATCTGACGGTCTGCATGTATTCTCCTCATCGCGCGTCGAGCATGGAGCTATCTATCGTGACGGCAATGCCGAGTTCAAGGTCGCAGGCAAGGAGAGTCCCTATAAGGGTAAGGTCGTAGAGATCATCGATGGTACTGAAGTGAAGCCTGTCGTCGATATCTCCATCACTAAGAATGTCTGCGGACTCTTCATCTCCGTCCTCGTCGTCATCTGGTGCATCCTGTCTGTGGCCAAGTGGCATCGCACTCAGGGCATGAAAGGCCCGCGTAAGATGACCGGTGCTATTGAATTTCTGATTCTCTTTATCTATGACGGAGTCATCAAACCTACCCTCAAGGATAAAGCCAACAAATTTGCACCCTATCTGCTGACCGTGTTCTTCTTCATCCTTGTGATGAACCTTCTCGGACTCATCGTCGTGTTCCCCGGAGGTGCGAACCTCACCGGCAACATCGCGGTGACTCTCGTACTTGCGATACTCACTTTCCTTATCACCAATATATTCGCCACGAAGCATTATTGGAAGGAAATCTTTAATCCGGATGTGCCTTGGTGGCTCAAATGGCCCATCCCCATCATGCCTCTCATCGAGGTCTTCGGTATTTTCACCAAACCGGCTGCGCTTACGGTCCGTCTGTTTGCGAATATGATGGGTGGCCACATGATCGTCATAGTTCTGACCCTCCTTATCTTCATTTTTGCAATCATGGGCCCTGCGGTTACAGGGGCGACAGCCGTGGTCAGCATTATTTTCTCGGTGTTCATGCTTCTGATCGATGTCCTCGTGAGCTTCATTCAGGCATACGTGTTCACCATGCTCTCCACCCTCTTCATAGCCCTAGGTCAGGAGGACGGTCATGGCGAGCATAAGAAAGATGACAGCCATTCAGCCTCAGAAACTCCCGCCGTGACTGATAAGACTCCGGCAACAAATCCCGCATAACTTAAAAAACTATCAAAATAAACCATTAAATCTCCCGCAATTATGTTAGCAATGATTTTAGCAGCTATCGAAGGAACACTCGGCATCGGCGTATGTATCGGTGCAGCAATCGCAGCAATTGGTGCCGGTATCGGTATCGGTAAGATCGGTGGCTCAGCCATGGAAGCAATTGCCCGTCAGCCCGAATCAACCGGCGATATCCGCAGTAACATGATCGTAATCGCCGCCCTTATCGAAGGTGTGGCTCTCTTTGCTGTCATCGTTTGTATCCTCGCAATGTTTGTGGGCTAATCCAACCTTCAACTATTTGAAAGTATGGAACTTTTCACGCCTGATTTCGGTCTGGTATTCTGGATGTTCGTGTCATTCGCCATCCTCTTCTTCGTTCTCTGGAAGTGGGGCTGGCCGGTGATCATGAAAGGAGTGTCTGATCGAGCCGACCTCATCGACAAAGGTGTGGAGTATGCTCAAAATGCCAAACAACAGCTTGACCATGCCCGCGAAGAGGCGGATAAATACATAGCCGACGCACGTCGCCAGCAGGCCGACATGCTGCGTGAGGCCGACAAGATGAAGACTCAGATCATCGAGGAAGCCCGCTCTGCAGCACAGTCAGAGGCAAAGAAGGTGATGGACGCGGCTAAAGTGTCTATCGAACAGGAACGCAAACAAGCCGAGCAGCAGTTCCGCAACGAAGTCTCATCATTCGCTCTCGATATCGCACAGAAAGTCGTGCGCAATCAGATGAAGGACGAGAAAGCTCAGGAACAGCTCGTCAGCTCCCTGCTCGACGAGATGGAAAAACAGAACTGATGTCGCGGGGAACACCGGTGTCGGACACATTGTGTAACGACACCGGTACTCCCGACTCCGGATTACAGGTCTCCGGCTTCCGGATCCTGACTATAATTAACTCTATCAAAGATTTACTCATCCTCTAAGGCTCTCATCTCCACGCAATGAACCAAGGTCTCATCCCCAGCCGCTACGCGAAGGCCCTTTTCGAGTTCGCCTCTGAAAAGGGTGCTGATGCCCGCATTTATGAGCTTATGCACGGGCTTGAAAGCTCCTTTGTCACCGAGCCCTCGCTCCAGCAGGCCGTGGCCAATCCTTTTATCCCCGCGACCGACAAGGTGAAACTTCTCACCACTGCCGCCGGCGCATCGGATAAGGATGAAGTCTATGCTCGTTTCCTCCAGCTTCTGGCCGAGAACAATCGCCTCGACGCTGCGCGCGACATAGCTCTTGCCTACATGAAAATATATCGTAGCGAGCACCACATCTACCTTGTGACCGTCACATCGGCCGCTCCAATGGGTGCAGCTGAGGAGGATCGTCTGAAATCGCTCATCGAGCGTCATCTCAACGGCGGCACGATGGAATATCATCATCGCGTCGATCCCAATCTCATCGGTGGCTTCACAGTGACGATTGACAACGAGAAGCTTGACGCTTCTGTCGCTGATGAACTCAAACAATTGCGTATTAAACTTTTAAGCAACTAACCATTTTCACCCAGATATAACAATGATTAATCCAAGCGAGATTTCTCAGGTATTAAAACAGCAGCTGGAGAATATCAACTCCAAGGTCTCATTTGAGGAAACCGGAGTTGTCCTCGAAGTCGGCGACGGTGTGGCCCGTGTCTATGGCCTCGACAATGTCTGCGCCAACGAGCTTGTTGAATTTGAAAACGGAGTGAAAGGTGTGGCCCTCAACCTTGAGGAGAGTAATGTGGGTGTCATCCTGCTCAACAATGTTAATACCGTGACTGAAAACATGACCGTCAAGCGCACGGGCGAGATCGCCTCGATCAAAGTGGGCGACGGTGTTTTCGGACGCGTCATAAACGTACTCGGCGAACCCATCGACGGTCGCGGTCCCATTCAGGGCGAACTCCTCCACATGCCTCTTGAGCGTAAGGCTCCGGGCGTTATCTTCCGTCAGCCGGTCAAGCAGCCTCTGCAGACCGGTCTCAAGGCAGTCGATTCAATGGTGCCCATAGGTCGTGGTCAGCGTGAGCTCATCATCGGTGACCGTCAGATCGGCAAGACTGCCATCGCCATCGATACCATCATCAATCAGCGGGCCAATTTTGAAGCCGGCAAGCCCGTTTATTGCATCTATGTGGCCATCGGCCAGAAGGCTTCATCAGTGGCAGCCATCGTGGAGACCCTCCGTCAGCACGGTGCGCTTGACTATACAGTCGTCGTAGCGGCTACAGCCGCCGACTCTGCTTCGATGCGTTACTACGCACCCTTTGCAGGAGTAGCGATCGGCGAATTCATCCGTGACACCGGCCGCGACGCCCTCATCGTCTATGATGACCTCTCGAAGCAGGCTGTCGCTTACCGCGAGATCTCGCTCGTGCTCAAGCGTCCTTCCGGCCGTGAGGCATATCCCGGCGATATTTTCTATCTCCACAGCCGTCTGCTCGAACGTGCGGCAAAGATTATCGACAACCAGCAGGTGGCCGAGAACATGAACGACCTTCCCGCCTCGCTCAAAGGCAAGGTGAAAGGCGGTGGTTCGCTCACCGCGCTCCCAATCATCGAAACTCAGGCAGGTGACGTGTCGGCCTACATCCCCACAAACGTAATCTCAATCACCGACGGTCAGATCTTCCTTGAGACCGCACTCTTCAACCGCGGTATCCGTCCTGCCATCAACGTAGGTATCTCCGTATCCCGTGTGGGTGGTAATGCACAGATCAAGTCGATGAAGAAAGTGGCCGGTACACTCAAGATTGATCAGGCACAGTTCCGCGAGCTTGAATCGTTCACCAAGTTCGGTGGCGATATCGACCCCGTGACCGCACGCACAATTGATAAAGGCCGTAAGAACGAACGCCTTCTCATCCAGCCACAGTACTCGCCGATGAAGGTCGAGGACGAGGTTGCCGTGATCTTCTGCGGAACCAAGGGTCTGCTTGAGAATGTGCCCCTCGATAAGGTGGCTGAGTTTGAAAAGAACTTCCTCCAGCTCGTCAACACCAAGTATCCTGAAGTCATGGAGTCCATCCGTGCCGGCAAGCTTGATGACGATGTTGCTGCCAAGCTCGCAGAGGCCGCCACACAGATCTCAGGATCATATAAATAAGAAATCATGGAGAGATGGACGCACTTCCGCTGCGGAAGTGCGTCGCAACTCCGAACAGAATAAACGAATCAAATCACTGACAGTCATTTACCTCAATCATGGCTACACTTCGTGAACTTAAAGGACGAATCGGCTCAGTAGCTTCCAGTGAGAAAATCACCGGAGCTATGAAGATGATCTCCTCGGCCAAAATGCACCGCGCCGAGTCGGATCTGCGTCGCCTTCTTCCATTCCGTCAGCAGATCGAGAATATCATCGGCAATCTTCTTTCGGCTGATGCCGAGTTCTCTTCCCCCCTCACAGAGGAACGCGAAGTGAAGTCGATAGCCGTCGTGGTCTTTGGTTCGGATGACGGCCTTTGCGGTGCTTACAATATCAATATCTTCAAGGAGCTCCTTGCCACCGTCCGTTCCTATCGGGAGCGTTTCGGCGAGAATGTGAAGATAGCCGTTATCCCCGTAGGATCAAAGATGGCCAAGGCCACTTCGCGCATGGCTCTCCCCGGAGTGAGTGTTGAGCAGCAGACCGATGTGGATTCCAAATCCTCCGGTGATGCTGTCAAAGCTTTCACCCGCCGTCTGGAAGACCGCTTCCTCGCGGCTGACTTTGACCGTATCGATCTCCTCTACATGAATTTCCAGTCAGTGAGCCGGCAGCGTCCCAAATGTGACCAGCTCCTGCCCGTCAGCTCCGATGCTTTCAAGAACGAAGATGTCAAGGCCATCTGCCGTCCGTATATCTTCGAGCCTGACGCGGCCACGATCTTCGTTTCAGTTCTCCCGATGTTCCTCCTCGCCGTGGTGCAGGAAGTCTTCACCGAGAACCGTGCTTCAGAGCAGGCCGCCCGAATAATGGCCATGCAGAGCGCGAACGACAATGCCAAAAAACTCCTTGAGCAACTCCAGCTGGAGTTCAACAAACTGCGACAGCAGAGCATCACGACCGAACTTCTCGACATCGTCGGCGGTCAGATCAAAAACGATTGATACCGTCCACGCAAAGTCAAATCTACGAATTTATATAGCACAACAGATAATAAACCGACATGGGAAGTGTAAAAGAGTATTTCTCAAATCTTGGCTCCGGCATTGCAAGCCTTCTTAAAGGTATGCAGGTGACCGGTAAGGAATTTGTCACCCCCAAAATCACTGAAGAGTATCCTGACAACCGCGACAATCTCCCCGTTGCCGACCGCTTCAGGGCTGTCCTGACTCTCAAGTATGACGATCAGGGCAACCACAAGTGTATCGCCTGCGGAACTTGTGAGCGCGTATGTCCCAACTCTACTATCAACCTTGACATAAAGACTGTCGAGACTTGGGACGGCAAGAAAAAAAAGAAACTTGACAAGTACATGTATGACCTCGGAAGCTGTACGTTCTGTCAGCTTTGTGTCACAAACTGTCCGACGGACGCACTCGAATTCAGCAACGATTTCGAGCAGGCAGTCTTCACGCGCAGCAAACTCGTCAAGAAACTCAACTATCTTCCTGAAAAGGAGGAGCCGCAACCCACTCCTGAGGAAATTGCCCGCATGAAGGCCGAGAAGGAGGCCAAGATCGCAGCCGCCAAGGCAGCTGCCGAGGCTAAGAAGGCCGCTGCAGCCGGAGCCGCTCCGAAAGTTGCAGAAGCCGCTCCCGCCCCTAAGGCCGCTGAACCGAATGATGCCGCTGCCAAGGCTCTCGCAGCCGCAGCCGGCGATCCGGTGAAGGAAGCCAAGATCCGTGCAGCACTCGAAAAAGCTGCTGTCCTCAAGGCTCAGCGTGAGGCCGGTAAGACTCCCGACGCCAACTAACTCTAAATTAATTACTATCACAGTATATGGAATCAGTAGGAAGTACAATTTGTTACTGGATAATCGCGCTTGCGATTGTCATCTTCTCGGTACTGACTGTCACCACGCGCAAGATCCTGCGTGCGGCCACATATCTGCTATTCGTGCTCTTTGCCACTGCCGCCCTTTATTTCAAGCTTGACTATGAGTTTCTCGGCGCTGTGCAGATTGCTGTCTATGCCGGCGGTATTGTGGTCCTCTTCGTGTTTGCGATCCTGCTCACGACTCACCCCGGTGACAACAGTCAGCAGTTAACCTCAAGGAAAGAAATCCTCGGCATCATCGGTGCGGTGGCTACTGCCGGAGCATGCGGCTGGGCTCTCTGCTCACGTTGCGCCGACCTCTTCACATCGCTCCCCGCAATGGCCAATCCGACCATGCAGCGCATCGGTCAGGCAATGCTGGGTACGGGCTATGAGCAGTATCTCCTTCCCTTCGAGGCTGTCAGTGTGTTGTTACTCGCATGTATAATCGGTGGCGTAGTAATCGCCCGTAAACGCTAATCACAACTATCATCATGGATATTACATTGATCTGGTATCTCGTCCCGGCCCTCGTGATGTTCTGCTGTGGCGTCTATGGCTTCCTGACACGCCGCAACATGATCGCCATGCTTATCTCCCTTGAGCTTATGCTCAACGGGGTCGATATCAACTTCGTGGTTTTCAACCGCTATCTTTTCCCCACGTCGATGGAAGGATGGATGTTCACTCTCTTCGGCATCGCTATTGCCGCCGCCGAGACCGCGCTCGCCATCGCTATCATCGTCAACCTCTTCAGGGTCAGCAAAAATATTGACGTTCGTGACGCAACAAAAATGAAAAATTAATCACGCCCTATGGATATTACAATACCTATTCTTATATTGGCCATCCCCCTCTTCATGTTCCTCCTTCTGGGACTGGCGGGAGTTAAGATGAGCCACAAACTCGCCGGCATCCTTGGTTCGCTCGGCATGGGAACCGTGTTGATCTTGTCCTATTACACGGCGTTCACCTATTATTTCTCCGGAAATCCTGAATTTATCGACGGCACGAACCGTCTGCAGTACGTGGTGTTCAACCAGACTTGGCTGCAGTTCACTCCCAATCTTGCCATCAAGCTCGGTTTCCTTCTCGACCCGATTTCAGCCCTGATGCTCATCGTCATCCCGACGATCTCGTTCATGGTCCACATCTACTCGCTCGGCTATATGGAAGGTGAGAAAGGCTTCCAGCGTTACTACGCTTTCCTTTCGCTCTTCAGCTTCTCGATGCTCGGCCTCGTTGTCGCTACCAACATTTTCCAGATGTATATCTTCTGGGAGCTTGTGGGTGCATCATCGTTCCTCCTCATCGGTTTCTTCTACACCCTTCCCTCAGCCATCTCGGCTTGTAAGAAAGCATTCATCGTAACCCGCTTCGCCGACCTCGGCTTCCTCATCGGTATCCTCGTGCTGTCGTTCTACACCCAGCAGCTCGACTTCCTCCCGATGACTCAGAATCCGCAGGGCGTACTCGCAAGCTTCGGGGGTGCCTCCTTCCTCGGTGCTTCTGCCCTTACTTGGGCTCTCGTGCTCATCTTCACCGGTGGTATGGGTAAGTCGGCCATGCTCCCTCTCCACATCTGGCTTCCCGACGCGATGGAAGGCCCGACCCCCGTATCGGCTCTCATCCACGCCGCTACGATGGTTGTCGCAGGTGTCTATCTCGTTGCACGCCTCTTCCCCCTCTACATGCTTGAGGATGCAGCCCTGATGTTTGTCACCGTTGTCGGTGCGGCCACTGCCTTCTATGCCGCTATGGTTGCCTGCACGCAGATCGACATCAAGCGTATCCTCGCTTTCTCTACCATCTCGCAGATCGCGTTCATGATGGTATCGCTCGGTGTTGCTTCACGTGACAATGTCGCCATCCACGAAGGTCTCGGTTACATGGCATCCATGTTCCACCTCTTCACTCACGCGATGTTCAAGGCCCTCCTGTTCCTCGGTGCAGGTTCGCTCATCCACGCAGTTCACTCGAACAACTACACCGCTATGGGTGGTCTCCGCAAATACATGCCCATCACTCATATCACCTTCCTCATCGGCTGTCTCGCCATCGCCGGTATCCCTCCCTTCGCCGGTTTCTGGTCCAAGGACGAGATCCTCGTGGCATGTTTCGCCAACCATACCTTCTGGGGTGTCTGGATGACGATTATCGCCGGTATGACCGCCTTCTACATGTTCCGTATGTACTACCTCGTGTTCTGGTGGAACAATCCTGACTATGCCAAGGAGCACCACGGTCATCTCCCCCACGATCCGGGCGCAGCCATGACATTCCCTCTGATTTTCCTTGCGATCGTCTCGACTGTCTGCGGTCTCATTCCTTTCGGAGAGTTCGTGACATTTGACGGACATGAGTATCACATCCATCTGAACTATGGCGTTGCCGGTCTCTCTGTCGCAGTGGCTTGCTGCGGTATCTTCTTTGCAAGATGGCTCTATATCAAGGAGAATGATCGTCCCCGTCGCATGGCTGATTCGTGCCGCTGGCTCTGGACTGCTGCTCTCCACCGCTTCTACTGGGATGAGATCTATCTCTTTGTCACCCGCCGCATCATCTTCGACGGTATCTGTAAGCCCATCGCATGGTTCGACCGTCACATTATCGATGGAACTATGAATGGTCTCGCCATCGTGACCAACAAGGCTTCCGTAGCCATCAAGGGATTCCAGAGCGGCAAGGTGCAGATGTATATCTGGTGGTATCTCATGGGTGCCGTCGTTCTCGGCCTCATAGTCGCAGTGTGTGTCCTCTGAATCTAATAACGTGCTGAAATTTATAGTAACGATATGTTTTCCAATATATTAATTTACTTCGTGGTGATCCCCTTGGTCATGATGCTGGGGCTCGCCCTCTGCCGGAACATCAAGCAGATCCGTGCAGTGGCCGTCACGGGTTCAGTCGCTCTGACAGCCCTCTCCGTATGGCTTCTTGTTGACTATCTCGCGCTTCGTGCCGCCGGAGCTGACGCCCCAATGCTTTGGGTTGACTCTTGGCAGTGGTTTGCTCCCCTCAACATCAATCTTGCCGTCGGAGTCGATGGTATCTCGATCGCCATGCTCATTCTTACCGGTATCATTCTCATCACCGGTAGCTTCGCATCGTGGGAGATTCCCCAGCCCAAGGAATTTTTCCTCTGGCTTATCCTTCTTTCCACCGGTGTGTATGGTTTCTTTATCTCGATCGACCTTTTCACCATGTTCATGTTCTATGAGGTCGCACTTATCCCGATGTACCTTCTCATCGGCGTGTGGGGTAGCGGCAACAAGAACTATTCGGCCATGAAGCTCACCCTTATGCTCATGGGTGGTTCAGCCTTCCTCATGCTCGGTCTCATCGGTATCTACTACCATTCGGCTCCCGAAGGTCAGCCCCTCACTTGGAACATCCTTCAGATCGCCGAATATGACGCCATCAGCCACGGCTGGCAGAAATTCCTCTTCCCGATGACTTTCGTCGGCTTCGGTGTCCTCGGTGCTATGTTCCCCTTCCACACATGGTCACCCGACGGTCACGCATCAGCCCCCACGGCTGTCTCGATGCTCCACGCAGGTGTGCTCATGAAACTCGGAGGCTACGGCTGCTTCCGTGTGGCTATCTACCTCATGCCCCACGCCGCTCACGAACTTGCATGGATCTTCCTTATCCTTACAGGTATCTCGGTTGTCTATGGTGCGTTCAGCGCATGTGTGCAGAATGACCTCAAGTACATCAACGCATACTCATCGGTGTCACACTGCGGTCTGGTGCTCTTCGCAATCCTCATGCTCAACACCACAGCAATGACCGGTGCGATCATGCAGATGCTTTCTCACGGTCTCATGACAGCCCTCTTCTTTGCTCTCATCGGTATGATCTACGGTCGTACACACACACGCGACATCCGCGAGATGGGTGGTATGATGCAGATCCTCCCTTACCTCTCCGTATGCTACGTCATCGCAGGTATGGCCTCGCTCGGTCTTCCCGGTCTCTCCGGCTTTGTGGCCGAAATGACCATCTTCGTCGGATCGTTCGAGCATACTGACCTCTTCCACCGCATCTTCGTCATCGTGGCCTGCAGCTCCATCGTCACCACTGCGGTCTATATCCTCCGCGTTGTCGGTAAGCTCCTCTACGGTCCGGTCTATGACGAGCATCATCTCACACTCACCGATGCCAAGTGGTGGGAACGCCTCTCGACCGCTACACTCATCATCTGTGTGGCTTGCATCGGTTGCTTCCCCAACTTCTTTGCCGATCTTATCAAGTTCACTTTCAGTCCCGCAATCTTCACTGTAATCGGTCTGAACTAATCACGGATTAATAGCAATGGATTACTCACAGTTTTTAGCACTCAAGCAGGAAATAGGATTGTTAATCGTATTCCTATTAGTCTTTCTCTACGATACCTTCTGCTCCCCGAAGGCCGGTAAGAATGTCCCCGGCATCGCAATTATCTTCTTCGGTCTCCTGACCCTCGCCGGTTTCGGGCAGGCATGTGCCCCAGCTACTTCCGCATTCGCAGGCATGTATGTCACGACACCTACGATCGTTGCGATCAAGAACATCCTCAATGTCGGTGTGTTCATCGTCCTCATCCAGTCCATCAAATGGGCCAATTCGGAATTCATCTCCGTTCGTCGCGGTGAATTTTACGAACTGATCCTGCTGACGCTCCTCGGCATGTATCTGATGATCTCAAGCCGCCACTTCCTGATGTTCATCATCGGACTTGAGACTGCATCGCTCCCCCTCTGCGCCCTCGTTGCCTTTGACAAGAAGCGTTATGAGAGCCACGAAGCGGCCATCAAGTATGTACTTACCGCCGTATTCTCCTCGGCCATCCTTCTGATGGGTCTCTCGTTTGTCTATGGTCTTTCCGGCACTCTCTATTACAGTGGCATCGCCGCTGCCCTCTGCGGCAACATGGGTGTGATGCTTGCCGTGGCCCTCGCATTCGTGATGGCTGGTTTCGGATTCAAGATCTCGCTTGTTCCCTTCCACCTCTGGACTGCCGACGTGTATCAGGGCGCACCTACATCGGTCACCTCTTACCTGTCAGTCATCTCCAAGGGTTCAGCCGCCTTCGCTTTCCTCGTGGTTCTCACTCAGGTGTTCGGTTCAGTCTATGAGGCTGCATGGGAATGGATGCTCTACGCACTCATCATCCTCACCATCACCATCGGTAACCTCTTTGCGATGCGTCAGACCAACATGAAACGCTTCCTCGCATTCTCGTCAATCTCACAGGCCGGCTACATCATGCTTGCCATCGTCGGCGACAATGCCATGGGTGTTTCAGCCCTCATGTTCTACACGCTTGTCTATATCTTCTCCAACCTCGCCGCCTTCGGTGTCATCGGAGCTATCGAGAATGCAACCGGCAAGCTTGACATGACTGACTACAACGGTCTCTACAAGACAAATCCCCGTCTCGCCTTCACGATGATGCTTGCCATGTTCTCACTCGCAGGTATTCCCCCCTTCGCAGGATTCTTCAGCAAGTTCTTCGTGTTCACCTCGGCTCTCAACGGCACCAACTCGGCTGCGCTCTATGTCCTCGTGCTCATCGCCCTCATCAACACCATCATCTCCCTCTATTATTATCTCCTTGTTGTGAAGGCAATGTTCATCAATGACAGCGAAAATCCCATCGCCACATTCCGTTCAGCATGCAGCGAACGTCTCGGCATGTGGATCTGCGTCGCCGGCATCATCGGCCTCGGTATCGTAAGTTACGTCTATAATTATCTCCTTACGGTCGTAGCCTGATCAGCCGCATTGATCCGTATATTGAAAAACATTTCAATACCTTTCAACAATCTCCGGCTGCGAGGCGTTTTGCTTGCAGCCGGAGATTGTCATAAAATCCCCTCGCGTTTCCACACCCATACTTATCATTAAATAATCTTTTCCGCCTATGTTTCCTTCAGCAGCAGGCCCTATCGGCGTTTTTGACTCAGGCTACGGTGGCCTGACCATCCTCAAAGAAATCCGCGCAGCTCTCCCCGAATATGACTATATCTATCTCGGAGACAATGCACGCGCCCCTTACGGTACACGTTCGTTTGATGTGGTCTATGAATTTACGCGCGAGGCGGTCAAGACGCTTTTCGAGCGTGGCTGTCATCTCGTCATCCTTGCCTGCAACACAGCGTCCGCCAAGGCCCTGCGCTCCATACAGCAGAAGGATCTTCCCGGATGGGACAGCTCCCGCCGCGTCCTCGGCATCA
This sequence comes from Bacteroides sp., assembly GCA_014801945.1. GTDB lineage: Bacteria > Bacteroidota > Bacteroidia > Bacteroidales > Muribaculaceae > Duncaniella. The sequence continues at coordinate 182,528 of JAAVDF010000017.1, forward strand.
TCATCCCTACCGTCGAGGCTCTCGGCTCGATCACCAAGAACGGAAACATAGGTGTGCTCGGAACACCCGGCACTGTCAGCTCCGGCACCTACGACATCGAGATCGCAAAATTCTTCCCGCAGTTCCGCACTGTCTCTGTCGAATGCCCCATGTGGGTGCCCCTCGTCGAGAACCGCGAGTATGACTCGCCCGGAGCAGACTATTTTGTGGAAAAATATGTCGAGGAACTTTTCGCACAGGAGCCTGACACCGACACTATAATCCTCGGATGCACACACTATCCGCTGCTGATCGATAAGATCCGCCGTCAGGTGGCCGGCCGCGCCACCATCATCACTCAGGGCGAACTCGTGGCCGCAAGCCTGCGCGAATACCTTGCGCGCCATCCCGAAATGGATGCCGAATGCACCCGTGGCGGCAACTGCACCTATCTCACCACCGAGAATCCCGACAAATTCACTGCGCTTGCAGGGACATTCATGCACACGCCTGTACGCGCCGAGCATGTGACACTCTGACACGTATCTGTCGTTGAAACTAAACAGGGGAGACAATCCCAGAATTAAATCTGTTGCAGGGCCTGCGCTCGCGCTGGCCGTGATTCGAGTATTTATGGAAATCAGCATTGAACTCGGCCAGCGCGAGCGCAGACCCTACAACCGGATATTTAAGCGTCTTGGAATCCCTCGACAACCCTCCACTCCCCTCTGCCACATCAGACTGAAGAAACATCCAAATAAACCAATCTCATGTCCGTTATCCGCCGCCCTTTACTCCGAGTGCTTGTGGGGCTATTCTGCCTGTCCGTCATGGCCTCGTGCAGCGAAAATAGCAGTGTCACCGACACCGGGACAGCCAGACTGTCGGTAAACGTCAGTATTGATAACACATTCACGTACCCCGACGGGACGATCGTTGGCGCAACAGACTTCAGCGCGCCTGCTCCTGCGGATGTGAGTATGGCCATACGTTCACTTGCTGGTGACTATTCACACGTGTGGACCTCATTCGGTGATTTTCCTCAGGACGGCATCTATTATGTCGGAACATATTATATCGAAGCTTTCCACGGATATGCCAGCGAGGGCTTCGACAGCCCCTATTATCTTGCCGAGGACAAGGTCGATCTTCTGCCCGGCGACGTAACTACCGCCGAACTGACCCTCCGGCCTGTAAGCACCGCCAACATGGTGCATTTCACTCCCGCTGTCCTCGATTATTTTTCGTCCGTCCGGGCCTATCTCCATGCTGTCGGAGGCGGTTACTTCGACTATCTGCCTTCGGACGACGGAGTGCTCTATCTCCTTCCCGGCACGACATCACTCTACCTCGAACTCACACTCCCCGACGGCACTCTTGCCGGCTACAAAGCTGCGGAGCTGACCGATGCGAAGAGCGGAGTGCTTTATGACTATACGATTGACTTCGCCGTCAGTCCCGACGGCATCCCTGAAGTGAGCTGCACGGTCAGCGGTCAGACATCACGCCGTCTTCTCGATGACGCTTTCCTTGCCTCGCCGCCACCGGTCATCACTCCTCTGGGTTGGAATCCCGGTGAGACATACGTGCTTCCCGAAGGCGAGAGTCCGTCCGAACCGGTCAAGGTATCCGTCAGAGGTGCGTCACCGATAGCAAGAATAGTCATGACCGTCAACTCCCAGAGCCTTAACTCCATCGGTGTGCCCGAACAGTGCGACCTCCTGAATCTTGCGCCCGCTCAAAAATCACTCTTGGAATCGCTGGGACTGAAAATCGGAGGCTCGTCAGATACGATAGAGATCGATTTCACTGACTTCCTCGGCCATCTCGTATTCCTCAACGACGCTCAGGCCATAACCACCATAGGTCTCTTGGCCCGTGACAATGACGACAGGGTCGGAATACCTGTCATGGCAACGATCCGCACCGTCCCTATGGACATAACTGTCACCTCTGTCCCCTCCGTGATGGTCGGTGCGAAGGAAGCCGACATCACCGTCACCACCCTCGCCAATGATTTTGGCTCGAATGTTGCAATCGAACTCCTTGACGATGCCGGTCACTGGCATCCGACCTCCATCATAAGTGTCGAGCCGACCGGCGATGATGTCAATGCCGGCACTTATAAGGTCCGCTTCGTCATTCCGGAGGGAAACTCCGGGATCACCGCGCGCATACTTTACTGTAATGAGGTGCGTGGTGACTTCGTAATGAGCCGTTACATGCCCGACTTCACCCTTGAGGTAGATGCCTTCGCCACTTACGGGTGCATACGCGTCAACGCCGCCGATGAGGAACTCCGTGCAATGGTGGTCCGCGGTCTCCGTCCCTACCTTAACGGTGCGCCGGCTTCCGTGCTTGCCCGCTATCCCGATCGCGGAATCGTGGTGATAACCAACCTTACGCCATCAACCTCCTACACACTCACATCAACCATGATGGGTGAACCGGGCAGTGACGATTTCACTCCGTCACAGCGTTTCTCCACCGAATCCACCCCCTCGCTCCCAAATGCCGAGTTCGAGGATCGTAAGAACGGCATTGAGTATGACAATCTCCCCTGTGGCGGACGCTACTCGCAGACAACCGTGGCGATATTCAACTGGCAGAACCACCGTTCGTATGACCAGCGTGTCCCCAAGGAGTGGGCCAATACCAATGCCAAGACCTTCTGCCGCCACAGTTCCAACCATAACACTTGGTACATGCAGCCCTCCGTCTTCACCGTCAACGCCGAGACCGATGAAACAAGCTTCGCCGTCTGTCTGCAAAGCGTGGCTTTCGACCTCAACGGCCCTATCATCCCGGACTACACCCAGACCGGACAGCCATATCTGAAATATTCGCCCATTGTGCCTGAGATCGCGTCGCGCGCGGCCGGCAAGCTATTCCTCGGATCATATTCCTTTGACCCGGTCACCATGCAGGAGACCTACAAGGACGTGGTGGATTGGAACTCACGCCCGACGTCGCTCAACGGTTACTACAAATACAACCCCTCGTCGTCCGATCCGTCCGACACCGGTCTGGCCATAATCGAAGTCTATGGCGAGATCGACGGCCGGAGAGTCGTCATAGGCTCCGCGACAGCTCATCTCCCCGTGGCCAACGGCTACACGGCTTTCAAGGCATCTGTCACCTACGAGCATTTCGGAGTGAAGGCCAAAGGGCTGAAGGTAATGTTCTCGTCATCCTCCGCCATAGGCACCATCGCCGAGGAGACTGCCGGAGTAATCACCACTCCTGATCCTGTCGAGGGTGTGTCGCTCGGCAGCATTCTCTGGCTCGATCATGTGACTCTGGCCTATTGATCCGCCTCACCTCATGGCTTGTGTCATCGCTGTGGTCATCGACAGGAAAAAAGGACACCCCACTACCGAACTATATGACATCACGCAATGTTAGACTATTAATACACACCCTTTTATAATTAACGAAATGAAAAAATTATTTGCCTCTCTGCTCCTCGGCATTCTCGTGTCGGCCCTGTCACCCATCCACGCTTCAAACTGGGATGTCAACGATATTCTCGGCAATCTCAAGTCCGGCGCGGCTCAAAAGACTGATTCCACCTCAAGTCAGAAAGGCGGACTCGGTGACCTGATCTCCGGAGTGGCCAACAAACTCGGAGTGGGCACGTCGTCACTCTCAGTCGATAAGCTCGTCGGAACGTGGAAATACACCGGTCCGGCCGTATCGTTCCAGAGCGACAACCTTCTCCTCAAGGCAGGTGGTGCGGCCGCCGCTTCGCAGGTCGAGGCAAAGCTCGAACCCTATTACCGCACAGCCGGTTTCACCTCGCTCGTGCTCACCATCGAGAATGACTCGACTTTCAACTTCAAGGCGCGTCTCGTCAACCTTAGCGGCACCATCAGCAAGGACGACGCTTCCGGCCACTTCATCTTCCATTTCAAGGCCCTGAAATCGATCAACGTCGGTTCGATGGAAGCCTACATTGTGATGAACGGCAACAAGATGGAGCTCACATTCGATGTCAGCAAGCTCCTCACACTGGTTGAGAAAGCCGGAAAGATCACCGGCAAGAGCAGCATTTCCACCATTTCGTCGCTCCTCAATCAGTATGACGGCATGACGGCCGGTTTCGAGCTCCAGCGGCAGTGATCTCCTCTTATTCCTCCGGGCTGCGAGCATGACACACGTCTGTTGACCTGATTATGGTTTCCGTCATTATTCCTGCATATAATGCCGCCGATTATCTGCGCGAGTGCATTGACAGTGCGCTCGCGCAGACCTGTCGTGACATTGAGGTGATAGTGGTCGATGACGGATCGACCGACTCCACCCCTGAAATCATAGCCGGATATGCCGCGCGCGATCCGCGGATCAGACCCTTGCGTCAGTCCAATCAGGGGCTTTCTTCGGCGCGCAATGCGGCCATAGCTGTCGCAAAAGGGGAGTGGATTTCATTTCTTGACAGTGACGATGCTATGAGTACCGATTGCATCGCCACGATGCTCCGGGCTGCTGAAAAAACTGGGTGCCGTATGGTCCATGCCGCTTGGGTGCGTGGATCTGACCCGTCGGTGCTCCACGGCGACGGGCAGAGGACTGCCGTAGCCGCTGTGCGTGTCATGGACGCGGTTGGGTTCATTGAAGATGTGCTTTACCAGACATCAGGACTCGTTCCCGTAGCTTGGGCGAAGCTCTACCGTCGGGAACTGTTTGACGACATACGGTTCAGACACGGGATCACCTACGAGGATCTCGATATGTTCTATGAACTGGCGTTCGCGGCCGGTCGGATTGCCGTCACCGACACCCCGGTCTATTACTACCGCGACAATCCGGCGAGCATAACGAACACATTCACGCCGTCGCGCTTCGATGTCCTTGACGTCACCCGTCGGCTCGAAGCCTACATGTCGGCCCACTGTCCCGCACTTCTTCCCGCCGCCCGCGACAGGCGTCTGAGTGCCAATTTCAATATATATGGCCTTCTTGCTACCTACGATAAGGAGGGCCGCTACGCCTCCGTGGCCAAGGAGTGCATGGATGTCGTCAGATCACACCGCCGGGGGAGTCTGCTCAACCCCCGTGTGAGGTTGAAAAATAAGCTTGCCATACTCCTTTCGATGTTAGGGGAGGGAGTGCTGCGCCGTGTCTCACCGTTGGTCTATGGGAGGAAAAGCAAATGAGAGTCATCACGCTCGACAGTCATAATTTCACCGCGGCCTGCCGCGATCTTGCCCGCGAGGTAGCCGCGTCGGGCTTCACGCCGTCACTTATAATAGGTATCCGCACCGGAGGCGAGTTTGTGGCGCGCGAGTTCGTGCCCTTTTTCCCCGCCTCACGTCTCGCCATAGTCTCGCTCCACCGCCCCTCGACGGCCTCCAAATCCCCGTTCAGACGGGTGCTTGCCTCGCTCCCACGGCCGGTGCTCGACCTCATGCGCGTGGCCGAATCGCGTTTGCTGTCGCTGCTTCCGAAGCGGAGAGTGCCGCGCGTTGAACTTCCCGGTGAGCTGACCGGCGCGCTGTCACGACGAGTGCTCGTGGTGGATGATGCAGCTGACAGTGGCGTGACGCTCCTCGCCATCGCTGAGGCCGTCAGGCGTGTGCGTCCCGATGCCGACATCCGCACGGCCGTGCTCACCGTGACGACGGCTTCGCCGGCCGTAGTGCCTGATTTCGCACTTTACCGTAACCGAACACTCCTGCGTTTCCCATGGTCGATGGACATGAAAAGACAGTGACCGGTCGGTCAGCCGACCCCCGGACTGAAATCCCCTGCATAGTTGTGGATCTCGACGGCACGCTCCTGCGGGCCAACTCGTTGCGTCTCTTTATCCGCTTCATGGCCCGGAAATTCGCCCGCGAGGGTAGGGTGGTGCCGCTTGTAAGGATCTTATGGCTTCTCGCTGCGAGGAGGGCGCGACTCATCCCTCACGTCGGGATGAAGTATCCCATCCACCGCTTGGCTGCAGCGACCGTCGGCGAAGATGAGCTTGAGGAGTTTGCCGGAAGTCTGCGCGGATATGTCTGCGCTCCCTTGCTCGACGAACTCTCGCGGCTGAAGGGAGAGGGGTGGCGCGTGATGCTCGCCACCGCAGCCCCGTCGCTCTACGTCCCGCAGCTCGCCGGTCATCTTGGGATCGACGAGTGGGTTGCGACACCGTTGACCGACACTCCTGCCTCATATACCGAGACCCGTGGCGAGCGCAAGCTTGAGCTTGCTCTCGGTCGCGCTGCCGCGAAGGGATGGCGGATCAGGGCGGTGGCCACCGATCATGAGGATGACCTTCCGGTCCTGCGGCTGGATGGCGTGAGGAGACTTCTTGTAAATTCGACGGACAGGCTTAGTGTGATGATGGTCGGGCTGGGCCTCGCGTTCGAGAAAATTGATTGTCGATAACTGATATCAGAGTTTCAGGCGATTTTTTTCTTATTAATTGGCTATTTTTGAATTTTTTTCAGGCTTATTGTATATTTAGGATAATACTTTTTTACTAAAAAATTGTGTATATTCTTAAAATTATTGTTAACTTTGTCCCCAACTTATTGTAAATCTAATCCATCAGATTTAACCTGTCACCTCACAACCGATAATAATACCAATCATAATTATTAATACCACTCATTATTACATCATGGAAAACAGAACGATGTTAAAGGATGTTAGATGGGGAGGGGTAAAAAGCCTCGGCAGATACCTTCTAACCCTGTTGATCGCAGTGATGACCCTCACGGCCACTGCACAGACCAAGTCCGTAACCGGTACGGTAACCGATGAAAGCGGCGAACCGGTAATCGGCGCGAACGTAGCGGTGCAAGGCACCAAAATGGGAACCGTCACCGACTTTGACGGTAATTTCGCTCTCAACAACGTGGCTGACAATGCTGTCCTCCTTATCAGCTATGTGGGCTATGTGACCGAGGAGGTTTCAGTGGCCGGAAAGAGCGTGATCAATGTCACTCTTAAGGAAAACCGCGAGCTTCTCGACGAAGTCGTTGTCGTTGGTTACGGTACAGTTAAGCGTAAGGATCTCACCGGAGCGGTTGCTTCAATGAAAAATTCTGATGTGGTCATCGCTCCTACCAACAACGTCATGGAAGCCCTTCAGGGTAAGGTGGCCGGTATGGACATCACCAAGGCAAGCGGTGAGACAGGCGCGGGAGTAAATATCCTTCTCCGCGGTTCTCGCTCGATCTATGGTAGCAACGAGCCTCTTTTCATTATCGACGGTATGCCGGGAAGCTATAATCAGGTAAACCCCAGCGATATCGAATCTATTGATATCCTTAAAGATGCATCCTCGACCGCTATCTACGGTTCAGCCGGTGCGAATGGTGTCGTAATCATTACCACCAAGCGTGGTCAGGAAGGCAAGGCAGTCGTTAACTTCGATGCATACTATGGCTTCAGCGGCGATGTCAACTACAAGCATGGTATGGTAGGTGACGAATGGATCAACTATCAGCGTGAGGCTTATAATTACATCAATGGTAATTATCCCGCCGATATGGCAACAATCCTCGGTAACCCGATCTACACTGAAGCTTACAACGAAGGAAAATGGATCGACTGGGTTGATCTTGCATCAGGTCATCGTGCAACCTCGCAGAAGTACGCTCTTTCGGTAAGCGGAGGCACAAAGCAGACCCGCATTTTCGCCTCTACCTCCTACGCCAAGGAAGAAGGTCTGCTCAAGAACGACGAACGCGACCTCTATACCCTGCGTCTCAATATCGATCAGGAAATCAACAAGTATGCCACTATCGGTTTTACCAGCAATCTCACCTATACCGATCATGACCGTGGCGTGAAGAACACTTTCACCAAATCACTGACAGCATTCCCTCTCGGCGATGCCTACGATGCAGAGGGTAACATTAATAATGAATTCATCAACGGCCAGTTCTCGCCACTCGGTGACTTCATTCAGGACCAGTATGCCTACAACACCAAGTCAACCTACATCAATTCGATCGGCTACCTTGAACTCAATCCTTTGAAAGGACTGAAATTCCGCTCGCAGATCAGCACCACTCTCGCAAACAGCCGTCAGGGTAACTACTGGGGTGCTGAGGCAAATGCCAATCCTCCGTCCTACTCCAAAGCTCCCTACGCACAGAAGACCCATTCGAACACTTGGTCCTACACTTGGGAAAACATCCTCTCCTACAACGCTGACATCAAGGATCATTCATTCCTTGCACAGTTCATCACTTCTTACACCAAGAATACTAATGAGGGTACTATCGCCGGCAGCGGTGGCTTCCTCGTTGACAGCTGGCAGTACCATCGCCTCATGTCAGGTACTGAAGCTCTCCATGTTGAGTCAAGCTTCTCGCGAGACCAGAAGATGTCATACGCTTTCCGTCTCAACTATAACTACAAGGGTCGTTACCTTCTGAATGTTTCAACCCGTTGGGACGGCGTTAGCTGGTTCTCTGAGGGTCACAAGTGGGACTCATTCCCCGCTGTGGCTGCTGCATGGCGTCTGTCAGAGGAAAGCTTCATGTCTGATACCCGTAGCTGGCTTGACAATGCTAAACTCCGTGTCAGCTATGGTATCACGGGTAACTCCGGTGGTGTCGGTGCTTACGGCACGAACGGTGTGGCTTATATATTTTCTTCAGCCGGCGTGACCGCAGATGATCAGGCTGTACCTTTCGTCCAGTATTCCGGCACAGTCCCCAGCTACGGACTCGGTTGGGAGAAATCCTACAACTGGAACGTCGGTCTTGACTTCGGTGTCCTCAATAACCGCATCGATGGATCTGTGGAATGGTTCAAGACAAATACAAAAGGTCTTCTCTACAAGCGCACAGTGCCCATCACTTCAGGTCTGACCGGTTGGGGATCACCACTCGGCCAGTGGCAGAATCTCGCCAAGACTGAAAATCACGGTGTCGAATTTACCATCAACACCCGCAATATCGTAACCAAGGACTTCACTTGGAGTTCAACTCTTACCGCTACATGGAACAAGGAAAAGATCGTATCGCTCCCCGACGGTGACATCATTGGCGAAAGCCTTTTCGAGGGTCATCCTATCAAGTCGATCTACGGATGGAAGTATGACCGTCTGTGGCGCACGAGCGATGATGCAGCCTTGATGGCTAAGTACGGTGTCGAGCCCGGTTTCATCAAGATCGAGACCGTACCGGTACTTACTCCTAAAAAGGATGATAATGGTAATGTGGTGAAGGATGCTAATGGTAATGTAGTTATGGAGAGTGACAATGGCGAGCATACCTATGGCAATGACGACCGTCAGATCCTCGGTCACACTAACCCCAACTGGATTCTCGGTTTCAACAATACCTTCAGATACCGCGACTTCGATCTCTCAATATTCATGATGGGACGCTTCGGTCAGACCATCGAGAGCAATCTCCTCGGCTACTACACCGCAGATAACTCCATCACCACAAACCAGCTTTCAGGTATGGATTACTGGACAGAGGACAATCAGAATGCATATTATCCCCGTCCCGGTTCACGCAACAAGCAGAGCACAGTGATGCCCTCGCTCCGCATTGCCGACGGCTCGTTTGCCAAGATCAAGAATATCACTCTCGGCTACACCGTTCCCGCAAAGTGGACAAGAAAGGCCATGATCGAGCGTCTGCGCATCTACGGTACAGCTTACAATCCGCTGATCATTGTAAACGACAGCAAGCTTAAAGGTACAGACCCCGAAATGGGCGGTTCTGACAACTTCCCCACCTATAAGCAGTATGTTTTCGGTATTAACCTTACATTCTAATTCCTAAAAATACAAGACAACTTATGAAACTCAATATATCCACCATACTTACCGGTTGCGGACTGGGCGCAATGATCGCCCTTCAGTCCTGCTCCCTCGACGAGTATAATCCCGGCGGTTTCGATATCGACAATATCGCCACCAGTACCACCGGTTACGATTATATCATCAACCAGTGTTACTTCGGTCTTGAACGTGGTTTCTACAACACTACCGACTTCATGAAGTTTACCGAAGGTAACACCGACCTTTGGACTTCCAAGACCAATACCAAGGGTGAGGAAGATCATTTCTTCCGCTACTATGCGAATGCAGTGACGCGTGAATACACCAATACATTCTGGAATGCGGCCTACGACGGTATCGGTGGCTGTAACATCGCAATCCGCGATGTCAACAGCGCACCCTTCTCAACTCAGGCTGAGCGTAACGAGAAAGTAGCTCAGGCATATTTCCTACGTTCGCTTTATTACTATCATCTTGTCGAAATGTTTGGTGGCGTTGTCATGATCGATGAGAATACTACGGTGACCACCTATTCGCCGGAGCGTACGGAACCCATCGACATTTATACCAAAATTATCATTCCCGGTTTCCGTTTTGCAGTTGAATGGCTTCCTGTCGGCGATGAGACTGCGGACGGCCGACCCACCAAAAAAGCAGCCCTCGCATTCCTGTCCAAGGCATGTCTCGCAACTCAGCAGTACGGGACAACCGATTTCCTTCAGGAAGGTCAGGAGGCAGCCCAGAAGCTTATCACCGACTGTGAAAACGGTGGCGGCACTTACGGTGCATACATGTATCCTACGTTTGATGAAGTGTTCAAGGAGGCCAACAACAAGACCAACAAGGAGGCACTTTGGAAATATTCTATCAACGAAAAGGGTGCAAGCCTCGGTAACCAGAACCTCAATCAGAACGACAAGCACTTCATGTGTCAGCTCAACCACTTCGGAGCACGTATTTTCGGCACTGAGGAGTCCATCAAGGCTTGGGATGGCGGTCAGGCCGGTGACTGTATGCCTACCCAGCATTTGCTGAACCTTTTTGTGCAGGCTGACGGAACTCTCGATCCCCGTTTCCACCAGAGTTTTATCACCCAGTGGAATGCAAACAACGCGTATGCATGGAGTGAGGGAGACTGCAAACTGTATGACAAGGATGCTTCTAAAAAGGACACCCCTATTGCTGTCGGAGATCTTGCGATCAAGATCGTTATGCCTCAGGATGCAGACTATGCTTCGGAAGTTGCTAACAAGGCTAATTCCAACTATCTTCTTGTAGATTACAAGGATGTGTATGACGATGCGTCCAAATCAATCATCATGAAGAAAGGTGACGGCGAAAACAATTACCGCTATTTCTACCCTTCGCTTAACAAGCATTGCAGTACAAATTACTATGATGCTAATGTTAATAAACTGCGTTTCGGTAACAAGAATGCTATCATCGTTATGCGTATGGCCGAGATTTATCTCATTGCAGCTGAATATGACATTCTTCTCAACGGTGGCAGCAAGGCTATGGGCTACATCAACAAGGTGCGTCAGAGAGCCGGCGCAAATGCCCTCACCGGTACTGCCGATATCCGCACAGTCATCGACGAGCGTGGCCGTGAGCTTTGCGGTGAATTTACCCGCCTCTATGACCTCAAGCGCGTAGGTCTGCTGAAGAACGACTCTTATATCAAGAGCACACGTCCTGAAGTTGCTGAATACTTCAATGTTGACTATGTGCTTCGTCCGATTCCGCAGCAATACACTGACCTGATCCTTAACGGTCCGATGTTCACTAATCCCGGATATTAATAGAATCTGATACAAACCTCTCATGTAAATATTTCAAGGGTGCTTTCATGTTGAGAAAGACACACTGTTATTTAAACCGTCAACGTCGAAATTAGACTACCGTAACCCTTGGCGTGCATCGTCCTCCCTACAAGACGATGCACGCTTTTTTTTTCGTAGAGAGTTTTTAGTATAGAGTATAGAAGTTAGTATAGAGTTTAAAGTATAGAGTATAGATAATTGATTGGAGGGGTGGGGTCGGGCAGGAATGGATGGTTTGCGGGACGTTGGGGGATGTTGGTGGTATCGGGGGCGTTGGTGATTTGCGGGCCGGATGCGGTCGCATTGAAATGCGACCCTACAGGGGTAGTATCTATACTCTATACTTTAAACTCTATACTAACTCCTATACTCTATACTTTCATTACTTTAAAGAATAATTTCATGTGGATTTCTGATTATTCGACGAAATTTCCTTAATTTTGCGTGGGCAATTCTGTCTGGTTGATTGTTACATTGATTATGAAGATTTTTACCACCGAAAATATACGCCAAATTGACCGCGTGACCATCGAGGAGGAGGGTGTCAGCTCGATCGAGCTGATCCACCGTGTAGCCGAAGGTGTGGTCAGTGAGATACTTAGCCGCTGGAGTCCGTCGAAGCCGACCATGGTGTTTGCGGGTTCGGGCAACAACGGTGCTGACGCTCTGATTGTGGCCAAGCTGCTTATCGAGGCCGGTTTTAATCCTCATGTCGTGCTGATCAACGTGCAGGGCAATTCGCTGTCGCGTGACTGCCGCGAATGCCGCGACGAGCTTCTGAGGATGGGCAATGTGTCCATCACGGAGATCGTGCGGACGTCCAACATCCCGCCTCTCACTCCGGACCATCTTGTGATCGACGGTCTTTTCGGATCAGGCTTGCGCAACCCCCTCGAAGGTGGCTACATGGGCATGGCGCGCTACATCAATGAATCGGGCGCGACCGTGGTGTCGATCGACGTACCGTCGGGCATGTTCGGTGACTGGAATACCCGTGTGCTGGCACGTAATGTGGTCCATGCCGACCTGACGATAGCCGTGCAGTTTCCGCGCCTCGCTTTCTTCCTCAGCGACAACGCTCCGCTGACGGGTGAGTGGAAGACGATAGACATCGGTCTCAGCCGACGGGCCATCGAACAGATCCCGACAAAATATTTCCTCATCGAGCGCGATGACGTGAGACGTGTGCTCAAAGCGCGCACCGACTTCTGCTCGAAAGCCGATTTCGGCCACGGCCTGCTCTTTGCCGGTTGCTACGGCATGATGGGAGCGGCGGTGCTTGCGGCGCGGGGTGCGCTCCGTGCGGGTGTCGGCAAACTGACTGTCCATGCGCCCCGCTGCGGATTCGGCGTGCTGCAGACGGCTGTCCCGGAGGCATTGTTTCTGCCGGACGCCAACGAGAACGTGATCTCCAACATGACTCCGCGCGTCAATTTCACCGCCATCGGCGTCGGGCCGGGCATAGGCACTAACGATGCCACCCGCGGAGCGGTAGAGACGCTCATAAAGAGCATAAAGCGACCGATGGTGCTCGACGCGGATGCCCTCAACATAATCGCGCGCACGCCCTCGCTGATCGACCATATAGCTCCCGGCTCGATCCTCACCCCCCACGCCGGGGAGTTTGACCGCATATTCGGATCGCAGGCTTCGGCCGAGACCCGACTGCTGAAAGCACTTGAGGTGGCCCACAAATATAAGCTCATAATCGTGTTGAAGGGTCACTACAGCGCGACCGTGCGGCCGGACGGCAAGGTGTTTTTCAATTCCACCGGTTCGCCGGCAATGGCCACGGCGGGTAGCGGCGACGTGCTCACGGGCATAATCACCTCGCTTCTCGCCCAAGGCTACAAGTCGGAGATCGCCGCCACGGCCGGAGTGTATATCCACGGTCTTGCGGGCGACATAGCAGCGGAGACCGAGGGTGACTACGGAACGTCGGCCGCCGACATCGCCGCAGCGGTCGGCAAGGCCATAAAGGCCATCATCGGCAAGTGAGCGACAGCCGCGGATTCGTAAAAAAATATAATCACAGTAATCACAGCATACAGGATCATACCCTGAAAAATGATGAAAAAACTATTCTCCATATTCCTCTTGGGCGCGATGGCAAGCCTTCCGGCATTCGCACAGACATCGGCTAAACTCACCGCCACAAAGGCCAATGAGTTCGGCCTGATCTACACGCTCCCCCTTACGGCTTTCGAGGTGACGATAGCCGTTGAAAAGACCGTCAGCACTCCCGGCGAGCACTATCAGTATGCCCGGAAGTATCTCAACGCCGATCCGATCATGAAACCGGCGGTGGCGTGGCGCATCACGGATGCGGTGATCAATCCCATAGCCATCGCTGACGAGGATCAGCGTTATTTGGCCAATTTCAAGGGTGGCAACGGTACGTTCATGATGCTTACGGACAGTAATTTCCCTCTCTCGGTCAATGATGAGGACTACGATCCGGACAGCCAGCTCACGGAGCTGCCCAAGGCTGTGGCGGCTGAGCCGACGGTGCTTCAGAAGCCGATAGCCCAGCAGGCCATCACGCCCGAAATGATCCAGAGCAAGTCGTCGGCCAAGCGTGCGGAACTCGCTGCCGAGAAGATCTATGAACTGCGCACCAACCGCAACGAGATCATCTCCGGTCAGGCCGATGCGATGCCTTCGGACGGGGCGGCTATGAAGCTTGCGCTCGATCAGCTTTCGGCGCAGGAGGAGGCTCTGACGGCGATGTTCCTCGGCACGGTGCAGAAGTCGGTCGAGGTACGCACTTATACTGTCTATGTGCCCGACGAGGGTGAGGCGGCGCGCACTGTGGTGGCCCGTCTGTCGGCTCTCGACGGTCTCGTTGCTCCCGATGATCTTTCGGGCGATCCGATCTATGCGGAGATTACTCCGGTGAGCCGTGGCGAGCTCCCTGTGAATGAGAAGGGTGTGGCCAAGACGTTCCCCAAAGGTGGGGTGGCTTACCGCATCCCCGGTTCTGCGCGCGTGAGCCTCAGCTACGAGGGGCGGACGCTTGCCGAGAAGGAGTTTGACGTCGCGCAGTATGGCGTCGTGTTCGGTCTCGATCCGGCTCTGTTCACCAATAAGCGCGAACCGGCCTATCTGCATTTCAATCCTCTGACCGGTGCCGTCCGCGAGCTTGGGACGGTGGGGAATTGAGCGAAAGAAAAGACATGATATATAAACGATCGGGCCGCACATTGCCGTGCGGTCCGATTTATTTGTATGACGGGCATGTTATACATCTGTGGTGAAAGTCTACGCGGGGCGTAGTTGCCGACGAACCCCAGAGCGACTTGCAAGGTTCAAGTGGCAACGCTTGGGCGAGAAGAAGCAATAGCGAAATCGTGGCCTGACGAACAGAAATATGGTACAAAGGCGCATCAAGCGGACAAGCTGGCAAATGACAGCAAAGTTCCTAAAGGCAACCGTAACCTTGATGCGTAAACCATGCAGGTAAACGAGGAAAGATGTATGGCTTATCCCGTGAGGTCTCGGCAATCCGCAAGGATAGTAACAACGAATGTCGAGGAGTCAGCAGAGGCCGAAGTAGCCGACCACGTGTTGGTCAAGGCGAAGGGCCGAATAATTTGTAACGTTAATCAAAAATGTATGTTCCGAAAGAATAGCCGACGGTCGGGAAGAAGTGAAACGTCAATGAACTGACCCCACACAAGGAGTTAGGCGTAGACTTACGGAAGCGGAAATTAAGAAAGACGGAAGATGAAACTAATCGAAAGGATACTTACCAAAGAGAACGTTCGTATAGCTCTTGAAAAGGTAATCGCCAATAATGGAGCGGCAGGCATAGACTGTATGAAGGTCGAAGACCTGCGCGACTATATGAACGCAAATTGGTCAAGTATCAAGCAGTCAATCCTCGAGCGGAGCTACAAACCAGCGCCTGTAAGGAGGGTAGAGATACCCAAGCCCAACGGAGGAGTCCGTAAACTCGGCATTCCTACGGTAGTAGACCGGACTATCCAGCAATCCATCGTCCAAATCCTCACGCCCATATTTGAGGCAGAGTTCCAAGAAAACAGCTACGGCTTTCGCCCCGGCAGAAGCTGTGAGCAAGCAATTTTGAAACTCATAGAATATCTCAATGAGGGATATGAATGGATAGTGGATATAGATTTGGAGAAGTTCTTCGACAATGTACCTCAGGACAAGCTGATGAGCTATGTAGGCAGAGTCATCCACGACCCCGACACCGAGAGTCTGATACGCAAGTATCTCAAATCGGGAGTAATGGAAAATGGCATATACGAATCCACAGAACTCGGTACACCGCAGGGAGGCAATCTCTCACCCTTGCTGAGTAACGTAATGCTCAACGAACTTGATAAAGAACTGGTAAAACGAGGACTACGTTATGTACGTTATGCCGATGACTGTGTAATAGCCGTAGGCAGTAGTGCAAGCGCCAACCGAGTGATGCACACCATAACCAAATGGATAGAGCAGAAACTCGGGCTAAAGGTCAACGCCACCAAAACTCATGTGTGCCGACCGAATAAACTCAAATACCTCGGATTTGGGTTCTATAAGTCACCGCAGACAAAGAAATGGACGGCACGACCCCATGAAACCTCAGTAGAGAAGTTCCAACGCAAGCTCAAGAAGCTATGCAAACGCTCGTGGAGTATCACCATGACCGACCGTATCACGATGCTCAACTCCGTCACACGCGGATGGATAAACTACTTTGCCATCGGAGCCATGAAAAGCAAGATGAAAAAGATAGACGAACATCTTCGTACGATGTTGCGCAAGGTGATATGGAAACAATGGAAAACCCCACAGAAACGAGCCTGGGGACTCCGTAAACTTGGTATAAACAATGACTTAGCCAAAGAAACCTCCTATTGTGGCGACCGCTATGAATGGGTCGTAAGGAAAACCTGCGTTGCGAGGGCAATCTCGAAAGATATACTTAAACGCAGAGGTTTAGTCAGCTGCCTTGACTACTATTTGATTAGACATTCTTTGAAAACAAATTAAACCGCCGTATGCCGAACGGCACGTACGGTGGTGTGAGAGGAACGGAAACGAAAGTAGGTCAGAAAACTTTCGTTTCCCGACCTACTCGAT
>JAAVDF010000018.1 GCA_014801945.1 Bacteroides sp.
TGGAATTGGTAGACACGCTACTTTGAGGGGGTAGTGGCCGTAAGGCTGTGTGAGTTCGAATCTCATCTCGGACACTTCAAAAATCCTGATTATGGTTTTACTAATCAGGATTTTTCATTGAAAGAATCTTACAGTAGCACTCCGGAGCTATCCGGTTGAAAAGAACAGCGGTTTCTCACAAAAAGTGCTCAGGAAAATATCTGAATGAACGTCAATAACCATATTGGCTGACATTTAATCGTCCGGGTGGTGGAATTGGTAGACACGCTACTTTGAGGGGGTAGTGGTCGTAAGACTGTGTGAGTTCGAATCTCATCTCGGACACTTGAAAAAGAGCTTTGAAATTATAATTTCAAAGCTCTTTTTCTATACCCTATTATTTTATAGAATCCATAAACTTTCCGGTAACGCCCTATGCATTCAACGCGGACGTGACGGCGAGACCGGAATCACATAGAATTTCCTATCTTTTTTGCTATCGAGCATAAGCTGATCGAGGATTATATTGTCATCAAGCGCAGTGACTGCGATCCGATGACGACCCTTATTAAGATCATGCGCTGTCGTTACGCGTGCCTGATTACGCAACACATTTTCTTTCCATCTGTCAGTCCTGCCTTTTTCGCGGATGCTTACTGTCTGCTGTTCACCTCCGTCGATACTGATTGCTATCCGCAGCTCCCCGTTATCGGTTGGTTGCGTCGGGATGAGAGCCGTCAGCAGATATGCCTTGCCATCACTATCCACATCGAAATCAAACATCAGACTCTCGCCTTTTGGAAGAGGTACTGCGTTCATGCTGTGACCGAGCATAAAGACAGGAGCAGGAGAGAAAGTTGCGGAATCATAGGAGTCACCGTTGCGTGCAGTCCATCCTGTGGAAGGACCGAATTCGACAATTGAAGATGAATTGACTTTTAAATTTGCTGGAGAAAGGTAACGCATGATCTCCTCTTCCGTCAGACCGACAGGGATCACAGGAGGATTGAACACGCGGATTCATACACATGGAGTGTTTCCATTTCCCGCCAGCAAGCGAATCATTGTAAAAAGCCGTAAGCCGACGGATTTTTTGATATGCATCCATACTTCGGGCACATGCTTGAAACATGAGGCTGTCGCGTCCCCAAAGCGATGCATCGCTCTGCCCCATCGCGTATGATCGCGCACGTTGGGCCTCAAGCATCTTTCTCGCCATCAATCCGGCTGCCGACACAGGATATTTCACCTGAGCGAAATAAGTGTCGCGTCTCTCCGGACGTACAGCAGCTTCAATCTCATTCACCTTCAGGATAATTGAATCATAGGCTTCAAGATAACGGTCAGCCTCGCCCCCGAATTCCGTGAAACTGAAATCCGTATCGCCCACCTGCGAACGTCCGCGAGGATAGATCTTACGGTTAAGTTCCACCTGTGACCACCCCGTATGTTCCGGCCGACGGATGTTGCACAGCCGATAATACTCATACATCACCGACATCAGAGCCGTTCCAGCTACCTCACCAAATTCACGTTCAAGCCATAAGGCAAGATGCTCTCCGACACCGAGCGTCTTGACGGCATCAATGTCCCATGCCATATCAAGGAAAAGTTCGAGCGGATAGGAGGATGTTTTAAGGTCGTGCACATTGGCGATCCATATCTTTCGTGCATTATGACAATAGGCATTAATCATCTCCTTATACACGAGACCCGGCTGCGTAGTGCCGAGCCACAGATAATCATGCGGTCGCCCCCAGTAGCTCAGATGATAGTAGATCCCTGCCCCGCCCTTGCGCTGCTGCTGAATGGAATCACTGAGACGCGAAATGTGACCATAGTTATCGTCACACCACACGAGTGTCACGTCTTGCGGGATCTCCAATCCGTTGTCCATGATCTCAAGCACTTCCTTATATGGAACGAATATTTGCGGAACGGATGTGACAGCTGTATCAACATACTGTCGCAATAATGAACGCTGATCACTGATGACATCACGAAGAGCCGCGACGCGTTCGTCCATAGTCTTCACCCCCTCCATGTAACCGTCGTGGATGCCGCGCATACCTATCGTATATATGTTCTCATAAACTCCCGCTTCCATCAACCGCTCAGACCAATAGTCAACTACTGATGCACGGTTAGTAATATAATTGTAAGAGCCGCGCTCACTCTCCTTCCATTCGCCGACGTTGTTACGCATCAAGGGTTCGCAATGCGATGTCCCTATCGCTATGCCGAAACTGTCGGCCGTCTCTTTTGCGCCGGCCACAAAATAGAACGGCTTGGTCGATGGATGCATAGCCGGCCATATAATGTTGGCCCGCAGACGCAGCAGCAATTTGAATATCTCCTTATATGTCCGTGCGCCTATAGTCCCCGGCTCCTGATCTTTCTCAAAAGTCCTCCAGCTCCAAGGCTGCAACGACCAATCCTCATCGTTAAGGAAGATCCCGCGATACTCGACGGACGGAGACTGATATGACACATAGTCATCCGGCAATTCTATATCATCACGACGAAGAGAACGAGAGTCGTTCCACCACACCCATGGTGAGACCCCCGCGAGACGTGATATCTCAAGAATAGCGTAGGCCGTACCACGGTCATCCGCTCCGACAGCATAGAGCTTGCCGTCATGAACCTTCAGGCAGAATGCGTCACTACGCCCCCGAAGTTCGGACAGATCAATATCCGCAGCTCTGAGTTCGTCGTTTTCAGTCTCAGTGATGGCCGAAAGATTATATATGCGGATGGTAGCTTCAGTCCGATCAACCCGTAGAGGATACAGACCGGTAACATCGGTCATGTCCGATTCAAACATCTCCGCCGCTTTCTCAGGGACAGGCCGGGAAGCCCATGCGGGAGAGTTGAACGTTACGGGATTCCGTCCGTCAAAAATATTAACTGCCGCCGTGGCATCATCGCGACAGACAATGCCTGACAGCAGTAGCAATAAGACCGCACCTATATATCTTATCATAACTTATCCGCTCCCGCAAATATACATATATTTATTAGTGTAAGTCTATTTATAGTGTAGATCCTCTACGCGCGCTCAATTCCCCTCCGGTTTTTCGTTCTCGCAGAATGGAGCCGGAGCCCAGTAGAAGTCCCCGACGGAATCAGGACGTGAAGGATCATAAGAATCGAAATCCACTATGTGCATGAAAAGTCCCGGAGCGGCAGTGCGCATACCTTCTATGACACATTTGCTGATCTGATATGCTCCGTAAGGGTTGAAATGCGTGTTGTCCTCCAAAGCCTGCTCCTGACCGGGGAAACTGCCCATTGGATAATGGGCGAAAGCTTTTTTCGATCCTTCAACACCGAGAGTCTCATAGAGTCTTGCCGTCATACCGTTCAGCTCGATAAGGGGGACATTTTCCTTCGCTGCAATCCAACGCATGGCATCGGGATAGTCCTCGTGGGTATTTACCGTCGAGCCATAAGAGTCAAAGACTCTACGGCGGGTCGGTGTGACGAAGACAATGTTAGCACCTTTTTTCTTCACCTCATCCATTATGGTTTTAAGATTGGTCATGAACGAATAGTATGCCCCGCTTCCGGATCGTTTGATTTTCTGATCGTTGTGACCGAATTCAACGAAGAACCAGTCGCCGGGACGTGCGTCACGCAAAGCCCGCTTCAGGCGTTTGGCATTAATAAAATTCAGCGCGGACTCACCGCTCTCGGCATAGTTGGCCACGGCCACCTGATCATCGAAGAAACGCGGCAACATCTGTCCCCAGCTCGCCCAAGGTTCATATTCCTGATCGACCACGGTGGAATTTCCGCAGAGATAGACAGTGGTCACGCTCGTATCCGCAGGTTCGACGGTTATGCTTCTGCAGGCAGGTGCAGAACCATTGATCTCGAAGGTCAGCACATCGTCCCAATTGAGTTTAGACTTCTCACGCGGTTTCAGCGTCACGCGCTCCTTATCGGATATGCGCGGATTGCGCTTGTTGATTATAAAAGTCTTTTTTACGGATTCTCCTTTCTTCGTAGGGAGGTTCTCGACAAGAAGACGGCGTGACTCCGCGCGGACAGTAGTATTTGCTGCGCGCTTGTCACTTCCGAGGTCAAAAGTAACCTTGTAATTCCCATCAGGCACACGGACAGAGTAGTAATACGGATCCACACTCCCCGCCGCAGGGGTCGGAATCCGGTCATAACCATAACCTTTGACGGAGTCATAGCGCGTCTGATTGTCAAGCATATATGTCTCTGCAGAGACTGTGAAAACGGAGACCGAGAGGAGGAGTGAGGAAATTATGTGACGGATATTCATTTTCCTTATGGTATTATATGGCTTATTAAAGTTTATGCACTAAACGGATGAACTGATCATCCAAAATTCATCGCTAAATTACAATTTTAACTCCAAATTTCGAAACAAAACCCTCCGTCAAGGCGTAAAAAAATCCTCATCCGGCAACCTTTGATAAGAATTCAGCCGATGCCAAGCATTCAATTTAACTATTTGCATAAGCCCGTCGATTTTTTCTACAATCCCACTCGAATATGTGGTGACTTTTGACTATATTTGCACAAGAATAGTCCCGACAGTAGCAACCCCATGAAAGGAATCGTTCTGGCAGGAGGGTCAGGCACCCGCCTCTATCCCATCACAAAGGGGGTCAGCAAACAGTTGCTCCCTATCTACGACAAGCCTATGGTCTATTATCCGATATCGACCCTTATGCTTGCCGGGATACGTGATATACTTATAATATCCACTCCGACGGATCTCCCCGCATTCCGCCGTCTGCTCGGCGACGGCTCTGATTTCGGCGTAAGATTCGAATATGCCGAACAGCCATCGCCCGACGGTCTCGCGCAAGCCTTCATTATTGGTCGGGATTTCATTGGTGACGATTCGGTGTGCCTCGTGCTCGGCGACAACATATTTCATGGCGCAGGTTTCACATCGCTGCTCCGCGATGCCGTCCAAGCCGCGGAGACCGACGGCAAGGCAACCGTGTTCGGTTACTGGGTCAGCGACCCCGAACGCTATGGAGTGGCTGAGTTTGACAGTGAGGGGAATTGCCTTTCGATCGAAGAAAAACCTGAGCATCCGAAATCCAACTACGCGGTTACCGGTCTGTACTTCTACCCGAATAAAGTCGTCGAAGTAGCCTCTACGATAAAGCCTTCAGCACGCGGAGAACTGGAGATAACCACCGTCAACCAGACCTTTCTCAAGGACGGGGAGCTGAAGGTGAAAACTCTCCCACGCGGTTTCGCTTGGCTCGACACCGGTACGCATGACTCTCTGGCCGAAGCATCGATCTATGTAGAAGTGCTTGAAAAGCGTCAGGGTCTCAAGATAGCCTGTCTGGAAGGAATCGCTTACCGCAACGGCTGGATCGACAGCAAGAGACTGGAGGAAATAGCCCGACCGATGCTTAAAAACCAGTACGGACAGTATCTCATGAAACTAATCACCAACTCATAATCGACATCAAGCCTATCAAGCGTAACAATGGAAGTTATCAAGACAGAAATCGAAGGAGTGGTGATGCTCAAACCCCGTATCTTTACGGATTCGCGCGGCTATTTTTTCGAAAGCTACTCGCAGCGTGAGTTCAACCGTCTCGTTGAGCCGGTCAACTTCGTGCAGGATAATGAGTCCGCATCGACTTTCGGGGTTATCCGCGGTCTCCATTTCCAGCGTCCTCCATTCACACAGGCGAAACTCGTAAGATGTGTGCGCGGTGCAGTGCTGGATGTAGCGGTCGATCTGCGAAAAGGATCGCCGACCTACGGAAAATATGTAGCCGCCGAACTTACCGAGGAAAACAAGTTGCAGTTCTTCGTGCCTCATGGTTTCGCCCACGGTTTTTCCGTGCTGAGCGACGTGGCGGTGTTCCAGTACAAATGTGACAACTTCTATGCACCCGAAAGCGAAGGAGGCATCTCTCCGCTTGATCCGGCACTGGGAATCGACTGGCGCATAGATCCATCAAAAGCCATCCTGTCCGACAAGGATCTGCGACATCCGGCATTCAATAATTTCGAAACACCCTTTTGAGCCTGAAAACTCAAAATTCCGTATAAATTAACTTAATATCTGACATGATCCACAGATTTATCCTCAACGAAGTTTCATACTTCGGACCGGGTGCTCGCAAAGAGCTTCCCGAAGTCGTAAAACGTCTCGGTAAAAATAAAGCGTTTATCGTCACTGACGCAGGTCTTGTGAAATTCGGTGTAGCAAAAATGGTAACCGACGTGCTTGATGCAGCCGGTATCCCCTACGAGATTTTCAGCGATGTCAAGCCCAACCCCACCGTCACCAACGTCAAGAACGGTATCGAGGCTTACAAGAAATCAGGTGCTGACTTCATTATCGCCATCGGTGGTGGTTCATCCATCGACACAGCCAAGGCTGTCGGTATCGTCATCAACAATCCTGAATTTGCCGACATCGTTTCGCTCGAAGGCTGCGCTCCTACCACAAACAAGTGCGTGCCCATCGTAGCTCTCCCGACTACTGCCGGAACTGCAGCTGAAACAACCATCAACTATGTGATCATCGACGAAGAGAATCAGAAGAAGATGGTGTGNGTCGATCCCAACGATATCCCCGCNGTTGCCATCGTTGACGCAGAACTCATGTACTCGCTCCCCGCTTCGCTCACAGCCGCTACNGGTATGGATGCNCTCACTCACGCAATCGAAGGCTACATCACCAAGGGTGCNTGGGCAATGAGCGATATGTTCGAGATCGAGGCTATCCGTATGATCAGCCGTAACCTCCCGACCGCAGTGGCAGAGCCTTCGAACGCAGAGGCCCGCGACGCAATGGCCGTAGCTCAGTACATCGCAGGNATGGCATTCTCCAACGTAGGTCTCGGCCTCGTTCACGGTATGGCACATCCCCTCGGCTCACTCTTTGATGTCCCCCACGGTGTGGCCAACGCCCTCCTTCTNCCCACCATCATGGAGTGGAACATGCCTGCATGTCTCGACAAGTATCCTGCCATCGCAGAGGCNATGGGTGTTGACATCAGCGGCATGACCCGCGAGGAAGCCGCTCAGGCTGCTTGCGATGCNNTCAAGGCACTCTCGATCAAGGTCGGTATCCCCCAGCACCTTTCTGAGATCAACATTACCGAAAANGATATCCCCGCTCTCTCCGAGCAGGCTATCGCTGACGTATGCACTCCGGGCAATCCCCGCGACGTGACCATCGAGGACGTAGTCGAGCTTTACAAGAAAGTTCTCTAACGAATTTNNCCTCGGAATGGACGTAATAATGGACACTTGAAATATCATTTCAGTGATAATTCCACGTCCAAGTTGCAATACACACNGAAATTTAGCATCGTGCGGAATCAACCATTTTTTCCGCACGGTGTTAAATTTCTGATTTTAGGACAGACCTTATTTTTNCCTGCTTATGAGAATCCTNGTCACCGGTGGAAACGGCCAGCTCGGCACATGTCTCCGCAACGCTTCCGCCAACTNACATAACGAATANATATTCACTGATGCNGATGACATAGACATCACGGATAAGGAAGCGGTTGAACTCGGAGTAAGTGCCAACGACTTCCAACTGATCGTCAACTGNGCGGCTTTCACGGATGTGGANCGGGCNGAACAGCAGGAAGACATTGCGGAACTGATCAATGCNACGGCTGCCGGNTATCTTGCCCATGCAGCAAAGATGGCTGGAATACCGCTCATACATATCTCGACCGATTACGTCTTCGGAGGCAACACGGGAAATCTTCCGCGCACGGAGGATGAACCNGTCAATCCTACCGGGGCTTACGGACGGACAAAGCTTCATGGTGAAGAAGCCATCATGGCAAGTGGATGTCGCCACATCATCCTGCGTACGGCATGGCTTTATTCGGAATATGGTAAGAACTTCGTAAAAACNATTCTCGGTCTTGCCGCAAANCGCGACGAACTGAATGTGGTGTTTGATCAGATCGGCTCTCCGACATACGCNGGCGATCTNGCGGAAGCAATCGTCGGGATCATCGATTCCGGAAAGTATAANGAAGCGGACGGTATCTACAATTACTCCAACGAGGGAGTCTGCTCATGGTTTGACCTTGCAAAAATGTCGTGTGAACTGGCGGGATCCATGCGTAATCCGGACGGAACAGCNCACACCTGCAACATTCAACCNTGTCACAGCNACGAATTTCCTTCTGCCGTGACGCGTCCGTCATTCTCAGTGCTCGACAAGACTAAATTCAAACAGACATTCGGGCNGGAAATACCCTATTGGGTGGATTCGCTACGAAAATGTATCCTCAACCTCAAATCCGACAGCAATGAATAAACTCTACAAACGCAACATCCTCATCACCGGCGGTGCAGGNTTCATCGGGAATCANGTGGTGCGTCTTTTTGTCAATAAATATCCCGATTACNGGATAGTCAATCTCGACAAACTGACTTACGCCGGCAATCTTGCCAACCTCAAGGANATCGAGAAGCGCGACAACTATGTCTTTGTCAAGGCTGATATNGCGGACCTTGATGAAATGCGCCGCGTGTTTGCAGAGTATATGATCGACGGTGTGATCCATCTTGCNGCAGAGAGTCATGTTGACAGATCCATCAAAGATCCTTTCACTTTTGCCNGAACCAACGTAATGGGTACACTCGCGCTCCTTCAGGCTGCCCGCGAACGCTGGGAATCTCTGCCGGAGGGCTATGCCGNGAAACTATTCTACCACATATCTACTGATGAAGTCTATGGNGCACTTGCNTTNACCCATCCCGAAGGTGTCCNGTCGCCTTTCTCTACCGCCGCTTCATCGGCTGAACATCATAAGGCATTCGGCACGGAATTTTTCCTCGAAACCACCAAGTACAACCCGCATTCCCCCTACTCNGCATCNAAGGCATCGAGTGATCATTTCGTCAGGGCATATCACGANACTTACGGAATGCCNACACTCGTNACGAACTGCTCAAATAATTACGGCCCTTACCAGTTCCCTGAAAAACTGATCCCCCTTTTCATCAATAATATCCGCAATGGGAAGNCACTTCCTGTCTATGGCAAGGGTGAGAATGTCCGTGACTGGCTTTTCGTCGAGGATCATGCACGTGCGATCGACCTTATTTTCCATAAAGGTAAAGCCGGTGACACATATAATATAGGTGGTTTCAATGAGTGGAAGAATATCGATCTCATCCGCGTGATCATACGGACTGTCGATCGGCTTCTCGGAAATCCGGAGGGCACGAGTGACCATCTCATAACCTACGTCACTGACCGTCCCGGCCACGACATGCGCTATGCAATAGATTCACGCAAGCTCCAGAAAGAACTCGGCTGGGAACCGTCGCTGCAATTCGAGGAGGGCATCGAGAAAACCGTCCGCTGGTATCTTGACCATCAGGAATGGATGGACAATATTACTTCCGGTGACTACGAGAAATATTACGACGAGATGTATCTCAACCGATGATACCTATCACTGCTTAACCAAACTCCTCCTCACCTTGACCGATGTAATGACCCCCGAAGAACGCAGCAGATGCATGGCTGCGATACATGGTAAGGACACGCGTCCTGAAATGATCGTGCGACGCTTCCTCCATGCCAAAGGTTTGCGCTACCGTGTCAATAATTCACGGCTTCCGGGAAGTCCGGACATTGTTTTCAAGAAATACCGTACTGTGGTGTTTGTGGATGGATGTTTCTGGCATGGACACAAGGATTGCCGTTATTTCCGTCTGCCAAAGAGCAATGCCGATTTCTGGCGACATAAGATCAATCTGAACATCGCACGCGACTATCGCAACGATGTCGATCTCCGGCTTCTCGGATGGAGAGTGATACGTGTGTGGGAGTGCTCGTTGCGAAATTCCAAAGAGCGCGAAGCATCACTGGAAGCCATCTACAATAAGATAATCAGCCCACACAGCAATGACTCCTACACCATCTCCGACACTCCGGGCGGCATAGCAGCCGAACCGACGGAGAGCTATGGCAAACGATAAGTTGATACATAAATCTGATTAAGCGTCCACAATGACGCATCAAATTACAGGAGGAGATACATCTATTATAATAAACCGCGAAGCGGTGGTGCAATCATAGCCCCACCACGAGGAGTTACCGGACAACGAAGCCCATCAGGGCGAGTATTGTCCGGTAACGACGAGGCGTGGGGTAAGGATATGATTAAATAATATCGGCGTCGAAGACGTCGGACAAAGTTTTTTGTCATTTCACAGACAATAGTGTTTCAGTAGATCCCTAAATGCTACTCCTCTATCCGACGTCTTCGACGCCGACTTCTTTGGTTTTGCCAACCCACCCCACACCTCCCGCGCTACGGCATGAAAAATTTCCCTACGGTCAATTTTTTCAACCTCCGCTTGGTCGATGTGGGGCTATGATTGCATCACCGCTTCGCGGTTTAGCATTGGTATTTTCACCTCCATGAGCTTATTACGCCGCATCCTGCAAACTAATTATACTAAAACTATCTTGAATAAAAAACAGAGGATATGTCAGTAATTCACTTGACATATCCTCTGCGTTTTAACAGCTAAGTTTTATATCTAATCAAATCGGTTGACAGTGGATTATTCCGGCAGGACTTCATAGGATGAAGCCTCAAGGAAGTAGTATGAGAGATAAGGTTTACCCTCCTTTTCCTGACGGGCAGCGATTTTGGTACGGAAGTCATTGATGCGTTCTTCAAATGTAGTGAGATTACGCTGTCCCTTGGCCGTACGTTCGGTAGCACAACCGCTCTCAGCTTTGGCAGGAGTGGCATCGGTAAGCTCACCGTTGACATTTGCAGCAGCCTGAGCCTCCTCATTCCTGCGGATCATTTCCTGAATGGTATTCTCGTCAACACGTTCCTCGCGGAGGATACCTTTTACCTGAAGAGGACGGCGTACAACGCTCTTTGGGAAAGGCTCTCCCATCAGAGGGAATGCCTCGCAACGGAGCATAATGCTGTCAGCCGAACCGGCGATAAATGCTTTCTTCCCGCCATGAGCGCAAAGATGGGAGCACACACCTTCGATGACAATGGTATCGCCAAGATAATTGTCGGGATTGGCAAGAACCTCATCGACATTGAGAGCCGCAGTCGAACTGTCGGTTGATGAACCATTAGATGAACCGCCACACGAAATCATGATCATGCAGACGAATGCAAGAAGTGTGAAAATTGATGTCTTTTTCATTTTTGTAATTATAAATATATTAAACTTTTATCTATTGAACGTTTAGACACGGATATCAATTATACAGTTCAGTTCTTTATAAGCATCATAGGGATAAATGCAAAGATACCGAACACGAAAGTGACGAAAACAGCCGTGAGCGATCCNGCGACAGTTGATTCCTGACGGCGACGCACCACTATGAACACCGCAAGAGCCAGCACAGCATTGAGAAAAAGTGCACGCCAAGAAATGACCTCGACTCTCGGTGAAGCGTAACAGTCGCTGACAGACGTGAACGAAAGCTCATAAGGGAATATATATGAGGCTATCTTTTCCGTAAGACTTTCATTATATGGAGCGGTATAACCGGCAAGACGGCTATAATCGTCCGAATCAATAGCCGTCCAACGCACCCCTTCGGGGGATGTGATCTTGACTATCATATTGAACAGATTCTTGACCACCGAAATGCGGTCTTTTTCAGGATCAACCTTTCCTACCGCCAAAGGAACGATACGGTAGCCCTCACGTTCGATGATGTAAAGGTTGTCATTGTCATCCGTCATGAAACCGAGGTGGCGGTTATCGACATTCTCCATGACGAATACATGAGCCACACTGACCGAATCAGGCTTGATCACCTTCATGAGATAAGGACGACCGGCCTGCATCTTCAGGTGATAGAGATCACCGGCAGCATCGGCCATGAGATAACCCTCGTCATAAGGCTTACGGCTCGTGATATTGGCCGAGAAACTTTTGACAGGAAGCTTGAATCCACGGTCATTGAAAATGTCGGTAAATCGCTTCGAGCGGGATTCATTGACGGCATTGGTCTCCATGTCGATGAACTGGACCTGACCGTCGCGGAAACGAAACACCTCCGTCGGATCTTCAAGATCCACGCGTGCTGGCATGGATTCCATGATCATATAAACTTCCGGGTGAACCTTATTTATATCACGCGGGATCGATGAGAACACCCACTGGCTGTGTTTGAAAGCCGGGACACTCACCTCGACTCCGGCAATAGTATCTGGGAGAGCCTCACGGGCCATGAGCTGGGTATAGTAGATCTGNGGGAGCAATGAATCTCGCTCCTCGCGGGTGAATGTGCCCGGCTGACGTCCGCCTTCCGAATCAAGAGCATAGATGAGNGGTACTTTCTCATCGCCCATCTCGGAAACTATCATCTGACCGCTGACAGGCGAATATGCTATGAACGGATCTGAACCGCCGACCGGGAAGATTATCCAATAGAGCCACGGAAGAAACCATGACAGAACAATAATGCTTAACGCTACGAGTAAAACTGTATATGCCTTTTTCATCTCTTAATCCTGACGGCCCTCCTTGAACCTTATGATTGAACCAAATGAGAGAATAGTGAGAATGAGGGTGGTGAGGAGGAAGATAATGATCATGCCGTTGTAGGCTTCCGGAACAGGTTGCAGGAAGAAAATCATCANTACGGCAATGCCGAGCAGAGCGAGTATCACACGTCGCATCCATGTTCCCTCAAGGCAGATGGATGTCACGAAAAGATAGGCNGTGAATCCGGCAAAGTACCACGGGAAAGTGGTCAGCATGACGCGCCACACAAGTTCCGAAGGGAGAATGGTAGAATCATAGACANCGANGATCAACGCCTGAATTACATAGATCACAAGCAGTTCGGCCATACCNGTAAGGAGCATGAGACCGATGAGTTTCCGCTGGGGATAAGGAAGATGGAGAGTGAGTTTCAGACGTTTCTGCGACATTTCCGGTGCCATCTGAGCCACGCCCAGTGCCAGACCGATCACCAAGGGGATATACTTGATTATATCAATAAAAGTGTTGTCCTTCAGGAGCATTATGAGCCAAAGATGATCNACNCCCTTGAGTTCGATCAGACGCTTCATCATCAGGACGGCATAAAGGGCCACGCATACGGCGAGTGCAAGCGATATGAAAAAGACCATGCGCGTCTTGACCCATTCCTTGAATATAAGAGCTTTTTCCATTTTATTTTCCTATCAATATTTACCAGTCAGACCAATGAATGCATCTTCGAGCGACATCTCACGACGTTCAAGNCCGNCATCGCTCACGCCAAGCGCGGAAAGTCCGGCACGGACCTCNTCNATNGGCTTGAAAGTGTAAAATTCAAGTTCNTTGCGGATCTTTCCGGGGTTGATGAAGAGTTCGGAATTGTTGAACTTATCGGCAGACAGATCTGTCGGAAGCGTATAGCGTGAAAAATCCCTGAGCAGATCATCGACAGGCATCTGNGTNAGGATTTTGCCGTAGTCAAGCATGATGCAGTCGTCAATGAGACGTTCGAGATCCTGAATGATGTGAGAGGTCATGAACACTGTCTTTTCCTCGGCCTTGGCAAACTCCCGCAGATANTCGATGAAGAGACGGCGGTAACCGGGATCGAGTCCGAGAGAGAAATCGTCGAGCACAAGCAGATCGGCATTCTGCGCAAGNATAAGACCAAGTGCCACTTGTGAACGCTGACCGCATGACATNGATGAGATTTTCTGTCCGGGCGACACATGGAGCTTGGCCATGAGTTCATAGTAGGCATCACGNTTCCAGCGCGGATAAAAGCTTGAGTAGAAACGCTCNATCTGACCAATGGTCATGAATGAGTATTGTACATGTCCTTCAATCAGNANGGCTATGCGCGCACGTGTGGCGGGCGAAAGAGAAGTTATATCCTCGCCGAAAATCCGGCATTCCCCTTTCTGCGGGCGGAGATAGCCCATGAGNATATTTATTGTAGTTGTCTTTCCGGTACCGTTTTTACCGAGCAGGCCGAGTATCCTNCCCTTAGGNACCTCAAAACTCAGATCACTGTAGATCACCCTACCNGTACCGTAGCGTTGGGTAAGGTTCTTTACAGAGATTACAGATTCAGAGTTTCCGTTCATTATTTTCCTATGGATAAATTAANTTTAGCTATTATGTTCAGAAATGTCAGAATGATGCNCCGACAGTCAGCATGAAGTGGTGGCATGTCCCCTGCCCTACATAGTCNGTCATATCATACTCTGCGCGGAGCGACAGGATGAAGGAACTGAGCGCGTGACTTAAATCACAGCTGATTCCCCACCTACGCCGGTCNGACTTCAGCATCNNGTAATTGTCGAGCACACATCTTCCGAGCGGTGTNGAAGTTTCCAGATCGGTCAGNACCGGATCAGAAGCATCAGCCTTGGCNTAGGATGCATTGACNGTGAGATTCCAGAGCCATTTGCCNGATGAAATGGTAGANAAATCCATCTGCAGACCGGGTATGAGATGATCGACAGCGAGATGCCGATACGGTTCGTTGTAGCTCTCGCTCCGGGAGGTATATCCTATCTGCGGAGTCGCTGTAAACCGCGCCACACCGGTGGTCAGTTCAAAGGGGAGCNTCACGTTGAATGATTTGTCAGAGAAATTATANGGGCTACGGCTACCGATCTTGTCATAACTCGCACCTGCNGATGTACCGAANAGATTTTCAGTGCCTTTACGGNTGAATNTCTGACCTTGGACAAGCGGACGGCAAACCANTGCGCGGGTGAGAGCNAAACGGTATGCCAAACTGAATNAAACAAGATCATTGTCAGTAAAACCAAGCGTGAGATTATTGAAATTGCGCAACTGCTGCTCCATCCGGTAGTGGGTATAGCCNACCTTCGCTGACAGACCGTTCTTGCCNCTAACAGGCAACCACTGGAAGCCGGCATCATAACCGACCGATGAATAACCGCTGTTCTTATTGGTATTGCCCATGAAACGGCGGTAATATGTGCCCAAGCCGGTAAGCGTGTAAGTATTTATTTCATTTACCGGACTGTAGAAATCAAGGTCGCAACTCTGGTTATAGACGTTGATTCCTCCNTTGAGNCCAAGNTGATAATGGCCAAAACGATATGCAGCTCCNGCATTGACGGAGAGATCGGACACCACACTCTTGACACGCGGNTCGCGGTTACGGTAGGCGATCTCGGCACGATAGGCTATCTGACCACCGAAATCCCACTTACCATACTCCCGTGCNTAACCTCCGGAAAAATTATAGTTACGTGTACTCAGATCACCTCCGACCTCATCACCAAGGACGTAAGGNGCCACACGCATATAATCAATACAGTCNGTCCAGCGTACATCACGATACTTGCCTGTCACAAAAGCGGCATCGCCCCACACGACACTCCTGTCATCAAGACGGGTGTAGGAACTTGCAGTGATCCTGAAGAGATCATGCCCGTCGCCGGTCTGCTCCATGACCGGCTTATCCTCNCTGTCCAGATCCATACCGACGGCAAACGACNAAATNGAGACNGTNTCACGGTTCATCATCGTAGCCGGATTNGCTTCATAATCGCTCAGCGTCATGCTTTGTACCGGAAGGGATAGGCGTTGCAGTTCCCTCAATAGCCCAACAGTAGTCCGTGACCCTGCCGCTTCGGAAAGCAGCAGGGCAACGGACATNAGAGTTAGANTACAGATTGTTCTGTAGTGTCGGGGGGATTCAGACATCAGATTGAATTAAATCAGTATTCCTTATTTTGCAGAGACGATGTTGAAATCGTTGGCAGAATCATTGGTATCCATGAGTACAGCATGACCNGCAGCCGATACGCCCGCTGTCTTGCGGACNAACTTCTTACCGAAACGGCNNTTGTCGAGCTTAGCTTGTGAAATAGCCGCATAGCTTGCATCNACCGAAGTGCTGAGCGCACCTGAAATCCAGCTCTCGGCGGGACAAAGGTTGACGCCATCAAGAATCCATTCATACTTNACAAGATAAGCCTTCGTACCGCTCATTTCCTTACCGGTAGCGGCATTGATATATGTATAATTGCCTTCCTGCTCCGCGAGGAACTTCTCAGCAGTCATNCCNTCNGGGAAACGCACGAGAGCATAGGAACGGTTGCACTGGTTGGAGGGAAGCCAGATNGTGGCGGAGTATGAGAACCANTTGTCAAGGTTAGNCACATCNGGATTNTCAGTATCGCGTACAGTTCCGGTGGTCACGACATCNTACCATTCGAAATCNGCATCGGTNTGGTTGAGNGCACCGNTCACCTGTTCGCTCCAGTNGATNGCCTGATCCACAATCTTGATAGACTCNCCGGGATTGATGGCAACATCCTTGCCNCTNCCGGGGATGACATAAACCGCACCTACAGTNAAATTATTTTCAGGAAGATTCGCATCTGTCAGAATCTTATCTGTGGAAGCGTTGGTAAGCTTGCTCTCAACAATTGCAAGACCGTCGGCATACTGGATCTCATCAGTGTTNTTGTAGATGGTGAAGAATGTGTCGTAAAGTCCGTTTGTACCTGCGGCGTTNGGTGAACCCGCACAGTATATCTCACCGAACACGAGAGTATTCTCAGGATTATAGAAGAACCATTTCAGTGTGATGGGNNTACCTGTCGCGCTTACTACCTGCTGGGTGGCTACCGTGCGCANCGTCTGCTCTACATCCGTACCACCGGCGGAGACATATTTCACCACCATTGTTCCGTCAATATCGTATGTTCCTGCGGGGAGNACATCGGATGAAGTCAGCGGAAGCTGGAATGTGGTCGAACGATCNGTGTTAAGTTCCTTGCAGGTAACAGATCCTGAAACAATGCTGAACGATGNCGGAATTTCCGCCGGGAGNGTCTCNGTCACTGTAATGGGATAAGTCGGTTCGGGCTTGTCATCGTCATCGGAACACGAAGTGAAAACGCCACACATGGAAGTGGTCAGCACTGCTGAAAGAAACAGATTTCTGATCTGAAATTTGTTAAATGTCATGATTTTAGGTGTATTTAGATTATATTTNTTTGATATTTTNNCTTATAGTGNTGAATTGGGAACATGAATCATATTTTCAGATTAAGTTCCATTCCGAAGTATGGGGTCGAATATCTTCGTATGGTCATTCCATAGCGTTGATATGTCGGTTCGATGGCTAACAGACGATTGACATAGAGGGCGAGCCCGACACGNTCATGCCAGAATGATTTNGTAGCCTTGAAATTGACTGTGGTAGANGACGGCACNGTCTGACGTGCAAACGAACCTTCGGTNTAATTCCTGACGAGTTGTTTCAGGTAAGGATCAGACAGACATTCCTCNGTGTAAGGATGGAGCTGACCATTGACATCCATATACTGCACCGGTATGCCGTCACGACGCAGAGTGCGGCGCGACGTGAACCACACGTTCTGCACTCCGATTGAAAAATTCAGACCGAGACGCTTGATATCCGTATCGAAAAGGACATTGGTGTTGAAACTCCTGTACTCACTTCCGTCAAGATCATCGTAAAGCCCGACGTACTGCAATTCCTGATTATTGACAATTATCGAGGGTTTATACCAAAGATCNTGACTGTTGCTGTTGGTAGTCTTGAAAAATGCTCCCGAAACCGTCATNCGGGTGTTGATCTTGGGCAGACGGCGTGACTGGAACGTATATTCAACACCTTCCTTGTACGTGCGGCTTCCGTTGGTAGTCNTGCTCCTCACCGCAAGATATGTCTGAGANGTATATGGGAGATCTTCTATGGCAGGAGCATGACCGGCCGCTTCCGGATCAAACCCGGAGGCATCGTAACGGTTGTAATGATANGTNTGCACGAAACCGGAATTACGNAATCCATCCTTCATATCCTCACGGAAATAAGTTACTGACAGACGGTTGCCGCGATAAGTCACGTCGGCACGCACCTCCCATTTGAAATTTCGTGCGGCACGGAGAGAATAGTTTGTCATNTCCTCTATNTATGTCATAACATTCATGACCCTATAGGCNTCGNCATTGTGGTAATAGTTCAGCTGCTCGAAGTCCGAATAGAGTTTATCGGGATAGAGGTAGGCCGCTACGGGCATTTTCGTGTGCCAACCCGCACCGGCCGCAAGCTCAAAACTCAGCGGATAGGTCCTGACATAAAGATGGGGCAGATTCCAGACAGCATTGAAACGCGGATCAAGATATGGCTTTCCGTTAAGTTTATATTTCTTGTCAAGATGAAGCAGCTGAGTCTCGCGCAGACCTGCAGTCAGANTGACGGTATGTCGGCCCGCATAGAAATGCGTTTCGCTCTCAACGTAGGCCGAAAACAGGTGCATGGCAGGGACATCGCTGAATGCGCGCGGACGGNTNGAATTGGCTGCTGTCAGCGGACGTGATGTATCATAAACCGCACCNCGACCATAGTTCTTGCTCATGTTCCACTCGATTCCGGTCTTCAATACTGAAGCAATATGGTCTGCCCCGAAACGGAAGCGACCCGCACCTTTAACGCTTGCTGTGAAGGGATCACCCTCAACACGGTAATCGGCNAGATAAAGCATCGGCAGATAACCTGTATAGTTGCTTCCTTCCACAGTTGAAACAGGGAGAGGAAGCACGCGNGATGAAGCNACGTGTTTCTGCTGCACGAGGCGGTCATGTGAATAGCTCACTCCCGATGTNAGGCTTAGTTCCTGCAAAGGCGACGGAGAGGCNGGAGTGTAAGTCAGACGGTTGTCCCACCTGACAGAGTGCTTGTCATTCTTATAGTAATCNANNGTATTGTTGACGGCGAGGTCAGGATCGTTGTCATCCTTCTCAAAAGTAGCACTGTAACTTACGTTTGATGACCAGTTGAAATTCAAATCGCTNTTGCCCCAACGGCGCAGGCTACGGACAGAAGCGGTCACTCGCTTGAAATTCTCGCGGTTATTGCGCGGATCAATTTTGGAATCAAGNTAATCAAGTCCGGTATTTATGATCCACCTGTCATTCCCGAANACGTCAAAACCTTTTCCGGCATAGAACAGCTGACTCTGTGTATCAGCCTTGAAACGAGCCTCGAAACGGCTTGCCCCGCTCTTACGTTTTATATTGACCAGTCCAGAAGTAAGTTCACCGTACTCAACCGACGGAATACCGCGCACGATCTCGACACTTTCAATATCATCCGTGGAAAGAGAACGCATGTCGATACCCTTTCCAGTAGCAATGCGGTCACCACGTCCGGAATCGGGAGTTGTCTGCATATCGGCATCTGTATTTAGCCTTACACCATCGACCACGAAGGCTGTTCCGAGGGCTGATGTAGCATANTCGTCGGTGGGTGTGATGCCGTTTGCTTCACGCAGGGCAATACTGTTNACCGCTCCCATTTCAGGATCTTTGGTCACACCACCCGGCAGAAGCGACATGAGGTCACTGAAACTTGACGGCTGCAGATGGCGCATGGCCGTAGTGTCGATAAGCGATGCGGATGTCGCACTACGTGCCTCACGCGCTGTNACCACTACCTCTGAAAGTGACTCNGCNGNCTCAAGTGACAGNTGCAGGCNAAGATCGCCACTGAGGTCCAACTGTCGCCGCAAAGGTTTGAAACCAACCATACTCACNTCCAACGTCCATGAGCCTTGGGGTAAGTATAGTGACAAANGTCCATCCGAATCAGTATGTCCGCCCCTCAACTCCTTTCCGTCAAGCGATGAAAACGTGACGGCGGCAAACTCTACCGGAGCTGAGGCCGAACTATCAACCACCGTGAGCTCAATNCGGTCACCGGCCGGAACAGCGGAAGCCGTCCCTGTAGCAAGTACAAGGACAAGCAAAAAGAGGAGTCCGGAGAATGAAATGATAGGCCGGTGGAGTGATGTCATCAGGTGAGAAATGTGAATATTTGTACCGTAATTTTTTAGAGTACAAAATTACTTTATCCCTCACCGGCCAGAAATACTCATTTTTAATGATTATTCAGGACTCATAAACGCACCTGATACCCAATTTGTATTAGACAGCTCGCAACTATGCCTCCTTGACAACCCCAAGATAGGCTGCGACAGCATCGGCGGCACGATCACCGTCAATAGCCGCTGAAACTATACCTCCGGCATAGCCTGCGCCCTCTCCGCAAGGAAACAATCCGCGCAACTTCACATGACCGAGAGTTTCAGGATCGCGGGGGATACGCAANGGCGACGATGTACGGGTCTCCGCGCCGATNAGTACGGCTTCGTTGGTAAGGAAACCCTTATTTTTCTTGTCAAAATCCTTAAATCCCTGCTGCAGACGGCGTGCGATTCCCTTGGGCAACAGACGNTCGATACGCGATGAATGGATGCCCGGAGCATAGGAGGTCTGNGGAAGATCGGCCGACTGACGTGAGTTCACGAAATCGACCATACGCTGAGCCGGAGCATTCTGTGTGNGTCCAGCCTCCTCCCAAAAGGCTTTCTCTATCATCTCCTGAAAGTGCATCATTTTCAGTGTCTCGTCGCCGTCATCCACCACCGGGACATCNTCAGGCAGAATNTCTACCACCATTCCGGAATTGGCCCAGCGTGTNCCACGGTTGGATGGTGACATACCGTTGACCACAAGCTGTCCGTCCTCACTTGCAGCAGGAATAATAAAACCACCCGGACACATGCAGAACGAATAGACCGCACGATCATCCACACGCGTAAGCATGGTATATTCCGCAGCCGGAAGATACTTACCCCTACCCTCTTTGGAATGATAGCGCAGACGGTCGATGAGCTGCTGCGGATGTTCGAGACGCACACCTATGGCAAGCCCTTTCGGTTCCATTGCCACGCCCCGCGAATGAAGCATCCGATATACGTCACGCGCTGAATGACCTGTGGCAAGTATGACCGGACCGGTAAAACTTGCTCCGTCCGCTGTCGCCACACCTTTCACCACACCGTCCTGAACGAGTAGATCGGTCACCTTTGTTGAAAAGCGTACTTCGCCGCCACAGCGGATTATTGTCTCGCGCATGGCCTTTATGACCTCCGGGAGTTTATCAGTGCCGATGTGGGGGTGTGCATCCACGAGAATATCCTCCGAAGCCCCGTGTTGTGCCAATACGTGGAGGATCTTATCCACTGATCCGCGTTTTTTCGAACGTGTGTAGAGTTTGCCGTCAGAATAAGCACCTGCACCACCCTCTCCGAAACAGTAATTTGAATCCGGATCCACGACTCCTTCACGAGCAATCGCAGCCATATCCTTACGCCGCGAGTCAACATCCTTGCCTCGTTCAAGAACAATTGGCTTTATACCCAGTTCAATCAGACGCAACGCAGCGAAAAGTCCGGCCGGTCCCGCACCGACAACGATTGCCTGCTCACTTCCGGAAAGTTCACGATAGTCGATCGGCCTGACAAGCGATACGTTGGCTGGGGCCTCATCGATATAAACTTTAAGCGAAAGGTTGACCATCACCTGACGTTGACGTGCGTCAATGGAACGACGCACCACAGTGATGTGCTTTATGGCGTTTGCATCCACTCCGAGACGGTTTGAAAGATCGGCCTTTAAAAGCATCGGCTCACCGGCCACCTTAGGCGTGACCCTTATATCTATAGTCTGCTGCATTGTTGTTTCTATGATTTAGATATGTAGAATAGTCACGCATCAAAACAACCACATTCCCGGCTGTAATTTTTGATCTATACTATTCTTCAATTATTACTTTTACTGTTTCGCGTCGGACTGCGGCAACACTCCGGCTCGCTGCTCCATACGGCGCATGGTATGTCCCATCCACCACCAGAGAGTCAATATGGCAACCACAAAAGCGATGAAATCCGATCCGGCCATAGAAGCCCAGACACCTGCCACACCCCAGTAACGAGGCAAGACGATCAGGAAGGGTATGAGGAACAGAAGCTGACGGGTCAGCGAGAGGAAGATCGACATCTGCGGTTTACCTACACTCTGGAAGAAGTTCTGTATCACTATCTGACATCCGACAACAGGATAAGCGATGAAATAGATGCGGAAGCCTTCGCGCGCTATGCGTGTCAGCGTCTCATCCGTGGTAAAGAGTCCCGAAACCGTATCAGGCATACCCTCGCTTATTATCCATCCGACAAACGTGATGGCAACTCCGATAAATATACCGAGACGAAGCACCTTCTTCACACGGTCAAAATGATTAGCACCTATGTTATAGCCGAGAATAGGCTGCATACCCTGCGTAACTCCGAAGACAATCATCACGAAGAACATGGTCGTGCGGTTGATGATACCGTAAGCACCGACTGCGAGATTTCCCTCCGCACCACCGTAGTCAAGAAGGGCACGGTTTATAAAGATTACGACCACACAGGCACACACATTCATCAGGAACGGTGAAAGTCCGATCGCATAAATGCGCTTTATGATGGACCACGACAACCACTTGTTGCCACGCTGAAAGTGGATTGAACTCTTTTTGGACAGGAAGTGGGACAGTACCCACACAAAAGCCGAGAACTGGCCACATATAGTGGCCCATGCAGCACCACGGATACCCCAGTCAAGAACAAAGATGAATATTGGAGCAAGGACAAGATTGACAGCCACTGAAATCAGTGCCGACACCATTGCCTTGCGCGGATAGCCTGTGGCTCGCATCAGATTGTTGAGACCGATGAACACGTAGGAAATCGGTGTACCGTAAAGGATCACCTCCATAAATTCCTTGGCATAGCCGACAGTATCTGCGGTAGCTCCGAAGAACAGCAGGATCGGTTCAAGAAATATGAGTGTGAGACCTCCGAATACGATGGAGTGGATAAGGCATAAGGTAAACACGTTGTTGACCACATCTGTGGCGCGCGAATAGTTCTTCTGACCAAGGAAAATAGATACAATTGTCGCGCCGCCGGCTGCAATGAGCATACAGAAAGCCGCCACAAGGTTCATCAGCGGGAATGTGATGGCAAGACCGGCAATGGCCATGGGGCCGACTCCGCGTCCGATGAAAATACTGTCGATAATATTGTAGAGCGACGTAGCCACACTTGCAATGATCGCAGGTATGGAATATTGCGCAAGGAGTTTGCCGACCGATTTTACTCCAAGGTCTTCCGTCGATGTGCTTGCTGTTACTGCCATCTATTTCTTTCCCTTTCTCAAAAAAATTCTTTCTACGTGAGGATAAACGAAACGTCTCTGCAAAATTAGCACCTTTGTTTCCACGTTTCTACTAAATACAAACTATTTAACACTCTTATTGTTCATTATTTCCGGGCATATATTCCGGCAGCATCCGCGCTTTGAAAAACTTACGCGTGAAAAAGACAATGAGCAGTGTTCCGGCTATCTGCGAGACAGCTGCTCCCCAGAATGCAGCCGAGAAATTTATATACTCGGCAAGAAAACCGCCAAGCAGGATTCCAAGACCCATTCCGCAGTCCCATGAGGTGAGTATCGAAGAGTTGGCCGTGCCACGCTGATCCTTGCGCGCCACACATATAAACATGTTAAGAAACGCTGGATACATGCGTCCGTTGCCGAGACCTATGAGTATCGCCGAAAGATAATAGGCCCACGTGCCGGGCGAGAGGGCAAACAGCAGGAAGCCTACACAGCTTATCGATGCTCCTTCAAGGGCATTTTCAGTCAGCCTACCTTCACGAAGTGACTTGACGCCGTAAAGGCGCGACACGAAAAGTCCGGCAGAAAGCAGCGCGAAGAAAAGCCCCGTCCCGTCCGTAATTCCAAGCTCCTGCTTTCCATAGAGAGCCACATAATTGCTCATCACTCCCCAGCACAGACCGAAGAACAGTATGTTTATGGCCATCAGCCATGCACGGCCCAAAAAGAAATGATCGAGACTGAGCTTAGGCTTATCAGCCACAAGTGCCCTCGCAGGGAGTTTGATGGAACATGCCATATAGAATCCTACGAATGCCACTACAAGCGAGATCCAGAACAGAAGCGAAAAATTATCGGTGATTGAATAGATATAGATACCGGCCGAAGGTGCGATGGCCATTGCAAGATTGTTGCTTAGTCCGTAGAACCCCACACCCTCATTGCGGCGTGATGACGGAAGCACGTCTATTGCCACCGTACTGTTTGCCACGGTGGTCGCGCCGAAAGGCAATCCGTGGATGGTACGGACAATTCCAAACATCAGGATTGTACTTGCCCCGATGTAGCCGGTGAAACATATAAAGAAAAAGAAGAAACACAGCATCAACACCTTCTTACGGTTGAAACTGTCAACTATAAAGCCACTGAACGGCCGGACTATCAGGGCGGCGATCACATAGCCCGAAAGTACGAGTCCGATAAGGTCCTTATCGGCATGAAACTGCGCGTCGAGATAGATAGGGAGCAGAGGAGTGAGCAGATAGAACGAGAAAAACATCATGAAATTACCTGCCATCGCCTTGCAATAGTTGGAATTCCAAAGCTTCTCCTTGACCTCCCGACCGGAGACATGCTTGTCCGGATTATTTCCTTTATTACTCATATTATCATGTCTGACTAAATCTTTTACCTTGTAAAATTTCCGATACCTGATGGACAATACATATCGATATCAAACGAAATTGCAGAAACAGACGACAAAGTTACAGAGATTTTTTCATCCCACCTATTTTTATCAGCTGTCTATTGCGTGAAAAATAGATTTCAGAGTATTGGAATCAACTTTTGGATATGATTTTACGTTTATTTCATGAACGGATTCCTGAGATGGAGGCCGCGTCAAAACACTCATGAACAAACCTTATAAGACAACGACATATAACACAAATCCAATAAATAAAAAAATCATGGAATTTTTAACTGATGAAAAACTGACCATCGTCGGTGCAGCCGGCATGATCGGATCAAACATGGCCCAGACAGCCGTAATGATGCATCTTACTCCTAACATCTGCCTCTATGACCCATACGGTCCTGCGCTTGAGGGTGTAGCCGAAGAGCTGGCTCACTGCGGATTCGAGGGTGTGAACATCACCTATACTTCTGACATCAAAGAGGCTCTCACGAATGCGAAATACATTGTATCGTCAGGCGGTGCCGCACGTAAGGCAGGCATGACACGTGAGGATCTTCTCAAAGGCAATGCCCAGATTGCCGAACAGTTCGGTAAGGATGTGAAGCAGTATTGTCCTGATGTGAAACACATTGTGGTGATCTTCAATCCTGCCGACATCACCGGTCTCATCATTCTTCTCTACTCCGGTCTCGAACCCTCAAAGGTTACTACTCTCGCCGCGCTTGACAGCACACGTCTGAGAAGCGAGCTTTCAAAATACCTCAAAGTTCCCGCTGACGAGATTGTCAACAGCCGTACCTACGGAGGTCATGGCGAGCAGATGGCTGTGTTCGCATCTACAACCACTGTGGATGGCAAACCGCTCGTCGATATAATCGGCACACCGAAGCTCCCGCTTGAGGACTGGATCGCACTCAAGGAACGCGTAATCCAAGGAGGAAAGAAGATAATCGAACTGCGCGGACGTTCTTCATTCCAGAGCCCTGCCTATCTGTCAATCGAAATGATCGCCGCCGCTATGGGTGGAAAGCCTTTCCGCTGGCCGGCCGGAACATACGTCAACAACGACCGTTTCAAACACATCATGATGGCTATGGAAACCACCATCGGCAAAAACGGTGTGGAATGTAAACCTGTAAAGGGAACTCCTGAAGAAGAAAAAGAGCTTGAAAAGAGCTATGAGCACCTTTGCAAGCTTCGTGATGAGGTTATCGAAATGGGAGTAATGCCGCCTATCGCCGACTGGCATCGTCTCAATCCTTATCTTGAAGGTAAGACCTGTTGATAATAAGCCCCGAAAAAATTTCGGGGCAAAAAAAAT
The DNA here is from genome assembly GCA_014801945.1 of Bacteroides sp. GTDB lineage: Bacteria > Bacteroidota > Bacteroidia > Bacteroidales > Muribaculaceae > Duncaniella. Next base: position 25,749 of record JAAVDF010000018.1, read on the forward strand.
TACTCGTCATCACGACGAATAACTTTTTTACCTTAAATCTAATACCATGAAAAACTTGTTGCAAAAGTAATATCCATCAGAGTATTCTCCAAATATTTACATAAGAATATTCAGCAATTTAATATAAATTAACCAAATGTTTGTTTTCAATACAAATTACCATCGTTTAATAGATTTTTGTTGCGAATTACGAAATGATTGGTTAAATTTGCAAGGCATAAGGCACATTCTTATGCCTTTACCATTAATGATCAATATATGGGACAAATGATAGCTATAGTGGGACGCCCTAATGTGGGCAAATCCACTCTCTTTAACAGATTAACCCAGACTCGCACAGCCATCACCAACGACGAGGCAGGCACTACCCGTGACCGTCAGTATGGCAAGGTCGATTGGAACGGCAAGGAATTTTCACTTGTCGATACCGGCGGATGGGTTGTAAACAGCGAAGATATCTTCGAAAACGAAATAAACAAGCAGGTACAGCTTGCCATCGAGCAGGCCGACGAAATTCTCTTTGTGGTCGATGCCGCCAACGGTGTTACCGATCTCGACGATCAGGTGGCGGAAATCCTCCGTCGCTCGACTAAGCCCGTGATACTCGTGGCCAACAAAGTAGATAGCGGTGACTCGATCTACAACATCGCCGACTTCTATAGCCTCGGTCTCGGAGACCCGATGGGCGTTTCGGCAGTGAGCGGTTACGGTACGGGTGACCTTCTCGACGAGGTTGTCAAGAAAATGCCTGAAAAGGATGAGGATGAAGCGGAAAAGCTCGACGATATACCCAAGATTGCCATCGTAGGCCGTCCTAACGCCGGAAAGTCGTCGATCATCAATGCCTTTATCGACGAAGAACGTCACATCGTGACCGATATCGCCGGTACTACACGTGATTCGATCTATACCCGTTACAATAAATTCGGTTTCGACTTCTACCTTGTCGATACAGCCGGTATCCGTAAAAAGACCAAGGTCAACGAGGACATCGAGTATTACTCCGTCATCCGTTCGATCCGTGCCATCGAAGCTTCAGATGTCTGCATCCTCATGATTGATGCGACTCGCGGCATCGAGTCGCAGGACGTGTCGATCTTCTCGCTTATCCAACGCAACAAGAAGGGTCTTGTGGTAGTGGTCAACAAATGGGATCTCGTCGAGGACAAGTCCAAAGAAGCCATCAAGCATTATGAGGACGCTATCCGCGAGCGTTTCGCTCCCTTTGTCGATTTCCCCATCATCTTTGCGTCAGCACTCACAAAGCAGCGCATCTACAAGGTGCTTGAGACAGCCCTGCACGTGTGCGAAAACCGTCGCCGAATCGTCCCGACATCACAGCTCAACACTGTCATGCAGGAGGCAATCGCCGCGTATCCGCCACCCGCAAACAAGGGCAAATTCATCAAGATCAAGTATGTGACTATGCTGAAAGGCTCTCCCATCCCAACTTTCATATTCTTCTGTAACCTCCCGCAATGGGTCAAGGAACCATATAGACGTTATCTTGAGAACAAGATTCGTGAGAACTGGGATTTCCACGGGACACCGATCAACGTGTTCATGCGCGAGAAATAAGTTTCCATCACGGAAGTCCCCGCGCTTATCCGAAACACTCTGCACACCACTGTTGGATAAAAAGCAGACTCTCCACCTCAGCGAAAAGAGTAAATGAAATTATTGTCTAATCCTTCATTATTACTGACATTGCTCATCACATGTCTCTGTGCTTCGGCCACCGGTCGGACAACAGAGACATGGAACTTCGGATGGAAATTCCATCCCGGCAATCCACCCGCCGCCGAGTCATTACTGACCGATGACGCCGGGTGGATTGACGTAAACCTACCCCACGACTTCCAGATTTCACAGGAGTGGGTGGAGCCGTCGGCCGACGAACGTCCCGACATGAGCAATCAGATGGCCAACGTCAAGAGCCGTCTGAGTCCGCGCGGTTTCAAAGAGATGGGCACAGGATGGTACAGAAAGACGTTCACACCCGATTCATCATGGATAGGGAAGCGCGTCATACTGGACTTTGAAGGTATAATGCTGACCGGCGACATATATGTCAACGGAAAGCGTCTTGGGGGTACTGACTACGGATATCTCGGCACAGAAGTGGATCTTACCGGAGTGCTGAACTACGGACAGCCGAATGTCGTGGCTGTAAAAGCCGATACAGGTAAGCCTGAAAACTCACGCTGGTACACCGGAGGAGGACTTTTCAGGGATGTCAATCTTATCGTCACTGACAAGAATCATTATTTTGTACGCAATCCACTTAAAATAACCACACCGGTGGTCGGCGAGGATCTCTCCACCGTTAAAATCGAAGCGGAGATTGCATCGCGTCATCGCCCCGACAGCCTATCCGTAAGGGTAGAAATCAAAAATCCTGATGGTTCGGTGATATATGACCGCGTAAACAAAATCCGCAACTACCGCAGTCAGCGCATACGTCACTTCGACATCGACAGCGTGCTCATCGAAAAACCGGCTCTCTGGGACACTGACAATCCTAATCTCTACACCCTCTCGCTCTCCCTTATCGGGAAGGACGGTAAAGTGGCCGACAGTATTACCGAAAATTTCGGCATCAGAAGCGTTGAATTTTCTCCCGAATTCGGCATGAAGCTCAACGGCCGTAAGGTATTGCTCAAAGGTATTGCGAACCACCATACACTCGGCGCACTCGGCGCGGCCGCTTATCCGCGCGCGATGGAAAAACGCATTCAGATTCTGAAAGATTTCGGTTTCAACCATATCCGTACCTCACACAACCCCTACAGCAAATCGTTTCTTGATCTCTGTGACCGCTATGGCATACTTGTCGTAGATGAACTTTACGACAAATGGAAACGCCAGTATGCCGGTGACCGCAAAGACTGGACCGATCAGTGGCAACACGACGTTGAGGAGTGGGCGCGGCGTGACCGCAACCATCCTTCGGTGGTGATGTGGAGTCTCGGCAACGAACTCCAGATGATAAGCGATCTCCCCTACAATGACTGGGGCGTCACCCCCTACCGTCTGCAGAAAATGCTCCTTGACAATTTTGACGGTACCCGTCCATCCACCGTGGCCATGCATCCGCGCGGACGCAACCATTTCACCGACAGCCTGCCCGCACCGCTTGCCCTCGCCACCGACATCGCGTCTTACAATTACCGCTACATGTATTTCCCCGGCGATTCACGCCGCTTCCCCGACATGATGTTCTATCAGAGCGAAGCCAACACCTCCGGCATGGGTCCGAACTATTTCGACATGGATCTTGACCGCGTGATCGGACTTGCATACTGGGGAATGATCGACTATCTCGGTGAGTCGCAGGGCTGGCCCGCAAAAGGATGGGCACAAGGTGTGTTTGACATATCGCTCGAACCAAAGCCTATGGCCTACTTCCTCCGCAGTTTCTTCAAGCCGGATGAACCTATTGTCCATATAGCGGTTGAGGACTCGGATGATGACTCCGAATGGAACGGCATAACCGTCGGGACAACGTCCTACTCCTCACATTGGAATCGTAAGGACGGCTCAAAACTCCGGATACGCACATTCACCAATGCTGATGAAGTCGAGCTTCTGCTCAACGGAAAAAGCCTCGGACGCAAACGTAACGACCGCGATGATTCAAAAGAGCGCAACCGCATCCTTTGGGAAAACGTACCTTATAATAAAGGCACTCTTGAAGCGGTGGCTTACCGCGACGGACAGAAAACTCCAGTAGCGCACCACCGAATCGAGACTGCCGGAAAGCCGGAGAAACTTCTGGTCGAGACTGACAATCCGCAGTGGAAAGCCGATGGTCAGGACCTCCAGCATGTCAGGATCACAGCTGTTGATTCGCGTGGACGGATAGTCCCCGATGCCATGCAGAGCCTTGATTTCGAAGTCGAAGGTCCGGCGGAGATCGTAGGTGTGATCAACGGCGATATCAACTCCGAGGAGCTGACCGTCGGTCAGACACGCCGTCTGTTTCAAGGCAAGGCAGCCCTGATAATGCGTTCGTCACGCACTCCGGGAAAGGTCATCCTGCGGATAAAACCCGAAGGCGACATCAAAGAGGCGACAATTGCCACGTCAACCAATCCCACAGACATCAATTAAAATATTATTTTACAGATAGTTAACAACCACCAATCATAATTTCAACCCCATGAAAGCAGATGAAAAGAATTACTACATCGCGGTCGATCTTGGAGCGACAAGCGGTCGAGTAATCCTCGCCTCATTTGACGGCGAGAAAGTTGAAACAGAAGAAATTCATCGTTTCAAGCATCCCATGCTCCCCATCGGAGATAATATTTTCTGGAATCTTCCGGGACTCTATAACGAAGTGCTCACCGGCCTGCGCAATGCATCGGTCAAACTCGGTGAGATCGGTGCGGAAGCGCGCTCGATCGGTATCGATACTTGGGGCTGCGACGTGGCCTATTTCCATGCCGATGGCTCTATCGCAGGTCTCCCCTATTGTTACCGTGATCCGCATACAACCGGTGCGGTAGATAAATTCTGTGAGGAAATGCCACGCGAGAAAGTCTATGAAAAGACCGGTATTCAGTTCATGGACTTCAACACACTTTTCCAGCTCCATACCCTCAGCAAAAAGGAAGGCAACGCGCTTAAAACAGCTGATAAGATCCTGTTCATGCCCGATGCCCTCAGCTATATGCTCACAGGAAATGCCGTCACGGAATACACCGTTGCTTCAACATCACAGATCCTCAATCCCACTACCGGCGAACTCGATGCAGAGCTTCTTGAAAAAGCAGGTCTGACACCCGACCGCTTCGGTAAACTCGTGAATCCCGGCTACGTGATCGGCACACTTACTCCCGGTGTCCAGCACTCTACCGGACTTGGCCCTGTTCCCGTCGTAGCCGTAGCCGGACACGACACTGCGTCAGCAGTAATCGGCGTTCCTGCCAAGGATGAGAAATTCGCTTACCTGAGCTGCGGTACGTGGTCGCTCCTCGGAGTGGAATCCCCCACCCCGATCATCAATTCAGATGCTTTCGGTTACAATTTCACTAACGAAGGCGGTATCGACGGTTCGATCCGTTTCCTCAAGAACATCTGCGGTCTCTGGCTTCTCGAACGTTCACGCACCGAGCTAAAAGACGCTCCCGAAAACATCGCTGACCTCTGTGCCCTCTACACAACCTCGGATATCGACAGCATCATCAATCCTGACGATCCTGCATTTGCAAATCCCAAGTCAATGACAGAGGCCATCAAGGAATACTGCAGCAAGACCGGCCAGCGCGTCCCCGAAACTGCAGCCGATTTCATGCGCGTTATCTTCCGCAGCCTTGCTAACCGCTATAAGGAAGTGCTTGAATGGCTTCGCAAACTCGCGCCAAACGATATCAACACTCTCCACGTGATCGGTGGCGGATGTCAGAACGCACATCTCATGCAGCTCACTGCCGATGCCATCGGTATTCCTGTTGTCGCAGGACCTTCGGAGAGCACCGCTCTCGGCAATGTACTCGTACAGCTCCGTGCCGACGGTAAGGTCAGCGACATCACTGAAATGCGTCGTGTAGCAGTAAATTCAACTGAAACAAAGACTTATGAGCCTCACAAAGCCTGATAAGCCTTAAACGATAAGAAACAAACAAAAAAACAACAATCATTATCTAATTCACTCTTTTACCTTATTAATTATGAAAGAAGAATCTGTAAAGAAGGCGTATGAACTCGCCAAGGAACGTTACGCAGCAATCGGTGTAGATACCGACAAGGTTCTTGACCAGATGCAGGATTTCCACCTGAGTATGCACTGCTGGCAGGCCGACGACGTAGCCGGTTTCGAAAATCAGGGCGGTTCACTCACCGGTGGCATTCAGGTAAACGGTAACTATCCCGGTAAGGCACGCAATATCGACGAACTCCGTGCCGACATCCTCTACGCCATGAGCCTTATCCCCGGTAAGCATCGCCTCAACCTCCATGAGATCTACGGTGATTTCGGCAACAAGTTCGTTGACCGTGACGAATGTACAGTTGAACACTTCCAGAGCTGGATCGACTGGGGTAAAGCAAACGACATCAAACTCGACTTCAACTCCACTTCATTCTCTCACCCGAAGAGCGGCGACCTCAGCCTTGCAAACCCTGACAAGGGTATCCGTGATTTCTGGATCGAGCACTCAAAGCGTTGCCGCGCCATCGCTCAGGCAATGGGTGAGGCCCAGCAGGATCCCTGTATCATGAACACTTGGGTTCACGACGGTTCAAAGGACATCACCGTTAACCGTTACATGTACCGCGAACTCCTCAAGGACTCACTTGATCAGATCTTCGAACATCGCTATGACTGGATGAAGGACTGCGTTGAATCAAAAGTGTTCGGTATCGGTCTCGAAAGCTACACCGTAGGTTCAAACGACTTCTACACTGCCTACGCTGCCAAGAATGACATGATGATCACTCTTGACACCGGTCACTTCCACCCGACCGAAAGCGTAGCCGACAAGGTGTCAGCCATGCTTCTTTTCGTTCCTGAACTCATGCTCCACGTTTCCCGCCCCATCCGTTGGGACTCTGACCATGTAACCATCATGGATGATCCCACTATGGATCTCTTCAGCGAAATCGTTCGTGCAGGTGCTCTCAACCGTGTTCACTATGGTCTCGACTACTTCGACGGTACTCTCAACCGTATCGGTGCTTACGTTATCGGTAGCCGTGCCGCTCAGAAGTGCATGCTCCGCGCACTCCTCGAACCGACCGAAACCCTCCGCAAGTATGAGCTTGAGGACAAGAAGTTCCAGCGTCTCGCTCTCCTCGAAGAGTGCAAGAACCTTCCTTGGAACGCTGTCTATGACATGTTCTGCCTCAAGAACAA
>JAAVDF010000019.1 GCA_014801945.1 Bacteroides sp.
GATGTTGACATAATGCGTGTTATGTAATGTGAGAAGTTTAGGATTTAGGAGGGAGCGTTGGTTGATTCCCGCCGGTGTCAGGAATAGGACTGTGTCACGGCAGTGGCGGTGACCGGGGTTGTCAGTAGATAGCAGTAATAGGCGTGGCCGTCGATGGTGAGCTCGCTGCGGGTGTAGGCCGTGAGCGTCTCGTAGCCGTTGCCGTCCTTGACGGAGGTGAGTGCCCCGAAGTCCTTGGGATAGGCGAGGACGATGCGAGAGTCATTGAGCGTGACGGCAGTGCGCGTGAGCTGTCGGGAACCGACGGTCAGTTCCGTGAGAGCCTTTACCGCTGCAGCCGTGGGAGTCCATCCGGAGGCCACTGTGCCGAAGTAGGTGGGGAGTGTGCCGCGGACGGTGCAGGTGCGGGTTGTCTCTATACCCTCGAACGTGGCTTTGAGTGTGAACTGGCGTGTGGCGGTATGGGCGAGGTTGACGGCCATGTTGCGCGACGAGCCGGAGAGGGGAGTGCCGTCGAGTTCGATTGCGGCTTGTGCGGTCACGTCACGTCCCTTGCGGCTGATGCTCCATGAGAGGATTACCGATGTCTCCGCCCCTGCCTTGACGACAGTGGCCGATGCTGCGAATGTCACGTCGAGCGGCCAGACGGCTTTTTGCAGGGCGAGTATGTCGGAGTCCTGAGTGACGGACTTCTGATTGATGTCGGTCCGTAGTTTTTCAAGGGCTGTCGCCTGTGCGTCGATGGCCTCGGTGGTGGCTTTCTGACTCATGGGTTGCGTCGCACTTGTGCCGGTGGCGGGTAGGCAGTCGTAGCCGAGGAGGGGTAGGGCGGAGAATTTGTGCTGTCCGTCGCCCACCTTGCGGCAGTCATATTCGTTGGGCTTTGCCGCATCGGTGGCCACGAGCACGACCTCCTTCTCGTGCAGGACGGGATCGGCCTTGAGCCAGTTGGCGAGGGTATCGCCCCTCAGTNTGNAGATAGCGGATGNNATATTTCTGNGAGTTTAGGAANCGTTATGGTTTGTCAANGTCAAAATTGATGATCGGATCTGGTGACGGGTCAGAGTGTCGCCCCGCCTCCGTCATAGACCTTTGCGATGCTGTAGTCCGTGGATGGTGTGCCTCCGCCGATGACAGGGGTNGGGTAGGGGCATTGCGTGGAAGCGTCACCCCCCTCAAATACGAAATCCGTATGTCCTGNCGGCATGAGGATGATGCCGTCGAAGAGGTAGGCCACACCGTCACAGACGTAGAGTCTCCCTAATTTGGGTATGGAGCGGACGGTCGCCGAGGTGGTGACGGTGACGATCTGCATCAGATCGCCGTCCGTGTCGCGTTGCAGGTACGTCCCCGGCTTCGTGGGGGTGGCCGTCGCTGTGAGTATGCCGTCGCAGATCACCATTNCCCCCGTCTTCCCCTCGACAGTGACGAGACGCTTGTCAAGGGCAGTGTCAGCCGTGGATCTTGTGGCGGCCTCGTTGTCTATTCGTGTTCCGAGGGCGGTATCGGCAGTGGATCTTGTTGTGGCTTCGTTGTTGATACGTGTTCCGAGGGCTGTGTCAGCTGTGGTGCGGTCTGAGATCTCCTTGTCCAGAGCCGTCCTTGTCGTCTCTGCCTCACTCCTGATGTCATCGACATCGGTCTGGAGNTGGTCGAGCCAAAGGTTGAACTCGCCCCCGGTCTCNCCGGTCGGAGTCCACTTGCCACCGTCCACNNGCCACACCTGTGCCGGAAGCGTGTTCCCCACGAGGGCGAACCATCCCGGCATGGGTCGCGGATAGGCGGCTTTCAGTGCCTCCCCAGAGGCATANAGCCCNTTCAGCGGTCCCTTGATGTTCGGTGCATCGACCCACCCCTTCACGATAAGGTTATGCCCTACGGTGACATCGCCGTTCACGTTGGCGTGTCCTCCCACATTGGCGTTGCGGCTTATGTTCGCATCGCCCTGTATGTCGGTGNTNTGCNGGCTCATTGCAGAAATGATTTAGAGATTTCAAGCATNGTNGTNGANANTTGNTCNCCNACNCTCGCCAANGCNAGNGAGGCGGCTCTATAGACNGCGGCNCGGTAGCAGTCCTCCGCNACGTCGATNCCNCCGTCAGCGGTCNATCCTNGGNATAGGGNAGATAGNNGGCCTGNNCNACNGTCGCNTNGTCCGNNNTGCAGGAGTAGAACTCCAGCACCTTNCCCTCTGCTNCGTCTGACNATCGCCACNACAGGTTTCTCCGGATTTCCNCAGATNCCCTTGAANCGNNNCGATTGCAGCGCATANTGAGGGTCGCTCTCNGAGATAGNCTCATAGACGGTNCNCGTCCAATCGCTCATGCGGAAAGCGATAAGGCGCATGAAGTCGTCAGGCAGAATNANGAAACCCTTGCCGNTCTTGTTGATGTAGATGTCCTGCTCCCCGAAGTCATGCCCTGATTCGANCATCGAGAGCNGTGCTTCCATCTCCACNAGNCGCACAGCGTCCGCGAGTTTGGCNTATATGATCTCGTCAAAGGTCAGCGTGTCGGTGTCTCCCTCCATNATGAGGGGTTCATCCCCCNNGTTCATGTCGATAGCNACTCTCACAGCCCTTGCCATTTCTTCTGCCTGTACTGTCATGGCGTTACACGAAATTGAAGGTTATGCCGTATTTGGCTGCGCACTCCTGAATGTCGGCGATTCTGCGNAGNGGTGCCGGTTTCTCACCGAAATGTTCCTGAAGATATTGCTTCGCAACGTCGCTGCAGCTCACTTCGACCACTTCCAGATTGCTCTCCCCGGCCTCTTCCTGTTCTGCCTGTGTCTCGCCGGTCGATTCTTCTTCGGCTGTCTCGGTAGTCGGTTCAGGATCAGGCTCCGGTTTTTCTTCGGGTATGTCGATAGGTGTCTCTTCCTGAATCGGTGGAGGTGTTGGTGATGCGGCCTCTCTTATAAGCTCTGCTTTGGCGATGCCGGGATTGGATGCCGGTGATGTCTCCTCTTCCGGAGGATTCTTACCAATTTTCACCTCTCCCTGCATGGGGTATTTAGCCAGAAGGACTATTGCTCCCTTCGCGAAGTCANTGCTTCTCTCTATGGCAAGCTGCACTATCGGGTCNGCGGTCGTGAACGTGGCCGGGTTCACTCCNTTCTTAGTCACCTGTCCTCCGGTGAAGGAGACATGCACCTTTGTCTTTCCCAGATGGAAAGTCGTGTGCTTCTCNGCCAGAGTGCTGATGGCNTAGGTCTTTTTATATTTCTTCATTGCTCTAAAGATTTATATGGGAGTGGAGGCCCTATCCGCGTCCGGATAGCCGCGTCCGGTAGGTCTCCACTCCCGGACTCATAAAAAGGGGTTTCAGATTAGTTGGCCTTNATTTCGCCGACGTATTCGGTCCACTTCTTATCCTTGTAGAGCCANCTCTGACCGGTCATTGCTCCTGCGTCTATGNCCGGACAGTCAACCATGAGGACGTAAACCTTGCCGTCGGTGGGATTCTTGGGAGCGGTGGAGTCTCCCCACAGCTCAAAGGTGGTCTGACCCTCGACTGAGCAGTTGCCCTCGCCGTCGATCCAGATATGGGCGTTGCCTTTNAGNCCGAGAGCGTCCCACACAACCGTGCTTTCCCTCTTNGCCTCTTCGCCCTCGATGTCCTCGCTGCTCTTGTGCTCGGCTGAATATACNTAATGCACAAGTCCGTTGTGNTAGTTGATTACNGCNGCNGAGTTGCTCCANCCCAGACGGTCAAGGCANGGTTCAAGNTTGAANTCAAGGTCGCCGAAGATGGTGTGTATGGCAGTGACNTCCCAACCGATCTTGTTGGTCTTGACNTTGATCTGCACCTCCGGATGCTTGGAGAAGTCGATTGTCTGGATGTTCTCGACGAAGTTCTTGCCGCAAAGGATGATTACCGACTTGGGTACGTCGTCGCCGGTGAAAATCATCTTGGCAAGTGCGATGAACTCTTCNTANGTCCATTTCCCGGCTTTGTCGAGGTGGCGGCGNATCTGCCANCGCACGCCTTCGGTGGTGTAGATGAACTGGTCGCCNAGTTTCGTGCTGANGGTAAACTTGGATGCCCGGCTTGCCCAGAGCGTGCGGTTGCCGTCCGTCTTGAACTTCTTGATCTGCATCTGCGCGATGAGTGCCTTCCCGAAGGGGATATGCTTGCGCTGAGCCTCGAAGTAGTCGCTNACCACACTGGAGAAGCCTCTCTTCTGGCAGTATATCATGCTCGGCGACGGGACGATGATNTTGGGTGCTACATCCTTCTGCGTCTCGTANAGGGCNTTGGCGAGAGCTACGAGGGTTGTGCCGGCCGGAATTTCAGGCACNGTGCCGATTGCGTCGGTCTCGTTGGCCTTCTTGCCGTTCACGGCCTGTACGATAGGCTCNTTNTCTACGTCNGTGAAGCCGGTGACGAAAAGCATAAGNTCCTGACCGGGTGTCACGTTCTTNCCCTTCTTGTCGTAACCNTCCACTCCCTTCACCAGAATGGTTGTGTAGGGCTGGAATAGGCCTCGGTCGGCCTTGTTGAGTTTAAGCACAACGTTTTCGTCGGTGCCGTCGCCTACCTTNGCGGTGGTGACGGCCTGACAGCGTGGCTCGTCNAGTGCGAAATGCTCCACTTCGGGAGAAGTCACCGAGACGCGCTTTGCCTGAAGCATAAGCTGCATCAGTGGCGTGTCGTCGCTGTTGAATTCATAGATTTCGCGGTCTATGTCACTCTCGATTAAGTGACCGGGGCCGATGTCTCCTGTGGCGTTGGCTGCCGTGCTGACGGTTGCGGCCTGACCCTGAACCTGTGTGTTCAGTCCCCCGGTGCCGGGAGCAGTCGTGACCGTGCCGGTTGCGGTTTCTACCGGACTGTTGGTTAATTCGTCTGCCATGTTAAGAAATTATTAATTGGTTTATATTATTTTCGGTCGGTCTCGATCAGGCCTCCCGGTCTTATGCCTTCGGTGGTGGATGCAATCGCGCTTATGGTGGCCGCATATCCCGGCATCTGGCATTTCAGCCCTCCTGTTCCTGTCTGAGCCTCCTGCGGTGGAGTTTTTACTATCTTTACTACCTGTGGCATAGTCCTTAGTAAGCTTCGCGCGCAAGGTCGAAGACGCTCTGCTGTTTGTTGGCCTTCTGACTTGGAGNGCCGTTGCGTCCGTTGAGGTTAGTGATTCCGTCTCCTTTCTTGGAGTTNNGCATCTTCTCCACAATCTTGGCGTTGCGTCCGGCTACTTCTCCTTCTTCCTGAGCGTTGGCTACGTCCGCGTCATGGTTCAGGGCGTTTGCTATGAGGGTTATGGTTTCAGGCGAGAGTATGCCCATGATTCCCTCGCGGATTATCTGCACCCATGCCGCGCCGATAGCGTCTATCTGTTCGTCGCTGAGGCCGTTCTGCTGCTGATATTCCGGGAGGGTCTTGTTCAGGGTGGTATCCATGTTGCGCTCATACTCTTCGTCGAGCTGCTTGCTCTTTGCGAGCCGGTCAAGATATTCCTTGTTGGCTGCCTCGATTTTATCCTGCATGGCCGGATCGTCCATTACGTCCTTGACCTGTATTCCTAAGCGTCTGACGAGGCTCATCACGGGGTCTTTCCCCTCGCGCATGTCGTTGAGGATAAAGGCGGCCTGTGGGTTCTCCCTGAACATATTGCTCAGCGACTTCTCCCTTTCCTTCATCGCGCCGTTCTCTGCCTCAAAAGCGTCGTAATCGTCTGAAATCTGTCCGAAGATTTCTTCGTCGTCCTCGAATTTCTTTTCAGGATATTTGGTGCGCAGTCGTTCCAGATGTTGGTCGCGTCTGCTTCTAACCGGGTTATTCTCAGCCATATTCAAAAAGTTGTGTTGATGCGTATGTTAATGGCCGCAAAAATAATTCATTATAGTCCATCTCATTTTTAAGTGTTGTGGCGCGCATTAATTATTTTTGCATTACGTAATATCACGACTTTCCGTGCAAGCCGAATGCAGAGCGGAGCTCGCTCCTGCTTTGCTGAGGTGCCTCCGGAATTGCATCCTATGAAGTATTTCGGTTCCACAGTAACTTTCACGCGCGAACGCAATGCGGACATCATGCGTGTCTTTCGGCAAAAGCTTGTCGAGGCTGACTTCATACGCATGGACGAGATTTGCCGTCAGGTGGCCGAGTCCCCTTCTTCCCGGTTCTGGGTAAGTGCTGAGCGTGCCGCGGTGGTCATTTCCTCTATGGAGGCCGGGCGTGCTGTCCCGTGCCTGACGGAAATGAAGCGTGAGATGTTCGACGAGATTTTCAGGAGGTATAAGGAGATGCGGCTTATTCGCCCGGAAGATTCCTTGTTGGATTTGGTCGCTGTAATAGTCAATCAGCCCGCTCCTAAATTCTATTTCAC
>JAAVDF010000020.1 GCA_014801945.1 Bacteroides sp.
GGAGGATAATATCACATCCGCCAACGTGACATACACTCCCGAAGAAATGAAACGCATCAATGACTTTCTTGATACCATACACATTCAGGGTGACCGCTACAACGCCCAAAACCAATCCAACATAGGTCATTAACCTAACGACATACATATAAAGGAGCAGCGTAGAACAAACATTTCTACGTTGCTCTTTTCATTGTAAAAACCGAAATAATTACACTATTTGCCGTTTTTATCAACACAATATATCGGACAATCTAATGTAATTTTGTTTTTTTAATACTACCTTATAAAATAGATACTTATCCCTTGAAAACAACTTAAAACGATAGAAACTGCTCATTGAGCATTAAGTAATTCACTTTTATAAATGAAACAATGAATAAAGTAATCATTGCAGATGCCTCCGACTCCGATTGTCGTATGATGTCCGGTTTGCTTACACGAGCCGGATATGAGCCAATTATTGCAGATAATATGGAGGCAATCAAACAAGAGGTGACAAAACTGTCACCGAGTGCAGTGATTAACTCTCAAGCTCGTTGAGCTAAAGGTTGTCTCGGCAATGAAATTCCGAGGCGGTACTGCACGAGAGAAGTTCATTGAGCCGTAGGGCGAAAAAATTAACTGGCTCAAATCTGAGGGATATAAATTCCCAGTTTTGGTCGTAGTAGATAATTTGATTCCGATGGATATTATTGACGTGATGCGCCACTGGGGCGCGGTAAACATAATCCAGCGTCCGGCTATCGACAAGCAACTCGTTGAGATGGTGGATAAATACGCCAGCTGCGAGAACGTCATGTTCTTTCTGGATAACACTCTCATACGCCGAAAGAGTGCCGACTTCCGAGGCATTGAGCAGTCTATCGAGAAGATAGGGGCAACTAACGCCAACGTGATCATCTTTGGAGAAATCGGCATGGGCAGAGAGCAGGTTGCAAGAACGATTTACGAACACAGCTCACGGACTCAGAAGCCCATCATCGTGATTGAAGCCGGAGGCGCACCTCACATCGGAAAGCACGACCTAAAGTCTGACCATAGCGAGACCTACAACCGTATAAAGGGCTACTTCACCAATGCCGATGGCGGAATAATCATTCTCAAGAATTTGGAGTTACTGACGTTTGACAAGCAATCGGTATTACTCCATATCCTTGAAACAGAGCATCCCAATGTCCGTATCATCTGCACCGCAGACCCTCACATTCTCCAGATGGTGAAGGACAAGGAGTTCAGGGCAAACCTGTTCTATCTCTTACGGGCTACCGATATAAGGAGATTGCCGCTCCGTGACGTAACCGAGGATATTCCCGGACTTGCCGACTTCTTCCTGACACGCCATGCCAAAGATAATGACGAACCGAAGAAACATCTCGACTCATCGGCTCTCAAAGCCTTGAAACTCCATCCGTGGCCCGGCAACATCAGGGAACTGTACAACGTCATCATCCTTGCCGCCTACAGCACCGAAGGAGATACAATATCCGAAAGCGACCTCGACATAAGCGAGTCAGCGCCGACACCTGAAACAAGCCTGTTACTTAAAGACCCGGACAAAGACCGTGACCGTATCATCGAGGCTTACCGTCGTGGAGGCTCTTGGACAGCGGCGGCAAAGCTGCTCGGAATATCGGAACGTGCTCTTCTTGAACAACGTAAGAGGCACGGCATAAACAAGAAAGGTCAGTTGGAACCCAAACTATAACACTTTCCAATTAGTTTATCTAATTATACCACTCAAAAGGTGGTATAATTGCTATATAGTGGTACATTCTGATGGAGCTTATTATTTGTACCACTTTTTAGGTGGTATATTTGTACATAAGTGGTATATTTTGTATATTTGCGACAAATAATTTGTTATGTCCCAGCTCGATAAACTTTATAGTCAATGGTTAGACGTGCAGCCGCTTTCATCTGATGACGAAAAACGACTGAAACGTAAATTTATGCTTGACTTCAACTATAATAGCAATCATATTGAGGGTAATACGCTCACATATGGACAAACTGAGGTACTACTTCTTCTCGGTGAAGTCATTGGCTCGGCAAAGATGAAGGATCTGGAGGAGATGAAGGCTCATAACATTTGCCTAAATATGGTTGAGCAAGAGGCACAAACCGATGAGCCATTGACTGAAACTTTCATTCGTCAAGTACATCAGGTAATGTTGCGAGAAGACTATAAGGTTTATCGTAAATTGCCTGGCGGAGAAACCACAAGCTATATAGTTCATGCCGGAAGATACAAAACGCGTCCTAATTCAGTCATTACTCCAACTGGAGAACGGTTTGAATATGCTTCTCCTGAAGAAACACCTGCACTGATGGCCGATTTAGTGCGTTGGTATAACGAAGTTGCTGAGGAGGGGTCAATGTCTCCTATTCAACTTGCTGCACTTTTTCATTACCGTTATATCCGAATTCACCCCTTTGAAGACGGCAATGGACGTATCGCTCGACTGATGGTGAACTTCATCTTAAGTCGTCATAAATGGCCAATGATGGTTATCCGTAGTAAGAATAAGAAAGCCTATCTGAGTGCATTGGCTCTTGCAGATGCTTCTGTAGGTCCGATTCCGGCAGATGGTGCACATGCATCGTTTAAATCCATAGCCCCATTTGTGGACTATATGGAGAAAGCACTGTCAGCTGATATATCAGCTATGCTTGAATCTATATCAGGTGACCGAGAAACAATGTGGTGGTATGAAGGTGAAATCATACGCTTCTCTACGACTACCCCCGGACGTATTCTCCGCGTACTTCAATCAGACCCTAATGCATCCCTATCGACCATATCCACAATCCTTGCCATAAGCCGCTCCGCAATCCAAAAGCAAGTGGACAACCTCGCCGAAAAAGGGTACATTGCCCGTCCAGAAGGCAAAAAAAGAGGTTGGATAGTTTGTATAAGCAATATGGAATTTTAAGTTTTCCTTAATTTGACTATTTAAACAATGTCAATATTTAACGATAAATTTAAGCGTGTTAGATTAGATCAAAGCCCATATCTTTTTCATTTTGTAAATAGTGATGATGATAATCCGATGCAAACCTTGCAAAAGATTTTGGAAGAGAAAAAACTAATTAGTAAAAAAAGAAATTACATTTGTTTTTCTGCATCACCAATAACTGCTATAATTAAGTTCTTTGAGACGCCTATACAAAGAACAGGCAGACCTTTATACCAACCATGGGGTATTGGTTTTTCCAGAGATAGATTAGTGCGTAACTTTAGCGCAAGGAACGTTATTTATACTGATGGAACAGAAAATATACCTGAAAATTTGGCTTGGCGCACAGACAGGTTGAATGTGGATTTATATGATTTCGAATACCTCAGAGAATGGAGAATTAAAGGTGATGTATTCGATTTCTCCGAATTTCCTAAAGAAGATATAATAGTAATAGCACCAACAATGGATTCGTTAAATAGTGTAGTAGTTAAATTTGATATGAAGTTCGTGCCATATGTGAATTATTATACCGGGGATATAATAGAAAATTGGGAAGAATCTTTTACTCGAGAATGGAAAGGAATTTCAGTTGATACTCTAGGTAAATTATATCTTGATGATTACGCGATTTCCTGTGGAACAATCTTACAAGTACTGGGAGAAGATATGCTTGAAAAGATATTTGCTTCATGGCCAATAAATACGATTCAGAAAATAAAATAATGAGCTATCCTACTCGTTATAATACTGTTTGTATCTTTGCAGCAGAGTTCTTGCAGTGGTAAAGAGGTTGATTATTGAAAATCGCAAAAGTAGAGAGGTATTCCAAAATGGGACATTCTGTATTTTACTTTTCGTACTGATATTGACCGTTACGGTGTTAGCAAAAATCACAAAGCATCTCAAGGGTCATAAAAAGCTGAAATCTTACAGGTCTCAGCTTTTTATTGTAGCTCACCTATTGTTGTAGTTCTGCGTTGTTTTAGTCATTATAAGACCATTTATTGGACAAAAAACGCACTATTTTATCCAGTACAGTGAATTTATTGGATAAAATTGATTCCCTTTGCAGTCTAATACGACTGCGGAATGAAAAATATAATCCTCAATCAAAGGGCTGAGCGTGATGAGCTGATGGCTCGTCCATATCAGCAGCGAGACACCAGATATAATTTTAATGAGTTACTCGCAAATCCGTTATTCAAATTGATTACGGGGTCTCATCGCGTCGGTAAGTCGGTGTTTGCATTGCTCATGTTGCAGGCAGGGTAAGAACTTTGCCTATCTCAATTTTGATGACAACCTTCTGCTTGAAATCTGGGATGAGGATTTAGTGATGCAGATGCTTGACGATGTGTATCCTGGCTATGAATACCTGTTGCTTGATGAAATCCAGAACTTGCCTGATTGGGATTTATGGGTCAACAAGCTGTATCGTAGAGGTAAGAATTTGATTATTACCGGTAGCAATGCCAAGATGTTAAGCAGTGAGATGGCGACAGTATTGACGGGTCGTTATCTTCAGATTGAAATGCTGCCGTTCAGCCTTGAGGAAACGATGCGTTGGAAAAACGTCAATCCCAATCTTGAAGAACAGTCGGCACAAGCTATTGTTGTCGCCGATGATTATATGCGTAACGGTGGCTATCCCGAAACTATTCAGTCTCGTAATATCACCAAAAGCTACCTATCAACTCTGTTCGATTCCATATTGTTGAAAGACGTTGCCAAACGACATAAGGTAAGGAACACGACTGATTTATATAATCTTGCCACTTACCTACTCTCCAATTTCTGCAATCCTATTTCGGCAAATGAGCTTGCATCGGAATTAGGGTTGTCAAGTGTAACAACAACCAAAAAGTTCTGTGACTATCTTGCAGAACCCTATCTGTTCTTCTATCTTCCACGTTTCAACAACAAAATGAAACTGATGAAGAAAGCCCCGAACAAGGTATATGTTGTTGACAACGGTTTTGTGCAAAGCACGGCTTTCAACCTGAGTGAGAATCTTGGCAGGCTGTTGGAGAACCAAGTGTTTGTGGAGCTGTTACGTCGCGGATATATTCCCGGCAACACACTGTTTTACTATCGCACACGCAACGATAAGGAGATTGATTTTGTTACCCGAAAAGGGAGTAAGGTTGAGCAACTCATTCAAGTATGCTACGATATGTCCTCCGAGAAAACCAGAAAACGCGAGCTCGATGCCCTCGTCGAAGCCTCCGAAGAACTCCACTGCGACAACCTTCTTGTCATCACCAACTCCACAGAGGGAATTTTCCAATGGAAGGACATGGACATAGCTCTTACTCCAATCAATAAATTTTGAAATTAAAATACAATAAGGATATGTTAAATAATAAAAATGAAGATTGTATAATTACTATGCCGATTAATATAAAGTATATTCTAATCGAATGATGGAAGCCTATTTTTCTCTTGAACAATTGTAGAAATTGTAATATGAATAAGAATGGAACGAAATCTTATAAATATAATTTATTGACAGCTAAACGGAGCTAATTTTGATTTGATCAAAATGTTTTATTAATTTTGCAATTAGAATTCTAAAAATAGGTATTTTGGACTAATTGGTAAGTCGTCCGACACTAAAAATAATTAACTCATCTCGGAAAATGCAGGTTCGAATCCTGAGAATACCACATGGAAAGTAAACAATTAAAATATTTACTGAATGAGATAGGAGGAATTGTTCATTCTATGAACACAATTATCGTGTCTTTAACCCTAATGGATGATACGGATATCGCTGTTCCAGATTCTTTAGGTATCTCTTGGAAACCTAGCAATCTTGCCTTATCAAAGAAACGAGCAAGAAATTATGCATGTAAATCAGCATATGTATATGTTGCAGAAAATTTATTTAATTATTTAACTGAAATATCCAAAGATCCGCTTTGGGCTTATAAGGATATTAATTTTGGTACTAATGATAATAATGAAAAAAAAGCTGATCGTGTTGCCTCTTTCCTACGTAGGATTGGGTCTATAAGTGAAGAAATGATTGTATTATCAATGTTGCTGTGCCACTGGCGCAATCGGATAGTACACGGCATGTCTTCTAATGCTCGTCTATCAAAATCACAAATAGAGTTTTTAACCAAAAACAATGATGAAATGTATAAATCCCTCCATCATTTTTCACCTATAAGAGCTCTAGAAAACTTTGATAATAATAAAGTTACATTAAAAGATGTATCCACTCTTTCAACAATAGTTATAAAATGTTGTAAAGTCGTTGATACACACTATCTAAATGGTATATCATCAATGGAATCTTCAATAATTTGCCAGAACCTACGATTAGCACATGAAGATTTTAAGCAAATATATACCCAACCAAAATCAGATAAAAGAAAAAGACAGATTCAAACTTGGATTGACATGTATTATCCATATTTGAGTACTGAACAAAAAGATTTCTTGATATAAATCATATCTATCCTGGTATGTAAATTTTTTCGTATCTTTGTAATCCCAATGGGAACAATGGGGAAGAACATTGAATTTGTGCCGTGTACAATTCATGAACAACGGAAGGTGCGGCATTACAATATTCTGAATACTACTTAGTTAAGATGATATAATCCGATCCCAGGCGGATCACACAAGGGTTTATCAAACCGAAGCAAACCTCTGAAATCTACTGATTCTCAGAGGTTTTTCTTTGTCCTCGGTATCCGTCCGATGCAAAATAGGGGCACATAGTAAAAAACGGGCGCATAGTAAAAAACCTGTGTGTTAGATTATTTAGTTTCAGACTGCAAAAGTAGATTAAACCAGACTGCAATACTCAAAAATTGGATAAATAATGTGACTTCGGGTTGCTTTTGAATACTATTTTCTATGAGGGTTTACATCTTTTATATCAACTAAATCATTGAGTATGGCAAAAACTGTGAGTCCAGCAGTTGAATGTATCTGAAGTTTAGCAGAGATATTTCTGCGATATGTAGTTACAGTATGTATAGATATAAATAGCTGTGAAGCAATTTCTTTATTTGATAATCCTTTTGCAACACAACATATTATATCCTTCTCCCGATCAGTCATGGAATCCAGCAGCTCGTCTTTTTCATTGTTGCTGTTGTTATTTTTTACTGATTCGTGATGTGATAATTTTAACGACTTTTCAAGTTTTTCAACAGCCGGGATAAAGAGTTTATTTTCAATCTCGCAATGGTTCTTCAATTCATTGCCACAATAAATTATATCGAATAATGCCGAAGTCAGGATTTCATTGTCTTTCACATGGTAATGTCTTATAAACAGATCCTTAATTTGAGATAGTTTTTCAGTCATACTACTATGGTTTGATGAGTAGTCAGTAATCCGGAACTGTTCATTAGTGATACCATTCAACAAGTCGGTCACATAGCGAAATACCTCATTGTTTTCATGGTTCATGTGATTGTGGACTTCCTGAACGTATTCATCATAGAATTTCAGGAGCAGGAAAGCTACGTCATTTATATCAGAGTAATTG
Organism: Bacteroides sp.; assembly: GCA_014801945.1. Lineage (GTDB taxonomy): Bacteria > Bacteroidota > Bacteroidia > Bacteroidales > Muribaculaceae > Duncaniella. The sequence goes on from JAAVDF010000020.1 coordinate 7,474, forward strand.
ATAGCCTCAATGAGTTTTCTGCGTATGGAGGGCAATAGAAAATTAAGGAAGTGCGTNTGGGCTTTCCTGAGATANCNCATTAANGCAGNCAGNGNNATNTCAAATTGNGAATAGTTTTGTCCGTATAGGAAATTTGATACTGCAAGGAATGACCCCAAGTGAACATTGTCCTCCTCACATGCTTCACCAACTGTCTTATCGCCGAATCCAAAAGACAGTCCAAACCTACTTAGAACACCCAATATATGAGGTTCTTCCTCAATAATATTTTTAAGGCGTTCACTGGGAGATATTGATTGATTCTTTGACATATAATGAAAGCTGAACTAGGGCTGTAAATCCCCATGCAAAATTACGTCNGAATTAAAAACCACACCATACCTAAAAATGAGTGTTTTTCCCTTGGGAATTTAATCATGACTACCTTAATCGCTCTAATTTATCCGATTTTTGAGTATTGTGTCAGTTTCCGGATACAAGTAATTTTGCACCCGTAAACACAAGCTACAATGGACCGTAAATCATTACTCACATTAGTCACAGCCATGATTATGGCCGGAGCCGCTCCGGTTCTTGCAGGAGAAAGGGAGGTTGTTGCCGAAACGACACCGGCAGCCACTGCTGCCGACACCGCCGGTTACAGCCGCTTCCGTTTCGGCGGCTACGGCGAGATGGTAGCATCCTTCAAGGATTACGGAATCAACCGTTTCGCCGGTACATCGACAGGCAGCACCAAGACCGACCGCAACACCATCTCCATCCCGCGTTTCGTCCTTGCCTTCGACTACAAGTTCAACTCAAAATGGGTGCTTGGCGCGGAAATCGAATTTGAATCGGGAGGCACAGGCACGGCCATCGAGCTTGAAAACAGCGAGAACGGTGAGTATGAAACCGAAATTGAGAAGGGGGGCGAGGTAGCGCTCGAACAGTTCCACATCACGCGCCTGATTGTCCCGCAGTTCAACGTCAGAGCCGGACACCTGATTGTCCCCGTCGGACTGACCAACGCCCACCATGAACCAATCAACTTCTTCGGCACCGTACGCCCGCAAGCCGAGACAGCCCTAATGCCGTCAACATGGCACGAGACCGGAATCGAATTCTTCGGGTCGTTCGGCCGTCGTCATTCCCGATTCGACTATCAGCTCATGATTGTCGCAGGTCTCAACGCTAACGGCTTCAACCGCGACGAGTGGATTGCCGGAGGCAAGCAAGGCTTTTTCGAGGAGGACAACTTCACCTCACCCGGCTATGTCGGGCGCCTCGACTACACCGGTGTTCCCGGCCTTCGTACCGGAGTCTCGGTCTACTACTGCCGTGATGCCGGAAGCAATTCCGACAAGGAGCATACCTATTCCTCCATAGGGCGCATACCGGTCGCCATAGGGACATGGGATGCCCAGTACCGCAACAGCTATGTGACGGCGCGTGCCAACGTGACCTACGGCTATGTCGGCAACGCGGCAGCCCTGAGCGAAGCCAACCGTATGCTCTCCAATAAGTCCCCATACAGCCGACTGATACCTATTGCCAAGAACGCCCTGAGCTACGGCGCGGAAATCGGCCTCAACCTCCGTTCAGTCATCCGCAACAACTGTCCTGTCATCTATCCTTATGCCCGCTATGAGTACTACAATCCGCAGTACCGCGGACAGGGACGCGCGACGATGGACCGCCGTCTTGAAGTGAGCCAGTGGCAGGCAGGACTCAACTGGTTTGCCCTTCCCAACCTCGTCGTCAAGGCCGACTACACTACGCGCCGGATAGGTACGGCCAAAGTATTCGGCAAAGGCAACTACAATTCAGAAAATGAATTCTCCATCGGCGTGGCCTACATCGGATGGTTCATCCGTAAGTAGTGACACCGCTACGCATCAATGAACAAATAATAAATCAATTAAACATATCCACGCAATGAAACTCAAATCACTATTCGCTGTCATGGCTCTCTCATGCACACTCGGCATGACGTTGACAGCCTGTTCAGACAATGACGAACCCAAAACCGACGATGACGACAGCGCGACCCTCGACTACACTGAGAAAAACGCTGCAAGCTGGGGGAACTACATGGTTCAGGTGGCTGCCCTGCTCCGTCTGGATGCCAACAATCTCTATGATGCATGGACCGTCTCCTACGAAGGAGGTACACCTTTCGCCACAAGTTTCAAGGCTCACAACGGCGGCGACTATTCCAGCGCACTCAGTTGCATCGAGCAGATAATCGAAGGNTGTGCCGACATCGCCAACGAAGTCGGTACAGCCAAAATCGGCGACCCATACCAACTTTATATCTCGGGCNACACTCAGGGNGCNCTCTANGCCGTGGAGTCATGGTATAGCTGGCACTCCCGCGAGGACTATTCCAACAATATCCTCTCAATCCGCAACTCCTACTACGGAACACTTGACGGCACCGTAAGCGAAAAATCACTCTCCGCACTTATGGCAAACGTCAATTCAAGTCTCGACTCGGAAGTAAAGGCGGCGATAGCCAATGCCTCAAATTCGATTCTCGCAATCCCGCAGCCTTTCCGCAACCACATCAACAGCNCCGAAAGCCGCACGGCGATGACTGCCTGTGCCGACCTNGAAGACCTCCTNTCAANCAAGCTCAAAGCTGCCGTCAACGCCTTAGGCAATGACCCGCGCTTTCAGGACATCGTNGACACCTATGTCGATGCCGTCGTAGTCCCCACTTATAAGAGCCTTAAAGAAAAAAATGCCGCGCTTTACCAGACCGTGGTNAACTTCAAGAACTCTCCTTCNGATGNCAACTTCGCCANTGCCTGCAACGCATGGCTCGAAGCACGCGAACCGTGGGAGAAAAGCGAGGCCTTCCTGTTCGGTCCGGTCGACGCGCTCGGCCTTGACCCCAACATGGACAGTTGGCCACTTGANCAGGACAANATCGTCCAGATTCTCAACTCCGGCAACTACGATGACCTGAACTGGAGCGAGGGGGACGACGATGCCACAATTGAGGCCGTACAGTCGGTGCGCGGTTTCCACACTCTTGAATTCCTCCTCTTCAAGGACGGTCAGCCCCGTAAAGTAAAAAACTGATTGCCNATGNCTCACAGAATTCATTTCCTGTGCTGTTGGCTGGCGGGACTGACACTTTCNCTGACCTCCTGTGACANCGACGGACTTGATGTTCTNGATATAGAGGTTCCTGCCGGCNATGCACTGTCGGCGGGAACTTCCACTATATTCCTGAACTCCTCCGTCGCCTATGACAGTGAGGCGCCTTGGGTATCCGGCGACTACCTCACCCGCTTCGTCCGTGGCGACCGCCTCTATGACGACGTACGTACCTCCACCAACGGGCAGGGTGGCGGACTCGGCCCTGTCTATGCCGGTTACTCCTGCGGAAGCTGCCACCGCAATGCCGGACGTACACGNCCCGGAGTGTGGAGCGACAACGGTTCAGGTTCCTACGGTTTCTCGGCCATGCTTGTCTACATCACCCGTAAGAACGGCGCGTTTTTCCGCGAATACGGACGTGTGCTGCATGANCAGGCCATCTACGGAGTCAAGCCGGAGGGCAAACTGAAAGTTGACTGGCAGTATNAGCAATTCTCCTTTCCCGACGGNGACAGCTACGAACTNNCCTATCCCGTCTANACNATCACCGACTGGTATGCCGACGAAATCGCCCCCGAGGATCTTTTCTGTACNGTGCGTATTCCCCTGCGCCATGTGGGAATGGGGCAGCTAATGTCTCTCGACCCGACCGAAATCGAACAGCTCGCCGCCAAGAGCAATTATCCCGAGTGGGGCATCAGCGGACGCTGCAACTACATCACTGAACGCGGAGTCACCAGCCTCGGCATTTCNGGCAANAAAGCCCAGCANGCCGACCTCACCGTNGAACTCGGATTTTCAAGCGATATGGGTGTCACCAACAGCCGCTACCCCGAGGAAATCTGCGAGGGTCAGGTGCAGNTCAACCAAGGCTCGATGATGGGNCTTNCCTACGACCGCCTCGACATCTCGACAGAGGATATGGAGAACGTCGANCTCTATATGCANTCGCTCGGAGTCCCGGCACGTAGAAATGTCAACGACCCTGATGTAAAAAGGGGCGAGACTCTGTTCTATCAGNCCGGATGCCATCTCTGCCACGTCACTACCCTCCACACACGTCCGCGCGGCTCGACGCTCCTTGCCGGAACNCAGTTGCCATGGCTCGGCAATCAGACCATCCATCCTTACAGTGACTTCCTCCTCCATGACATGGGGTCAGAAATCATGGGTGTCGGTCTGAATGACAACTATGTCTCCGGNCTNGCCCGTGGTAACGAATGGCGNACCACCCCGCTCTGGGGCATCGGATTGCAGGAAAAGGTCAATGGACATACCTATTTCCTGCACGACGGCCGCGCACGCAACTTCGTGGAGGCGATAATGTGGCACGGAGGGGAAGGAGAGGCTTCCAAAAACGTATTCAAAAAGATGCCGAAAGACGACCGCGAGGCTCTCGTGAAATTCCTTCNGTCACTCTGACCTCCNCTCNNCTCCNCCCTCCGNCCTTAGANATAATCATCCAATCATGTAATCATCCAATGAAGAAGACAATACTTTCGATAATATGCTCTCTCCTGTGCGTCCCTGCANTGCGGGCGCAGTATGACGCNGATACGGAAAACGGTGTCGTATCCCTCGCGGACCACAGAGGTTTCACCTTCACCACTAAAAAGGGTGATTTCCTGTTCAAGCCATATCTGCTCGTGCAGACAGCCGCCAACTACAATTATTATGACGATGCGGGACTCGACCCGGCCTACAATCAGGACAACGTGGCAAATTCCGGTTTCAGTATCCCCTACGCCGTCCTCGGCTTCACCGGCAAAGCCTTCAACATCGTCACCTTCAATCTCTCCGTCAACGCCGCTACCTCGGGCGGCTCCCTGCTGCAACAAGCGTGGGCCGACATCCGTCCGAAGGATGAAATCGGCGTGCGTGTCGGCAAGTTCAAGACCCCTTTCTCCCATGCCTACCTCACCACTCTCGGCGAGACACTCTTCCCGGTGCTTCCGACTTCGCTGACAGCTTCCGTAATCCTCCCCTACTCGCTGAATGCCGTGACACCCCACATCGGGACAGGGTTTGACCTCGGCGTAGAGCTTCACGGTATGCTGAAAAACAAGTTCGGCTATCAGGTCGGTATATTCAACGGCACTGGCGCGGGGGTCAATTCCGCGACGAAGACCCTCAGCGACGACTGGCACATCCCCTCGCTCCTCTATGCCGCCCGACTGACCTACCAGCCCTTCGGTGTCATGCCGGCATCGCAGGGTGACCCGCGCTGGCTCCGCGACAACAGGATGCTCATCGGCGTATCAGGCTCGATGAACGTCGAGAGCGAGAACGAAAGCACAAATGACCTGCGTCTCGGAGCCGAATGGTCGTGGATAAGGAACAGATGGTATTTCGGTGCTGAGTTCTACTATATGCACGTCGGCTTCACGAAACGTCAGAAAATCGATACCTCCTACAATTACTACGGAGGCTACGCACAGATAGGCTATTTCCTCACCCCGCGTCTGCAAGGCGCTCTACGCTATGATTTCTTCGAGCGAAACTCGACCAAAAAGGGTGGCTTGCTCAATATGCCAGCCATCGGCGCAAATTATTTCTTCGACAGTATCAACCTTAAATTACAGGCCATGTATCAGTACACCGGTCGCACGGGACACGCCCGCCAGATGGACCGCGACGAGGATAACCTCGGACTGGCTACGAGCTCCGTGGTCGTAATGGCTCAATATACATTTTGAGATGCGAAGGTTTTCAATTATCCATCTGATATTAAGCGCAGGGTTGCTGCTCGTGGGATGTGACGAAGGCCGGATCTACGGCGATGATGTCGTCATCGCTAACGAAGGCGGGTCGGCGAGGGTCACCACGGTCATTTCCGGAATGGATACATGGACTGACAGTTACACTCTCGCAGTCGCAGGCTTCGAGGACGGCAATGAGTTCGCCCTCATCAGCAAGAATATCGAGGCTTCGGTGACGGATGGGAAGTGTGACGTGGTCCTGACCGGTATTCCACCCGAAGTAGCGACCGTCGAACTCTGTGCCATTGACCGTCTGCGCCGCCGTGTGGCCACATTCGCCTCCACTGCCTACAACATCGGCGGCGATACGGTGCGGATTGATGTGCCGTCGGTCAACCTGTCGATGGCAAGTGCTATCCAGCAGGAGATTTTCAACACCACCTGCATCCAGTGTCACGGCGGTTCCAATCATGTCGCCGCAGGGCTGAATCTGACCGACGGAGTGAGCTTCGGTCAGATGATTGCCGTCCCGTCCGTCAAACTGCCGGACATGAACCGCGTGAAGCCCGGCGAGAGCGGTGAAAGTGTACTCTACCTTATCCTTGGCGGCAACGTTTCGTCGTCGTGGAGCTATGATCATTCCGTCGAGGTAGTCCGTCTGGAAAAACTCGATTTAATCCGCAACTGGATTGACGGAGGTGCAAATCCTAATTGAACTAAACGAATATGAGATACTACGAAACAGAATACCCGGATGTCACGGTCAGGGTAGCCGAATTTGACATAAACCGCAGGGAGGCTCACGTCATGCTCACCTGCCCCCATTCCCGCGAAGATGCCGGAACCCAGTTGAAACATCTGGCCGAGGCTACACGCCTTCTGGCCGAAAGGCTCTGCATGAAGCCTGTCTTCAAAAGATACTTACTGAGCGATGCCACCAATCAGTCGCATTTCCTCCCTGCCGACGACGAGTGTGCGAGGTCGGTCATCCAGCAGTCGCCTCTCGACGGGTCAAAGGGTGCCCTACTGGTGATATTTCAGGAAAATTCCGATTTCAGGGAGCTGGGTGACGGCTTTTGGGCAGACGGTTCAGGCAGGATATGGTCCGGGGATAACCCGTCTGTACGTCCGGCCGGTTCAAAGGAAATGACGGTCGATTACCTCGACAGGTTAAGCCGCGTGCTGACCGCGGCAGGAGGTTCGCTTGAAGACCACTGCCTCAGGACATGGCTGTTCGTCAGGGATATCGACAATAATTATTCCGGCGTAGTCAAAGGCCGTAATGAGGTTTTCGACCGTCACGGACTCACCGCCGACACCCATTTCATCGCATCGACCGGGATTGCCGGACAGTCGCCCGACCCTGCGTGTCTTGTAGCCTTCAATGCCTTTGCCGATTTAAGCCTGCGAAACGAACAGATTAAATTTCTGTATGGAAAAACCCATCTTAATCCCACTTATGAATATGGAGTGGCTTTTGAACGGGGAGTAGCCGTAGATTATGGAGACCGCAGACATATATATATTTCAGGAACGGCGAGCATTGATAATAAAGGGGAAATTGTAGCAGCCGGCGACATTGTGGCACAAACCAATCGTATGCTGGAAAATATCAGTGTCTTATTAAAAGAAGGAGACTGTTCATGGGATGATGTAGCCCACATGATTGTCTATCTTAGAGATATATCTGATTATGGGGTAGTAAAAGGGATAATGAATGACCGTTTTTCTGATATTCCCAAGGCAATAGTACTTGCACCCGTATGTCGTCCAGGATGGCTGATAGAAACCGAATGTATTGCAATTAAACAAATTGAAGATAAAGAGTATGAACCGTTTTAGGTTTGTTGTTTTTTGTGTTGCGGTATGTTTTTCACTGTTTGTCGGAACTACATCTTTTATGCCGGAGACTTTTTATTCCTCGGCTGTCTGGAGCTGTATATGGTTTGCAGTCTTAGTGCTGCTTCTCGTTACGATTTTTAGAAGCTCCATGTGGAAAAATCCACCTGTATTCTTACTTCATCTGGCTTTTGTGTCTATTATTTCAGGTGGATTTCTGACCTCAATTTATTCTTATAGTGGAACCCTACATCTCAGCACAGCACAGCCGATTTATTCATTCGTAGACACTCATGGTATATCCAGACAACTACCATCCGAAATTACATTGGTCGCATTCAATACTGAGTATTATTCCGGAATGACTTTTCCTAAGGATTTCCGATCGGAAGTTGCCGTCGCCACAGGCGACACGATGCGAATATCAATGAACCATATAGGTAAACTTGACGGCTTCCGTTTCTATCAGACCTCTTTTGATGGAGTTGGAGGATCAATCCTCTCTGTCAGTTATGACCCATATGGAATGGTAGCGGTGTATTTCGGATTCCTCATGTTTGCTCTCGGCGGTGGATGGCTACTTTTAAAACGGATTAGACTCAATTCCCGCACTATATTGTTGGTTCTGTCTGTTGTCGGTGCAGGACTTTGCCCACAAAAAATTTATGCTGTTCCCGCCGTTAGCAGGCAGACTGCCGATTCGTTGTCTTACAGACAGGTACTATATAATGGAGATGTTATTCCCTTCAATACCGTAGCTATGCGTCTTACCTATAAACTTACAGGAAAAAATAATGTGGGCGATTTGTCTCCGGAACAATTCGTCGTCTCTCTGATTAGATATAGGGAGGAATGGTCCAAGGTGCCTTTCATAAAAGTAAAAAATAGTAAACTTTTGTCAGAACTCAATCTCAATATTGACGGCGACTATGTGGCAGTAGATAATTTGTACAGCCGAGACGGGACATACTTGCCTGGACTAATCTATAAAGGCGGTCATGGAAATCTTGATGGTGACATCATAAAACTCGATGAAAAAGTAGCCTTGCTGTTCGACCTTTGGAATGGGAAGTTATTTTTACCGTTACCGTCAGATTATCCGGATTTGCGCTCGGAAATTTCAATAAGCACCGAGGTCTTCTATAACCGACTTAATCCTACCAAACTATTCTTTATATGTTCAATCTTAATAAGTCTGATTCTATTGTTGTCACTGACTTTTCACAAAGACATCACACTGCATCTGACTATATTGATTATTGGAATGCTTGCATTATTATCATTCTTGTGTAAGATATACATATCCGGGCATTTCCCGTTGTCGTCGACCTCTGAAATGATGGAGTTTATTGCCGTTGTCATACTTCTCTTTGCAGACTATATCAGCTATAGAAGATTCTCAATTCTGTTAGTCGGAATTGTGATGATTTGTGTCTCATTTTTGTTCCTTGTAGCGTGGCTCGGTTTAAAAGACCCGGTAATGACCCCGGTAATGCCTGTTCTTGCATCACCGTGGCTTTCTATCCACGTATCTGTAATAATGATTTCGTATGCCATACTTGGGATCACACTCCCTGTCTCTGTCACAGCCATTGCTGTTAAATCGCAGCGTGAACGATTGACAAACCTATCAATAAAGCTTTTGCTCCCGGGTACCTATATGCTTGGTATCGGCATAATCATAGGCGCAATGTGGGCGAATGTATCGTGGGGACGATATTGGGCTTGGGATCCGAAAGAGACATGGGCTTTGGTCACATTAATGTTCTATTCGATACCTCTGCATCGTTCATTCAGATTAAGACATACCCCATTGATATACAACATTTATATTGTTGTTATTTTTGCTTCTATTGTAATGACGTACTACGGTGTGAATTATCTACCTTCACTTCACTCTTATAAGTAAGAATTTAGACGATATGACAACTAATTTTCTTCCAGTACTCGAAAAATCACTAAATACAGAACCAGTCATTATAGCCGGACCATGCTCTGCCGAAAGCCTTGACCAAGTATTGATTACAGCTCGGCAACTTAAGGCTATTGGAGTTAAGATATTCCGAGCCGGAGTGTGGAAGCCCAGAACACGTCCCGGAGGTTTTGAAGGTCATGGCAACAAAGCCTTGGAATGGATGAAAATAGTCCGACAGGAGACAGGAATGCTTACCGCTACAGAAATCGGTTGTGCAGCTCATGCAGAGGCGGCAGTCAAAGCAGGAATTGACATTATATGGATTGGTGCAAGAACCACTGCATCACCGTTTGCCGTTCAGGAAATAGCAAATAGCCTTTGTGGATACGATATACCGGTTTTGATAAAAAATCCGGCCTGCGTTGATATTGACCTTTGGATAGGAGCGGTTGAGAGACTGTATAATCGAGGCCTTAGAAGACTTGCTGCAATACATCGAGGCTTTAAAATCCCAGAGTTAAATCACCTCCGTAATGCTCCGCTATGGGATAAGGTTCAAATTTTCAGAAAAACGGTTCCAAATCTTCCAATTTTATGTGACCCTTCTCACATTGGAGGCTCTCGCAGTAAAATCTCAGCTATTTCAGATGAAGCATTTGAGAGATGCTATGATGGATTAATAATCGAATCTCACTATAATCCAGACACAGCGTTAACTGATAGCTTTCAACAAATATGTCCGGACCAGCTCGCTCATATAATGAAAAAATGGACACAAAGGTAGAGTATCTTTATTACATCAGCAGTTAGGACTGAAGGTATGCCAATCCAACTCCATCCAAAACATAAAAAAACAAGTTTGCCTACTGGTTAATAGTAGCTGTGCAAGTATGAACTGCACCCCAAAAGTTGGACAAAAAAACTTTAGGGGTGCAGTTTAATACGACACAGCCTCTGTCAGACCTGTTTAGACTATTAAACATAATTTTATTGGTGTAGCATACTGTTCAGCCAATTTATGAGGTCATTGCTCTCGACTATGGTCCATGAATGGGGATGACGTTGGTTGGTCGATCTACGGAATCCTTTATTCCGGGTTATGATTAAATCAGCGTTTTTATTACCCATGAGCCTAAGGTCATTAATAAAGCAGGTGGCA
>JAAVDF010000021.1 GCA_014801945.1 Bacteroides sp.
CATATCAAACCTGTTATCCTCTCTAAGTCCACCGCCGCTGCGGGGCTTGCTTCTCAAAAGCGAGTGCAAAGGTAGGCACTTTTCTAATTCCCTCCAAATTTCTATAAGTATTTTAACTCTAATTTAACACTTTAGTTTGCTTTATCATATTTAATACACATATTTTCACATTTAACACCTATCAGGGATAGAAATTCGCAAAGCTTTCAATCTGCAGGATTTGGCCATGAATCAGGAAATATGTAATTTTGGGGGAGAAATAAACCAATCGCCCATCTCCATATAAATAAAAAAGGATAAGATCATGAAAAAATTTGCCACATTATTATATATAGCATTCATGCTGACAGCTCCAGTTCTACACGGAGCAGCTCCTGAACAAATAAGATGGCACAATGAAGCAGCCGATACGACAGCCATAACAAAATTTCTAATAAAGGCTACGGATTTCGGCGCATCCAATCCTAATGAGCTAATGGAGTTCATTGGGCGACAATTCATAGACACGCCCTATAAGGCCGGTACTCTTGAGAGCCAACCAGAAGCTCTAACTGTAAACCTTGAAGAATTTGACTGCACAACATTCATTGAGACCGTAACCGCTCTTGCACTTACAGTCGAAGAACATAAGAATTCATGGCAGGATTTCATAGACAACCTCGAAACCATCAGATACCGTCAGGGAGAGGTTAACGGCTACTCGTCACGCTTGCATTATTTCAGTGACTGGATCGTCTCAAATACCCATCGGGGAATAGTGCGCGAAGTTACAGACCGTATTCCACAATCAGATTCCCAAATAAAGACGCTTGATTATATGTCGCGCAACCGTTCGTCGTATCCGGCATTAGCTGACGACGCAGAATATGAGGCCATAAAGAATATGGAAGTCGGATTCCGTTCACACCGCTTCCCGTACATAAAATCAGGGCGCATCGCGGCCAAACCAATACTTTCATCACTGAGAGGAGGCGATATCATAGCCTTTACCACTAAAAAAGATGGCCTCGACATAAGCCATGTCGGTATTATCGTAATGGAAAAAGATGGTCCCCGACTCCTGCACGCATCTTCACGTGAAGGGAAGGTGACCATCGATAAACTTTCTCTCGCAGAGTATCTGAAAAAATCGCCCGCTATAACAGGCATAAGAGTGATCAGACTGCAGGCTCAATAAAGAAACCGAGATCCAGATCGGCTTATAAATCTATACCGTAATCCTTAATCTTGCGGTATAGTGTCCGCTCTGATATATTAAGCTCACGAGCTGCTTCCTTACGTTTACCCCCGTTACGTTCAAGCGCACGCCGTATGGTGTCGCGCTCAGTATCCTCCAGTGTCAACGGCGAGGACGTTTGGCCGACATTTCCATTGTCAGAATTCATGCCACGCGCAGAGTCAGCAGGCAGTGGAGATGAGAACGGCTGAAATTTAACGATGGAACGCACTGGCACGCCCGTCTCAACGCCGGCTACTTCCTCCACAGGCTGAAAACTACCCTGAGGAGCGATATCTACTCCACCAGCCGACAATTCATCAATCCGCGCGTTGAGCGACTCGATCTGCCGTTGCAACCGAAGGATCATTCCGAACAGCGCATCGCGTTCCGCCGAATAATCATGCGATCCATCCGGACGAGCAGCAACCGGGCTATAGTTGACCGATCCGTCAGGCAAGAATGACCTCACTACCTCTCCGTCGATTGAATTACCGGACTCAAAAAGTGCGATCTGCTCTACGATATTTTTCAGTTGCCTTACATTTCCCGGCCATCTGTAGCGCATGAGCATCGCCCTCGCCGACTCATCGAAGGAGACGGGCGGCATCGTGTATCGCTCGGAAAAATCCGCTGCAAACTTCCTTGCAAGAAGCGAGATATCATTTCCGCGTTCGCGCAGTGGCGGAATATGGATGGAGACTGTTGACAATCGGTAATAAAGATCCTCTCTGAACTTTCCTTCCGCCACAGCTTTAGCCATATCGACATTCGTCGCAGCCACTATGCGGACATTTGACTTCTGAACCGTGGAAGAACCGACCTTTATAAATTCACCGCTTTCAAGCACACGAAGCAGACGCGCCTGAGTGGTGAGCGGCAGTTCACCGACTTCATCCAGAAATATCGTTCCTCCATCGGCCTCCTCGAAGTAACCCTTACGCGATGAGATCGCACCGGTAAACGACCCTTTTTCATGACCGAAAAGCTCGGAATCAATCGTACCCTCCGGTATAGCTCCACAGTTGACTGCTATGTACTTCGCATGCTTACGTGGAGAAAAACCGTGGATTATTTTTGGAAAAAATTCTTTTCCGGTACCGCTCTCGCCTGTCACGAGCACCGACAGATCTATCGGTGCGACCTGTATCGCACGCGAAATAGCAGCAATCAATCCCGGCGCGTTACCGACAATGCCATACCGCTGTTTGGCCTGCACAATCTCGGCAGGCAATTCCTGTATGTTAAGCTGCATATCTAAAAACCTTTCGACAACTTAAATCTTATACCGTAAAACAATATTATTTTTTCACGACGATCCGACACACGGACATCATTCAACGTCATCACTTTATCTTTTGAAGCGAATAAGTGCGTTCGCGCAGGAAATCGCCCAATTCTTTCAGCGATCCGCTGTGAGCCTCAAGCTCCTCGACCGAGATAGGATCGCCTACAGAGATGTGGAGCGTATCGTTCTTGCGGCGGAACACTTCGGCTGGGAGTCGCAATGTACGCAGCTGCCAGCTTACGATGCCGAGGAAACGGAACCACCAACTGTTATATCCGTGGAAAAAGATGGGTATTACCGGGACTTTCAATTGCTGGATCAGGCGAATGATAGATTCGCGCCATTCGCGGTCCTCAAACTTCAGATGCTTGTTGTAGTTACCAACGGCACCGGCAGGAAAGAATCCGATCGGGTGTCCGCGGCGCACCTGCACTATCGCCTCCTTTATGCCCTTCATCGACACGGCTTTTTTTGCTGGATCATCGCTCGCAGTCTGATCCACCGCGATAAAATTGGGGCGCATCGCAACGATATAATTCAGAATCATATTTACCATCACTTTGAAATCGGGACGACGACGGCCCACAATATCAATCAGCGTTATACCGTCGAGTGCACCAAAGGGATGATTACTTATGGTGATGAATGCGCCTTCCGGCAGATTGTCCAACACCTGCTCGTTGTCAATCCTGAGCTTGATATTTAGATCCGTCAGAAGTCCGCGGCAGAACTGAGGGCCGGGAGTATCGAAATTATGGTCATGAATCCAGTTGACCTTATCAATGTCGAGGACCTTCATGAACCATTCGACAAGCCGTCTCTTCCCCTTGAAAAAGGGAGCCATCTTCACTATATCGTCATAGTCAAGCACCGTGCGCTTGACATCCTTTGTTTCAGTAGTTTCCATTTAGAAGCTGTTTTTCAATATAATTGCAAAATTAACAAAAATCCTTTAAATCGGCGTCACCACTGCCCGGCATAAGCCAAAAATCCTTTAGAGACTTAGGTTAAATAGCCCTGTTTTGTAAAATTAACAAATAAAACGCGCACAAAAAGTATAAAAATGTGAAAAAATTCCTAACTTTGCCCTCCGCAAATTAAGCTATCGTCAATCAGATTAATCGCGGAATCAAGTTACCGATTATGAATTTACTACAGAAGAAACTATCCCAATACACCGCGCCGCAGCAAGCTAAGGCGGCCGGAGTCTATCCCTACTTCCGCGCCATTTCAAGCGAGCAGGATCCTGAAGTCATCATCAACGGTAAGAAAGTGCTGATGTTCGGCTCCAACTGCTACAGCGGTCTTGTCAATGACCCTCGAATAAAAGAAGCAGCAATTGAAGCTACCCGCAAATATGGCACAGGATGTGCGGGTTCTCCATTCCTCAACGGCACTCTGGACATCCATAAGGAACTCGAAGCCAAACTTGCCGAATATATGGGCAAGGAAGATGTGATGATCTATTCAACCGGCTTCGGTGTCAACCTCGGTGTAGTCTCCGCCCTCACCGGTCGCGAAGATTATATCCTTTGGGATGAGCAGGATCACGCTTCGATCATCGAAGGACGCCGTCTGTCATTCAGCCAGCAGCTCAAATACAAGCATAACGACATGGAGTCGCTTGAAAAGCAGCTCCAGAAATGTGACCCTGACAAAGTCAAACTCATTGTCAGCGACAGTGTCTTCTCTATGGAAGGTGACGTTGCCAACATCCCCGCCATGGTTGAGCTTGCAAAGAAATACGATGCAAGCATCATGATTGACGAGGCACACGGTATCGGTGTGTTCGGCGAAGGTGGTCGCGGTCTCGTTCATCACTATGGCCTCGCCGATGACGTGGATCTCATCATGGGAACATTCTCCAAGTCATTTGCTTCGCTCGGAGGTTTCATTGCCACCAATAAGGAAATCACCAACTTCCTCCGTCATCATTCACGCTCCTACATCTTCACAGCCAGCATCACTCCTGCATCTACCGCTGCGGCTCTCAAGGCTCTTGAAATCATGCAGAGCGAACCCGAACGTCAGGAAAATCTCTGGAAACTCACCAATCACGCACTTGAAGGCTTCCGCTCACGCGGATTTGAGATCGGTCACACCTCGACCCCCATCATCCCGCTCTTCATCCGTGACGACTTCAAGACATTTGCCATCACGCGCGACCTTCTCGAAGAAGGCATCTTCGTGAATCCGGTGGTTTCTCCGGCCGTTGCACCCACCGATACTCTCATCCGCTTCTCGCTCATGGCCACACACTCGATGGAACAGGTCGATCGTGCGCTTGAGACTATCACCCGTATATTCAAGAAATACGATATCCTGCACGACTAATCCCTCCCTACATAAATATAAAATTTGATCCCACAGCTTGCTCACGCATTCTGTGGGATCAATTTTATAGCTTTAAAAGTTAAGGCGCATCCGCTTTCACCGCAGATGCGCCTTAACTTTGATTGTCTCATTTAAAATAATAAAAAATAAGTGAATCATAGACAATCCAAATATCCATAAACAAAATCAATTAGATCAAGTAAAGGCCGGAGTATAGGGATGCGAATATTTCTATTCTCTGCAAAGATAGTATTTTTTTATAATCCCACAAAATTTCCGACCGACTACTTAAAATTTATCGTTATTTTTCTAATGATTCTGCTAATTTAACATCCATTTTCCCATCTACGCAAAAACAAGCATCGTCCGCTTCAACATCCTCAGCGTCGAGCTTCTTGCTAAGCTCTTCATCAGCCTTGAGCTTTATATTGTCAAAACCCTGACCATAGACTCCATTGACATTAGCCTGCGTGATGAAAGCATTAGGATCGACATCTTTTACGATACGGAAGATGGTGACCGACTCGATCTTCCTGCTCACAATCAGAAGGATCTTTACAGGTTGCTTCGTGTACCATCCCATACCGTCAAGCACCGTCACACCGCGCCGTCCATACTTGTTGACAGCCGTCGCAATCTTCTCCCAACGCTTCGAAATAATGATGAACTGTACGGCCTGACGGTTGGTATTTATCATGAGATCCACCATATATGTAACAAAAAACAGCACTATGAAACCATAGACCACAGTAGTGACATTATGGAAAAATAGATAGCTCGACGATATGATCGCAAAATCCACATAGAGCATCGTGCGGCCAACAGTGACGTTGGTCCGTTTGGCCACTATCGCTGCCACGATATCCGTTCCGCCTGTGCTACCGTTGTGGATGAACACAATTCCAAGTGCGACGCCCGCCAAGACCGATCCGATACATACGCTCATGAATGGCTGATCGGGAATAAGCGGACCATCGAACAACGAAGGCATCAGCGTGACCACAAGCGACACAGCCGTCGCTCCATAAATCGTCTTATAGACGAACGTATGCCCGACAACCCTCCAAGCGATCGCAAGGAGTACAAGATTGATGGCATATTGAGTTATACCGATCATATACACATTCCCCGTAAGGAAATACACGATCGTTCCGACACCGGTTACACCACCGATGACAACCTTCTCCGGAAGAATGAAAGCCGAAAATCCGAAACCATACAATATCACAGCAAGTGTGATCATCACGTAGTCACGGCTCGACATCCAGAGTTTTTTTCTTGAAAAAGCCATAAATGCAAACTGCTGATTGATTTATATTACGGCACAAATTTAAGTTTTTTAAACATCTTCTCCAAATAGCTGAAATCCTCGTCATCACTACTCTTCACCCCTACCCTGCCACCATATACCACCATTATATTATAAATATGCACTAAAACCGCTCCGTTTTGTAATGATTCTTTGCACCACACCTACACTTGATTTCCAAAATAAACCGCGACACTAAATTGTTAAAGATTCATAAAACATCTTTGCTAATCACCGGAAAATGACTACCTTTGCAGACCGATTATGTCCAATTAATAAACCCGGTCGCTTCCGGCAGACGCTTTTGGCCAAGCCAAGCCTTGACGCGACCAAAAGTAACTTTCTATTAATTAAACATTTAACGTGGATACTTTAAGCTACAAGACCATTACTCCCAACGCCGAGAGCGTTGAACACAACTGGGTCGTTATCGACGCTACCGATCAGGTGCTCGGTCGCCTTTGTGCCAAAGTCGCCCTTATCCTCCGTGGTAAGAACAAGCCCAGCTACTCACCCAACATCGAGTGCGGCGACAACGTAATCATCATCAACGCCGACAAGGTTCGTCTCACCGGCAAAAAGTGGACTGACCGCGAATATCTTTCTTACACCGGCTATCCCGGAGGTCAGCGTGTCGCTACCCCTGAGATCATGATGAAGAAATCACTCAACAAGCACCTCAAACCCGGCTACCATCCCCTCTTCACAAAGGTTGTGAAAGGTATGCTTCCCAAAAACCGCCTCGGTCGCGCCATCATCGGCAACATGCACGTTTACAATGGCCCCAACCATCCCCACGAAGCGCAGAATCCTATTGTTATTGACATCAACAAAATTAAATAATTGAAGAATGGAATCAGTTAATGCAGTTGGCCGCCGTAAAGCTGCCGTAGCTCGCGTGATCGTTAAAGAAGGAAACGGTCAAATCACCATCAACAAACGTCCCCTCGATGTTTACTTCCCCTCTTCCATCCTTCAATATATCGTAAAGCAGCCCCTGAGCACTCTCGAAGTAACCGAAAAGTACGACATCAAAGTCAACCTTAACGGTGGTGGCTACAAAGGTCAGGCCGAAGCTCTCCGTCTCGCTATCGCACGTGCCCTCGTGAAGATCAATCCTGAGGACAAGCACGCACTCCGCGTCGAAGGCTTCATGACCCGTGACCCGCGCGTCGTTGAACGTAAGAAGCCCGGTCGTCCCAAAGCACGCAAGCGCTTCCAGTTCTCCAAGCGTTAATCCGATCCCCTGTCGGGAGACCTCAATTTCGAATCTCACATATTTCCTGTTTGCCGTGTCGGGGCATAGAGCCTGAAAACAACCGACTGCAGGAACATCTGACCATCATCTTGAATTCTCCCATTTCACTCAATCTCCTCAAGTGTTTAGTATCTAAACCGCCGAGATGGACACGTTCCCTACTCCCCGGTTGTAATTTTTCAAAGAACGTAAACAACACCACCAATTTCTTAAAATGTCAACTCCCAATTTTGACCAACTCCTCGAAGCAGGCTGCCATTTTGGCCACATGAAAAGAAAATGGAATCCTGCAATGGCTCCTTACATATTCATGGAGCGCAACGGTATCCACATCATCGACCTCTATAAGACTCAGGCTAAGCTTGAAGAAGCTGCAGCAGCCCTCCGCAATATCGCAAAGGGTGGCAAGAAGATCCTCTTCGTCGCTACCAAAAAGCAGGCTAAGGAAATCCTCGCTGACAAGGCTCAGAGCGTCAACATGCCCTACGTGATCGAACGCTGGCCCGGTGGTATGCTCACCAACTTCCCCACCATCCGCAAGGCTGTGAAGAAGATGACCTCCATCGACAAGATGCAGAAGGACGGCACTTTCGACAACCTCTCTAAGCGCGAGAAACTCCAGATCTCACGTCAGCGTGCAAAACTCGAAAAGAACCTCGGTTCTATCGCCGACCTTAACCGTCTTCCCTCTGCTCTCTTCATCGTTGACGTCTGCAAGGAGCACATCGCTGTTGCTGAGGCAAACCGTCTCGGTATCCCCGTATTCGCTATTGTCGATACCAACTCAGATCCCTCAAACGTTGATTTCGTGATCCCCGCAAACGACGATGCATCAAAGTCAATCGAGCTCATCCTCGACACTGTATGCTCTGCCATCAGCGAAGGTCTCGAAGAGCGTAAGGTAGAAAAGGCTGACGAGAAAGCTGCCGGCGAAAATGCCGACGCTCCCCGCCGCAACGAACGCCGTCGCGTTAACCGCAAGGAAGACAACGAAGGTGAAGTTGTAGCTGAAGCTGAAGTTACCGAGACTGAGGCTGCTGAATAATTCAGCTGTTAATCCAATTAATCACAACCATTCTAAAAAACTCCCAGATATTATGGCAGTAACAATGGCAGACATCACCAAGCTGCGCAACCTTACCAGCGCAGGTCTGATGGACTGTAAAAAAGCTCTCGCCGAAACTGACGGTGACATCGAAGCAGCCGTTGAGATCCTCCGCAAGAAGGGTCAGGCAGTAGCAGCCAAGCGTGAGGACCGTCAGGCTTCTGAAGGCTGTGTAATCGCCCGTACTGACGGCACTTTCGCAGCTGTTCTCGCTCTCAACTGTGAGACTGACTTCGTAGCGAAGAATGCAGGTTTCGTGGCTCTCGCCAACAAACTCATGGATCTCGCTATGGCCAACAAGTTCAAGACTGTTGAAGAGCTCAAAGCCTTCACCGTTGACGGACAGACTGTAGCTGACCTCATCACTGAGGAAAGCGGTAAGACAGGTGAAAAGACCGAGATCGGTGCTTACGAAGTAGTTGAGGCACCCACCACAGCTGCTTACAACCACTTCAACAATAAGCTCGCCGCTATCGTAGGTTTCAACCTCGAAGGTGTTGACGAGCAGATCGGTCGTGAAGTCTGCATGCAGATCGCCTCTATGAACCCCGTTGCTGTAAGCCGCAACGATGTTCCTCAGGCCACAATCGATCAGGAGATTGCTGTAGCAGTTGAAAAGACCAAGCAGGAACAGGTACGCAAGGCTGTTGAAGCCGCTCTCAAGAAAGCCGGTCTCAACCCCAACCACTTCGACTCTGAGGACCACATCGAATCCAACATCTCTAAGGGCTGGATCACTGAAGAGGACGCTGCCAAGGGCCGCGAAATCATCAAGGTTACCGCAGAGGCTAAGGCTGCTAACCTCCCCGAAGCAATGATTCAGAACATTGCCAACGGTCGTCTCAACAAGTTCTTCAAGGAATCATGCCTCATGGAGCAGGAGTACGTTCAGGACAGCAAGCTCACTGTAGGTCAGTTCCTTGACAACACCAAGAAGGGCCTCGTTGTAGTTGCCTTCAAGCGTGTAAACCTCAATCAGGACTAATACAATTCCAATCCTGAAAGTCATAACAACGCAATAAACCCCGGACGGTTACCTCGCTGATCACCATCAGCCCGGTAACCGTCCGGCCTTTTAACACATATTGTTATTTATCCGATATCCAATCATCCTCATCCGCTTAGTCGGTGAAAATTATCGGCTTGTCCAACATATTTGCAAGTCACCGGGAAATATCTTACTTTTGCTTGTAATGACAGTGAGAGTCAACCACTGCATTTAGTTTTCAGGCAATAACCAATCCCAGAGTCACAGCCATGCGAGAAATACTAACCCGGCAGCGGGTCACGACGTTCTTTACCCACCTGCTCTGCATTATAATCCTCTTCGTCCTGCCGGAACTTCTGACCAGCCTTGCCAATCCCGGACGTCCGCTCAAATTATGGATGTACACCAAGACATTCGTATTCATCGGTGTGTTTTATGCCAACTATTACGGCATTATCGAACGTTCGCTCGACAAGCCCCGCCACTTCCTGCGCTTCTTCGCCTACAATTTTATTCTTATCCTCGTATCACTTGGACTGATATATCTTATATGGCGTTTCAAGGGTCATCTCGGCGGTCGCACCCCGCTCCGTAATCAAGTGGCACCTACCGAATGGATGTATCTCGCCAAGGCTGCAGGAATGCTCTCACGTGACCTCGTGATGCTCATCCTCGTTATCGGATTTGCCATCGCACTCCGCCTCGGTGACATGTGGATCAAACTTGACCGCCGCCGTCAGGACCTATTGAATACACAGCGTGAGGAAGAACTCAAAAATCTCAAAAGCCAGCTCAATCCCCACTTTCTCTTCAACACCCTCAACTCTATCTACGCTCTCATAGCCATCTCCCCTGATAAAGCGCAGGCAGCCGTCCACGAACTAAGCCGTCTGCTGCGCTATGTGCTCTACGACACCTCAGCCACAGTAAGCCTCAGACAGGAAATAGCGTTCATCGACAATTACATCAATCTGATGAAACTCCGCCTCAATCCTTCCATACGTCTCAACGTCACTCTTGATGGAGGTAACGATGAAAACATCCGGATAGCTCCTCTCCTCTTCATAACTCAAATCGAAAACGTGTTCAAGCACGGCATACACACAACCGACATTCCGCTGGACATCTCTATTACTGCCCATGGCGGACAAATCGTCTGCCGCACGTCAAACGGACTATCACCCTCGGATCAACAACCCGTTACGCCTGAGAATCCGGACGGCGGAATCGGGCTTGCCAACCTCCGTCGGCGTCTCGACCTGATCTACGGAAATGAAGCCGACCTAAACGTCAGCTCGGATAATGATCACTATACAGTCACCCTGACGATCAATACATCGGCAACAAATCTTATCACCAATCCTTAAAGCTCAACCAACCTCTATGTCACTCCGCTGCTGCGTCATTGATGACGAACCCCTTGCCTCCGGCCTCATAGCATCATATATCGAAAAGACTCCCTTCATGGAATTGGTAGGTGAATACTCATCGCCAAAGGATGCTATTTCCACTATCCTCAACAACAACATCGACGTTGTATTTCTGGACATACAGATGCCTCAGCTCAACGGCATCGAATTTGCCAAAATCATTCCTCAGACCACGCGCATAATTTTCACTACGGCCTATTCCAACTATGCTGTGGATGGTTTCCGCGTGAATGCTCTCGATTATCTGCTGAAACCAATCAGCTACGAGGAATTCCTCGCAGCGGCCAACCGTGCGCTCAACTGGCACGAGATTACCCGACGTGCCGATCCGGCCGGAAGTTCTGACACCATCCAAGGCGATTACATCATTCTTAAAAGCGAATACAAGCTTGTGCAGGTAAAAATTGATGATATCATGTATGTGGAAGGGCTGAAAGATTACGTGAAAATCTATCTGGATGGAACTGAAAAGGCCATAATGACACTCCTCAGCATGAAGACCCTTGAACAGAGCCTACCGCCTGAACTCTTCATGCGTGTTCATCGCTCGTTCATCGTCAATCTTTCCAAAATCAAGGTTATCGAACGTAACCGCATTGTGTTCGGACGGACGCAGATACCTATTTCGGACAGCTATAAGGAGGCGTTCTCCGAATACATTTCCCGCCGTACTATCGGATAAGCCATCTCACCTATCCATACTGAGATCCACAAATGACAACAGAGGGTCAGTCATCACGACCAACCCTCTGTTGCTTTATACTTAATCCGCCTTTTCCCGGCGGAGTAATTACAAATAGAAGCTAAATTAATCTCGTATTACTTATGAGTCTTTTGTTGACTCTCACTTATATGACGCTTTTACCCCTGCAATAGTTACTCGCTCCGTCATATTTTTACCTAATTTAACATCTATCCATACATTTTTAGCAATCTATCACCATATCTACACCTGAGTCTGGAGTAAAGACCATATCAGCTTAGAGAAAAAAATCATATTGCTGATCTATGAAATATCTATAAATCCGTGAAAACATTATATTTATCTACAACGTTCTAAATATCAGAAGGAGTAATATTCCCTT
Source organism: Bacteroides sp. (assembly GCA_014801945.1). GTDB lineage: Bacteria > Bacteroidota > Bacteroidia > Bacteroidales > Muribaculaceae > Duncaniella. Next base: position 12,014 of record JAAVDF010000021.1, read on the forward strand.
TGCCGGATCACAGCCTCTACTCTCCCCCCTCCCATTTTATTAATTCAACCCTTATCCTTACTCATACACATTTATGAAACGAATCGTAATCATGGGCGCAACCTCAGGTATAGGTCTGCGCGTTGCTGAAATCTTCGCAAAGGCCGGATGGCACGTTGGCGCGGCCGGACGCAAAGAAAAGGTTCTGCGTAAGCTTCAGTCCGATTTTCCAGACCGCATACGCTATGCACAGATCAACGTCGATGATCCTGACGCCGGTACTCATCTGCGCGACCTCATCAGCCGACTCGGAGGCATGGATATCTACTTCCATGTAGCCGGAATCGGTTACGAAAACGAAGCCTTGACAACTGACCACGACACAGCGACAGCACAGACCAATGTGGTTGGTTTCACGCGCATGATCGACACCGCCTACCGTTACTTCCGTTCACATGGCAAGCGCGGACGCATAGCAGCCATCACTTCAGTCGCAGGAACAAACGGCATAGGAGAACTCGCTTCATACTCCGCCTCAAAGAAATATCAGCAGACGTATCTCACTGCGCTTGATCAGCTCTCACGTATGCAGGGACTCGACATATCATTCACGGACATCCGGCCCGGATGGATACGCACACCACTCCTCAACCCCGACCGCATCTATCCGATGACCATGAGCCTCGATCATGCAGTCGTAGGTATAGTCCGGGCTATCATAGCAAGAAAACGTGTCTGTGTAGTTGACTGGAAATGGAATCTACTCGTGGGTGCATGGAAATTAGTCCCCAACCGTATATGGGAACGACTACCCATACATGTATCAGCTTCAGCAACTCCTTTCGAGGACAAGATCGCAAGCAAAATCGAAGCCAAGCTTCAGAAACCCGCCGCTCCGGCAGCTGTCGCTGTTCCCCAACCGTTGACAGCCGAACCTGAAAGAAAAGACGAGACAAAGGCGGAAACAGCATCGAAACCGGCAACAGCATCGAATGCACAAACAATTCCGGGAACTGAATCAGAACCGGAAACAGAGGCAAAACCTGTAGCAACAAGCACCGAAAATCCGGCTTAAAGTTCTTACTGAATTACACGGACACGACGTGCCGCGTATGCCCACTGTGGATTACGTCCTTAAAACAAGGTCTTCCTTCGCAAGGATAACCCAAAAAGGATACCACTAAAATGGCATACGCGGCACGCCGCGTCAAAAAAATTTATTTGACCCTTATCATGTACTTCAGCGTCACCTCGATCGACTGATTGCGCGAGGCTGCAAAGAAATCACGCTTCGAATCTTTATAAATATTTCCTAATCCGAAATAATATCGTCCTTCGAGCATGAAGGAATGCTTTTTCTTAACGATAAACTCCACTCCTGCACCTCCGGCAATACCATAGTCAAACTTCCGCTCGATCTCCTTGTTGAGCTGCTCATTCGTGCGGTAACCTTGCGGAAAATCAGGTATGGACTTATAATTTTCATAGTCAAAATTGGCCGAGATCGAATTTGAGAGCATAAAACTCACCTCCGGGCCGAGATTGAAAAATCCACGCACTTTATTGGAACCGAAATAGATATGTGTCAGCAGTGGTATCGACACATAGTTTAGCGTACGCGTATAGTTGAACTGCGGAGCTTCATCACGGACGAAATCTTCATCCCAGCCACGCTGTGTGAAATTTATCTCCGCGATCAAGCCGAAATACTTCTCCTCCGTATAGCGGGCAGCTAAACCCATCGTCATTCCTTGCGTGAATTTCTGATGCACTTCCGGTGAGAACGACATGCGCGACAGCGTAGCACCAGCCTTTCCACCAATGGCAAAATTAGGAGAATACTCACGCTGGGCCGACATCCGGCAGGGCACAACCAGAGATGCAAGCACAATCACCCCGACGGCAAAGGTCCGCAGGGAAGTGAACGAGACCGACTGAATCAAGCGACTATTCACCATACTTTATCAAAGATTAATCTTTTCGACAAGACCACCGGGACGATAGTTGACTATGTAGAGCAATGAGTTGCAATCGCCTGACGCTCCTTCCGGAACTGAGAAACTGAAACCATTCTGAACGCCGTCATATCGCGCACCGGAATCCTTGAGATAATTGAACACAAACATACCTGTGTCGAATCCGAGAAGACCCTGCCGGGGAATAGCATTCTCCATTCCCGCGCCATACCATCTCTTGAACTTCTGTTCTATATCCTTTGACCGAGGAGCATCCTCATCGTCAAAAAAGCGGGAATAGACATAAGTGTTAAGATTATGCATATTCGTCAGCGTCTCGCCTCTGAAGGTGATCCATTCGGGATAACCCATAACTTTCACAAAAGGAGTTATCGCCTCATCACGCCACTCGATTATGGCCGGAAGAAGACGGTTGACATCGCTCTGGCGACCGGATGTCGGCACAAAGGTGTAGTTACCTTCGGCGGGAAGAGACTTGAGATCATTCTGCGTCAGACGTCCATCGGCATTTATGGTCTTATAGGCAATTCCGCGCCCTTCAAGAGTCTTTTTGAGCGCATCAACAAACTCACCCTTGTCATTGAGTCCGTCGGAAAGCGTGAGGAATACCGGAGTCGTACCGCCCATACGGTCGGCAAATGCATTTACAGCCTTGTCAAGCATAAGACTACTCGGAATATTACCCTGCATGACAGCAGGATTGGTCCGGTAAGTCTCATCGCGGACAATAAAATTATTGAGCACCTTTATGTTGTTGACGCGACCGAACTCACCGAGCATGGCAAATTGTTCGAGATTGTCGGGGGCTATGATCATCCGGTGAGTCTTTAACTCCGGATTGGCAATGATCTCATTGACCTTTGCTGTAGATCCCTCCGTATCATACACGCTTATGCGCACAGGCTGACCGTTGTTTCGCAGACTGTCAGCTGCAATCAGCAGACCCTTGTAAAACTCAGTGTAGCGTTGCGCACTCTTGGCAGGATTCTCCTCATTGAGCATGAACGGAAGCACTACGGCCACCGACAGTTCAGTCTGTTGGGGCGTTACACCTGAAGCCGTCGCAAGTTCCTCTACACTGACAGTAGCCGTTGAATCATTTGCCACACTCAACTCGCCGGGAATCGAAGGGACAGCTGAAACAACGGGGGCGGTCATATCCGCCGGAACATTCTCCACCACGTTTTCAACATTCATTGCAGCCTGCTGGCCCGGAATTGTCAGCACCTGTCCTTCACGTAGCACCGATATTCCCGGATTTGCGGCTTCAAGTTGCGCCACGGTTATTCCGTGAGCATTGGCAATCGAGTAAAAAGTCTCTTTTTTCTTAACTATATATCCCTCATCGATCACAGGTGGAGTCACAGATTTTTCAGCAGCCGACGAATTAGTAACAGCAACGGCAACATTCCTGTCGGGCACAGTAAGATGAAGCGTCTGTCCGGCTTTAAGCCCTTCGCTGACGATCGGATTCTGGTCTATCAGATCCTGTGTCGAGATCCCATACTTGGTAGCTATTCCATAGATGGTCTGGCCCTTTTCTACCTGATGCGTGATCATGGTGACACCGGGCGTGGCTGTTGTCGGAGCAGAGCTTGCGTGATCATTACCATCGACAGGGAAAAAGAGTATCATCCCCGCACGCAGGCCGTCGGCCACAGTCGGGTTGGATTGGACAAGTTCATCCTTGGTAATGCCGAGACGGTGACAGATCGAATAGACGGTCTCCTTTGGAGCGACCTCATAATAATGATAGATATGTCCATTGACCTCACGGGTAGGCAGGTCATTCACCGATGCACTGATCAGACCGAATGATGACCATGACATGAGGAGAGCAAGAATGCTCAGACGAGAGAATTTCATATATGGAATATAAATTTCAAGTATAAACTTTTACTGCGGAACTGCCTAAACTTACTACAAGTTAAGATTTCGCGTTTGTTTTTGATCAGTTCTAAAAGTTTGAATCAGTTCAACTGCAAATTTACGGAGAATTATTAAGACGGCAAAGCATTTGCAAGCCCAAGAAACACCGACCGGGCAGATGATTTCATGACGAACCATAACTATTGCCCGGATTCATCAATGCTATTGTCCGGACGCAACACGCGCTTCATATTCACCGGATTATATCTCGGAAATATGAAGCGCGCGTTATGCTTTGAAGCAATGATGTGCCTCTGATTGAGGAAGCAGGATTACTTCTTCTTGCGGTTACCGTAGCGGCTCATGAACTTATCCACGCGACCTGCGGTATCGACAAGCTTCTGCTTACCTGTGAAGAAGGGGTGTGACGAGCTGGTGATTTCAAGCTTGACCAGAGGATAGGTCACGCCGTCAACTTCGATAGTTTCCTTAGATGCGACAGTAGAACGGGTGATGAAGATTTCATCGTTTGACATGTCCTTGAATACTACTTCGCGGTAGTTGGAAGGATGGAGATCTGCTTTCATTTTGTTATCTGGAGTTTTTGTTGTCAATTTTACCGAAAATGCGCTGGTAGGGCGCGTGGATTCGTAATGGCGGTGCAAAGGTAAGGATAAAAATCGATTTAGCAAAAATCTATTATCTTTTTTTCATTCACTGACGTAGAAATCAATGAGATTAGCCAACGCCCGTTGACAAGCCGGACAAAAAACAGGCCATTCGTTATCGCGCATCCTGCACCGGTCAGCCGGACGATAGACGCCTTTGAACGAATATCCACCACCCTCATACAGACCGACCGGATACTTGTCAGCATCCTTGACAGGAGTTGGCACAGGCGTTCCCTCTGCCAAAATGGGTTTCCACTTGCTACCAAAATCCACCAATGTGGTGATATTAGGCTCCCACGGTTCGACATCAAGAGGATAACTCTCCTCCATCACATCTCCCTCGTAGAAATATTCATCGGCAAGTCCTCCGAAGCTATGACCGAACTCATGAGCAACGACAGGACGGAAATTCTTGTGGCGGGCCGTGGTCAGTGTATAGCTGTTGTAGATACCACCTCCACCGTATTCATCGGTATTCGCCAGTATAATTATATGTTCGTACGGAATACCGGCGATAGCATCGTGAATATCCTTGACATGGAGTGTCGTCAGATAACGGTCAGAATAGAAAGTGCTGAAATTCGATGAAAATGCTGTCGATTTCCAGTCACCTAAACGCGGGACACTTACACCTGAATCATCCGAGGGAGTGGCCACAGCGACAAAATTAAATTTCGAAGCACGGCTCTTGAACGGTTCATGTGACAGGATGGACTCTACAGCAACCTCGGCATGGCGGTAGAAACTGTCCATTTCCGCCTCCGTGTAGCCTTCGGCAAGAATCGCCACATCTATAGCCTCAGCCGGATCACCGCCACGGTGTATGTAGCGGTGATCCGGGACTTTCCCCTTCCCCTTGACGGCAACGAGAATATCTTTTGGATCAAAGCGGTGTTTCATCGAAGTCATGGTCTTGTGACGGCTGTCAAGCAGATCTATGGATATCACCGCCGGCTCTTTGGGATAAGGCAGGAGCACTGTATGCTCGAATGCCTTGGCTGTTGATGCAGCTTCATCCGTGGAGAGCCACTCATGATATAGCGACGAAAAGGATGTCCGGTAGAGTGTGTCGCCTGTCGCCTCCGAGCATACCGTTACGATGCCTCCGCCTTGACGCGGGAGACCCGAAAGGTTGTGGCGACGTCCGGCCCATCCGTCGGTCACCGACTGATCCGAAAGATGGACTCCACGTCCACCGTCGGGAGTAGCTGAAAAAAGATAGTCGAGCCGTAGAGTACGGTCATCGAAATTCTTATCAAAGTTTTCTGAAGAAAACTGCTGCTTTCCATCCATGAGTTTCCCGTCAGCAAGTCCGGCTTCCATTATCGGAGCGACTATTGAGTTCAGATAAACTTCAAGATTTGTATATCCCGATTCAACCACAAGATTTCCGTCGGCAGGATTTTTTGGATCAAGTCCATGTGATTTCTCCCACTTGTCCGGCATTCCGTCGCCGTCAGTATCGCGCTCCGTCTTTCCGCCTTTAAGCGCAGGCCATCCCCGGCTACCGTCGGGATAGACCACCTGATCCTGCGAATCGATTATACCGTTGTTGCCGAAACTCGCCTTTCCATCACGGGCATCGCTGATCACGGTTTCATCGTAGGCATCACGTCTGAGCGATGCTCCGGCGCATGCAAGCACAAGCTCGTAAGCTTTATCGGCAGAGTGAGTGGTCGTATGTACATATTCCATAGGGATATCCATCCGAATCTCACGCTCGATCCGGTCATCCCAGTAATTGTCAAATTCTTCGGGGCGTATCTGATCCACCACTCCGAGTTTCCAGTTGTCAGAGCCGACAGCTGCAATCTCATGGTTGACATTACCCTGTACATAGAAATGTCCCCACTTATGAAGCATAGGAACCCAGACATTCCAACCCACTTTCATTTTCTCTCCGTCAGCATCAATACTGCTGTCGGTCATGTCTATGTCAAACACACGGCCACCGATCGAAACCTGATTACGGCCATCAGACGGAGTGCCTGCACGCAGACCCTTCACATCGTCGCGCGTCACGTCCGCACCAAAACGCCGGTTGTAATCATGGGCGAGACCACGGGTGTTGAGGCAATAGCGCACTGTGCGTATGCCCGGACTCGCAATTCTTTCAGGATTGACGTTATTAGTAGCTCCGGGACGGAAATAATTATTGACTATATTGACCGTCATTCCCTCGCCTCCGTAGCATCCGTTAGAACCGTAGTTATAGATGACATTGTTTCGGAGATCCATACGTTCGTCAGTCTGCGTGTAAGGACTTGGGCCGAGGCGGGGTGTGCGCGAGACGTGATGAGCCAAAAGATTGTGATGATAGCTCGCTCCGCTGCCACCCCAGTTACCGCCATAACCGTGAGCACCCTTCTTATGACCGCTGTTGTGCAGACTATGGGAAGCTATGCACCACTGCACCGTGCAGTCAGTCATGCCATAGACCGAAAGACACTCGTCGATACTCCAGCTCACCGAGCAATGATCCACCATTATATTACGGTGGTTACTGCCACCAAGGCCGTCACCCTCGTGATGAGCCATCTGACGGTCTCCGAGACGGAAACGCATGAACCGGATTATCACATTGTCCGCACTGATCAGGAAAGGATAATCAGCTATACACACTCCGTCGCCCGGAGCTGTCTGACCGGCTATCGTGACATCAGGATTCTCCAGACGCAGATGTGATTTCAGGAATATAGTACCTGCAACATCAAAAACTATGGTACGCGGACCTGCCTGATTGCAGGCATAACGGAATGATCCCGGTTGGTCATTATCCTCAAGAGTGGTGACATGATAGACCGTTCCCCCACGACCACCCGTGGTGTAACGTCCGAAACCCTCAGCTCCGGGGAAAGCGGGAAGCTGGTTTGCCGGGACTCCGGCTGTCAGTAAGCCGCAGCCGAGAGTCAGGGCCGTGATGAATGTAGTGATTTTACGCATATTTTCTTTATATTAATGCCATTGTAGGGACACATTTACGATCCGTCCGTATCAAGTCAGCAGACTTATCAGACATCATCGAAATGTATCCCTACAACGGAATTATGCCGATTTAATTACTATCAGCGTACAATAAATTTCTTACCGTCACGGATATAGACACCGGGCAGAAGCGGCTCTTTCACCTCAANACCCATGATGTTGTANATCTTNCCNTTGCCGGCNGNCTGGTCCATCTCGATCTCCTCGATAGCAGAATTCTCACCCTTGAGCGTATGAAGTGTAAATTTCAGGACTACTTGTTTACCAGACGGGGTGAACGTGAACGAGTTACTTACAGGAGTAGCGAATTTATGCTCGTGAGTGACATACTGGTTCTCACCCCCGACCTTCTGCGGGAAGATATAATCCACAGAAGAACCGTTAATTTCAGAGAACNTCGAATCTTCACCGTCATAATTATCATAACCATATATGGTCATGCCTTCCACAGACATATCTTCAGGCAGTTTCACTGTATATTGGACACCGACAGAATATTTGATGCAATCTTCTTTACCGGTTGCATAACCCTTACCTTTGGTGTTAGTGATGATAAAACCACCATCAAAGGCCATGTCTGTCGTACCTCCTGNGTAAGTCGATACGGAAAGCTCATAATCTTGGCGTGAGACATCATCGTTACTNCCGTTGTCATAAACCGGAAGCTCCACTGCAGGATCTGCGAATGTAAGAGTTCCGTTAAGCATCTTACCATCGCTATTACAATTTGCCATTACATCAGCCACAAGAGAGTTCATATAGAACTCTAAATTGGTGTATCCGTCCGATCCGGTCTTTGCTCCGTCAGAAGCATCTTCAGGATTCATACCATTTGCGATTTCCCACTCATCGGGGATACCGTCACCGTCGCTATCCTTTTTAGCTTCTTCACTCTTCAGTACAGGCCATCCGGTAGTACCATCTGAATATTTAATTTGATCCTGAGAATCAACAATACCATTCTCTCCGAAAGTAGCGACACCATTTTTGACATCGTTAACTATTATCTCGTCAAGCGCATCGCGGTGTAAGGAAGCTCCTACACCGGCCAGAACCTTTTCATAAGCTTTTTCGGCNGAATGGGTTGTAGTATATACATATTCTATCGGAAGATCAAGACGCATCTCACGTTCTACGTCCGAATTAAACGTATTATCACATTTCGAGTTATCAATCTCATTACGTATTCCGTAAGTCCAGTTGTCATTGGAAACTGTAGAATAAGTAGGATTAACGTTGCCTGTCACATAGAATGTACCCCATTTATGCCACATCACATCCCACTGATTGGGAGAAGAGGTATTATGACCGGTATAGTCCGACGTACGGACACCGACACCNGCTATACGCTGGGGATGATTATTTTTCTGCGGGCCTACTTTATAGTAGTTGTTCACAATGTTGACGTTCATGCCTTCACCGCCATAACAACCAAGGCTACCATGATTATAGATCACATTGTTACGCATATCCATCCTTTCGTCCGTCTGNGTACCGGGACGCGGACCGAGACGCGGAGTGCGCGATGCATGATGNGCAATCAGATTGTGGTGATAGCTTGCTCCACTACCGCCCCAGTTGCCACCATAGCCGTGGCTTCCCTTTGAATGTCCGGAATTTCTCAGACTCTGGGCGGCAATACACCATTGAACTGTGATGTTTTTGCTTCCATAAACGGACAAACATTCATCAATACTCCAGCTGACTGAGCAGTGGTCGATCATAACGTTCTCGGTATCCATTCCACCGAGACCGTCTCCCTCGTGATATGCAACATTTCTATTGCCTACGCGGAAACGCATAAAGCGGATGATGACATTCTTTGCGCTAATAGTAAAGGGATAATCCGCAATACAAACACCGTCACCGGGAGCTGTCTGTCCGGCAATCGTAACATTGCCATTTCTCAAACGCAGCTCAGATGTCAGAAAAATTGTTCCCGAAACATCGAAGACAATCGTACGGGCACCTGACTGATTACATGCGTAGCGGAACGATCCCGGCTGATTGTTATCCTCAAGTGTAGTGACATGATAGACTTTACCCCCACGTCCACCGGTAGTGTAACGGCCGTAGCCCTCCGCACCGGGGAAAGATTCGAGACGGTTTGTCGTCTCGCGTGCGGATACTCCGACTGTGCAGAGCACGGCAAGAGCCGAAAAAAGTAATGATTTTTTCATACTTGATGAATGGTATAGAGATTTAATTTATTTNTTGATTTTAAGATTAAGCTTCAGTACAATAAGGTCGGTATTTTATGACTCGATATTTACTAAATGTTACTATATCAGTGTGCAAATATAGTTTTTTTATCCTATTTATCAAAAATTTAATCNGCTATCAACCTGAAAATACCGTATTTTTAACATCATCTACCGCCATTNATATAATTCAGTCCATCTGTTGTCCGGTTNTCCGCCATGCCCCCTACCNTATAGCCGGTAAAATGAAAAACAGCATCCGGAAGCTTGTCAGCTGACAAGAACCGGATGCCGTAAAAACGTTTATCGTAAACTTATCAGATCACACCATAGGTGGAGAGAAGTATTGTCATGTGATCGCGTAGCTTGCGGGCCTCAGCGGCAGCGGCCTCAGCAAAATCATCGCCGGATGAAGCGTAGATGATACCACGTGATGAGTTCACGAGCAGACCGCACTCATGAGTCATGCCCCATTTGGCCACTTCCTCAAGGCTTCCACCCTGCGCACCAACACCGGGGACGAGGAGGAAACTGGTAGGAGCAACGCGGCGGACTTCAGCGAACATGGCACCCTGAGTGGCACCGACAACAAACATCAGATTGTCATTGCTGCCCCATTTCTGTGCTGTTTCGAGCACCTGCTCGAAAAGACGTGTACCGGTCATGTCCGTGCGGAACTGGAAGTCATGACTGCCGGGNTTTGAAGTCAGCGCNAGAAGAATCACCCACTTGCCTTCATAGTCCATGAAAGGCTTGACGCTGTCGAAACCCATGTAGGGAGCTACCGTGATGGCATCCACACCCATGCTCTCGAAAAACGCACGCGCATAAAGCGAGGATGTGTTACCGATGTCTCCNCGCTTTGCATCAGCGATGATGAATTGTTCGGGGTAGTTCTCACGCAGATAGTTCACTGTGCGTTCCAGAGATTTCCAGCCGTCAGTGCCGAGGCTTTCATAGAAAGCAGTGTTGGGCTTGTAAGCGACGCAATAAGGAGCGGTAGCGTCGATGATGGCTTTGTTGAAAGCGAAAATAGGATCTTCTTCGTTAAGGAGATGCTTGGGCACCTTCTTGATGTCGGTATCGAGACCTACGCAGAGGAATGATCCTTTTTTCTTGATCTGTTCAATGATTTGATGGCGATTCATCGTTTTGTATAATGTTTTAATAGTTTTCAATCGGATACCTGTTCCTATACCTGATCAATGCCTGACCGCAGATTGCTTCATTTTAAAGANTGACGGTCCTACAGTTCCGCAGCCTTCAGCTTCTCGGCATTTTCNGCNATGGTGAGCTGATCAATCACATCCTGAATCTCGCCGTCCATGAATGACTGCAGGTTATATATGGTATAGTTTATACGATGGTCGGTGATTCGGCCCTGCGGATAATTGTATGTACGGATCTTGGCCGAACGGTCGCCGGTCGAGACAAGTGTCTTTCGGCGCGAAGCGATATCGTCTATGTACTTCTGATGTTCCTTGTCATAGATNAATGTNCGCAGACGNCTCAATGCACGTTCCTTATTCTTGGGCTGGTCACGCGTCTCCGTACATTCGATGAGGATCTCCTCGGTCTCCCCGGTGTTGGGGTTACGCCACATGTAGCGCAGGCGCACGCCAGATTCAACCTTGTTGACGTTCTGGCCGCCGGCACCACCCGAACGGAACGTGTCCCACTTTATCTCGCCTTCGTTGATCTCAACGTCAAACGCCTCTGCTTCGGGGAGCACAGCCACNGTAGCTGCCGACGTGTGGACACGGCCCTGCGTCTCAGTCGCCGGGACTCGCTGCACGCGGTGGACACCGCTCTCATACTTCATCGTGCCATATACATTGTCACCGGTAACNGCCATGACAATTTCCTTGAATCCACCGGCTGCACCCTCACTGAAACTGGTGACGGCGACATTCCATCCCTTGGACTCNCAGTATTTGACATACATTTTATACAGGTCACCGGCAAAGATGGCNGCTTCGTCACCACCCGTACCTCCGCGGATTTCAACTATAGCATTCTTGCTATCCTCCGGATCGGCAGGGATCAGAAGCAGCTTGATCTCCTCCTCTATGGCTGGAAGCGCGGCGGTAGCCTCGTCAAGTTCCTCCTTGGCCATNTCGCGGAGTTCGGGATCATTTTCCGACGAAAGCACCTCGCGCGCCTCATCTATGTTTCCGAGGAGCGAACGGTAATGCCGTGTCACGGCCGTGAGCTTTTCAAGATCCTTGTATTCCTTGGTCAGTCGGACATAACGTTTCATATCCTGAATCACCGAAGGGTCGGTGATCAGTGTCCCCACTTCCTCAAAGCGGGCCTCTATACCGTCCAGACGTGACAATAGGGTGCTTTCTGCCATAGCGATTATATTATTTATGACTGCAAATTTAAGCATTTTCTCCGATTATATCCCCATCCATCCGAAAAAGCGATCATGAAAAACACTCCTTTTGATNTAAACAAAACGTATCTAANCCCCTAAACGACAGGCTTTGCATTAACATTTTCAACAAAAGCATTGCCACAGCAAATAAATTTGCTTAATTTTGCCCTCTAAATTAAACAACTGTTTGTAAAGTTATTTCGCCAACAGCCGCTACAGCCTCATTCATGACTGTNACCAACGGCAAGGCAAAACATTTTTTCACACACAAAATGAAAGTATTAAAATTTGGCGGGACATCCGTAGGTTCCGTAAACAGCCTCCTTAACCTCAAGGAGATCGTCGAAGGTCAGAGTCTGCCGACCATTATTGTCGTAAGTGCCCTCGGTGGTNTCACGGACCTTCTTATAAAGACAGCCCGCAGTGCTGCTGAAGGCAGCGATGAATACCGGACTCTCTTTGAACACATAGTCACACGTCATCATGATATTATAGCCGGAGTGATAACAGACCGACGCGAGGAGCTTGTGAAAGAAGTAAATCAGCTTCTTGCCGAACTGTCNTCNATATATCAGGGAGTCTATCTGATCCGTGATCTCAGTCCCAAGACTCAGGCTGCAATCGTGAGCTACGGCGAACGCCTGAGCAGCCGCATAGTGGCACGTCTCATCAGCGGAAGTATGCTTCATGACTCACGTGCATTCATCAAGACCGAACGTAAGCANGGCCGCTACATTCTTGACAGCGAGCTGACAAAAAGGCTTGTCACCGAGGAGTTTCGCAATGAGGTGCTCGGCGAACGCATACACATCGTACCCGGATTCATAAGCACTGACAAGCATTCGGGCGAGATNACCAATCTCGGTCGTGGTGGAAGCGACTANACGGCTTCCATCATCGCTGCCGCACTTAATGCGGAAGCCCTTGAGATCTGGACNGANGTGGACGGATTCATGACGGCTGATCCACGNGTTATCCCAACGGCATATACCATNAACTCGCTCAGCTATGTCGAGGCAATGGAGCTCTGCAACTTCGGAGCAAAGGTGATCTATCCACCGACAATCTATCCTGTCTGTGTCAAGAATATACCCATACTTGTCAAAAANACCTTCAACCCGTCACTTCCCGGAACCATAATCCGTAATGACATTGAAGATNACGACCGCAAACCCATCAAGGGNATCTCAAGCATAAGCGGGACATCGCTCATCACCGTCACCGGTCTTTCGATGGTCGGNGTGATCGGCGTGAACCGCCGAATCTTCACCGCGCTTGCCGAAAACGGCATTTCAGTGTTCATGGTCAGTCAGGCTTCATCGGAAAACTCGACTTCCATCGGTGTGCGCGATCAGGATGCCGAGGAAGCAGTCCGTGTGCTCAATCACGAATTCGCCAAGGAAATCGAGGAAGGAGCTATGTTCCCCATGCATGCCGAAAGCGGACTTGCCACCGTNGCTATCGTGGGTGAGAACATGAAGCATACCCCCGGTATAGCCGGTAAACTTTTCGGCACACTCGGCCGCAGCGGTATCAGCGTCATTGCATGCGCACAGGGTGCAAGCGAGACCAATATCTCGTTTGTGGTCCANGGCGATCACCTGCGCAAATCCCTCAACGTAATCCATGACTCNTTCTTCCTCAGCGAATACAAGGAACTCAACCTTTTCATCTGCGGTATCGGCACGGTTGGAGGTATGCTCATAGAGCAGATTCGCAGTCAGCAGGAAACNCTCCGNAANACCCACCGCCTGAAACTCAACGTGGTCGGTATCGCATCGAGCCGCCATGCCATTTTCTCGCGTGCAGGACTTGACCTCACTAATTACCGCGAGCAGCTTGAGGCCAGTCCTGAAAGCTCGCCCGAACNTCTGCGCGACGAAGTGATCGGAATGAATATCTTCAACAGTGTATTTGTTGACTGCACGGCAAGTCACGACGTCGCNGCTCTTTACCAAAGTTTCCTCGACCATAACATATCAGTTGTGGCNGCAAACAAGGTTGCGGCGTCAAGCAGCTATGAGACCTATCGCCGCCTGAAGGANACCGCACTCCGACGCGGGGTGAAATTCCTTTTCGAGACAAACGTCGGTGCTGGTCTGCCGATNATCGGAACTATAAACGACCTCGTATCGTCAGGCGACNGAATCCTGAAAATCGAAGCGGTNCTCAGCGGTACNCTCAACTTCATATTCAATACACTTTCAGCTGAAGTGCCCTTCTCCGAGACCGTCCGCCTNGCCAAAGAGATGGGCTACAGCGAGCCTGACCCAAGAATTGACCTCAGCGGACANGATGTGGTCCGTAAACTTGTCATCCTTACACGTGAGGCAGGCTATAAGGCCGAACAGGACGAGGTTGAGAAACATCTTTTCATCCCTGCCGAGCTTTTTGAAGGTTCACTTGAGGATTTCTGGAAACGTCTGCCTGAACTCGATGCTGATTTCGAGTCACGCCGTGAGGTACTTGCATCCGAAGGCAAACGCTGGCGTTTCGTGGCGCGTATGGAAATGGGCCGCATGAGTGTCGGTCTTGAGGCTGTCGATTCNCGCCATCCGTTCTATGGACTCGAAGGATCAAACAACATTGTGCTCCTCACCACCGAACGATACCGCGAATATCCCATGCTAATCCAAGGCTATGGAGCTGGCGCGGGAGTGACGGCAGCAGGCGTATTTGCAAATATAATGTCGTCTGTCAACAACTAAACCGGCGATATGAAACATCTTATCATCCTTGGCGACGGGATGTCGGATCATCCCGTTGCCGCTCTGGGTGGCAAAACGCTGCTCCAGTATGCTGACACACCTGCACTTGACCGTTTAGCCGCAGAGGGTCGCTGCGGACTCCTCGTCACTGTACCCGATGGCTTCGCTCCCGGAAGCGANGTGGCCAATACCGCTATCCTCGGCTATGATCTCAACGAGGTCTATGAGGGGCGCGGACCGCTCGAAGCCGCAAGCATAGGNTACGAGATGCAGCCNGACGACATGGCCATGCGCTGCAACATNATCACACTCGGTCAGGCCGGAGAGATAACCAATCATCACGGTGGACATCTGACGACGGAAGAGGGCACGGAANTGATAAAATATCTTGACTCACATCTCGGCAACGAGCGCGTGAAGTTCATCCCCGGCATTCAGTACCGCCATCTGCTCGTAATCAAAGGGGGCAATAAGCATATCACCTGCGCTCCCCCTCATGACAATCCCGGTGCGGAGTGGCGACCACTGCTGNTCAAGCCCGAACCTGACTCCNCTGCCGAAGATGGGCGCATGACGGCTGCTGAAACAGCTGATCTGATCAATGATCTCATACTCCGTTCGCAGCAACTTCTTGCCGATCATCCTATCAATCTCCACCGAAAAGCCGAAGGACACCTTACGGCCAACTCGATTTGGCCGTGGAGTCCGGGCTACCGTCCGAAAATGCTGACCCTCCAACAGATGTATCCGTCGGTCAGCAGAGGAGCTGTGATCTCAGCTGTCGATCTCATACGCGGCATAGGCCACTATGCGGGATTGCGGACCATCATTGTGCCCGGTATGACCGGACTTGCCGACACGAATTATGAAGGCAAGACCCNTGCGGCACTTGACGCANTGCGNACCGATGACTTTGTGTTTCTTCATCTCGAAGCTACCGACGAGGCAGGCCACGATGGCGATCTCGANCTGAAGCTTAAAGCGATCGAGTATCTTGACAGNCGTGTCGTCGCCCCGATTCTCGCTGAACTCGACACATGGGACGAACCGGTCAGCATAGCCTTGCTGCCTGATCATGCCACCCCGGTAGAGAAACGCATACATGTAGCCGAGCCTGTACCGTTCGTCATNCGAACCCCCGGCGTAGAACCGGACGCAGTGACAACCTACAGCGANGAAGCCTGCGCAAAAGGAAGTTTCGGCAAACTCCGCCTGCAGGAGTTCATGCAGAACTTCATGCGCTGAATCCCCCTTTATCTTAAATTACTCACCTCCTGANACATCAATAATCCAATGAAATATTACAGCACTAACCATAACGCNCCCGAAGCCGGACTCGAAGAAGCAGTTGTCAAAGGTCTCGCCTCTGACCGTGGACTNTATATGCCCGAACGCATCAAAGCTCTGCCTAAAGAATTTTTCGACAATATCGACCGTATGTCGTTTCACGAAATCGCCTNTCNCGTGGCAGAAGCATTTTTCGGAGAGGACATACCTAAAGAAGATCTTGACCGCATCGTATGCGANACCCTTTCGTTCGACTGCCCGGTAAAGGAAGTTGATCCCGATATCTACAGCCTCGAACTCTTCCACGGCCCNACGCTTGCGTTTAAGGATGTCGGCGCACGCTTCATGGCACGTCTGTTGCAATACTTTATCCGNAGCCGTAAGGANAAGCGNGAGGTCAACGTACTCGTGGCGACCAGTGGCGACACCGGATCAGCTGTCGCAAACGGCTTTCTCGGTGTCGATGGCATCCATGTCTATGTCCTGTACCCCAAAGGCAANGTNAGCCCCATTCAGGAGTGCCAGTTNACCACCCTCGGACGCAACATCACAGCCGTGGAGATCGACGGTGTGTTTGACGACTGCCAGAGACTGGTCAAAAGCGCATTTATGGATCAGGAACTCTGTGACCAGATGGTCCTCACATCAGCCAACTCAATCAACGTGGCCCGCTTCCTCCCCCAAGCGTTCTACTATTTCAATGCCTACGCACGNATGAAGGCTCTCGGAAAGGCAGAGGAACTTGTCATCAGTGTGCCGAGCGGTAATTTCGGTAATATTACAGCCGGACTGTTCGCCCACCGNATGGGACTTCCGGTCAAACGCTTCATAGCAGCCAACAATGCCAACGATATCTTCTTCAACTATCTACTGACCGGCATCTACTCTCCCAAGGCAAGTGTTCAGACCATAGCCAATGCAATGGACGTGGGCGATCCAAGCAATTTCGCACGTATTCTTGATCTCTATGGCAACTCACACGAACGCATCTCATCGCTCATCAGCGGCACGACATACACAGATGATCAGATACGTGAGACGATGCGTGAGTGCTACGAACGTACCGGCTACGTGCTTGATCCGCATGGAGCTTGNGGTTACCGTGCCCTCCGCGAAGGTNTGCGCNAAGGGGAAACAGGAGTATTCCTCGAAACNGCCCATCCGGCCAAGTTCAAGGAGACTGTCGAGGCTGCTATAGGAGCGGAAATANCCATCCCCGAACGTCTCGCAGCCTTCATGAAAGGTGAAAAGCAGTCCATCGGTATGACGGCAGATTTCGCCGATTTCAAAGCCTATCTCATGCAGCAATGAGCTGAAGAAATCAGAGCTATCGGAGGGAATCAAAACAATCATGCTTAACGGCGGNATCGGTGCTGCANGCGTCCGGANGATGANGCTGTCAGCTTCAATCCNTNCCGATAACTTTNATTCCTCTGACAGCTCTGACAACTTTGATCTCNCTGATAACTCTGATAATAATTTTCCACNCTATATTTTTTGCTGTTAAGAAGTTTCCGATTATCTTTGCAGAGCAAAATTACTGCAATCTCGGTTAACCTAAACCTGATACAGAATATTTAATACCATAATCATGGCAGAAAAGAAAGAAAAATTGTTCGAACAGTTTCCTCCCATCTCCACCGCAGAGTGGAAAGCTAAGGTAGAAGCTGACCTCAAGGGCGCACCTTTTGACAAAAAATTAGTGTGGCGCACCAATGAAGGATTCAACGTACAGCCGATGTATCGTCTGGAAGANATTGAGGACTTCAAAACCACCAACTCACTTCCCGGAGAGTTNCCCTACGTCCGTGGTACCCGCACCGACAATGACTGGCTCACCCGTCAGGAAATCATTGCCGAAACTCCTGCCGAAGCCAATGAAAAGGCTCTCGACGTGCTTACAAAGGGCGTAACCTCNCTCGGATTCCATATCGACGAGCCCACTGTCGAGACTCTCGAAGTGATGCTCAANGGAATCGATCTCGCTAAAGTTGAAATCAATTTCACCTGCTGCATCAAGAAGGCTCTTCCNCTCGCTAAGGCACTCGTAGAGTATGTGAAAGCCAATGGATNCGCAGATACATTCAAGGGGTCGATCGACTTCAATCCCTTCCGCAAACCCCTCCGNAAAGGTGTGGCATTCGAGCCTGCAACCCTCACGGCTATGGCATGTGAGATTCTCGANGCTGTAAAGGANGTCAAGAATCTCCGCGTNCTCTCTGTCGATAGCGACATGCTCAGCAACGCAGGTGCATATATCTTCCAAGAACTCGGCTATGCNCTCGCATGGGGNGCACAGTGGATGACACTCCTNACGGATGCCGGCCGCAGNGCCGACGAGGTGGCTGACCGCATCAAGTTCAACATGGGTGTATCATCCAACTTCTTCATGGAACTTTCCAAGTTCCGCGCCGCCCGTATGCTTTGGGCACAGATCGTGAAGCAGTACGGTGCATCCGACGAGGCTGCAAAGATGGTGGCCCACGCTGTCACTTCGCGCTTCAACCAGACNCTCTATGACGCACATGTCAACCTCCTCCGCAGCCAGACCGAAGCTATGTCGGCCGCACTCGCAGGCGTTGACTCCATCACCGTCACTCCTTTCGACGTGCCTTACAAGACTCCCGATGAATTCTCGGAGCGTATCGCACGCAATCAGCAGTTCCTTCTCAAGGAGGAAAGCCATCTCGACAAGGTCATTGACCCNGCAGGTGGNAGCTACTATGTGGAGACACTTACCGTAGCCATCGCCAAGGAAGCTTGGAAACTCTTCCTNGAAGTTGAGGACAACGGTGGTTTCCTCGCTTGCTGCAATGACGACAAGGTGCAGAAGGCNATCCGTGANAGTGCAGAAAAACGTCACACCGACGTCGCTCGCCGTAAGGAAATCCTTCTCGGTACTAACCAGTACCCCAACATCAACGAGATGGCAGCCGATAAGATCGTCGATCTCAAGGGTTCACTCCCCTGCGCATGCGGTGGTCACGGTGACGCTTGCGAAACTCCCGCCGGTCTNCCCACCAAACGTGCCGCAAGTGACTTCGAANCCCTCCGTCTTGAGACAGAAGCAGCTTCCAACCGTCCGAAAGTATTCATGCTCACCATCGGTAACCTCGCCATGCGTCTCGCCCGCGCACAGTTCTCGACCAACTTCTTCGGCTGCGCNGGCTACGAGATCATTGACAATCTCGGTTTCGACACCGTAGAGCAGGGNGTTGATGCAGCTCTCGAAAAGGGTGCTGACATCGTGGTCCTCTGTTCAAGCGATGACGAGTATGCAGAGCTTGCACCCGCAGCGTTCAAGTATCTCGACGGCCGTGCAGAATTCGTCGTTGCCGGTGCTCCCGCTTGCACTGACGATCTCAAGGCTATCGGCATCAACGACTTCGTTCATGTGCGCTGCAACGTGCTCGACACTCTCCGCGCATTCAATGCCAAGTTGCTCAAAAAGTAAATCGTCAACCCCCACATATATTTAAGACATGAAACCGAATTTCAAAGAAATCGACATTGTAAAAGATGCTTTCGGTGAGCAGCACGTTCCCGAAACTCAGGGGGAAGACTGGCTTACCCCCGAACTCATCCCGGTAAAGCCCATCTATACCAAGGAGGATCTCGAAGGNCTCGAACACCTCAACTATGTTTCAGGTATTCCTCCNTTCCTCCGTGGCCCGTACAGCGCGATGTATCCCCTCCGTCCTTGGACCATNCGCCAGTATGCAGGCTTCTCAACCGCTGCTGAATCTAACGCCTTCTACCGCCGCAACCTCGCTTCGGGTCAGAAGGGTCTGTCAGTGGCATTCGACCTCGCCACACACCGTGGCTACGACGCTGACCACGAACGCGTAGTCGGCGACGTAGGTAAGGCCGGTGTGTCCATCTGCTCTCTTGAAGACATGAAGGTGCTCTTCGAAGGNATTCCCTTGAACAAGATGTCTGTCTCGATGACCATGAACGGTGCTGTACTTCCCGTGCTCGCCTTCTACATCAACGCAGGTCTCGAACAGGGNGCCAAGCTNGAAGAGATGGCCGGTACTATCCAGAACGACATCCTCAAGGAGTTCATGGTGCGCAACACCTATATCTATCCGCCGGAATTCTCGATGCGCATTATCGCNGACATCTTCGAATATACCTCGCAGAACATGCCCAAGTTCAACTCGATCTCAATTTCGGGTTACCACATGCAGGAGGCCGGCGCAACATGCGACATCGAGCTTGCCTATACACTCGCTGACGGTCTCGAATATCTCCGNGCAGGTATCAACGCAGGTATCGACATCGATGCTTTCGCTCCCCGTCTGTCATTCTTCTGGGCNATCGGTATGAACTACTTCATGGAGGTTGCCAAGATGCGTGCCGCACGTCTCCTCTGGGCAAAGATCGTCAAGCAGTTCAACCCCAAGAACCCCAAATCACTCGCACTGCGNACACACTCGCAGACTTCCGGCTGGTCACTCACCGAGCAGGATCCCTTCAACAACGTTGGCCGTACATGTATCGAAGCTATGGGTGCAGCCCTCGGTCACACTCAGTCGCTCCACACCAACGCGCTTGACGAGGCTATCGCTCTCCCGACTGACTTCTCNGCACGTATTGCCCGNAATACCCAGATCTACATTCAGGAAGAGACCATGGTCACCAAGCAGGTCGATCCGTGGGGTGGTTCTTACTACGTGGAGGCTCTCACCAACGAGATCGCTCACCGTGCATGGGAACACATTCAGGAAATCGAGAAACTCGGCGGTATGGCCAAGGCAATCGAATCCGGTCTGCCTAAGATGCGTATCGAAGAAGCTTCGGCCCGCACTCAGGCCCGCATCGACTCAGGCCGTCAGACCATCGTCGGTATCAACAAGTATCGTCTTGACCACGAAGATCCTATCGACATCCTCGAAATCGACAATACCGAAGTCCGCAAGGATCAGGTGGCACGTCTCGTCGATCTGAAGGAACATCGTGACGAAGAGGCTGTCAAGAAAGCTCTTGAAGCCATCACCGAATGCGTCCGCACCAAGGAAGGCAACCTCCTTGATCTCGCAGTCAAGGCCGCCGGTGTCCGTGCTACTCTCGGTGAAATTTCCGATGCCTGCGAAGAGGTCGTAGGCCGTTATAAAGCAGTAATCAGAACTATTTCAGGAGTGTACTCATCAGAAACCAAGGCTGACCCCGACTTTGTGAAGGCTCAGCAGATGTGTGAGGAATTCGCTAAACGCGAAGGTCGTCAACCCCGTATCATGATCGCAAAGATGGGTCAGGACGGTCACGACCGCGGTGCTAAAGTCGTTGCTACAGGCTATGCCGACTGTGGTTTTGACGTAGATATGGGTCCCCTCTTCCAGACTCCCGCCGAAGCAGCCCGTCAGGCAGTGGAGAACGACGTTCACATCCTTGGCGTATCGTCGCTTGCAGCAGGTCACAAGACCCTCATCCCGCAGGTGATCGAAGAACTCAAGAAACTCGGTCGTGAGGACATACTCGTGACTGCCGGTGGTGTGATCCCCGCACAGGACTACGATTTCCTCTACAAGGCAGGTGTCGCTGCTATCTTCGGCCCCGGTACACGCATCCCCGTATCGGCCATCAAGATGCTCGAACTCCTCCAGCCTGAGGATTGATCGGACAGCACATACACCCTGAATATCAGGATAAATCAGCATTGATAACCTTGCAGGGAGCAATTCCTGCAAGGTTATCTGTTTTAGTAATCCTTTTATTAGCTTAGAATAATCTGAAAATTACTCATGAATAATTTTACATTCTGCACCCCCACCCGCTATGTGTTCGGCCACGGAGCTGAAGAAAAAGCTGCTGAACTGGCCGCAGCTGCCGGATGGAAGAAAATCATGATTGTCTATGGAGGTCAGTCGGCCATTCGCAGCGGTCTGCTCGACCGCGTGAAAAAATCCCTTGACNCAGCCGGTATATCTCACGTAAGCCTCGGCGGCATACGTCCGAATCCTACGGACGACAAAGTCTATGAAGGCATCACCCTCGGCCGTGACGAAAACATCGACGCTATGCTTGCCGTCGGTGGCGGATCTGTGATTGATACGGCCAAAGCCATTGCCGGAGGTATTCCCTACGCCGGTGACTTCTGGGATTTCTATTGCGGTAAGGCAACCGTCAACGAAGCTCTTCCCTTAGGTGTCATCCTCACCATACCTGCTGCCGGAAGCGAAGGAAGTGGAAATTCAGTAATCACGCGTCTTGATGGACTCCGCAAACTCTCGCTTCGCACCGACACAGCACTCCGTCCGAAATTCGCATGTCTGAATCCGGAACTCACATTCACACTTCCGCCATATCAGACCGCAAGCGGAATAGCCGACATGATGGTCCATATTATGGAGCGATATTTCTCCCCGACGGAGCAGGTAGAGGTCACTGACCGTCTGTGTGAGGGCTTGCTCAAAGCAATCATCGAAGAAGCCCCGAAAGTAATGTCTGATCCGCAGAATTACGATGCTCGCGCAAACATAATGTGGAGCGGCACTCTTGCCCACAACGGTATCTGTGGTTGCGGACGTCAAGAAGATTGGGCATCACATTTCATCGAGCACGAACTGAGCGCACTTTACGACGTGACACACGGAGCAGGACTTGCCGTGATCACCCCTGCATGGATGACTTATGTCACTACAATCCTCCCATCAAAGGTCGCACAGTTCGCACGTAGAGTCTTTGACGTTACCGAATCGGACGACACGAAAGCTGCCACTGAGGGCATAGCTCGACTGCGCAGTTTCTTCCACTCAATCGGTCTCCCCATCACAATGAAGGAACTTGGAATTGAGAACCCAGACATAGCCCGCCTCGTGACCAAACTCCATGAGAACAAAGGTCCGCAAATCGGCGGTTATCTCCCCCTCGATGCCAAAGCAACCGAAGCCATCTTCCGCCTCGCAGCAGAGTAACCAAATTAATTCAGGAAAATCTTACCGTTACCTTTCCGCAAACTTCAGATGTCGGAAAGATAACGGTAATTTTTTCCGATATTGGCTTATATCTTTGTCATTATAACAATATATTCATTGCTCATTGTCTCGACCTTAACTCCGGTCTTGTTTGTAGGACTATTCTTGGATGGCATCCTCTTGTTCGGGATTTCCCTCACAATAGTTATTTCATGCCTGAAACCACACTTCTCAAACATCTCGGCTGTAAAATAGTCCAAGTTTATCTGGACATTTTTTACACGCCTATTACCGACCACATAACAGACACGTCCACCCTTACGGATGACCTTAGCCACATTTCTGATGGAAGCCCAATAATCATTAAGAAACGAAACAACCTCAAAATAGCGTTTTTCATCCTGCAATCTTATGGCATCCAACTCAGACTTTATACTTTCTGTCTCGAATTTCACCTCTTTGGATACAGTCCCGCCCATCAGAAGCCTATCCAATGACTTTGCATTCTCAAAGTCAAACCATTCATTGGACCATCGGCTGAACTGCCCGTAGGCAACTGTCGTATGACTGTCACCGTATGGCGGCGATGTCACGACCATATCCACACTCTCTTCCGCTATAATATCTCTTGGGATACCCTCGGATGTATTGAAAGCATATACGGAAGCTATATTTTCCGCTCCAATATTATTATATGCTTCCAAGCCCTCGATATTCCTATGTATCTTACCTTCAAAAATCAGAAATACGTCCGGATTAAATTTCTCCAATTGCTTTTCAGACATCTTATAACGTTTAAACTCCCCGTTTCTTGTGAAACTTACTTCCCTTACGGTTTCTGAAAGACAAAGAAAGAAAAAATCCTGAATTTCGGGATTAAGTCCTGAAATTATCTGATTGATGTATGAGAGTTTATAAAGGCTATCCTTAGTGTACCAGAAATCATGATTGGAGATTCTACTGAAATCGGTGTTTTTTACATCTGATGGATCATACATCATCATTTGTGTCGAAACCAAAGCAGCAGATTTTTCGACCTCCTCCTGATTAAAATGTGTGGTTTTGACTCCTGACATGAATCTCGCAAGCGGATTCAGATCTGTTCCGATGGATCGCAGCCCTTTAATTGACGACTCCACTAAAGTAGTCCCGCTTCCAACGTATGGATCAAAAACGAGTGATAGCTCTCCATCCGGTGCATAATCGGAAAGTAATTTTCGGGCCACCTGTGGAATCATCATTGCAGGATAAGCATGGTAGCAATGCGTAAATTCCTTAGTATCGGCAGTCCGGAAACTCCAAAAATCATCTACTTTCCTTATATACATCAAATTGCGATTTTAATATGTCTGAAATAGTTGAATGCGGATGGCCGTAAGCCCCCTTTTTCATGAAAGTTAATGCAAAGATAGTCATTTCCCTCACAAATTGAGGGGAAGATAACTATAAAATTTTAGATAAATTTGCTCACAAAATGAGAGAATGATGCAAAAATCTGAATGTCAGATAGAAATAATCAACCGAATCCGGATCCTTAGACTCGCAAACAATGTCAGTCAGATGAGTCTTGCCAATATCCTTGATATAAGCAGCGGACTGATCGGTAACATTGAAAGTCCCAAATTTCAACATAAATATACACTCAAGCAACTCTATGCCATAGCCAGCTATTTTAATGTTAAATTAGATTATATCCTTACCGGGGAAAATAAAACTCTGGATTCAGAAAAACTTATACAAACACTCATCGAATATGACGGATAAAGACAAAATAATCTCTGCTTTCCACAAGGTTAAAGCTTTAGGCTGGGTGGAAAGTCATCGAAGCAATAACACGGGAATCGGTAAGACTTTCGAGGACTATGTCGGTGTGGTGGAAAATAATCGTAAAGAACCAGATCTGTTCGGTTTCGAGATAAAATCACATCGAGCCAACTCTGCCTCATTCATCACTTTATTTACTAAATCGCCGTCACATACTGATCCGACAAAAGATGCTAATGCATATCTGAAGGATCAATTCGGAGCTACAAATTCAAATGGTGAGAAAAAGCTTCACACATCAATCTATGCACACAGAGGAAACAAGTGCAGGAAGAAATACTCTTTCCGCCTTATCCACCTCCCGGACGAAAAAAGGATTTATATTGCCGTCTATGATCTGAAGAATGGTAACCTGCTCGACATGTCTGTTTACTATACATACGCTGACATTCAGGAAGCATTATCAGGAAAGTTGTCACGACTCTTCTACGTCACCGCACAAAGAAAGTTCCATAAAGGTTCTGAGGAATTTTACTTTGATTCAGCCGAAATATACATGGATGCTCCATTAGATCAATTCTTATCGATGGTCGATGCAGGCGAGATCCGCTACGATATCCGCATGGGAACTTACGGGAGCGGGAAGAATATGGGTAAGCCTCATGACCACGGCAGTGGATTCAGAATCAAAGAATCCAACCTCATCAAACTCTACAGACTACATGAAATAGTCAATTGATCCTCGTATTCACGACATTTATCTCCTATATTTCTCATTTTTCGTTCCTCGATAAGGATAGGCGGCTTGAGCCGGGAAGAGTTTTTTAAGCAGGTCGGGACGGTTCATGCGCTGGAGTGACCGGGTGATATCGGGACGGTAGGCACGGTCATACCAAAAGAAATATTTCCGCTGTGCCAGTTTCTCCTCCGGAGTAGTGGCCGTGAAAACCTTTTCGCCGGTATATGGATGATAACCCGTATAATATATTTCCGTCGATAGTGTCATTGGCGTAGGCGTGAAATCCTGCACCTGTTCGAGATGCAGATTCAGTTCCTTGGTCTCGGCTGCAAGTTCAGCCATATCTACCTCCCGACACGCCGGATGAGAAGATATGAAATAAGGTATCAACTGCTGCTTGAGTCCGTGACGTGAATTGACGGTATCGAAGAATCGGCTGAACTCGTGATAAAGCTGGAATGAAGGCTTGCGCATCATGTTCAACACGGTATCCGATGTGTGTTCGGGGGCAACTTTCAGACGGCCGGAAACATGGGATGTGATCAGCTCCTCGTTATATCGGCGGTTGGCCGCATCAATCTTTCCGTCACCGGTAGGATGCATCGAAAGGTCATAGCGCACACCGCTGCCTATGAATGATTTTTTCACTCCCTGAATGGCATCCACAGCATGATAGAGATCCAGCAGCGGACGGTGGTCAGTGTTGAGATTTGGACAGACCTTTGGATGGAGACAGGAGGGGCGGAGACACTTTTCACAGACAGCAAGATTCTTTCCNCCCATACGATACATGTTTGCACTCGGACCGCCTACGTCACTCAGATAGCCCTTGAAATCAGGCATCTGTGTGACCTGACGCACTTCACGCAGCACAGATTCCTTGCTTCGTGAAGCTATGAATTTTCCCTGATGTGCGGAAATTGTACAGAATGAGCACCCGCCGAAACATCCACGGTGAATATTGACCGAATGGCGGATCATATCGTAGGCCGGGATACGCTTATCCTTGTAACGCGGATGCGGCATACGCGTGTATGGGAGATCAAACGAAGCATCTATCTCACCGGTGGTCATCGGAGGATACATCGGATTGACCTTGACCCAGAAATCATCGTGACGTTGCCACAGCGTGCGTCCGTGCATCGCATTGCTCTGCTGCTCGATATGCTTGAAATTTTCGGCTTGAAGACGCTTGTCACGCCGACAATCCGAATACGGATGGAGGACTATGTCTCCATCGGCCGGGACCGCATCAGCATCAGACACACGAACCACAGTCTGGGGAAGATCTACCATCGAACCGATAGTCTCGCCGTCGTCGAGACGCCGTGCGATCTCTAGGATGGTTTTCTCACCCATACCATAACTGATCAGATCCGCTTCGCAATCGGCGAGCAGCGAAGGGCGCAGCCTGTCCTGCCAATAGTCATAATGACTCAGACGGCGCATGGAGGCTTCGATACCGCCAGCGATGACCGGGGTGTCAGGAAAAAGCTCTTTAAGTATTTTCGAATAAACTACGGTCGGATAATCGGGGCGCGCACCGTGACGACCTCCGGGAGTGTAGGCATCATCACTACGGCGGCGGCGTGCGGCGGTGTAATGATTGACCATCGAATCCATCGCTCCGGCCGAAACGCCGAAAAACAGTCGCGGAGCACCGAATTTCTTGAAATCACGCAGATCATCCTGCCAGTTTGGCTGTGGCACTATGGCCACATTATAGCCCGCAGCCTGAAGCACCCGTCCGAGGACAGCCACACCGAAAGAGGGATGATCCACGTATGCATCACCCGTGAACAGCACCACATCCACGTGATCCCAGCCCAAAGCTTTCATCTCCTTCACGCTCGTCGGGAGATAGCGGTCAATCGGAGGATATGGCAGACGGATAGCCGTCTGTGGCTGCTGTTTGCCATATATTTTCGGTGTCTCGGATTTATCTTGTATTCTTTTGACTTGCTTCATAGTTTTTTGTCGGAAAGGGATAAAAAGTCCGTTCGGACAGTCAGATCAGATTTGCGCTTATTCACTCTTAGTTTCAGTGGCGTTACTTTCAGCAGACATGTTTGCCAGATGCTCCTCCATAGCCAAGACCTCATCACGCAGCCTTGCAGCTTCGATAAAGTCCATACGCTTGGCCGCATCGACCATCTCCAGTCTGCGCTTGGTGATAAGTTTCTGCAACGCCTCGGCCGACAGATACGGCATGACAGGATCGGCGGCAAGATTGACCTTTGTGCTGTATTCCTCCGCGTAAGGTACAGGAGCTTTCGAGCGGCCGGTCTTCTGCTGCTTTGTCGATGCCGAAGCGGATGCACGCGAACGTGCCGCCTTGAGGTTGTCAGCAGTCTCGTCATCAGTCTCAAGCCCTATTATAGAATTGCGCGCCTTGATGATAGCCTGAGGCGTGATTCCGTGCTCCTCATTGTAGGCAAGTTGCACCGCACGGCGACGTGCCGTCTCGTCGATGGTCTGCTGCATGGAATCGGTGATCTTGTCGGCATACATGATGACAGTACCGTTAAGATTTCGCGCCGCACGTCCTACGGTCTGAGTCAGCGAACGGTGACTGCGCAGGAAGCCTTCCTTGTCGGCATCGAGGATAGCCACGAGCGACACTTCCGGTAGGTCAAGACCTTCACGGAGAAGATTGACACCCACAAGCACATCAAACTCGCCCGCCCGCAGACCGTCGAGAATCTTTATTCGGTCAAGTGTATCGACATCGCTGTGGATATAGGCAGTCTTTATGCGCAGACGTGTAAGATAGTCGTTGAGCTCCTCGGCCATACGTTTGGTGAGAGTCGTGACAAGCACGCGTTCATCGCGCTCTATGCGTTCGTTGATCTCATGCAGGAGGTCGTCGATCTGATTCAATGACGGGCGAACTTCTATCACCGGATCGAGAAGGCCGGTGGGACGGATGATCTGCTCGACCACCACCCCCTCACACTTTTCAAGCTCGTAGTCAGCAGGAGTAGCACTCACGTAAAGCACCTGCGGGGTCAGACGCTCGAACTCCTCGAATTTAAGCGGACGGTTGTCGAGGGCGGCCGGGAGACGGAAACCATACTCCACGAGATTCATCTTTCGTGAAAGGTCACCGCCATACATCGCCCTGCACTGCGGCAGAGTCACATGGCTCTCGTCGATTATGGTCAGGAAGTCCTTCGGGAAATAATCGAGCAGACAGAAAGGCCGCATTCCCGGCTGACGGCCATCGAAATAACGGCTGTAGTTCTCGATACCCGAACAATGGCCTACCTCACGAAGCATCTCGACATCATAGGTCACACGCTCAAGCAGGCGTTTCGCCTCAAGTTCCTTTGCCTCGTGCATGAAATAGTTGTACTGTTCACCCAGATCAAGCTCAATCTGTCCGATGGCCGACCCCATGCGTTCGGGGGAAGTCACGAAGAGGTTGGCAGGATAGATCTGAAAGACATCGTGTGAGCCAAGCGACGTATTGTCGGAAGGATGGATGGTCTTGATCGACTCGATCTCGTCACCCCAGAAAGTCACACGGACTATGATTTCCTCGTATGCGAGGCGTATATCCACGGTGTCCCCCTTCACGCGGAAGGTTCCACGCGAGAGTTCCATTTCGTTGCGCGAATACAGCGACCCCACGAGCGAGCGCAAAAACTTATTGCGCGTTATCTTCTGCCCTACTTTCACTGTCACGACATTACTGTCGAAATCCTCCGGATTACCCATACCGTAGAGACACGAGACGGATGAAACCACCACAACATCCTTCCTGCCCGAAAGCAGCGCGGAGACGGTGGCGAGACGCAGTTTCTCGATCTCGTCATTGATCATAAGATCCTTTTCGATATATTTATCGACCGTCGGTATATAGGCTTCCGGTTGATAATAGTCGTAATATGACACGAAATATTGCACCGAGTTGTTAGGGAAAAATCCCTTGAACTCGCTGTAGAGCTGGGCCGCGAGGGTCTTATTATGGCTTAGGATTAGTGTGGGTTTTTCAATCTGTGCTATGACGTTAGCCATCGTGAACGTCTTGCCCGAACCGGTCACACCGAGGAGGGTCTGCGCCTTCTCCCCGGCCTTGATTCCAGCCACAAGTTGCTCGATGGCCTGTGGCTGATCACCCGTCGGTTTATATTGTGAAGATAACTGGAAATTCATAACTTACAAAGGTAGTAAATTATCCCATTATTTCCAATAGACTCAATCTACCTCGGTCAAGTCTTAATACTTTTTTTATTTTAATAGCTTCTGTCCGCTTCCGTCATTATCCAATATTCTCATCTGATTTATTGCGATTTGATTGAGTTTGACAAGCCGCTCAGATTGAGGCATACCCTGATCAATGAACAAGGCGTTCAAGGTTTCCATATTCGACAGACAGATGAGTTCATTGACCGACGCATAGTCCCGGATATTACCCTTCAGATCCGGATTAGCTTCCCGCCATTGTTTTGCAGTCAGACCAAACATCGCTACATTCAACACATCTGCTTCATTTGCGTAGATCATATTTATCTGCGTTTTGGAAACTTCATTCGGTATTAGATTTTGCTTTATGGCTTCAGTATGTATGCGGTAGTTAATTTTCGATAGCTCCCGTTTAACCGACCATCCGATCGCTTTTTGTTCTTCAGCTTTAAGCCTTTGGAACTCTTTGACAATATACAGTTCAAATTCAACAGAGATCCAACTTGCGAACTTGAATGCGATGTCCTTATGCGCATAGGTTCCACCATATCGTCCAGATTTTGAGATCAATCCGACAGCATTTGTCGTTTCAATCCACTTCTTTGGAGAAAGCGTGAAAGCATTTAAACCGGCCTCTTTTCTAAACCCCTCGAATTCGAGGGGTTTGAATTCCGGGTTGTAAAGAATTTCCCAAATACCAAGAAACTCAACTGTATTCCGATTTCTCATCCAGTTTCCGATAACTGCATTCGGATCATCGCTCTTATGACGCGCCAGATCTGTAATAGACACATAGTCCTCCCCATCTACATTAATGATAGTAATGTTGGTATCCTGAACTCTAATTTTTGCCATTATTGATTATATAAATGGTTTAAAGCGCAAAGATATATAAAAATTTAGAAATCAGTGTTTATCTGCTTATTTTTGCATATCTCCGCAATTATGACTATTTTTGGGACGGACTTTGCTGAGAGTGGTTGCGAGATTCCTTCTGCAGCACTTGATAGAACATCCCGATCTTCCAACTAACAAAAAATATATTACTGACAATGCTTGAAGAACTTAAAGAAAAAGTGTTCCGGGCCAATCTTGATCTCGTGAAACACGGCCTCGTCATCTACACATGGGGCAACGTATCAGGTATCGATCCTGAAACCCGTCTCGTGGTCATCAAACCCAGCGGTGTAGATTACGACAATATGAAGGCTGAGGATATGGTTGTGGTTGACCTTGACGGCAACATCGTAGAGGGTAATCTCCGTCCCTCATCCGACACTCCTACACACCTCGCGCTCTACCGCGCTTTCCCTGAGATCGGCGGTGTGGTCCACACTCACTCAACCTACGCTACAGCTTGGGCTCAGGCAGGTATCGACCTTCCCAACATCGGAACTACCCACGCTGATTATTACCATCACGCCATCCCCTGCACCCCCGACATGACCGAAGCTGAAGTGATGGGCGACTACGAACTTGAGACCGGAAACGTCATCATCAAGCGTTTCGAGGGCATGAACCCCATGCACACTCCCGGAGTGCTCGTGAAGAACCACGGTCCTTTCACTTGGGGCAAAAGTCCTGCCGATGCCGTTCACAACGCAGTGGTGCTCGAACAGGTAGCTAAAATGGCCTACATTGCATACGGGGTCAATCCCAACCTCACGATGAATCCCCTCCTCATCGAGAAGCACTACAACCGCAAGCACGGTCCGGGCGCATATTACGGCCAGAACTGATCAGAACTTATTTTCTAATTAACTCACTCCCGATTGCCGTCTGCCAGACTGGCAACCGGGATTTTTTATGAGGCAGAAACATTCCCTTACTCAATCCACAATGTTTGCGTGAATCTGACAAATAGATTAACTTTACTGAAAATTAATCTTCTCATTAAAATCAAGACTTAACTGTCATGACCAGTAATAAATAGAATAAGTAAGTTGGCAAAGTGGAAATTCATTATCGGATTTCTCATTTTTATCGGGATTTTCAGTGCAATCATTGTTATCGCAAACCGAATCCTTCGTGATAACGGTTTAGCTTCATCCTATACCCTGATATTATTATCGGCCATCACTCTTTATGTTTATTATAGAGCTTGGAAATGGACATGCCGTAAATTGGATCGGTTTGGATCAGATGACCAATCATCGGAGACTTGAAACGCGAAAGTCAACTCACAGTTACAACCATCTGTTTGAGCGAATAAATGTTATCGTAGTTTAAACCATCCCAATCCTCCGGACGTTTAAATAAAAAACTCTAATCGATAACTCAAATCCACAGCAAACATGGACATCCAAGAAATCCTCGCCCAACTCAAGGAAAAATTCGGTGANTCATTCGATATCTCTAAGGTCACAAGNGTTCTTCAAGGTCTCGACCTTAAAAATATTTCCTTGCCCGACATCATTTCAAAGCTTCATGCAGACGGTCTGCTCAGCAGTGTAGGCAATCTCAATATCGACAGCGTCAAGGACAACGTCATTGACGGTCTTAAAAGTAAGGCCGGTGGCATGTTAGGTGGTATATTCGGCAAATAAGTCTTGATGTCTTATCGTTTTCAATAAATTATTATCGGCTTCGCATCAAATTTGAATTGCGAAGCCGATTTACTTTTTCGACAATACCCTAATCTTTAAATCAGCAGTGGGACGGCCATCTTTGCANGNATCTTTGCCACGATGGAATTATCCGAGGACGCCTAACCGTTTGTTGTTTATCAGAAATTTCATTAACTTTGTGAAGCGTAAAAATTTATCAGGGAATCCTACATTTCTAAAATTCAAACTTACACTTCCAATCAGATATGAAAATCATCGGTTCTGCCAAATTGACGGGAACGTTGGCGTTGATCTTTGCCACCCAACTATTCACCCCGCATGTCTCGGCTCAGACATCTTCGGCACGTATTGAACTTACGACACCTTCAGGCCGACAGGTGACAGTTGTCCCTGTCACCGACAATATCATCAAAGTTACAAACTGTCTCCCCGGCGAGGAGATCAAGCCTTCAGCCGCTTCCGTACTCACCGGATCAACGGCCAAAGCAACTATAAGCTCCTCACCCCGAATAGCCCTCATGACCACCGGTAGCGGCATAGTCGTGCGTGTCGATAGCGTAAGCGGTGCAGTCGATATCAACGCCGGTGCAAACAAAGCGGTGAGCGATCCCGGCCTCCGCACAGATGCGGACGGACAACCCACGATCTCACTCTCGACAATGGGCACAGGATCGTTTTACGGAGCTGGCGAGAGAGGTCACAGTTTCAATCTCGCCGGTGACACGCTTGTTATGTACAACCGTCAGAACTACGGCTACACCGCCGGTGATCCACGAATAAATCAAATGAATATCACCATGCCACTCTTCATCTCGTCCAACGGCTACTCCGTAGTATTCGATGACTACGCCGCAGCCCGCATGGTGATGTCAAATCCCATAGTCTATACGTCTGAATCGCGCACTCCGATCTCCTATTACTTCATAAACGGCGCAGGAACGCTTGCCGACGCCACACGCCAACTATCTGCCCTCACAGGCCGTCAGGATCTTCCTCCATTCTGGTCCTTGGGCTACATAACATCGAAATACGGTTACCGTACTCAGGACGAGACAACAGGCGTGGTTGACACCCTCCGCCGTGCAGGCTATCCTGTAGATGGTATAGTCCTCGACCTTTACTGGTATGGCAAGGAACAAGATATGGGACGCCTCGAATGGGATCCCGTCCAGTGGCCTGACCATAAGAAAATGCTTGCCGACCTGAAGAAGAAGGGNGTCAATACAGTGATNATCTCCCAACCTTACATCCTCCGTAACTCCAACGGTCTCGCAAATTACGACGAACTTGCCTCGAAAGGTCTCCTCCTCAAGGACTCGACCGACAATCCGCAGGAAGTGACCATCTGGGTGGGAGAAGGAGGTATGTTTGACATGGCCAACCCCGAAACACGCAAATGGCTTGCTGACCGCTACCGCACNCTGACCCAAGAAGGTGTAGGCGGTTGGTGGGGCGACCTNGGCGAACCCGAAGTTCATCCNGAGACCGGCCTGCATGCNAATGGTCTCACCACNCGTGAATATCACAACCAGTATGGCAACGACTGGAGTCAGGTCATATATGACATGTTCAAANCCGATTTCCCCGACACACGTCTNATGACAATGATGCGCGGCGGCACCACCGGTCTCCAGCGTTACAGCGTCTTTCCGTGGTCAACAGACGTGTCGCGTTCGTGGGGAGGACTGCAACCGCAGATCACCATCATGCTCAACTCTGGCCTCAGCGGTCTCGGNTATATGAGCCACGACGTAGGCGGATTTGCCATTGATGAGAACCACCCCTACGATCCGGAACTCTATGTGCGCTGGCTTCAGCTCGGACTCTTCTCCCCTATCCTCCGCACCCACGCGCAGGCCACAGCCGAACCCTACAAATATCCTGATCAACAGGANATAATCCTTCCGCTCATTAAGGAACGCTACCGCTGGCTACCATATAACTACACTCTGGCCTACGAAAACGCCTCGCAGGGTCAGCCACTCGTCCGTCCGCTTAACTTCTATGCGACNGGAAGCGGGAAGTATGACGATATAACNGACGAATACCTCTGGGGACGCGACCTCCTCGTAGCNCCGGTGCTTACACCTGCCACNACAGAGCGTCAGATCATTTTTCCCGACGGTCTTTGGGTGGATTACAACAATCCGGCCAAGTTCTATCATGGTGGAGACACTATNACCTATCCTGCNCCGCTCTCCGTACTTCCGCTTTTCGTACGTGCCGGNGCATTCCTCCCGCAAGCTGATTATNACATGGAATCGACTGGCGACTACCGCACAGACCGCTACACAGTCAACTATTATCCCTACCTCGGCCAGTCGGAATACGTGATGTATGAAGATGACCGCCAATCAACCTCATCACTCGCTGACAAAGCTTACTCACTCATAACGTTCCGAGGTGAGGCATCAGTCGAGGGNATNAACATTCATGTCAGCTCTGAGGGGACTTATCCCGGTGCACCTGCCGTCAAGACCATGACNTTCAAGATCCACCTTCTCGATGTCCGNCCCAATGAAATCACTGTTGATGGCAGGAAGCTTTCGAAAGGAGCATGGAAATATGATCCCGCAACAGCCACAGTGACCATAAATACCAAATGGACGGTGGCGCAACCTCTCGACATAGAGATCCGCTGATCCAAAACATTTATTGTCAAGTAACTCTTAATAATCCGAGCGATGTCGGTCAAGTCACCATGTATAGTGNCGNAACCGCATCGCTCTTATTCTTTCTCCTTAGNTCCATGCTATCCGTCACTCCCNAAACATTAATTTTGTCACGGAAATTTCGTAACTTCGCGGTGGATTTGAAAGCATTGACACAGAAACTGATGAAACCAAACACAGATAGACTTCACACGCTCCTCCTCGCACTGACATGCGGANTTTCAGCCTTGGCACAGANCCCATCACCGGAAGTGCCCGACTCCCTGACGACTGATCTTCAGGAAGTCGTCGTCACCGAACGCCGTACNCTCGGTAAACTGCGCGGGACTTCGCTCAACACTGAAGTCATCTCCGCGTCGGATCTAAAACGCGCGGCCTGCTGTAACCTTGGAGAAAGTTTTACAACAAACCCGTCAGTCGATGTCAGCTACAGCGATGCAGCCACCGGAGCACGTCAGATAAAACTTCTCGGACTTTCAGGAAGCTATGTGCAGATGCTTACAGAAAANATTCCGAACTTCCGCGGNGCTGCCGGTCCATTCGGCCTCGGCTACATAGCCGGTCCGTGGATGCAGTCCATTCAGGTGTCCAAGGGCGCGAGTTCNGTAAAAAACGGCTATGAATCCATCACCGGACAGATCAACGTCGAGATGAAGAAACCTCAGCTTGATCCGAGTCTCTCNGCCAACCTCTATGCTGACCATCTCGGTAAGGTCGAAGGAAATTTCGACGGCAATATCCATCTCGGCGACAAATGGAGCACNGCGATCCTGCTTCATGGCGAGAACTCTTTCAAATCTCATGATGAAAATGACGACGGCTTTGCCGACGCTCCGCGTATCCGCCAGTTTGCCGGGATGAACCGCTGGGCTTACCTCGGTNGAAACTATGTCTTTCAGGCTGCTGTCAAATATCTTGATGAGCATCGGAAAAGCGGACAGATAGCCCACGGTCAGCATTATTCAGATCCCTACATCATAAATATCGACACCCGCCGTNTAGAAGCCTTCACGAAAAATGCCTACATTTTTGACCGTGACAACGACGGAAATGTAGCCATGATCGCTTCTATGAGCTTTCATGATCAGAATTCGGATTACGGACGCAAGCTCTACGATGTGATCCAGCGNGAAGCCTANGTCTCNGCCATGTTCGAGCGCAAATGGAATGATCTTCATGCCCTCTCGGCAGGACTCAGCATGGTCTATGACAATTACCGTCAGCATCTGCGCGCNGTCAACGATCTCTCCGCTCCCGTCAATGATATTGACAGCCATGAAATGACATACGGCGGTTACGGTCAATACACTCTCAANATTGACAACCGTCTCATAGCTATGGGCGGNGTGAGNCTCGACCACAGTTCGNTTTACGGTATGATGTTCA
Organism: Bacteroides sp.; assembly: GCA_014801945.1. Classification (GTDB taxonomy): domain Bacteria; phylum Bacteroidota; class Bacteroidia; order Bacteroidales; family Muribaculaceae; genus Duncaniella. The sequence goes on from JAAVDF010000021.1 coordinate 48,303, forward strand.
CACCGCGTCTCCATGTCCGCTACAACATCATGGATCCACTGTCAGTGCAATTGTCAGCCGGACGTGGCTACCATTCGCCACATCCGCTTGCCGAGTATCATTACCTCCTTGCATCATCACGCCGGCTCGTTATCNAAAAAGATCTCAAGCAGGAAAGCGCGTGGAATTTCGGTACAGGCGTGACCTCATCACTGCGCCTGTGGGGGAAATCACTCGGATTGTCNGCGGAGTATTANTACACCCGCTTCGCCAACCAACTCCTGCTCAACCTTGACGCAGATCCTCATGCAGCCATCATCGGAAATCTCGGCGGTCGCTCATATTCACANACATTTCAGNTCGAGGCGAGTTACAACATTCTNTCCGATCTCAACCTGACAGCTGCCTACCGTCTGACCGACGTTAAAGCAAACTACGGGAACGGAATGCNCCGTAAGCCTCTGACATNGCGCAACAANGGTCTCATCACNCTTGGNTACACACCCGATATGGGACTGTGGCAACTCGACATCACCTGTGCCATCAACGGCAGTGGCCGNAATCCCGATCCATACCGCACGGCTGACGGGGCANTGTCGTGGAGCGAACGCTACCATCCATACGCACAACTCAACGCGCAGCTTACGCGCAACTTCCGTCACTGGAGCATCTACATCGGCGGCGAGAATCTGACGGGCTACCGACAGAAACANCCCATCATATCGGCATCNGATCCGTGGGGACCAGACTTCGATGCGACAATGGTCCACGCACCTATCCACGGCGCGATGATCTACGCCGGTCTCCGCTACAACTTCACAAAATATCTNTAAGCTTTAANCATAAACACTAAACTATAAATTGATATGAAACGTCTCCTTAGCATCGCTCTCCTNCTCATGACCCTCTGTGTGGGTGCAAGCGCGAAGAAACCCAATCAGGCNACCGCAGTATTCACCGTAATGCCCAAAATGTCATGTGAAAACTGCGAGAAAAAGATCAAATCCAATCTCCGTTTTGAAAAGGGNGTCAAATCCATCGACACNTCACTCTCCGGCCAGACTGTAAAGGTGGTCTATAACCCCGAAAAGACCTCGGTTGAAGCCATACAGAAAGGATTTGCAAAAATCGGCTACTCTGCAACAGAAGTAACCNCGTGTGACGACAGTAANAACAAACCGGCTGAAAAGAAATAAGCNGTCTGNCCTACCCAATCCATCACTTATCCTTAAAAACCTTATTTCATGAAAACTTTACAGGCACTGGCGATCGGTCTCCTGCTCACCATGCCGCGACTGAATGCAGCTGGTTATGACAATCCCGTTATACCCGGTTTTCACCCNGATCCNTCAGTCGTGGCCGTAGGTGATGATTTCTATCTTGTCAACTCATCGTTCTGCTATTTNCCCGGCGTACCTATCTATCACAGCAAGGATCTCGTCAACTGGCGGCAGATCGGCCATGTGCTCGACAGGGAGAGTCAGCTGAGTCTCAAGGAAGCCAATGTCTGGGGTGGTATCTATGCTCCGACCATACGCTATGACAACGGTCGTTTCTACATGATCACCACCAATGTCTCCAACCGTGGCAACTTCCTTGTCCACACCACCGATCCGGCCAANGGATGGAGCGATCCGGTGTGGCTCAAGCAGGAAGGTATCGATCCATCGCTGTACTTCGAGGATGGCCGTTGCTACATGGTCAGTAATCCNGACAACGGAATCACACTGTGTGAGATAGATCCGCTCACCGGCGAACAGCTCACTGAAAGCCGGAGGATCTGGGATGGTACAGGNGGACGATATCCGGAAGCACCCCACATCTACAAAAAAGACGGCTGGTACTATCTGCTGATTGCGGAAGGNGGTACGGAAATGGGCCACGGTGTCACCATAGCGCGCAGCAAGGANATTTACGGTCCTTACACACCCAATCCGTCAAACCCGATACTGACCCATTTCAACCGCGCCGGACAATATAATCCCATTCAGGGAACAGGCCATGCAGATCTCGTCCAAGCTCCCGACGGATCATGGTGGCTCGTATGTCTGGCATTCCGTCAGCAGAACGGGGCNCATCATCTGCTTGGACGCGAAACCTATCTCGCTCCGGTAAGATGGGACAAGGATGCATGGCCGGTAGTCAACGGCAACGGNACTATAGATCTCACGATGGATGTCCCTACGCTNCCGCTTCAGCCCTCCGCACCTGCGGAACCGCGCGATGATTTTGACGGCCCAGACTTCGGATTTGAATGGGTGTGGTTGAGAAACCCCGACATGACCAACTATTCACTTGACAACGGTCAACTCAGGGTAAAGGCTACAGANGTGACCCTCGACAACCGNAAGTCATCTCCGTCATTGATCCTGCGCCGGCAGGANCATATCAATTTCACGGCTGTAACNAAAGTGAGTCTTGAAGATGCACCCGTCGGGATGGAAGCAGGTATAAGCATATTCGCATCCGAACAGTCGCACTACGATCTTTTCCTGACACGTCAGAAAAANGGNCGCAAAGCCGTAGAGCTTCGCTANCGTCTCAACGAACTCACTCACTACGAACCAATCGTCCCGCTCCCCGACGGTTGCTCGACTGTCGAGCTTAAAGTCACGGCCTCTCCGAATACCTACAGGTTTGCCTGCTCGTTTGATGGCGGNAATACCTATACCGTTATCGCCGACATGAACACCCGCTATCTCTCCACGGAGACCGCCGGAGGTTTCACCGGTACGTTCATCGGTCTGTTCGCCACTTCTCCCTCCGGACAAGGTGAAGCCGTGTTCGATTACTTCGACTACCTCCCGGAGACAGGCCATACCACTTCTTNTAAAAAATGATCTCCTTACAATTTCNCACCCTATAAACTGATTACGCACCATGACCACCTTCGATGAACTGAAANCNCTNCTTGCAAGTGACCGTAGCTACCGCCGTTTCGATGCCTCGCGTCNGATAGCCAATGACACACTGNGCCGCCTTGTAGAACTGGTNCGTTTCTGTCCATCCGCAAGAAACCTCCAGCCATTACGTTANAGGATTATCTGCTCGAAAGATGAATGTGCCGCTCTATTTCCCGCACTCAAATGGGCCGGTTATCTCACTGACTGGGATGGNCCGGAAGAGCATGAACGTCCGACTGCCTATCTTATCCAATGTCTTGACACACGCCTTACAACCAACTGTCTTTGTGACGACGGTCTTCAGCTTGAAGCTATAACTCTCGGAGCATCTACTCTTGGAATCCACGGCTGCATCATAAAGGCTTTCAATGNTGCAACCGTAAGCACTGTNTNAAATCTCCCCGACTATTATAAACCGCTCTACGTNCTTGCNCTCGGCTATCCNGCCGAAACAGTGGAGCTGACTGACACGGACGGCACAATGGATGCGGACATTCGTTATTACCGCGACGGAAANGATCANCACATCGTCCCGAAACGNCCCTTGGATGAATTGATCATCGNATAATTTATCCATNCATATCAATAATAGATAAATCCAAAGATCATATAAACGCCGTGNGNTTTNNGANNTCNNAAATCACACGGCGTTTATATGATCTTTGGAGGATTAATACTCAGCTAATATCACATGGCATTCGTTTACTTGTCCAGCGGCTGAGAGAGCTTGCCTGATTTCGGAGTTTCGGGAGTGATGCCGTCGCGTTCAAGGAGTGCGTCTATCGAAGCATCCTTGCCACGGAAACGGCGGTAAAGGACATCGGGATCTTCAGTACCACCGCGCATCAGGATGTTGCGACGGAAAGAATCGGCTGTCTCGCTGTCGAAAATTCCATTCTCCTTGAAATGAGCGAACGCGTCGGCATCAAGCACTTCCGCCCACTTGTAGCTATAGTAACCGGCGGCATATCCTCCGGAGAAGATATGTGAGAAAGTGCTACCGGTAACCGAACCCTCGATAGGATCAAACATGGCGACGGATGCACCGGCTTCCTGCTCGAATTTCGCGGGATCATCCACGGGAGATGTGATGCTGTGCCATGCCATGTCGATAAGGCCGAAGTTGAGCTGACGCAGACATGCGTATGCGGCCCCAAACTGTGAGGAACTTACAATCTGCTTCACAAGATCCTCCGGAATAGCCTCGCCGGTCTGATAGTGGCGGGCGAAACCGTCAAGGAATTCCTTTTCGGTAAGATAATTCTCATTGAACTGCGATGGAAGCTCTACAAAGTCACGGAGCACGTTAGTTCCTGAAAGGGAAGCATACTTAGTGCTTGCGAAAAGACCGTGCAAAGCATGTCCGAACTCATGCAGGAATGTCTCGACCTCATACGGAGTGAGAAGCGAGGGTTTCGATCCGGTCGGCTTGGTGAAATTCATCACGATAGTGACATGGGGACGCACGACAGTGCCGTCAGGCCTGATCTCCTCGCTCTTGAATTCGGTCATCCATGCTCCCGGACGCTTGCTCGAACGCGGGAAGAAATCAGTATAGATCACACCGAGGAACGAACCGTCGCGGTCAATCACGTCAAAGGCAGTCACATCGGGATGATAGACGGGAATATCCGGATTCTTCTTGAACGTCACACCGTAGAGACGGGTGGCGAGACCGAACACACCGTCAATGACATTGTTCAGCTCAAAATACGGACGCAATTTCTCCTCATCATAGGCATACTTGGCGTTTTTCAGCTTATTGGAATAGTAGCTGTAGTCCCAAGGCTGGATCTCCATTTTTTTGCCCTCAAGTTTCGACGCATAGTCAGTCAATTCGGCAAACTCAGCCTTCTGAGCGGGAATGTAGGCATCGCGGAGCGAATTTAGAAGTCCATAGACATTCTCAGGCTTCTTAGCCATGGTCTTTTCAAGCACATAGTGGGCGTAGGTCGGATAGCCGAGGAGATTCGCAATCTTCATGCGTGTCTCGGCAATCTCCTTCATGACAGGAAGATTATTGTACTCACCCTTGACGTTGCGCCCGGTGTAGAGACGATACATCTTTTCACGAAGATCACGACGGTCACTATACTTCATGAAAGCCATATAGACAGGCTGATCGAGAGTGAAGAGATATTCACCATCACGCCCCTTCTCCTTAGCGGCAAGCGAGGCCGCTTCGACAGAACTTTCGGGAAGTCCGGCAAGGTCATCGGCCGTGAGCCATATCTCGTAGGTGTTCATCTCCTTCAGGACATTCTGTCCGAAACGTGTGGTCAGTTCGCTCAGACGGCTGGACAGGCGCGAATAAGTCTCGCGATCCTCACCTTCGAGCAGCGCACCGTTACGCACAAATGAATCGTATGTTCTCTTGAGAAGCATACTGTCCTCCTTGGCGAGATTGTAGTCGGCACGATGGTCATAGACATGCTTCACACGTTCCCAAAGACCCTTATTGAGTGACACCGAAGTGGAATAGTCCGAAAGCCGGGGAGTGATCTTCATAGAAAGATCCATCATGGCATCGTCACTCATGGCCGAAAGCAGAGGATCAAATACGAGGAGCACGCGGTTGAGGTCCGCATCGGCATTTTCGAGAGCGACAATCGTATTGTCGAATGTCGGGGCATCCGGATTGTTGACTATGGCATCGACAGCCTCAAGGCCGAGACGGATTCCACGGTCAATGGCCGGCTCATAGTCGGCAAAACTTATCTTGTCAAACGGAGCAGCTCCGTGGGGTGCGGAAGTGAACTCCTGAAAAAATGGATTTTGAGCTTGAATCATAATATTTGCAGCGGCAAAAGCCGATAAAAGAATTTTACGCATATTCTGTTTATAAAATGTGAAATGACCGGTTCAGAATGGTTCAGACTTTATGTCCGAGGGAAGCGGAACGGAGGATAGCCTCATCAAATATCAGTCCGAGGGTCAAGGGATCGATAGCCTTGAGACCACTGTAGGTCTCCATATCCTCCCTCATCGTCCTGACAAAGTTACCGACCTCGAAATTATCGGCGGCGATAGACTCGGCATAACGGCGCACACCCTCGTCAAGATTTCCTGATAGAATCTCAAGATGTCCGGCATTAAGGAAATCGGTCGCCGACGGATCGCGCGACAGGACATGACCGGAGTAACGGCGTCCCTTTTCGATATCTCCCTCAAGGAGCGCGCATCTGACAAGCGGACGCGACGTCCGGTCAGACTCACCCTGCAGAAATTCAACCTTATGGAGCAGATTCACCGCATCGGAGATCTGTCCAGCCTCCAGATGGCATAGAGCAAGATTCTGAGCTATGCCAGCATCATCCGGCTCAGCCGCGGCGATACGCGAATAGTACTCCACAGCCTTCTTCCAGTCACGCACGTTGCGATAACAGTTAGCCAGACGCCTGATGGTCCAGCGACTTTCGGAATTCAACAGTTCGCTCTGCTCGTAGTACATGATAGCCTTGTCAACCGCTCCGAGCATCTGCATGCAATAGCCCATCTTCTGATATAGCTGGGCCGTAGGGGGGACTTTCTCAGAGAGACGCAGGAACACATCGAACGCATCAGCAAAATGCCTGTGGCGGAAATAAAATTCGCCTACGAGCAGCAGTGTGTCCGTATCATCGAAAATGTCCGCGAGAAGCGGGACGGTCACGAGATTAAGCGTGGTGGCAAACGGATCGGAAAACTCGCCCTTACGGCGGAAGAGACGGAAAAATCTGTAGATATCCTGCACATACTTACCCGCCATGCGTTCGCGGCCTTTGAGCGACTGATCAAGATCACCCATGCTCATGGCAGCCATCTGTGCGGAATTGGCTTTAAGCTGTGCAGACATCATCTGTTTCTGCGCCTCCGGGACTTGCGAGAGGGAGAGAATAACTGAATACTTATCGCTATTGCAGAACACGGGCACACCACCCATCACATCGGCAAGCATACGGACCGAAGCGTCGTTACTTCCAGCTATCAAGGAGTGATCGGTATGGAAAGGCAGGAACCAGTTGGCGATATCGTTGAAGAATGGGAATGTCTTCAGCTTGCTGAACGTTACCATCATCACGTCGCCCCCGTCCTCCTGTATCTCCTGAAGTTCTTTCAGTTTATCAGCCACACCGGACTTGTCAATCAGCTCAGCCCACTCTGGATTCTCCTCCATTGATTCAGGATCAACAGGCATCGAACCGAGTTTTTCAAGCTCAGGCTGAAGCTTCATCATTTCGGGTATGACCTCATCGGTCAGTTTACGGCCTATGCGCTCAGTGTCACGGGCACGTATGAACTGCAGCAATGCCATCTTGACATCCTTATTCCATCCGGGCATCTCACGCAGTGAATCGAAACGACGCACGAGCGAAGGCGAGAAAGGACGGTCACGCTGCATCGACATGACGATCAGTAACGAACAGAGAGCACGTACCGACAGTTCACTATCATCCGAGCCGTAGGCATCCATCAGCAGGCGCAGGCGTTTTTCATCCAGATACTCCATCTGACCGAGCATTACGGACGAAACCACAAGCTGCTTGAAATGGCGCGGAAGCGAGATATCGGTCAGCAATGCGCCTATTGCAGCCGCATCATCGACAGATAGCGGATAGGTGGTCCATATCTGGTTGAAGATCTGTTTTTCAAGATCCTCGGCACGTTGCGCGAATTCCTTACCGGCCTTTTCGACATCCTCTGTCAGCATGGCCATCTGCAGACGGCGGTTCACCCTCCGGTATTCATCGAGAAGCGAGGCGATATTTATATCGGGACGCATCCGCTGATAGCGGAGAGTGTTGAAATAGAGAGTTGGAGCATCCTCAAGACGTGAACGCCGGTGAAGCTCATCGGCAAGAGTCCTTATGTCGGCAAGGATTGACGCATAGAGTTCCGGGCGTGCCGGATCGGGCATACCTTTTAGGGCATAGTGCGTCATGAACCGGTAGCTCTCGCGCAGACGCGATGTGGCCGAACGGAGTTCGGGACTTGCGCCGAGCGTAGCGGCGGCATTATCAATCAGGTCAAGGGCATCATTGACACGACGCTGTGACAGCAGCCGCTCAATATCCTTGGAAATGTCTATATGGTGATTCATAGGGTTGGGTTATCGGCAATTCGCGGGAAGTCCGGTCCGGAAGCGATCCGGCAGTCTCCCGATGGTTACCTTAATGTATGCAAATTTACTATTATTTCAGCAAAAACCGTGCCAGAATTGAGTATTTTTCCGTATTTTTGCAGTTCTTAAACGCAATGCGTCTTTAACTGTGAAATCAAAATCCATGCCACATAATATAGCCATACTGGGATCAACCGGGTCAATCGGAACGCAGACTCTCGACGTAATCTCGCGCTTCCCCGACCGATTCAAAGCCACTGTGCTTGCCGCAGGATCAAATGTCGGTCAACTCATCGAGCAGGCCGTCAAATTCCGTCCGTCACTCGCAATAATAGCGGATGAATCGAAATACGAACGTCTGCGCGATGTACTTTCGCCTCTCGGCATAGAGACCGCCGCCGGAAGCGCGGCCCTCGCCGACGCTATGGAGCGTCCGGATTTCGACACCGTCGTGACCGCAACCGTCGGTTACAGCGGACTCCTCCCCACCATACGTGCCATCCGTGCGGGCAAACAGATCGCCCTCGCCAATAAAGAGACCCTCGTTGTGGCCGGTGAGCTGATCACACGGCTCATGACGGAAGCATCCACTCGCATAGTACCGGTGGATTCCGAGCACTCAGCCATATATCAATGTCTTGTAGGAGAAGATCCGGCCACGGTAAGCAAGCTTATCATCACTGCTTCCGGCGGTCCGTTCCGCACATTCACGCGCGAACATATTGCAGACGTTACTCCGGCACAGGCCCTGCAACATCCACGCTGGAACATGGGTGCAAAAATAACCATCGACTCCGCCTCAATGCTCAACAAGGCATTTGAAATCATCGAGGCGCGCTGGCTTTTCGACATAGCCCCGGAACGGATCGAGGCTGTGGTCCATCCGCAGTCAATCGTCCACTCGATGGTCGAGTTTATCGACGGTGCTGTCAAGGCGCAGCTCGGCATACCCGACATGCGTCTGCCCATACGCTATGCCCTCGGAGATGCCTCGCGTCTGCCCGCCTCCGAGCGTTCGCTCATGCTCAGCGATTATGCACAGCTGACTTTCGAAAAACCTGATCCCGAAAAATTTCCATGCCTCACCTTGGCTCCCTACGCGCTTAACCGCGGAGGCAATGCCGCATGTATCATCAATGCAGCCAACGAGGTGGCTGTCCGTGCGTTCCTTGAAGAAAAGATCCGCTTCCCCGAAATCTTTACTACGATCACCGACGCACTTGAGGCCATACCTTTCGTCGAGTCACCATCGCTTGAGGACTATGTGGCCACACACCGCGCGACCATCCAGTTTGCCGAGGAACACACCGGATGCCGAATCCCTCTCCATGTCTGATATATAACCCTTATCCCCAAATCCGCACTCTCATTTTATGGAAACATTTCTCATAAAAGCAGCCCAACTCATCGTTGCCTTGGCCTTTCTGGTCATCATCCATGAGTTCGGCCACTTTATCTTCGCCCGCATATTCGGCATAAAAGTCGAGAAGTTCTATATGTTCTTCGACCCCTACTTCTCACTGTTCAAGTGGAAACCTAAGCCGAAACCCGGTGCAGACCCCAACAAAAGCTCATGGCGCGACACTGAATACGGAATCGGTTGGATACCTCTCGGCGGCTACTGCAAGATCGCAGGCATGATCGACGAGTCAATGGACACCGAACAGATGAAACAAGAGCCCAAGCCTTGGGAATTCCGCACCAAGGCTGCATGGAAACGCCTGCTCGTAATGCTCGGCGGCGTGATGTTCAATTTTATTCTCGCTATCCTCATCTATGCCGGTATAGCCATGCACTGGGGCGCACAGTATATCCCCTTCGATGCGGCTACCGAAGGTTTCGACTTCACTCCCGCCGCACAGAAAATCGGATTCCGCAACGGTGACATCCCATATATGGCAGACGGCAAACTGCTCGACGCCTCGCAGGGCGACTATCCCTACAAGATGGCGGACGCAGACGTGGTCACCGTGATCCGCAACCACAAGGACACCGTCAATATCAACATTCCCGACGACTTCCTTTTCCGTCTCAATGATGACAAGGGTTTCCTTGCCTACCGCATACCGGTCTATATCGATCGTATCGTACCGGGTGAGGCCGCTGCTAAAGCCGGACTTCAGGAAGGGGATCACATCGTAGCTATCGACACCATCCCTACCCCGTCATATACCGAACTGACCTCCGCACTGCAACTCTATGCCGACAAGTCAATCCCCGTGACGGTGGAGCGCGGAGGCAAGACCGTCAGTGTGACCGTCACACCCAATTCCCATGGCAAACTCGGTTTCCAGCTCAAACCGATCACCGATGTGTATAAGCCCGTCACCGTTGACTACGGCTTCTTCGAATCATTCCCCAAAGGATGGGAGATCGGGACGACCACCCTCTCGAACTATGTCGGATCAATGAAGCATGTGTTCACTCAGGAAGGCGCGGAGAGCCTCGGCGGTTTCGGTGCCATCGGCAATATGTTTCCCGAACGTTGGAACTGGCTTTCATTCTGGGAAATCACAGCCTTTCTTTCGGTAGCCCTCGCGTTCATGAACATCATCCCTATCCCCGGTCTTGACGGTGGTCACGTGATGTTCTTGCTCTGGGAAATCATTACCGGAAAGCAAGCCCCTGAAAAGGTGCTCATCGTAGCTCAGTACATCGGCATGGCCTTCCTCCTCCTTCTGCTGATATATGCCAACGGCAATGATGTGTTCAGGGCATTCTTTAAATAAGATTTTTACCGCAAGCTGTCAAATCAATCAAAAACAATGTCATCAAAGCTAAAAACGATAACCCTGAAACGCGGCAAGGAGGAATCGCTCCTGCGTTTCCACCCTTGGGTATTTTCCGGTGCTATCGCACACCTGCCGGAAGGTCTTGAAGAAGGCGAGACCGTGCGCGTCGAGGCCGCCGACGGCCGTCCGCTCGGTGTCGGTCACTACGAAATCGGCTCGATAGCCGTCCGTCTGCTCGATCCGACCGAACGTGAGATTGACGCATCGTTCTACGCCGAACGTCTTGCTCAGGCATGGGCATTGCGTCAGCGACTGGGTCTCATACGTCCCGACAACACTACCTTCCGTCTTGTCCACGGCGAGGGAGACTTCCTCCCCGGATGCGTTGTCGATATTTACGGTGACACAGCTGTACTTCAGGCCCACAGTCCCGGTATGCACTTCGCACGCAACATTATAGCCGAGGAGCTGACCCGTCTGCCGGGAGCAGGCATAAAGAATGTCTATTACAAATCGGAAACCACCCTCCCGTTCAAAGCGCGTCTCGATCCGGTCAACGACTATATAGTAGGCGGTTTCGACACCAACATAGCAATCGAAAACGGACTGAAATTCAACATCGACTGGCTCAAGGGCCAGAAGACAGGCTTCTTCGTGGATCAGCGTGACAACCGAGCCCTGATCCAGAAATTCAGTCAGGGCGCAAGAGTGCTGAACATGTTCTGCTACACAGGCGGTTTCTCCGTCTATGCCATGCGAGGGGGTGCAGAGCTCGTCCACTCCGTCGATTCATCGGCCAAGGCCATCACACTGACCGATGCCAATATCGAGCTGAATTTCCCCGGCGACGAACGCCACAAATCATACGCCGAAGATGCGTTCAAGTTCCTCGCACGTATGGAAAAAGGGGCTTATGACCTCATCGTGCTTGACCCGCCGGCTTTCGCAAAGCATCGCAGTGCCATCCGCAACGCCATGATAGGCTATCGCCGGCTCAACGCCGCCGCATTTGAAAAGATAGCCCCCGGCGGCATACTTTTCACCTTCTCCTGCTCGCAGGCTATCAGCAAGGAGCAGTTCCGTCTGGCTGTATTTACCGCTGCTGCAATGTCGGGACGCCGTGTGCGCATCCTCCATCAGCTTACCCAGCCGGCCGACCATCCCGTCAACATCTATCATCCCGAAGGCGAATACCTCAAAGGTCTCGTCCTCTATGTGGAGTAAATTTTTAAGTTTAGAGTTTAGATAAATCAATCATGTCCTTAACAAAATTCATCTTCCCCGCTATGGCAGCTTTAGCCATCACGTCATGTGCATCGAAAGCCACTGACGAAAAAGCAGGAGACTTTGACTACACAGTCGATCGCTTCGCTGACATTGAAGTGCTCCGTTACCAAGTGCCCGATTTTGAAAATCTGACACCCCAGCAGCGCATACTTATCTATTATCTCACCGAGGCTGCCCTCACCGGTCGTGACATCCTCTGGGATCAGAACGGCAAATACAATCTTGCCATCCGCGATCTTATCGAGAACGTGTATAAGAACTATGACGGTGACCGCGACAGCAAGGAATTCAAGGCTCTCGAAACATATCTCAAACAGATAGAATTTGCCAACGGCATCCACCATCACTACTCGATGGATAAATTCATCCCTGCCTTCTCGCGCGAATTTCTCGTTGAAAACGTCAGCAAACTTCCCGCCGACAAGCAGCCCGAAAATGCCGAAATGCTCTACACCGTCATCTTCGACCCTAATGTAATGCCCAAGCGCGTCAATCAGGCGGAAGGTGCCGATCTCATCCTTACATCGGCCAACAATCTCTATGAGGGAGTGACTCAGGCAGAAGTCGAGAATTTCTACAACGCCCGCAAAGACACCACCGATGCAACCCCTATCTCTTGGGGACTCAACACACGCGTCGTGAAAGAGAACGGCAAGGTGACCGAACAGCCCTATAAGGTGGGCGGTCTCTACTCCGAATCAATAAGCCGTATAGTTGATCTTCTCGGCAAGGCAAGCCAGTATGCCGAAAACGACAAGCAGCGTGCCATCATCGCCAAACTCATCGACTTCTACACTACAGGTGATCTCAAGACCTTCGATGACTACTCCATCGCATGGGTCGAGGACACTGATTCAAGAGTTGATTTCATCAACGGTTTCATCGAAAGCTACGGTGACCCCCTCGGTATGACAGGTGCATTCGAGTCAATCGTCAACTTCAAGAATGAGGATGCCTCTCACCGCACGGAGGTGATCTCAGGCAATGCCGACTGGTTCGAGAAGCACTCGCCCGTCGATCCCCGTTTCCGCAAAGACGAAGTCAAGGGTGTAAGCGCGAAAGTGATCACTGCCGCCATCCTCGCGGGTGACTCCTACCCTGCAACTCCCATCGGTATCAATCTCCCCAACGCTAACTGGATCCGTGCGGCACACGGTTCGAAATCCGTGACTCTCGAAAACATCACCCAAGCTTACGATGAGGCTTCGCACGGCAATGGTTTCAATGAAGAGTTTGTCATTGATCAGGAGACATCGGATCTCATGGACAAATATCTCTTCATCACCGATAACCTCCACACCGACCTCCACGAATGTCTCGGCCACGCTTCCGGACGTCTGCTCCCCGGTGTGGATCCCGATGCCCTCAAAGCCCACGGTTCTACACTCGAAGAAGCCCGCGCTGACCTCTTCGCGCTCTACTATCTCGCCGATCCCAAGCTCCTCGAACTCGGTCTGCTCGACAACCCCGATGCATATAAGGCTTCATATTACAAATATATCCTCAACGGCCTCATGACACAGCTCATGCGCATCGAGCCCGGAAAGGATGTGGAGGAAGCCCACATGCGCAACCGTCAGCTTATCGCCGCTTGGGCCTATGAAAAGGGTAAGCCCGACAACGTGATCGAAATGGTGAAACGCGACGGCAAGACTTTCATCAAGATCAACGACTACGGCAAGCTCCGCGACCTCTTCGGTCAGCTCCTCGGCGAAGTGCAGCGTATCAAGAGCGAGGGCGATTATGAGGCCGGACGTGACCTCGTCGAGACATACGCCGTCAAGGTTGATCCCGCCCTCCACAAGGAAGTCCTTGACCGTTATGCAACTCTCGACATCGCTCCTTACAAGGGCTTCGTGAATCCCGTCTATACCCCTGTCACTGACAAGGACGGCAACATCACCGATGTCACCATCACTTACAGCGAGGACTATCTGCCGCAGGTGCTCCGCTACTCAGAGCAGTATCGCACGCTCCCTGCAAACAGCAAGTAACAACCGGACAGTACAATCAAAAAAGTCGCTTCACCGATTATCGATGAAGCGACTTTTTTGTATAACGGCAATTACTTACAACAACCGTGTAAAAATTATCCCAACGGCTTGATGTCACGATGGCGGATCTTCCATACCACCGCATCGTATGGCGGGATCATTGTGCGGAAAGGTTTGTCGGCATTCAGATCCTTCATATCTGACTCACGTGTCAGAAGCTCGGTAGCCATGACCTCACCCTGCGGGATATTCAGCATCTCGAAAGCGTGAAGAGGCATGTTGATCGCGAGATCACACGAATCAGACGAGAAGTTGACGGCTATAAGAAGCGTCTCGCCGTCACACGAGCGCAGGAAGGCATACTGGCGGTGAGGATTGAGCGTGGGATTCTGATAGTTGACATACATCAGGTCGAAGAAACGACCGTCTGAGATGGCACGTTCGGTATTGCAGAGTTTAAGTATCGAGCAATACTTTGCACGCAGCCATCGTTCGCGCGGAGTGAGCTGCGATCCATCGGGATTACCACCGTTATACCAGCGGCGCAGTGTCCCGACGCTCCAGTAATCAAATATAGTCGTCCGTCCGTCATAGCCGCTGAAACCTTCGGCATCCGTGGCCTGCTCTCCCAATTCCTGTCCGGCATAGATCATCATAGGTCCGGTGGAGATCATTGAGCTGACCACGAGCGACGGAATGACCTTGGCGGGATCGCCGGCATAGAATTTCGAACCGAAACGCTGCTCGTCATGATTCTCAAGGAAGTTGAGCATGTGTTCCGATATACCCTCTACTGTCTGCCAGCAATTTGTGATTGTCGCAGCCGAGAAATTGGAACTCTGAATGCCGCGGAGTGTATCGTAAAGATTCACTTTGTCATAGAGATAGTCGAAACCACCTATTTTTATGAAATCACGGTAGATCCCGACATCGTAAAGCTCCGCTATGAACTTCACATGAGGATAGCGATCCTTGACATTGGGAATCACCCACTGCCAGAATTCAAGGGGGATCATGTGGGCCATATCGCAACGGAACGCATCGACACCCTTCGATGCCCAGAAGCGGAGGATGTGGAGCATCTTCATCCACGTGTCGGGGATCGGACGGTAATGTCCGGTCCAGTTGCCGGGATCACGGCCATAGTTTAGTTTGACGGTCTCGTACCAGTTGTTGACACCGGGGAAAGCCGTAAAGCAGTCATCGCCCGTAGCCTTTGCCGGAAACTCGATGTATGCCTTCTTGCCTGAACCGAGATCTATGGACGGCGCGAAAAGCTGACGGGTTATATAGTAGTAGTTATTATCCGGACTGAAGAACATCTCCGTATTGTCATCCTCGCCGAAATCGCGGACACCTTCAGGTTTCGCATCGCTGTTGTAGCAGCGTGCGGTGTGGTTGGGGACAAAGTCAATGATCACTTCAAGACCCGCGTCATGAGTGCGTGCCACAAGTGCCTCGAACTCACCCATACGGTTCTCGACATCGACCGCGAGATCAGGGTCAATGTCATAGTAATCCTTGATGGCGTAAGGTGATCCGGCCTGACCCTTCACGACGTAAGGATTGTCCGGACGTATACCATGCTCGCTGTAATCGGTCTTGGTGGCATGTTCTATCACGCCGGTGTACCATACGTGGGTCACTCCGAGTTCCTTGATTCCCGAAAGGACTGCCTCGGTGATATCATTCATTTTACCCGATCCGTTCTGCATGTATGTGCCGCCGGGCATACACTGATTGTTGGTGTTGGTGAAAAGTCGTGGTAATAACTGGTAGATTATAGGTTTACGATCCATACTGAATGGTTGCTACTTTGTGTAGATACAGAGTGTTATTATATGCACGGATGAGGGGAGCTGTCCGCAGGATTTATGATTTTTTTCGCGGACCGTGATGGGTGAAGCCCGCGTCAAGAAGCGCGGCGAGAGTGCTGTCGTAGCCTGAACGGAACACTCGCCTTATTTCTTTAAGATTAAATACTTTGTAGGATGCAATATCGTTGACACTCACCGCAAGGTCACAGAGATCCATCTGCTTCTGCGAATTATTTTTCACAAGCAGGTCATAAGTGCGGTGGGCTATATCCATGAGCGACGTAGGCTTGCCGCGCGGAGGCACCGGACTGCAGTTGATGCCGATGAGATACTTGCAACTGTCACGCAGAGCCCACGCAGGGAGGTTGGCGAGCACTCCGCCATCGACGTAAGTTACCCCTTTGATCCTCACAGGCTTGAAAACGATAGGAATACTGCACGACGCAGCCACGCAATCAACTATCGGACCTTCCGAGAAAGCCACCGGCTTATTATTGTCAAGATCTGTCGCGCAGATCAGAGCCGGAATTGGAAGATCCTCGATCTTCTCGTAGGGAATCTGTTTTTTAAGGAACTTCTTGAATCCGTCCATCGAGAAGAAACCGTCTCGCGGGACTCCAAGCTCGGCGAAATCACCGAACTTCACACCGGCGAATGCCGTCATTATCTCTTCGGGGCGCATCCCGGCAGCATACATCGCTGTGACCACCGAACCTGCGCTCACACCGGCGATGATGTCGGCTTTTATACCAACTTCCTCCAACGCAAGCAGTGCACCTGCATGTGCGAAACCTCTGGCCCCGCCCCCGCTGAGGACAAGACCTACCTTGTAGGGCTTCTTTGAAAATTTAAGCATATCAAGCATGACGAATGCAAATTTACAACTTTTCCACGAACTCCCACCAAAAATCAGATGTTAAAACACATTTTAAACCGTGTCACAATCGTATGCCACCACTGGTATCAAAATTATGGTCGTAGAGCCGGCGCAAGCGCAGGCCCTACGACCAATTAGATTCCGACACCGTTTTAGCGGTGCGATAAAATTCTTATTTCAGCGCGCTCATGGCAGTCTGTGCTATCTGGTCAGGAGTTAGACCGCAACGCTTCTGGAGTTCTGAATAATTGTAACGGTTAAGGAATTCCTTCGGCAAACCAAGATTCACTACTTTGACAGGTGATTCACCGAGATATGAAGCTACTTTCTGTCCGTAGCCACCGTCGATTATACCATCCTCAGCAGTGATCACTACCTTATAGTCTTTCAACGAGTCAAGTGCAGCGGTGTCAAGCTCGGACAGGTTGCGCGGATTGATAAGTGTGACGTTCACTCCCTGCTGTGCAAGCAGATCAGCCGCCTGCTGCATAAACCCGAACATTGAACCTGCACCGATGAGACCCACACCGTCGCCCTCGCGGACAATTTCATAAGTCGGTTTTGAATAATCGTCCAAGAGTTCTATCTCAGTATTCGACACGGCAACCGAACCGGGAGTACGGACCACTACCGCTCTCTCGTCCTGCTTTACAGCCCAGTCAAGCATGGCCTCAAACTCTTCCTTACATGTAGGCGCAAGGTAAATGAGATTCGGGATATTCGAGAGGAGTGCGATGTCGAAGAAACCGAGGTGAGTCTCATCATTCATGCCGAACATCGATCCGTAGAACACTACAAACGTGGCAGCCTGCTTGTTGAGCGCGATGTCCTGACTGAACTGATCATAGGCCCTCTGAAGGAAACTGCTGACAAAACCTACCACCGGACGCATACCACCTTTGGCGAGACCGCTGGCTAAATCGACAGCTGCCTGCTCGGCAATACCGACGTCGATGAATTGCTTTCCGGCCTCTTTTCGGCGTGCCTTGTCAAATCCAAGCACACCGGGCGTTCCGGCTGTGATGGCTACAACCTTACCGTTTTCTTTCATGCGACGCAACATTCCCTTTGCAAAGAGTTCGCTATAATCTTCCGGCGCGGTCTGCGGAGCTTCTTCGTGAAGCGGTGCTCCCGTCTTTAGATCAAACGGACCTGCATAGTGGAACTCCTCCTTGTCCGCCTCGGCGACAGGCAGACCCATACCCTTCATGGTATTTATGTGGACCACTACAGGATGATCGATATCTTTCACGGAACTGAACATATCGATAAGGCTCTTGAGATCATTGCCATAGTTGACATATCTGTAGCTGTAGCCCATCGCACGGAATAGATTATTGTCGGCAGTACCGTTGGTGTTGCGCAGCAGACGCAGATCAGCATATATGCCGCCATGATTTTCGGCAATACTCATCTGATTGTCATTGACGATCACAATGAAGTTTGAGCCGAGCGTAGCACCATAGTCAAGACCTTCGAATGCAACACCACCGCTGAGCGAACCATCGCCGATCACGGCTACAACATTCTCCTTTCCACCCTGAAGATCACGCGCCTTGGCAAGTCCGGCAGCAAGAGCCACCGCTGATGACGTATGACCGAGCGAATAAAGGTCGTAGGGACTTTCGGAAGGATTGGTGTAACCGGTGACATCGTCATAGTGGGCGGGATCGGTAAATGCCTCCATACGTCCAGTGATCATTTTGTGGGGATATGTCTGGTGTGACACATCAAAGACGATCTTATCCTCAGGAGTGTCAAACACGTAATGCAGGGCTATCACTGCTTCCACCATTCCGAGGTTCGGCCCGACATGGCCGCCATGCACTGAAAGTTTTTCCAATAACGCGCCGCGCATCTCACCGGCAAGCTTGGTCAGCTCCGGCAGACTCATTTTCCGTATGTCGGCCGGAGACTTAATTTCTGATAAATCTATATCTTTCATAATTAGAACTGTACTTTGAATATAAAACGCCACATAAAACAATAATGTTGTTCTATCAGAAGGCAAATCCCAACCCAAAATCCATTAATCCCAACCCAAAATCCGGATGACCATGGCCACTTTAATAACCATGGTAAATCTACGTCATTATCCAAGGAGGACGTCAAGAGCCATCATGAGGAGGAAGCCGATGGCGAAACCGATCGTGCCCATGTTGGAGTGCTCACCCTCCTGTGTTTCTGGGATCAGTTCCTCGACCACTACATAGATCATCGCTCCGGCTGCGAAAGCCAAGAGATAGGGCAGGATCGGAACGACGATGGATGCAAGCAGTATGGTGATGATAGCTCCGATGGGTTCGACCACACCACTCAGCGTTCCCATCAGGAATGATTTCGACCGGGAGTTTCCTGCACTGTGGAGAGGCATCGAGACTATAGCACCTTCCGGAAAATTCTGAATGGCAATACCGATGGACAGGGCAATCGCTCCAGCCATAGGCATGTAGGAATTATGTTCCAATGCCCCGGCAAGCGCGACTCCTATGGCCATGCCTTCGGGTATATTGTGAAGAGTGATGGCAAACACAAGTTTGGCAGTCTTGGAGAGGTGGGATTTCGGACCCTCACTCTGATCGCTGTCGAAATGCTGATGCGGGACCACACTGTCAAGAAAAAGAAGAAACAATATACCTGTCATGAAACCGACGACAGCCGGCACGATACTGGCCAATCCTTCCTTTCCCGTCATTTCCATCGATGGGATCAACAGTGACCACACGGACGCAGCCACCATCACCCCGGCTGCAAATCCTGTAAGTCCTTTCTGCAGACGGGGAGCAAAGTTCTTCTTAATGAGAAAAACGCAAGCCGCTCCAAGGGTAGTTCCCACAAACGGCAACAGTATTCCTAAAATCAGTCCATTCATAATTGTTAAACGCATCAAAAAAATATAAAGTTTCATCGTAAGGATAAAAATGTATGACAGGCGACACACCAAATAACATTAGTAGAGATGGTCGCTTCGACATCGCGGAGATGATTTGGAGGCGTACCGGTAGAAATCCTCGGCGAAGTTTCCATTTGTCGAGCTAATTGAGTAACTTTGCGTTACAATGAAGTTCAGCCAAATCCCATCACACGACAATGTCAAGCGTCAGCTGCGCGAAATGGTCGCCGACCGTCGGATACCTCATGCCCTGCTCCTTCACGGACCGACGGGGATAGGTAAATTCATGCTCGCGCGGACTTTCTCACAGTATCTCCACTGCCAGTCACCCACCGCTGACGGCGAACCGTGCGGCGAATGTCCGTCATGCCGTCAGCACGAATCGTTCAACCACGTGGATAGCCTCTACGTTTTCCCGGTCGTGAAAACCGACAAGCTGAAAGCTCCTATATCTGATGACTATATGGGTGAGTTCAAGGAGTTTGTCGGAGCAAGTCCGTTTATGGATTTCGAACGATGGACAGGATATTTCGACAAGAAAAACGCCCAACCGGTGATCTATGTCAGCGAAAGCGAGGCCCTCGAACAACGTCTGTCCGTCACCACAACCGTCTCACGTTATAAGACCGTCGTGATCTGGCTACCTGAAAAAATGAACGAGCAGACGGCCAACAAACTTCTGAAACTTATCGAAGAGCCGTTTGAGGATACGATCTTTATTCTTGTTTCCGACAATGCCTCGGCCATACTGCCTACCATTTATTCCCGTTGCCGCCCAATCGAGATGAAACGCTTGAGCGACGATGCAATAGCTGCCTACCTAACCGCACGTCTCGCCCTCGACCCGCAGGACGCAATGTCAATGGCACATATAGCGGCCGGTGACATGAACGCCGCCCTCCGCGCTATGGATGCCACGAGTGTAAGCCGTATGTTTTTCGACTACTTCGTCCGTCTCATGCGTCTCGCATATCAGCGCGACGTCAAGGGGCTGAAGGACTGGAGCACGGAGATTGCCGCCCTCGGCAGGGAACAGGAAGTAAAGTTCTATGACTACGCCCGACGGCTCATCCGCGAAAATTTCGTCTATAACTTCCACATCCCTGAACTTCTCTACCTCAACCGCGACGAAGCTGCGTTCAGCAAGAACTTCGCCCGCTTTATTACAGAGAACAATGCCGAAAAGATCATAGCCGAAATGGACCGTGCGGCCACCGACATAGCCGGCAACGCCAACGGTAAGATAGTCAATTTCGACTTCGCAATAAAGATGATCATACTGATAAAGAATTTCTGATATCTTCCCTATCCTCACAGACCGGTCACCATCACAACTATCAACCGGAATTTCAGCCATGACACCGTTTCTCCAACAGATAGCGTCAGCCTACATCCATAACGAGCTTCCGCAACTCGCCGATTTCTGCTTCGTGTTTCCAAACAAGCGAAGCGGTGTTTTCTTCCGTCACTATCTCTCACTCGAAGCCCACGGCAAACCGTTCATAATGCCTGAAATCGGCACCATAGCCGAGGTTACGAACCGTTTTTCGGCCCTGACGGAAGCACCGCGACTCGACCAGCTTTTCATTCTCTACAACGAATACAGAAAACTAAGCGAAGAGGTGGTTGATTTCGACCAATTCATCTTCTGGGGTGAAATGCTCCTCAATGACTTCAACGACGTGGATCTCTATCTCGCCGATCCACACAAGCTTTTCGTAAATCTCAAACGCTTCCGTGAAGTCAGTTCCAACTATCTTACGGACGAACAGATCGAGATCATAAACCGCTACTGGGGTGAACGGTTCGTCCACGTGAGCCCTGACCAGTTCTGGAATCATCTTCATGAGGATCAACCCACGCCGCTCGAAAGTAAATTCCTGAAGCTCTGGGAGGTGCTCGACACGCTTTTCGAACGCTTCAAGCAAAGCCTGCTGGACAACGGAATGGCCACACGCGGAATGTTTGCCCGCAATGCCGTCAACTATCTCAGCAAGACCACAGGCTCACCTCTGCCCTACCGACGGTATATTTTCGTCGGTTTCAATGTCCTCACACTCGCCGAAATCAAGATTTTTGAGAAACTTCAGGCTCGTGGGGTAGCCGATTTCTACTGGGACATGGCCTCACCTGCATTCCGCGATGAAGGCAACCGCGCGGTCTTTTTCATGCGCCGCAACGTGGAGTGCTTTCCATCCCGCTACGACCTCAAAGAGCTTTTCCCGGAAGAAGCCACGTTTCCCGAAATCCATATTACAGGGGTCCCGACAGCTTTCGGTCAGACCAAGGCGGCCGGAATGCAACTTGCGGAGTGGATCAGCGACGGCACAATCAAAAATCCCGCCAACGCCATAGACACAGCAGTGGTCCTGCCGGATGAATCGCTCTTCATCCCGATGATCCACGCTGTCCCGCCGAAAATAACAGCACTCAACGTGACGATGGGATTCCCGCTGAAAAGCACCTCCATCTCGTCGCTCATATCAGCCATCGTAGCCATGCATCTGCGTGCTTACCGCACACGTGATGAGTGGAGCTACTTCTACGAGGATCTCCGTTCAGTGCTCACCCATCCACTGCTACAGGCCGTAGATCCAGAAGGGTGCAACTCTCTTCTTCGACTAATACTCGAACGACGGCTTTATATGGTACCCGCATCGCAGATCGATGCCACCGTGCCGGTTCTCGCTTTCATCTTTACACCTGTACGCGATACCAATAACCTTGATGAAGTCCACACCTACTTCTTCAACCTCATCGAAGGATTGCGCGCATTCACCATCGGACGTAAGGATCTGAAAATCGATAACTATTTCTTAGACACCTACCTCGTGGAACTGGAGAATCTGCGTGCCGCGAGCCGACGCTGGGGTATCACCATGCGCGACAAGACTTTCATCGAACTGCTTCAACGGACCATCTCGACGGTGAGTGTCCGTTTCACAGGCGAACCGCTTGCCGGACTTCAGGTGATGGGTGTGCTTGAGACGCGTGCGCTCGACTTTGACAAACTTATAATGCTCTCGATGAACGAGCACGTGTTTCCCCATAAGCAATACAGCCGTTCATTCATCCCCGACTCTCTCCGCCGTAGTTACGGAATGGCCACGACCGAGCTTCAGGAGTCGATATTCGCCTATTCGTTCTACCGCCTTATCTCCCGTGCGTCAAAAGTCAGGTTGTGTTACGACGCACGCACCCTCAGCGGAAAGAATAGTGAAATCTCGCGCTACATAGCCCAACTCCTATACCTTTTCCCGGAATGCAAGATCACCCATGACCTTGCTTCCTTCACCACCCATCCCCTCGAAGAAGAGCCTATCACGGTGGAGAAAACTCCCGAAATCATGGAGAAACTACGGGAGTTTACCCCTCCGGGCCGACGCACACTCTCGGCCACGGCGATCAATGACTACATAAACTGTCCACTGTCATTCTATCTGAAGCGCATCTGCCGACTCGATCTTGATGAAGATGTGGTGGATTACATGGATTCCGGAACTTACGGAAGCATCCTCCACGAAGTAGCCGAACGAATGTATAAGGAACTACGTGGCGACCGCGACGAAGTGAAGATCACGACAGAGATTCTCGACGGCTTTATCCGCGACGAGGTGAAGATGGACAGTATCATCACCGAACTCATTAACGAAAAGTACAATCGTCCCCCAAAAGGCGACCGTACTCCTCTGACCGGCGAAAGCCTTGTGCTCGGAAAAGTCATGAAACACTTCCTCATCCTCATGTTCCGACGTGAGAAGGAGATCGCACCGTTTGACTTCATCGACGGTGAACACAAAGTCGAGGGGACGATGAAAATTTCAGATGATCTGACTGTGAACATCCTCCAGTTCATTGACCGTATAGACCGTGTGTATCCCGGCGGACGTTACGGCGAAGGGCTTGGACGTCTCAGGATCGTCGATTACAAGACCGGTTCTGACAAGACAGATTTCAAGGATATCGACGAGCTTTTCAATCCGGAGACCGACCATCGGCGCAAAGCGATCCTGCAGCTGATGTTCTATTGCAACGCATACGCTGGAAAGATCGGCTACACAGATGCGATCATGCCACAGATCTACTCGTTCCGGACACTATCCACCACCGGTCTGCGTCCACTGATCTATAATAAAGAGGAATTTCTGGATTACCGCACCATCAACGATGACTTCTTGGAGCGTTTCCGCGCCACGCTCACCGAGATGTTTGATCCCGAAGTGCCGTTCACGCAGGCAGTTGATGATTCTGCCTGCAAATTCTGCGGTTTCAAAACCATCTGCCGGAAACACTGATGAAACTCTACGTCCACATACCTTTCTGCCACTCGAAGTGTGCCTACTGCGACTTTTATTCCACCCCGCGCCGGGAATGGATGGAGGCATTCGTTGATGCCGCCGTCAATGAATGGAATCTGCGGTCGGAAGGACTCACAGAACCGGTCGATACGCTCTATCTCGGCGGTGGGACACCGTCATCACTCCCAACTGCTACGCTCGACCGGCTTCTCAAAGGACTCCGGCTTGACCATGCGCCACTGCGCGAAGCGACCATCGAGGCCAATCCTGAAGATGTCACCCCGGAATGGGTCTCATTCATTCGTGAATATACTCCTTTCCGAAGAGTGAGCATGGGCATACAGTCATTCTCGGACAGCGAACTCTCGCTCATCGGCCGCCGACATGACTCACGGCGTGCCGTCGATGCCTTCCGTTCCCTGCGTGAAGGAGGTATTGCCAACATCAGTTGTGACCTCATCTACGGTCTGCCCGGACAGGACATGGAGTCATGGATGAGGTCACTGTCAACTCTCATAGACCTCCGCCCGGAACACATCTCAGCCTATCTGCTCTCCTATGAGCAGGGGACACGCCTCAGCGCGATGCTGCAACGCGGAAAGATCACCGAAGCGGACGAGGATCTGATAGAGACCATGTATGCCCACCTGTGCAAAGCCACAGCCTCGGCCGGCTACCGCCACTATGAAATCTCTAACTTTGCTCTGCCGGGACGTGAAGCAATCCACAATTCGTCCTACTGGGATGGATCGCCTTACATCGGACTCGGACCGGGCGCACATTCATGGGACGGCCACACAAGATCCTTCAATCCCTCCGATCTGAAAAATTATATCGCACTCAACGGTGCTGACACCGGAGTCCGAGAGGAAGAGAGTCGCGACAGTCTTTTCAACGATATGCTGATCACCCGCCTGCGGACGGCCCGCGGTGTGAACATACAGGAAATTACCGAGAGTTTCGGCAAGGAGATTGCGGATGAGTTCAGTTCACAGGCAGAACCACTGATAAAAACCGGTATGCTGAATGTAAGTGAAGCCGGATTTATCACGATACCCGAAAACCACTGGCTCACATCCAACTCCATACTTCTTGAACTCATACGCGTATAAAATTCTCTACATACGACATCTTTTTTTACCTCCAATCCAACCCCTTCAATTTACCTTAAAAACCACCACCATAAAATGAAAGCCAAAAGAATCATATCACTTTTCCTCCTCTCCTGCCTCAGCTTCCCCGCAATGCTTCACGCCGCAGATCCGACACTGATCGGCCGACGCGGATGCGGTTACGCAATCGAGAACACAGCCGAAGCCTACAACGAGGGCGCACGTCGCGGCTACAAAATGATGGAAGCACACGTGCGTCTGACAGCCGACTCTGTCTTTGTAACCTCGCATGACGGCAAGACCGACCGCCTCGGCGGAAAAATGAAGATAGCCGGCTCAACGCTTGCCGATCTGAAGAGCGAACGCTACACCCAGCAGCGAGACAGCGCGGCATACGAGGGATCGACCGTATGCACGGTCGCCGAGTTTCTCGACATCTGTAAGAAAAACAATGTCGCTCCCCTGCTCCATCTGAAAACTCTGTCAAAGGACACAAAACAGTGCTCCTTCCTCACACCACTCATGATAACGGTGGCCGAGAAGGGGCTCACGGACAAATGTGTGATACTCACATCCGAACCTGACTATATCGAATATCTCATGACCAACCATCCCGACATCAAACTGCAATTTCAGGCTGATGCAAAATGGCAGGAGATGTTTGACTGGTCATGCGCCCGCAAACTCGACGTGCAGATACGTCAAGATCTTGTCGATGCCGACTGTGTGAAACGTTACCACGATGCAGGCGTCAAGGTCAACGTATGGACCGTCAACACTCCCGATGACTACCACCGACTTGCCGACATGGGTGTGGATTACATGGTGACGGACTACATTCAGCCCTGACCTCATCACGCCCGTCATAACGATTGCAGACGCAACCGGCTAATTGACAATATTTAACCACCACGTTGGAAGTTTTTCGGGAGCATATTGCTAAATTTGCACTCCTTTTTTCACACAACGATACATCCAAAAGAGACTATTAAATAGACATGGCTTTATTCAGTTTTCTGTCCAAAAAGAGCGAACCGGTCAAACTACCGTTCAAAACCGACATACATTGCCACATTCTTCCGGGAGTCGATGACGGATCACCCGACACTGCAACTTCTGTCGAACTTGTGAAACGCATGAAAAATTGGGGAATCGAACGCATAATAGCCACACCGCACATAACTGAATCGACATTCGAGAACACCCCCGACATTCTCGATCCGGCCTTGCAGGAATTACAGGACGCGCTGAAAACCTCCTGTCCGGACATAGAACTGAGCCGTGCGTCGGAAAACCGTATCGATGACTTTTTCCGCGCACAGTTGGCAAGCGGACAGATCACAGCTTACCCAAACAGATATATCCTTGTCGAAAATTCCTTCATTCAGGAACCGTGGCAGCTTGATCAATTCCTCTTTGATCTCACCATGCAGGGCTATCGCCCCATCCTCGCCCATCCCGAACGATATCACTACTATTTTGAAGGTCGCCCCGAACGATACGACCAACTCCACCGCGCGGGTACGCTCTTCCAGATCAACGTGCTTTCGCTCGCCGGCGCATACTCAAAAACCGAAAAACGTGTTGCTGAAAAACTCATTGAGAAAGGTTATGTGGATTTCCTCGGCACTGACCTGCACAAATCACGCCATGCCGATGCCATCGACGAATATCTGACCACAAAGGATGCTCGCCGCCATTTCGATGCCCTGAAAGGAAAAATCCTCAATGACACGGCGTTCAATTAAGGCATTTTTTTGCACCACGATGTGAAAAACAGAGCGGTTTAAAATTTGTAGGGACGCGGCGTGCCGCGTATGCCAAATGA